>CAZCAJ010000078.1:0-14687 GCA_964496645.1 uncultured Opitutaceae bacterium
GGGCAGCCCGCGCTTCACCTCGAAGTACTGCTGCATCATCGGGGTGAGTTTCTCGGGGCCGGTCATCCGACCCATTCGAACCCCACGGGTTGCGGAATTCAATGTTGGAGCGAGGGGCCGGATGCGCACGATGGGCGCCGTCCCCCCATGGCGCCCCCGGCCACGACCCCAACGGTTCGGCTCTTCCACCGCGACTTCGGCGGCGCGGGCGACCCGCCGTTCGTGATCCTCCACGGGATGCTCGGCTCGTCCCGGAACTGGCTGACGGCGGGGCGCGACCTTGCGGCCGGGCGAAGGGTGTTCGCGCTCGACCTGCGCAACCACGGGATGTCCCCGCACGCCCAGGCCATGTCCTACGAGGTGATGGCGGACGACGTCGCGGGATGGATGGACGCGAACGGAGTCTCCCGGGCCGAGCTCCTTGGCCACAGCATGGGAGGGAAGGTGGCGATGCTCCTCGCGTGCCGGCTCCCGGCGCGCGTTCACCGGCTCGTCGTCGTGGACATCGCCCCCAGGGCATATTCCTGGCCGGAGCGCGGCGCCGAGTTCCGCGCGATGAACGAGCTCGACCTCGCGACCCTGAAGTCCCGCGCGGACGCCGAGAGGCGGCTCGAGGCGCGAATACCGTCATGGGCGATGCGGAAGTTCCTGGCGGCCAACCTCGAGCGGGCCCCCGGGGGAGCCTGGGGGTGGCGGGTCAACCTGGCGGTCATTGCGGCTGCGCTCCCGGAGCTCGAGCGCAACCCGCTCGGCGCGGCGGACCGCTTCGACGGGCCCGCGCTCTTTGTCGCCGGCGCCCGTTCGGCTTACGTGGGGCCCGGGGACCACGGCGCGATCCGGGGCCATTTCCCGTCGGCCCGGATCACGACCCTCGCCGGCTCGGGCCACAACCCGCACATCGAGGCGCGGGAGGCGTTCGTGGCCGCCGTCGTCTCCGGAGGGTAGGGGCGGGGACCCTCAGACGTCGGCCTCGACGCGCTCCTCGCGGAGGTTCCTCCAGCGGCTGAGGACGCGCCGGTGCATCTCGTCCGCCGACAGCCCGTAGGCGGCCCTGAGCGCCTCGACGCTCGAGCCGTGCTCGACGAACCTGTCGGGCCAGCCGATCCGCTCGACGGCGGCCGGGCAGCCCGCGTCCTGGAGGGCCTCGAGCACCGAGCTTCCGAATCCGCCCGGGAGGACGTGGTCCTCGATCGTCACGATCAGCGGGACCACGGCCGCCTGGCTCAGGAGGAGGGTCCGGTCGAGGGGGCGGATGAAGCGCGCGTTGACGACGCCGACCGAGAGGTTCTCCTCGATGAGCAGCCTGTCGGCGATGGCCAGCGCGGCCGGGATCATCGGGCCGAGCGCCCAGATGACGATGTTCGAGCCCTCGCGCAGGACCTCGGCGTGGCCGATGTCGAGGCGCTGCGGCCTGTCCTTCACCGCCGCCCCCGCGCCCGCCCCCCTCGGGTAGCGGATGAAGGCGGGCGATCCAAGCTCGAGAGCCGTGTGGAGCATGTCGACCAGCTCGTCCTCGTCCTTGGGCTGCATCAGCGTGAGGTTCGGGACGCACCGGAGGTAGGCGATGTCGAATAGCCCGTGGTGGGTAGGCCCGTCGTTGTGCGAGAGCCCCGCCCGGTCCATGCAGAACGTGACCGGCAGGTTCTGGAGCGCGATGTCGTGGATGATGGGGTCGTAGGCGCGCTGGAGGAACGTCGAGTAGATGGCGCACACCGGGCGCATGCCCTTGGTCGCCATCCCGGCGGCGAAAAGGACGGCGTGCTCCTCCGCTATCCCTACGTCAAAGAACTGGCGCGGCAGCTCCGCGGCCAATTTCGAGAGGCCCGTGCCGCTCGGCATCGCGGCGGTGATGCCCACCACCCGCGGGTCCTCCCTCGCAAACCGGACCATCGCCTGGCCGAACACGTCCTGGTAGGAGGGCGGAGTGCCGGGCTTGGGCTTCAGGCTCTCGCCGGTCACGGGGTCGAACCCCCCCACGCCGTGGAACTTCTCCGGGGACTTGAGCGCGGGCTCGAGGCCCTTGCCCTTCATGGTGATCACGTGGATCACCACCGGGACGTCGCTCTGCCTGGCGAACTCGAGGTTCTTCTGCAGCTCCTCGAAGTTGTGCCCGTCGATGGGGCCGACGTAGCGAAGGCCGTACTTCTCGAAAAGGCTCGAGTTGACGAAGAAGTCCTTCGTCTCGCGCTTCCACTTCACCCAGAGCTGGTTCATCTCGTGGCCGTGCGGCAGGCCCGTGAAGAACTTCTCGAGGTCGTGGTGGATCCGGTTGTAGGTCGTGCTCGTGCTGAGCCGGTTCAGGTACTTCGCCATCGCCCCCACGTTGCGCGCAATCGACCACTGGTTGTCGTTCAGGATCACGATGAGCCGCTTGGTCGACGCCACGACGTTGTTCAGGGCCTCCATCGTTATCCCGCACGTGAAGGCGGCGTCGCCGCACACGGCCACCACGTGCTCGCCCGTCCCGCGAAGGTCGCGCGCCGTCGCCATCCCGAGCGCCGCGCTGAGGGCCGTGCCGGCGTGACCCGCCCCGAAGGCGTCGTGGGGGCTCTCCACGCGGCTGAGAAAGCCGCTCGCCCCGCCGCCGTGGCGAAGCTTCCGGAAGAAGCCGCCGTTGCGCCCGGTCAGGAGCTTGTGGACGTAGCCCTGGTGGGCGACGTCAAAGACGAACGAGTCCCGGGGCGAATCGAACACGCGGTGGAGGGCGATCGTGAGCTCGACGACCCCCAGGTTGGGGCCCACGTGGCCGCCCTGGCTGGCCGTGACCGATATGATCTCCTCGCGGATCTCCTGGGCCAGGCGCGGGAGGTCCGCCAGGGCCAGCGCCTTCACGTCGGCCGGTCCCTTGATCCCGTCAAGAAGTCGGGCTCCGGCCTCGCTCATTGGTCCTCTCGCTCCGTCTCGAATTTCGCGAAAGCGACCTCGCCGCGCTCCTTCTTGAGCTGCTCGATCTTGAGCTCCGCCTCCTTGAGGCGGGCCTCGCAGTGCTTCAGCAACTTGTTCCCCTCCTCAAACTTGGCCAAGAGGTCCGCGAGCGGGACCTCCCCCGACTCCATCGATTCGACGATCGCCTCGAGCTTGGACAGGGCTGACTCGAACGACAGCTTCGGTTCCTTGTTTTCCACGGAGTGCGAGGATGCCCCGGGCCCGCGCCTTTTCAAACAATCTTTGGCGGGCCCCTGGCGGGGTCCGGAGCCCCTATTTCGGGGCTGCCACCGTCACAGGAACGCTCACCTCGCCGCTCCCGTAGCCCTTCAGGAAGAGGCTTCCGGCACCCGGCTTTCCGCCCTCGACCGTGACGGCCACCGTCGTTTGGCCCTCGGGCACAACGACCTCCGGCATGATCACGCTCTCGGGGATGTCCGTCGTGATGTCGAGCAGCAGGCCGCCCGCCGGCGCCGGATTGTTGACCGTGAACGTCAGGGTCTGCTTCTGGCCGGGCGCGAGGGCGAGGGTCGGGGGATCCACGGTCACGTCGCTCGAATCAATCCGGAAGGTGCCGACGAACGAGTTGCCGGCGGCGCTCGAGAGCGTGACCTTGTAGGTCCTGCCCGGCGCAAGCGCGGGCACGAAGAATCCCAGGGACGTCGGCGACTCGTAGACCGTCCGGACGGCGGTGCCGTCAAACCCGATCAGGTCCCGCGGCGTGAATCCGCGGCCGAGGACGCCTATCCTCGCGCCGACGGGGCCGCGGTTGACCTCGAGCGAGAGCACGTAGCGGCTGACTATGGCGGTGTGCTCGAGGGCGGTGTACGCCTGCTGAGTTGTGGGGCCCCCCTTGCTGTAGTCCACGAGGTAGTAGTAGCCGATGTCGTTCTGGGACGGCGGAAGCCTGTAGTCGTACTCGAAGAGCTCGACCGACGTGTCGCTGCGCTTCATCTCGTGGCTCTCGGCGCCGACCACGATGCGGGGCGTGATGCTGTCCGCGATGACCGAGGCCGACTTCGGGGTCACGCGCAGGGTGAACGTGTAGATCCCCGAGGGGTTCTCCGGCAGGGATGAAGGCGTCAGGTTCGTCAGCGCCAGGTTGCTGCAGCCGCAGAGCGCCGCCACGGCGAGGGCTGCGGCCGACGCGGGGAATAATTGTCTCGCGAAGGCAAATTGTTTGAGGTCCATATCACGCTAGTAATGAGCCGTGTGGCCATAGAGGAGCAAGCCAAAGCTGACGGCGCAGGACCGCTCGGTCTTTACATCCATGTGCCCTTCTGCGCCACCAGCTGCGATTTCTGCGCGTTTTACCAGGTCCGTCCGACCGCCGAATCGGTCAGGGGCTTCCTGAAGGGCGCGGCCCTTGAGGCCCGGCTCGTGGATTGGCAAAGGGCCCCCGAGACGGTGTTCTGGGGGGGCGGTACGCCGGGGCTTCTCTCGCCGGCGGACCTCGGGCGGCTGGCGGAGGTCGTCGGGAAGGCGGCGGGCGGGGCGCCCCTTCGCGAGTGGACGGTGGAGCTCGCGCCCGCCTCGGTGACACGGGAGCGGCTCGCCGTCCTGCGCTCGGCGGGCGTGACCCGCGCGTCGCTCGGCGTACAGAGCTTCAGGCCCGCGCTCCTCGAGGCCCTCGGCAGGGCGCACTCGCGCGAGCAGGTGTACCGGGCCTACGAGCGGATACGCGCCGCCGGGTTCGCGAGCGTCAACCTCGACCTCATGTTCGCCCTGCCCGGCCAGACCGCGTCCGAATGGGACGCCGACATCGGGGATGCCGTCTCGCTCGCCCCGGACCACGTCTCGACCTACTGCCTCACTTTCGAGGAGGACACTCGCCTCTGGGTGAAGCTCTCCCAGGGCCGGGTCAGGCTCGACCCCGAGAACGAGGCGCGGATGTACGAGCGCACCTGGGAGCGCCTCGGCGCGGCCGGCTACGCGCAGTACGAGATCTCAAATTTCGCGAGGGAGGGCCACGAATGCCTCCACAATGTCAACACGTGGAGGATGGGCGAGTGGGTGGGCCTGGGGCCGTCCGCGGCCTCCCAGCACCGGGGCTGGAGGGGCTCAAACGTGGCCGACCTCGGGGAGTGGGCCGGCCTGGTCGCCCGCGGGGAGCGGATGAGCAGGGATCGCGTGGCCCTGACCCAGGGCCTCCTCGCCGAGGACGCGCTCGTGTTCGGCCTTCGCATGAACGCGGGAGTCGACATCGGGCGCCTGCGGGCGCGGTGCCCCGGGGCCCCCTGGAGCCGCGTTGAGGACCTGGTCGACCGGCTCTGCGCCGACGGCCTCGCCGCGCGGGACGGGCCGCGGGTGCGCCTCGAGCCAAGGGGCCGCCTCCTCGCCGACTCGGTTGGCTCGGAGATCATGGTCGCATTCGACCAGCGGGCGCCGGTGCCGGCCGGCCCGGCCTGACGGGCCTTCAGGCGGCGGCGTGCCCGCCGGCCACGTTCCTGCCTGCGAAATGGGCAAAGAATGCGTCCCTGCGGGTGCGCGCAAGCTGGAGATCCTTGGTTCCCAGGGACCTGCGTATGCGCTCCTTCGTGAACTGGGTCGGGTGCACCGTGTAGTGCAGGAACCAGGTCCCGTGGTTGTTCCAGAGATGATGGTTGGGATTATCCGCGGCAATGCGGATGGCGGAGCGTTCGGCTTGATTCGTCATGATGCGTGATGGTCTTCTTTTGGATTGGATCGCGCGCCAGGGCTGAAAGCAAAAGACCGACCTGGCATCAGGTCGGTCACCGCTTTCGGGAGCGTTTAGGTTCGGGGCCCCGCGGCCCCGCACATCCGGGCTTTCACCCGATCCACCGTGGCCGCTCCCGGCCCGGTTGGCGGAACCGGCCTTTGGGGGCCGGTTCGTTCCTGATGCGGCGTAAAGGATGGAATTCGGCGACAATCCGTCCAGAG
This sequence comes from uncultured Opitutaceae bacterium, assembly GCA_964496645.1. Classification (GTDB taxonomy): domain Bacteria; phylum Verrucomicrobiota; class Verrucomicrobiia; order Opitutales; family Opitutaceae; genus Palsa-1447. Next base: position 5,827 of record CAZCAJ010000078.1, read on the forward strand.
TATTTTTTGGTTTAGTGCTTGGTTTATTGCAACTCGTTGGATATCAGATTGAAGACCTTCGCGACCGCTCCCACCCCCAGATAGATGGCTTCCCTACGAGTCACCGTAGCAATCATCACGTACAACCGCTGCCGCTACCTGCGCCAGACGCTTTCCGGCATGGTGCGCCAGGATTATCCGGCCGACCGCTGGGAGCTCCTCGTCGTCGACAACAACTCGACGGACGAGACGCGCGACGTCGTCACTTCGTTCGTGACCTCGAGCCCGGCGCCGCGGCGCATTCTCGAGACGCGCCAGGGGCTCGACTTCGGGCGCAACCGCGCCATCGAGGAGGCGCGGGGCGACCTGGTCGTGCTGGTGGACGACGACATCCTGGTCGAGCCGGACTGGCTCACGCAGCTGATCGCCCCCTTCTCGTCCGAGAGCGCGCACAAGATCGGGGTCGTCGGCGGCGAGGTGGTGCCGGTGTTCCCCGACGGGATCCCGGACTGGCAGAAGGGCATGCACCGGCCGCTCGGGCTCAGGGCCGACCCGGGCCCGCTCGCGCCCGACCAGGCCCCCGTGGGCGCCAACTTCGCGTTCCCGAAATGGGTCTTCGTTCAATTCGGCATGTTCGACACCCGCCTTGACCGCCAGGGCTCCCGGCTCTTCGGGGGGGGCGACAGCCAGATGATCCGGCGGCTGCGCACGGTGGGCCTCGAGGCGTGGTTTGTTCCGGGGGCTAGGGTCCAGCATCAGATCTCCGCCGAGCGCCTCACGCTGGGCTACTCCCTGCGCCACGCCTTCGACTCGGCCCGCTCCCGCGTGGCGGACCACGTGCGCATGCTGCGCGAATCCGGCGCGTCGCCCTTCGGTTACCTGGCGACGCGCGCGGCGGCCGGCGTGGTCAAGGCGGTCGGGCTCCTGCTTTTCGCCGCGGCCTGCATGCTCGCCCTCCAGTCGGGGGCGGCCAAGCGGGCCCTCGTCCGGGCGTGGCGCAGCTGCGGGTACATGTACCAGATCGCCCGCACCGCGGTCGGAGGGGAGAGGGGTTCGCCGGCCTAGCCCCGCCATGGCAACCAAGCCCCCGGTATCCGTCTTCATCCTTTCGCGCAACGAGGAGGGGCAGATCGGCCAGGCGCTCGAGAGCGTGTCCTGGGCGGCCGAGCTTGTCGTGATCGATTCGTTCAGCACCGACAGGACGGCCGAGATCGCGGCCGGGCGCGGAGCGCGGGTCGTGCAGGTCGAGTTCAGGAAGTTCGGCCAGCTCCGCCAGGCGGGGATCGAGAACACGACCCAGCCCTGGATCTTCAGCCTCGATTGCGACGAGCGCTGCGGCCCGGAGGCCCGGGACGAGATCCTGCGCATCGTCGCCGACCCGGGGTCGGCCGACGCCTACCTCGTCCCGCGCCAGAACTTCCTCCTGGGCCGGAAGGTCCGCCACGGCGGCTGGTACCCCGATTACCGCCAGCCCCAGCTCTTCAGGCGCGGCCGCATGAGCTACGCCGTAGAGGACGACGTGCACGAGGGCTGGGTCCTGCGGGGTCGCCTGGGCCGGATGCGCCATCCCATCGTCCAGGTTCCCTACCGGACGCTCTCCGAGGCCATCAGCAAGATGAACCGGTACTCGTCGCTGGGCGTCGCCGGGCAGGAGCGGCGCGGCGCCTCCGCCGGCTTCCTGAAGGCCCTCCTCCATGCCAAGTGGGCCTTCTTCAAGTCCTACTTCCTTCAGCTCGGGTTCCTGGACGGAGGCCCGGGCCTGGTCATCGCCGTGCTGAGGTTCGAGAACTCGTTCTACAAGCACGCCAAGCTGGTCGAGCACCGGCGCGCCCCGCCGGCCGCCGGCTAGGTCAGCGAGACGCCCCTCGCCTTCGCCGCCCGGACGAGCGCGTCGGCCATGTCGGACGGCGTCACCGCGACCTCGATCCCGCACTCCCTGAAGGCGGCAATCTTGGCAGCGGCCGTGTCCTCGGCGCCCCCGACGATGGCGCCCGCGTGGCCCATGCGGCGTCCGGGCGGGGCCGTCGCGCCGGCTATGAATCCGGCGACGGGCTTGGCGCAGTTGGCCTTGATCCAGCGGGCGGCCTCGGCCTCGGTGCTTCCGCCAATCTCCCCGATCATGACGATCCCCCGCGTCTCGGGGTCGTCGTTGAACATCCGGATCACGTCCAGGTGGGACGTCCCGTTGACCGGGTCGCCGCCGATCCCGACGCAGGTGGTCTGGCCGATCGAGCGGACCGTGAGCTGGTAGACGGCCTCGTAAGTCAGCGTTCCCGAGCGGGACACGACCCCGACGTGGCCGCTGCGGTGGATGTAGCCGGGGGCGATCCCTATCCGGCAGCCGCCGTGCGACTGCTCGCCGGTCCCAGGCGTCACGATGCCCGGGCAGTTCGGGCCGACCAGCCGGGTCCGCCCGCCGGCCATCGCCCGCTTCACGCGCACCATGTCCCTCACCGGGATCCCCTCCGTGATCGCGACGGCCAGGTCGAGGCCCGCGTCGGCGCACTCAAGGATGGCGTCGGCCGCGAACGGGGGCGGCACGAAGATGGCCGACACCGTCGCGCCCGTCGCCCCGGCCGCCTCCGCGACCGAGTTGAAGATCGGCACCCGGTGCGGGCCGTGCTCGAAGAACTGCCCGCCCTTTCCCGGGGTTACGCCCGCCACGACCTTTGTGCCGTAGTCGAGCGAGAGGCGCGCGTGGCGGCCGCCGAAGTCGCCGGTGATGCCTTGAACGAGGATTCTGGTTTCGGGAGTGACGAGTATGGCCATGGGAGGTCTGATAAGGGGGGGTGGGGCCGCGGCCCGTGTCGCCGCTCGGCGAGCTAGGCGACGAGCTTGACGATCTTCTGCGCGGCGTCCGCCATGGAGTCCCCGGAGACGATGGAGACCCCGGAGGCCGCAAGGGTCGCCTTTCCGGCCGCGACGTTGTTGCCCTCGAGGCGGACGACGAGCGGCAGCCGCAGGCCCACCAGGCGAACGGCCTCGACAATCCCGTGCGCGATCACGTCGCAGTCCATGATCCCGCCGAATATGTTCACAAGGATGCCCTTCACCTTCGGGTCGCCGAGGATGATCTTGAAGGCCGCTACGACCTGCTCGCGCGACGCCCCGCCGCCGACGTCGAGGAAGTTGGCCGGGTTTCCGCCGAAGTGCTTGATGATGTCCATCGTGCTCATCGCGAGCCCCGCGCCGTTGACCAGGCACGCGATGTCGCCGTCGAGGGCGATGTAGTTGAGCGCGTGCTTCGTGGCCTCGGTCTCCTTCGGGTCCTCCTCGTTCAGGTCGCGCAGGGCGACGATCTCCGGGTGGCGGAACAGGGCGTTGTCGTCGAAGGAAACCTTGGCGTCGAGCGCGACGACCTCGCCGGCCCCGGTCGTGATCATGGGGTTCACCTCCACCATCGTCGCGTCCGTCTCCCAGTAGACGCCGTAGAGCGCGCGGACGAACCGCGACGCGTTCTTCGCCTCCGCCCCGGCCAGGCCGAGCTTGGTCACGAGTTCCCGGACCTGGTAGTCGGCCAGCCCGTAGGCGGGGTCCACGACGACCTTGAAGATCTTGTCCGGCGTCTCGCGCGCCACCTTCTCGATCTCGACGCCCCCCTCGGTCGAGGCGACGATCACGGGGCGCGACCTCGCGCGGTCGAGGAGGATCGCCATGTAGTATTCCTTCTTTATGTCGCTTGCGGTCGTGAAGTAGACGGTCTGCACCCTGCGCCCTGCCGGGCCCGTCTGGAGCGTCACCAGGGTGTTGCCGAGCATCTTGGCGGCGACCTCCTTCGCCTCGGCCCTCGACCGGCAGAATTTCACGCCGCCCTTGAACCCGTCCTTGAACGTGCCCTTCCCGCGGCCCCCCGCGTGGATCTGGGACTTCACCATGGTCGGGCCCTCCGGCAGCCCGGCGAGCGCGTCGGCGAATCCTTCGGGCGCCGTGGCGGCCGCGCCCTTGGGAACGGGCACACCGAACTTCTCGAAGAGGGCCTTGGCCTGGTACTCGTGAACGTTCATAGATGATCAGAGCGATTCTGGCAGATCTGGCGGGCCAGGGGCACGCTAATTAGTTGCGCTGGTGACTCGCCAGAACTCGAAGGGGGATCCTCCGGCGCCGGGCTTGGCGGCGATGCGCCCGCCCGCGGCCTCGAGGAGGGCGGCGACCGACGGGTCGCGCAGGACCGCCCCGGAAACCACCGTGTCCGCGCCCGTCGACAGGGCGCACAGGCGGGAGGAGACGTTAACGGTCGTTCCAAAGTAATCCAGGCGGTCGTTCTGGCCGATGGCCAGGCAGGGGCCCTTGTGGATGCCGCACTTGAGCGCGAGCGGCGCCTGGGGCTCGGGCGGAGCCGACAGCGCGGCCTGGGCCCTCATCATGGCCCGGACCGCGGCGGCCGGGTCGGCGAAGACCGCCATGACGGCGTCACCCATCGTCTTCACGATCGCCCCACCCTCGCCGGAGACCGCGGCCTTGACGGTGTCGAAGTGGCCGAGGACGCGGCCGAAGGCCGGGGCATCGCCGATTTCGCCGTAGAGCTGGGTCGAGTTCCCCAGGTCGGTGAAGACGACCGTGATCGAGCCGACCGATATGCGTTCGCCCGGGCGCAGGGTCTCGCGCGCGAAGAGGTCGCGGAAGACCTGGCGGGACGTCACGGCTGAGGCCGTCACCGACTGGTCGCCCCACTCGACCCGCTCGACGACCACGAGGCGCCTCACGGCGTCGGTGTTGATGACCTTCAGGAAGCCGTCCGGGGCCACGACGGGCTCCTCCGCGTGAGCGCGGGCGGGCCCGAGCTCAATCCTGACGAGCGGCGAGCCGCCGCCCTTGATGAGGAATGTGTGCGTGGTCTCGAGGCCGCGGGCCCGCACGCGGTACCTCCCCGCGCGGAACGGCGTGGCCATGTAGAGGTCCTCCTTCGGCGCGAGCCTCTTCTGCGCGACGATGTGCGGGGTGACCTGGGGCCCGCCCAGGCAGTAGTCCGCCCGGGGCACGCGCCGGACGGAGGGGTTGGGGCTGAACGTCAGCTCGACGGACTGGTCGAAGTTCGCCGTGAAGTCTGTCCCGCACGACTCGCAGTGGACCTCGCCGGACACCTCGGACAGGTCCGTCCGTGCGCGCCTTGATCCCCGGCAGTTGGGGCAGCGCACGTCCCAGCTGGAGTCGAGCATGCCGGCGCGGGTGGCGTGGAGGAAGAGGTCGAGCGTCTCCAGGCGGCCGCTGCCCCAGGTGTCCGCAAGCTGGTAGGGGCGCATCCTGATCAGGGCGAGGTCGTCGGCCGTCGACAGGAAGTCGCAGAGGCGCCCGACAAGGGGCGCCGGCTGGCGGGACTCCGAGACGAGCCTTGACGAGATCGAGTCCATCCGTTGCCGGGCGCCGCCTGCGATCAGCGGCGTCTTGCTTCGCTCCGGGACCTCGGGCACGACCGACGCCAGCTCGTCATAGTGCCGGAAGGCGCGCTCGGCCGCCCGGCGCAGCACGAGGCCGAACAGGACGGACGCGGTGAGGGCGCCCTCCACGTTGAGGGGCATCACGCGCACCTCGTAGGCCATCGTCGTTCCGCCCCCCGCCCGGGCGGTGAGCTCGCACGACACGACCATGCGCGCGAAGGGCCCCTTGGTGAAGACGCGGCCGACTCCGAACCGGGACGGCTGGAGCCACTCGAACTCGCGCTCCTCCCACTCGAGGACGACGCCGCGGTACACGGCCCTCAGCCTGCGGACCCCCGGCTCGGCGGGCGGGTCCCCAGCCGCGTGCTGGCGCACCTCAAAGGGAGGGAATCCGCAGTCTCGGTTGAACCGGGCCGTGTTCGAGACCCAGTGCCAAAGCGCCCCGGGGGTGGACTTGAAGACCCAGTTCCAGCGATAGAGCTTCTCGGGATAGGCCACGTGCTCACGTCGCGAGGAGCTGCCTCGCGAGAAATGCAGCCTGGAGCGCCGAGAGGGCCTTCAGGCCCTTCTGCGCCAAGGCGATGAGGTCCAGGAGCTGCTCATGGCTGAAGGTGGACTCCTCGCCCGTGCCCTGCACCTCGATGAACCGGCCCTGGCCCGTCATGACGATATTGAAGTCCACCTGCGCGTCCCGGTCCTCGGCGTAGTCCAGGTCAAGGAGCAGGTTCCCGCCGAGGATGCCGACGCTGACCGCCGCCACCGAGTCCATCAGCGGGCTCTCCCTGAGGTCGCCCCTGTCGATGAGCTTCTGGACGGCGAGGCGCGTGGCGACGTAGGCGCCGGTGATCCCCGCGGTGCGCGTGCCGCCGTCGGCCTGGAGGACGTCGCAGTCGAGCCAGAGCGTGTTCTGGCCCAGCTTGTCCAGGTCGATCGCGGCGCGGAGCGAGCGGCCGATCAGCCGCTGGATCTCGACGGTCCTGCCGTCCAGCTTGCCCTTGTTGATGTCGCGCGCCTTCCGCTCGTGGGTCGAGTAGGGGAGCATCGAGTACTCGGCGGTCAGCCAGCCGCCCTTGACCCCCTGCTGCTTCATCCAGTTGGGCACGCCCTGCTCGATCGTCGCGGCGCAGATCACCTGGGTCGAGCCGAACCGGACGAGGACCGAGCCGGTTGCGTGCGGCGCGAAGCCCGCCTCGAATGTCACGGGACGGACCTCGTCGGCCCTGCGTCCGTTGGCGCGTTCGGGGTCTGGCATGGAGCTGTTAGGAATCGGGCCTCCCCGGGGCGCGCTCCTCGCGCTCGATCGGCTTTATCTTCAGGCGCTTGACGGCGTTGTCCTCGGACATGAAGGCAATCAGCCGGTCGTTGAAATCCTTGGCCGGGTCGTGGCCCATCCGCTTGAGCGACTGGGTGAGCGCCGCCACCTCCACGAGGCGCGCCATGTCGCGCCCGGGCCTCACGTAGAGCTCTATGTGGGGAAGGCGCATCCCGAGGATCTCGTAGGTGTTCTCCTCGAGTCCCGTCCGCTCCTCCACGACCTCCGGCGTCCACTCGTGGAGCGACACAACCAGGTCGATCCGCTTCTCGAGCCGGATGGACTTAACGCCGAACATCTCGGCGATGTTGATGATCCCGATGCCCCGGCACTCCATGTAGCCGCGGTTGAGAGCGCGGCTCGACGCCATCAGCTCGCGCTCGTCGAGCAGCTTGATGATCGTGATGTCGTCGGAGACGAGCGAGTGCCCGCGCTCGATGAGCGCGAGCGCACACTCGCTCTTCCCCACGCCCGACTCCCCGCGCAGCATGACGCCGACCCCCTTCACGTCCAGGGTCGTCGCGTGCTCGATCGAGCTCGGCGCGAACTCGTTGTCGATGCACAGGGTCGCGAGGTTCACGAGGTTCATCGTGATGAGCGGGGTCCTGAAGATCGGCAGGTCCATCTTCGCCGCGACCACGAGCATCGCCTGGGTCGGGTTGTAGTTGCGCGTGAGGATCACGCAGGGGACGCTCCGCTTGGCCATCTCCGTGAACGTCGCGATCTGGTCCAATTGGCTCCGGGTCTTCAGGAAGGTCATCTCCGCTGCGCCGACGACCTGGATGCGCTTGTTCGCGAAGTACTTGAAGAAGCCCGTCAGCGCGAGGGCAGGGCGGTTGATGCTCCCCTCGCGGATCAGCCTGTGGAGGCCCGCGTCGCCCGTCACGAGCTCGAGTTTCAGCTTCTCCCGGTACGTGTCGTAGAAGTGGGCGACAGTGATGCCGTGGATGGCCTTCTGCATGACACGATTTCAGCACATAAGACGAGGGGAACGCACGGAAAAAGCGCGTGGGCCCGCGCCGGCGGCCCCCCTCCCTTCAGAGGTCGAATTCCTCGCCCAGGTAGAATTTCCGCGCCTTCTCGTCCTTGATCAGGAATTCACCCGTCCCCTCGGTCAGCACGCGCCCCTTGTGGATCAGGTATGCGCGGTCCACGATCCTTAGGGTCTCGCGCACGTTGTGGTCGGTCACGACGATGCCTATCCCCCGGTTCCTCAGCTGGAGCATTATCCTCTGGACGTCGGCCACGGAGATCGGGTCTATCGCGGCGAAGGGCTCGTCCATGAGCAGGAAATGCGGCCGGGTCACGAGCGCCCGGGCGATCTCGAGGCGGCGCCGCTCCCCTCCCGAGAGGGTGTAGGCCTTCTGCTTGGCAAGGTGGTCTATGCCGAGCTCCCCGAGGTGCTCCTGGAGCCGCGCCTTCCTCTCGCGCCGCGGCACGCGGACGGCCTCGAGGATCGCCATGATGTTCTCCTCGACGGTCAGCTTCCGGAACACCGAGGGCTCCTGGGGCAGGTAGCCGATCCCGCGGCGCGCCCTGCGGTGCATCCGCAGCCGTGTGATGTCCTGGCCGTTCAGGAGGACCCTCCCCCTCGTCGCCGGGACCAGGCCGACCACCATGTAGAAGATCGTGGTCTTGCCGGCGCCATTCGGCCCCAGGAGCCCGACGACCTCGCCGCCCCCGATGCGGATGTCCACCCCGTCGACGACCGCGCGGGTGCCGTAGACCTTCACGAGGCCCTCGGTGGCGATTGACGGCGTCGCCATCTTACTTCGAGGGCTGGCCCTGGGTCGCGCCCTTGTCCGGAGCGGCCGGCTTCTCGCCCGTGAAGCCGAGGTCCTTGATGCCCGGGAGAAGGATGTGCGAGGGGTTGGCCGGCGTCCCCTCGATCACGGCCCTGCGCTGGCCCCGGTAGAGGGTCATGCGGGGCCCGGACGCCGTGTAGCCCTCGCTCTCGATCCTCACCACCGGGTTCTCAGTCAGCACTATCCTGTCCTCGCCGGGGAAGACCTCGGCGCGGCCGCAGGTCGCCACGCGGTCGCCCTGGACGATGCGGACGTTGCCTGTCGCAAGGAGGTACTTGAACCTGTCGTGCCTGGCGATCGTGGCGCCCTTGTCGCCCGCCCCCGTCGTGATGACCTTCAGGTAGTCGCAGTTGAGCGTGATGTTGTTGCCGGTGGCGACGACCTTGTCGT
>CAZCAJ010000079.1:0-14503 GCA_964496645.1 uncultured Opitutaceae bacterium
GGCATTCCGCGCAGTTGCGCATGCTGATGATCAGGTCGGCGTGCTCCTTGGGCAGCACGATGCGGTGGTTCGCGTCGAACTTCACCTCCGGCGGGCTCTCCTTGTGGTGGCAGGCGTAGCAGTCCAGCCCGGAGACGTCGCCGCCGCTGCGCATGAGCTGGCCGGCGGAGATGCGCACGGTCCCCGGGACGATGGCGAGCGCGTCCGCGGGCACGAGCAGCGGGCGCGACACGCGCCCGGGCCGGGCCGGGACCCGGGCGAACGAATACGCCAGGGCGAGGAACGCCACGGTCAAGAGGGCGAATACTTTCGGGGTATCGGGGCTTGGGTTCAACCTGCTTGCAGGTGAGTCTATCGGCGGTCAGGGGCCCCTGCTTGTCATCTTTTGCGCGACTTCACGCGTATTTTGCCGAGCGCCCGGCGGCTGCGCGCCGAGGAGGCGCGAATTTTGGCTTCGACAGCCGGCGCCCGCGATGGCGCAATCGCCAGCGCGGGCCACAGGGCCCGTCCGACCAACGAAGGAACCCCCATGAACAAGATCACGATCCCCGCCTGCGCCGCAGCCCTCCTCCTTGGCGCCACCTCGGCCCTTTCCGCCGAGGCCAAGGACAACTGGGCGAAGAACTGCGCAGCCTGCCACGGCCCCGACGGCGCCGGGCACACCAAGGCCGGCCGGATGGCCCAGGTGAAGAACCTGACCGACCCAAAGTATCAGGCGACCTTCACCGACGAGCAGGCGGCCAAGCAGATCAAGGAGGGCTTCAAGGACTCGACGGGCAAGGAGAAGATGAAGGCGTTCGGCGACGTGTTCTCGGGCGACGAGATCAAGGCGCTGGTCGACTACGTCCGCTCGCTGCAGGCGAAGTAGCGCCCTCGCCGCTCCGGGCTAGGACCCGAGCGTGGCCTCCACGCTGACGGCCGTCCCGGCGCCGGCTGCCAAGGGGATCACGTTGCCCTCGACCCTGCGGCCGTCGACGAGGAGCGACTTGACGCCCTTGGACCGGCCCCTGGGGTTCCTGACCGAGATGGTGTAGGTCACGCCTCGGAATCGGCGCTGCACGGTGAAACCCTTCCAGTCCGTGGGAACGCAGGGGTCGACCCGCAGGCCGTCGAACTCGGGCCGGACGCCGAGGATGTACTGGCTGCCGACGACGAACGACCACGCGGCGGTGCCGGTCAGCCAGGAGTTCTTGGCCTCGCCGGGAGTCGGCGAGAACTGGCTGGCCGTCATCTGGGCGTAGACGTAGGGCTCGGAGCGATACACATCGTGGTCCCTCTTCGCCGAAGGGCAGATGCTCAGGTAGTAGTCGAGGGCGCGCCTGCCGTCCCCGAGGAGGGCCCAGCAGATGTGGATCCACGTGTTGTTGTGGGAGAAGACGCCGGCGTTCTCCTTGAAGCCGGGCGGGTAGCTCGTGACCTCGCCCAGCTCGAGGTGGTAGGTCGAATAAGGCGGCCACTGGAGGGCGCAGCCGAGGTCCGGGCGGTACAGGTACTTCTCGACCGCCTGAAGCGCTTTCTTCGCCCTTCCGTTTCCCGCGCCCGCGCCGCCGAGGACGCACCACGCCTGGCTCTCGATGAAGATCTTCCCCTCGTCGCAGGCCTTTGAGCCGACGGGCCTGCCCTCGGCGTCGAACGCGCGCGTGTACCAGGCGCCGTCCCAGGCCTGCTCCTCGACCGTCCTGAGCATGTCGGCGTGGTGCCCGTCGAGCCGTGCCGCGTCGGCGGGGGAGCCGAGGAAGCGGTACAGGGCGGCGAGCTCGCGCGCGGCGTAGAGGAAGAGGCCGGCGATCATGACCGACTCGGCCTTGGAGCCGGCGATGTCGCCGGTGACCTGGAAGGACTCGTTCGGCTCCTTCGAGAAGCAGTTGAGGTTCAGGCAGTCGTTCCAGTCGGCGTGGCCGATGAGCGGAAGGCCGTGCGGGCCGCGGTTCCTCAGCGTGTAGGCCATCGATGTCTCGATGTGGTGCAGGAGCGTGTCGCGGGAGCCCGGCTTGTCGGCGTAGCCGCACGGCTCGCCGAGGATCGTCCTGTCACCCGTCTCGCGGACGTAGGCGCAGGTCGACAGGATGAGCCAGAGGGGATCGTCGTTGAAGCCGCCCCCGACGTCGGCGTTGCCCTTCTTGGTGAGGGGCTGGTATTGGTGGAAGCACGTGCCGTCGGACAGCTGGGTGGAGGCGATGTCGAGGATGCGCTGGCGCGCGCGGGCGGGCAGGAGGTGGACGAATCCGAGGATGTCCTGGTTAGAGTCCCGGTAGCCCATCCCCCGGCCGATGCCGGTCTCGTAGCCCGAGGTCGAGCGCGAGAGGTTGAACGTGGCCATGCACTGGACCTGGTTCCAGACGTTGGTCATGCGCTGCAGGTGCACGTTCGGAACCTGCGGAGCCTGGTAGGCGCTGAGCAGGTCGAGCCAGCGCCGGCGCAGGGCGGCGAAGGCGCCGTCGACCACGGCCATGTCCGAGTACTTCGCGAGAACGTCCCGGCCCTTCGCCTTGTTCATGACGAACGGGGCGTCGAACTTCGGCAGGTCGCCCTGCTCGACGTAGGCGAGCACGAAGGCGAAGGCCTCGGACTTTCCGGGCTTGATCGCAAGGTCCACCTGGTGTGCCCCGATCGGGTTCCAGCCGTACGCGCGGCTGTTGGAGCACCGGCCGGCGAGGACCGCCCGCGGGTCGTGCAGCCCGTGATGGACACCGACGAACGCGTCCCGCGACGTGTCGTATCCCGCGATGTCCCGGGTGCACCCGAAGAGCGTGTAGTGGTTTCGGCGCTCGCGGTACTCGGTCTTGTGGTAGATGGCGGAGCCCTCGACCTCGACCTCGCCGATCGAGTAGGTGCGCTGGTAGTTGGTCATGTCGTTCAGCGCCTCGTAGAAGCAGAACTCGACGAAGGAGAACAGGGACAGCCTCTTCGTGGTCCTCGACGCGTTGCGCACCGTGACCTTCCAGATCTCAACGTTCTCGTCGGGCGGCACGAAGATGAGCTGCTCCACCTCGACGCCGCCCTTCCGGCCCGTGATGCGGGTGTAGCCGAGCCCGTGGCGGCACTCGAACGCGTCCAGCGGGGTGCGCACGGGCTTCCAGCCTGGATTCCAGATCGTTTTGCCCTGCTTTATGTAGAGGAAGCGCCCGTCGTTATCCATCGGATTGCTGTTGTACCGGTACCGCGTGAGGCGCCTGAGCCGGGCGTCCTTCCAGAACGAGTAGCCGCCGGCCGTCTGGGTGCATATCCCGAAGAAGTCGTCCTGGCCGAGCATGTTGAGCCACGGAAGTGGCGTGTCGGGGCGCGTGATTACGAACTCGCGGTTTGCGTCGTCGAAGTGACCGTATTTAGCCATGGGTGGAAGAGGGGTTTGGGGCGGCCGGGCGCGGGGGCGGGCCTGCGCCTGGTGGCGCGCGCCCGGAGCGCCCTGCCGCCCTGGGGGCCGCGGGAATCGATCCAGATTGAATGGGATCAGGGGGCGCGTTTGCAAGCCTCGGCGGCCGGCCAGGGGTTCGGCTCCCAGAGGGCCGCCCGGCCCCGGAGCCCGCAGGGAGCGCCGCGCGGCTAACGCGCGGACCGGACCAGCTCCAGCATGCGGCTGGCGGACGGATCGTTTGGCCGGAGCTCCAGGACCCTCCCGAACTCCCCGATCGCCTCGTCCCTGCGGCCCATCTGCAGCAGGGCCATGCCGCGGGAGAAGTGGGCCTGGGCGAAGTCAGGCTGCGCGCGGATCGCGGCGTCGATCCGCTCGATCCCCTCGCGGGTGCGCCCGCTGCGGCAGAGCAGCACGCCCAGGTTGTTACTCGCCTCGGCAAGTCCCGGCTGGATGCGCAGGGCCTCCTCGAAATTGGCGATCGCCTCGGGGATCCTCCCGGCCTGGGCCAGGGCGTTGCCCAGGTCGAAGTGCACCCGCGCCTGCTCGGGGCTGATCCTCAGCGCGGCCTCGAACTCGGCGACGGCCTCGGGGGTCCTCCCGCTCCTGAGCAGGGCCCCGCCCAGGGCGTCGCGGCCGTCCGCGTTGCCGGGCTGGATCCGCACGGCCTCCTCGAACTGCCCGATCGCCTCCGGCGTTCGCCCGGTCCTGTCGAGGGCCTTGGCGAGGTTGTAGTGCGCGGCCGCGAACCCGGGCTCAAGGCGCAGCGCGGCCTCGTAGCATCCGATCGCCTCCTGGGTGCTCCCCTGGAGATCGAGGGCGTTCCCGAGGTTGTTGAGCACCCCCGGGTAAGCCGGCTGAATCTCCAGCGCCGCCCTGTACTGGCGGATCGCCTCGGGGATCCTCCCGGCCCTGAAGAGGGCCAGCCCCAGGTTGTTGCGGGCGTTCGCGTTGTCCGGGCGCTTCGCGACCGTGTCGGTCCAGAGGTTAAGGTCGCTCGCGTAGACCTCGTTTCGCCCCGCCGTCAAGAACCCGAGCACGACGGCGAGCAGGCCCAGCGCGGCCAGTCCCCGGCGGCCCGCGCACGAGTAGGCGCCGACGGCCGCGGCCGCGGCCGCGGCCGCGAGCGGCAGGTACATCCTGTGCTCGGCCATCGACTGCGTCGCCACGGGCACGACGCTGCTCGGCGCGAGGATGACGAGGAACCAGGCCCCGAGGAAACCCAGCGCCGGCCTGCGCCGAAGCGCCGCCACGGTGGCGGCCGCCAGGGCAGCGACGGCGAGGGCGAATGGCAGGACCCCGGCCGGTGAGTGGGCACGGAACGGGCCGTATTCGAACACCAGGGGCCGCGGCCACACGGCCAGCCCCGCGTAGCGGGCGATCGCCTCGGGCTGCGTCAGCCAGTAGTCCCCGGCGGAGACGCCCGCGTTGAAGCCCGCCGAGCCCCCCCGGCTCCAGCCGGTTCCTGCCGCGAGCGCGGCCAGCGGCAGCCATGTCGCCGCCAGCGCTATGTAGAGGCCTCTCCGCCGCCGCCACGCCTCCCGGAACGTGCCGGCGGCGAACGTGCGGTCGTAGAGCAGCACGACCAGGGGGGCCGTCGCCATCACCTCCTTGGTCGCCATGCCGAGCGCGCAGGCGGCGACGGCGCCGGCCTGCCAGCCCGCCGGCCGCGCCGACTCGGCGGACCGGATGAAGCAGTAGAGGGTGAGCAGGTAGAACAGCCCCATCAGCGACTCGACCCGCTGGACGACATAGGTCACGCACTCGGTCTGCAGGGGATGCAGGGACCAGAGCAGCGTCGCCGCCAGCGCGAGCGCCGCGGCGTCCCTGCCGAAGCGCCCGGCAAGGACCGGCCCGGCCAGGGTCCTGCGCACCACGCCGAACAGGGCAAGGGAGGCCGCGATGTGAATGAGGACATTGAGCGCGTGGTAGCCCCGCACCTGGGTCCCGCCGAGCGCATGGTTGAGCGCGAGGGTCAGGTTGGCCACCGGGCGGCCGGCGACGGTGGTGCCCGCGGGCGCCGACAGAAGCGCGTCGCCGGGCGGCCAGAGGCGCCCTATCGAGGCGTTGTCCAGGATCGCGGACTGGTCGTCATAGACGAAGGGGGCCCGGTAGCAGTTGTGGTAGGCCGCGAGGACCGCCAGGGCGATAAGCGCGGCCGCCGCGAGGGTCCCCAGCCGGCCTTGGGCGCCCCGCGGAGCCGTCGTGGAGGCGGGTGCGCTCATCCGGGGCGCGCGCCCGCATTCCTGCGTCCGCGATGGCACCATTTCCTGCGCGTTGTCATCGTAGGGGTAGTCCCCAACCCTGTCTGGCCTTCGTCTCCTGCGCAATCAACACCATTGGATTGCGCGCGTCGGGCGTGGGCCCCGGGCGGCCCGGGGCGCGCGACGTTGGCTGGGAATGCCCGCCGGGCGACCGGCCGGCGGCCAATCGCCATCCGCGGATTGCCAATTCGGGGAAGGCGGCCAACGTCCTTCTGGATTTGACGGCCATGGACATAGGCACCTGCGTCAGAACCTTCGCGAGAATCCCTCGGGCTGCGAGGACCGGGGGCGCGCCGGCGCACCGCCGGCCCGCGGGCGGCCGCGGCCGCCGCAAGGACCTGGGATCCGGACAAAAGTGGCCAGCGTGACGCCACCGTCGCCCCGGGCCAGGCTGGTCGATCGCCGGTCGTTCGTGCGCTCGGCGGTGTGGACCTCGCTCGGCCTCGCCGCCGGAGCCTCGCTGCCGTTCAGGGTGTCGGCGCAGGCCGCGGCGCGCCCGGCGGGTGGGGCGCCCGCGCGCCCCCAGCCCGAGAGCACGCGGCGCATGGCCGCGCTACTTGCAAAGATCACGCGCGAGGCCGATCCCCTGCGAAACCCCTACCGCAACCGCGAGCAGGTGGCGCTGCTGCAGGCGATGGAGGCGAAGACCGCCGATCTCGCCGAGGTCTTCCGCATAAGGATGCGGCTGGCCTGGCAGCTCCTGGACGCCGGAATGGCCGACGAGGCGCTTGAGCAGTACGGCGCGATCCAGCGGATGATGGAGGAGCAGCACGTCGCGCCTGGGGACCGGAGGGAGGCGGACTGGCTCACCTTCAAGGCCACGTGCGGGCTGAGGATCGGCGAGAACGAAAACTGCTGCGCCCAGCACAATGCCGACTCGTGCCTGTTCCCCATCCACGGCAGGGGGATCCACCGCCTGCCGCGGGGCTCCCGCCTGGCGATCGCCACCCTGACCGGGCTGCTCGAGAAGTACCCCGGAGACCTGCGCGCGCGCTGGATGCTCAACATCGCGTACATGACCCTCGGGGAGTATCCCGACAAGGTGCCGCCGAGGTGGCTCCTGGACCCGAAGCTCTTCGCGTCCGACTACGACATCAAGCGCTTCCCCGACGTGGCCCCGGACGTCGGGCTGGACCTGGACGGCCTCGCGGGCGGCGTCGTGCTAGAGGACTTCGACAACGACGGGTTCCTGGACCTCATGGTTTCGCGCTGGGGGGTGACCAGCCAGCTGCGGCTCTTCCGCAACAACGGCGACGGCACCTTCACCGAGCGAACGGAGGAGGCGGGCCTCATGGGCCTTACGGGCGGCCTCAACATGATCCAGACCGACTACAACAACGACGGGCTGGTGGACGTCCTGGTGCTGCGGGGGGCCTGGCTAGGCACCGAGGGGCGCTACCCCTGCTCGCTGCTGCGCAACAACGGGGACTTCACCTTCACGGACGTGACCGAGGAGGCGGGGCTGCTCAGGCTCCGGCCGGTCCACTCCGCGGTCTGGTTCGACTACAACGCCGACGGCTGGCTGGACCTCTTCCTCGCCAACGAGTCGAGGAGGGACGACCGCAACCCCTGCGAGCTCTTCCGCAACAACGGCGACGGGACCTTCACCGAGTGCGCGGCCGAGCACGGTCTGGACCTGGTGGGGTTCTTCAAGGGGGTGGCGAGCGCGGACTACAACAACGACGGCAGGCCGGACCTGTTCCTCTCGCGCCTCGACGGGCCGAAGGTGCTGCTGCGCAACGACGGGCCCGCGGGCGCCGACGCGTCGGCCCGCGCCCCGTGGCGCTTCACCGACGTCGCCGAGGTGGCCGGCGTGACCGAGCCGCCCGTCAGCTTCCCCTGCTGGTTCTGGGACTACGACAACGACGGCTGGCCCGACATCTTCGTAGCCGGATACAAGATCCAGGACGTGGGGGACGTCGCCGCCGAGTACCTCGGGCTTCCGCAGGCGGGCCAGCGGCCGAAGCTCTACCGCAACAACCGCGACGGCACGTTCGCCGACGTCACCCGGGAATGCGGGCTCGAGCACGTGTTTGTGGCGATGGGCGCCAATTTCGGCGACCTCGACAACGACGGCTGGCTCGACTTCTACCTGGGCACCGGCAACCCCGAGCTGAGCACGCTGATCCCCAACCGGATGCTGCGCAGCGACCGCGGCCTGCGCTTCCAGGACGTGACGACCTCGGGCGGCTTCGGCCAGCTGCAGAAGGGCCATGGCGTCGCCTTCGGCGACATCAACAACGACGGCGCGCAGGACATCTACTGCGTCGTCGGCGGCGCCGTCGAGGGGGACCATTTCCACAACCAGCTCTTCGCCAACCCCGGCCACGGCAACCACTGGCTAAAACTCAAGCTCGAGGGCGTGAGGACAAACCGCGCGGCCATCGGGGCTCGAATCAGGGCCGTGGTTGCGACGGACGAGGGGGAGAGGTCGATCCACCGCATCGTCGGCAGCGGCGGCAGCTTCGGGGCCTCGCCGCTGCGCCAGGAGATCGGGCTGGGCCAGGCCCGGGCCGTGAAGCGCGTCGAGATCTTCTGGCCCGTCACGGGCGCGACGCAGGTCGTCTCCGGGCTGGAGATGGACGGCGCCTACCGCATCACCGAGGGCGTGGAGGCGGCGGACCGCATCGAGCTCAGGAACTTTAAATGGCCCACCAGCGCCCGGGCGTAAGGGGGATCGGCGCCCTCGCGGCGCTGGCGGTTGCGGTCTGCGCCGCCGACCGCGCAGGGGCCCCAGGGGTTCGTCCCGCGGCTGCGGCTAGCGGCTCCAGGCAGCCGCAAGCCGCATGAGGCCCGTAGGCCCGAGGTCGGGGACCAGGATCGACCGCGGCTCGCCGACGGCCCGGCAGACGGCTTCCGCCGCCAGGTGCCCCGATCGCGACGCTCCCTCCATCGTGGACGGCCAGCCGGTGGCCGTCCAATCGCCGGCCAGGAAGCAGTTCGGCCACGGCGAGGCGCAGGACGGCCGCGAGGCGTCGATCCCCGGGGGCACGCCGAAGGTGGCGCGAAGCTCCTTCACAAAGGCGGCCTTCTCGAGGCGCGCCGAGCGGACGACGGGAAAGAACTCGGCCAGGTCGGCGACGGCCCGCGCCACGGCCTCCTCCCGGGAGAGCGCTGCAAAGGCGCGCGACGCGCTCACCACGAGCTCCAGGTAGCTGCCGGCGCGCCTGCGCCAGGCCTGCAGCCGGCCCTTGTTGAACATCCAGTGGGCCTCGCGGTCCAGAAGCACGGCGTGGTCCAGCTCGGTGATCTCGCGGTCGAACCACAGGTGCACGCTGCAGATCGGCCAATGCTCGTGGCGCCCGATCTTGGCGGCGAGCGCGCCGGCGCCCTCGCGATCCGGCATGCGCGGAAGCAGACTCGCCATCGCCTCAAACGGCAGCGCCAGGACCAGGAACTCGGAGGCCAGGGAGCCGCTCCGCGCGGCGAGCGCCCATCGGGACGCGCCCTCGTCCCACGACGCCGACTCCACGGCCTCGCCGAGCGAGACGGCGCCGCCGCGCCCCCTCAGCAGCTCGGCCGCGCCGACGTAGAGCTCGCCGAGCGGCACCGTGCTCAGGCCCATTCGGCCCGCCTCGGCCGAGTTCATGAACAGCTCACGGACCACCTTGGCCGCGTAGGGCAGAGCGATCGAATCGATGTCGGCGTTGAGCGCGCTGGCGATAACCAGCCGCCAGAAGCGGTCGAGCGCCCCCTTCGTCTGGCCGTTGCGTGCCAGCCACGCGGCAAGGCTCTCGGTGCTGTCCGCCGGGACCGGCCGCAAGAGGGCGCGGAAGGCGCGCCCGAGGGCCGCCTTGTCGCGCAGGGTGAACGCCCTCGCCGCCAATAGGCGCGGGAGGCCGTGCAGCGGCGCCGGCAGCCACGAGGGACCGAGCGGGGAGCGCCGTCCCCCCGGCTCGATCATGGTCATGCCGCTCGTCCAGCGAATGCGGTCCGCGACCCCGATTCGCCGGTAGAAGCCGGCGAGGTTCGTGCAGCAGCCGAAGAGCACGTGCTGGCAGTTGTCGATGACCTCGCCGACGCCCGGGTGGAGGAACGAGGTCGCGCGCCCGCCCAGGTAGCTGCGGCGCTCGACGAGCCGCACCCGCATGCCGGCCTCGGCCAGCGCGCACGCCGCGCTCATGCCGGCGACCCCGCCGCCTACCACAGTGACCGTCCGGCCCTTTCCAGAAGGCTTCTCGGCGTCCATCTCTTCCGGCGGTCAGGCGGACAGCCGCGCGAGCGCCATGCGCGCCTGGCCCACGGCGAGGATCCCCAGCTTCTGCGCGAGCGGCACGCTGACCCGCCGCGAGAACACGTCGTAGTCCACGCGCCGGATCCGGTCCAGCAGGCGATGATAGATCGAGACGAGCACCCACATGGCGGGGCGGCTCTCGCGGTCGAGGAGCGGCAGCAGCCTCTGCGCCGACTGGTAGTAGGCTTCGGCGCGGCGGGCGATCTCGGCGAGCAGGGCCCGCTCGTTGGCCGTGGGCGGGGCGCCGGGCGCGCGGTGCAGAAGGGACTCCAGCGCGACGCCGTGGGCCTTGAGGTCCTCGAGCGGCAGGTAAACGCGGTTGAACCCCGCGTCCTCGGCGACGTCGCGCAGGATGTTGGTCAGCTGAAACGCGATGCCCGTCTCCTCGGCAAGCTTCTCGGCGCCGCGGTCCTCGTAGCCGAAGATGCGGATGCATACCAGGCCCACGACCGAGGCCACCCGGTAGCAGTAGCCGTAGAGGTCTGTGAACGTGGCATACGTGTCGGGCCCGTCGCTCGCTGCCGGCCTGAGATCCATCGTCATGCCCTCCACGAGCTCGTCGAGGAGGCCAAGCGGGATGGCGAACCGCCTTGTGGCGTCGAACAGGGCGAGGAAGACCGGGTCGGAGGTGGCCCCGCCCTGGCAGACGCCCCGCCACGCCGCCAGCCACTCGTCCAGGCGGCGCCGGCGCTCCTCGCGGGGGAGGCTGTCGTCATCGGCCAGGTCGTCGGCCCTGCGCATGAAGGCGTAGGTGGCGCAGATCGCGTTTCGCCTGTCCTCGGGCAGGGCGACGAAGGCGTAGTAGAAATTCTTCGCCTTGCTCCTGGCGACGGCCCGGCACGCCGCGTAGGCCTCGTTCAGCCTGGCACCGTCCGACTTGAGCTCGGGGGTCACGCAGCCTTCCCCTTGGGCCGCCCGCCGAGGCGAAGCGCGGGCAGGGCCCTGCCGCCCACGGCGCGCAGCGCGAGCCTGAGCTTTGCGCCCCTCGAAAGACTGGGCCGGGAGCCAAGCACGTCATAGTCCTGCCGCTCGATGGCGCGCAGGATCTCCAGGCCACCCCGGCTGAAGAGCTCGAGATCGAGCGCGACATCGGGGCGGACCATGGCGACCAGCGGGAGCCCCTTCTCGAAGAGGCTGCGCGCAAAGTCGACCTCGTGGCGCAGCAGCGCGCGAAACCCCGGCGTGGCGACGGCGCCGGCTATCGTCTCCTCGGTCACCCCGAACCTCCGCATGTCGCTTTGCGGAAGATAGATCCGGCCCTTGGCGTAGTCCCTGCGCACATCCTGCCAGAAATTCGCGAGCTGGAGGGCGGAGCAGGTGGCGTCCGACAGGCGGAAGCGGCCCTCGTCCGCCTCGCCGCAGGCGTAGAGCACGAGGCGGCCCACCGGTGCCGCCGAGTAGCGGCAGTAGGCAAGGACGTCCTCGATCGCGGGGTAGCGCGTGACGTTCTGGTCCTGGCGGAACGCCGTCAGCAGGTCGGCGAACGGCTCCTTCGGGATGGAGCACGCGCGGATCGTCTCGCCGAGCGCGACGAAGACGGGATGGCGCGCGCGCCCCTCGTAGCAGGCGTCCAGCTCGCGGCCCCATACGCCGAGCAGGGCCGTGGCCTGCGCAGTGTCGCCCACCTCGTCGCCCAGGTCATCCGAGATGCGGCAGTAGGCGTAGATCGAGTAGAAGTGCTGGCGGAGCTCCCTCGGCAGGAACCACGAGGCCACGTGGAAGTTCTCGTAGTGAGACTCGGCAAGGCGCCTGCAGTAGGCGACGGCCTCGGCGAGCGTCGGCGCGGCCTCGGGGATGCGGTACGAGTCCGGCAGCGCCTCCCAGCCGCGCTCCGCCAGCGCCTCGTCGCCAGGCTGCCCGGCCGCCGTGGTCATGGCTCGAAGCCGCCCCCTTTGGCCGGCCTCACCGGAGCGCGGCGCGGTCCCGGCACCCCTGGGGCGCGCACGGCTTCCTGTGCGTGGTGGGCCGAGGCCCTGATGGTTGCTTTCGCCAACACGTCGTTTCGATCTTACCCACGCCGGGCGCGCGGGACAAGCTCATTGAGGGTCG
This sequence comes from uncultured Opitutaceae bacterium, assembly GCA_964496645.1. Lineage (GTDB taxonomy): Bacteria > Verrucomicrobiota > Verrucomicrobiia > Opitutales > Opitutaceae > Palsa-1447. Next base: position 11,900 of record CAZCAJ010000079.1, read on the forward strand.
GCCGCGGCCCGTTCCCCCGGGTCCGGGCCGGCGCCGCCTCCTGCGTCCGCCCCCTTGCGGTCCAGGAAGCCGAGCAGGGACTCGCCGACGGCGCGCGCGGCCTCCCGGCTGTCCCTGCCCATGCGCATCAGCGCCGGCCAGTGCCAGGGCCGGGCCACGGCAAAGGGGATGAAGCGAGCCCATTGGAACCTGCCGTCGGCCGAGAAGAAGCCGTTGAAGTCGGGCAGCCCTTCCTCGGCTCCGTCGCTCACCCCCTTGATGCAGCAGAACCGGACCGCGCGCTCCCTCGCCAGGCGGGCGACCGCCGCAGCCTCCATGTCGACGAGGCCGGCGCCGTAGGCTTCGGCAAGGAGTCGCTTCTGGGCCCGGCCGGCCACGCCGCGGCTGGTCACCAGCCAGCAGCCACCGGGCGAGTCCGGGACCGTGAAGCGCTCCCCGGTCTCGGCATCGATGACCCCGGCTACCCTGTAGGCGCGGCCGGCCGCGAACTCCGCGCGCAGAGCCCCGGCCCAGCCTACCGAGACGGCGAGATCGAGGGCCCCGTCCCGTCCCGCCTCGGCGAAGGCCCTCGCCGCGGCCTGCGCCCCGGCGCCGGCGCAGGCGGCGATCCATTCGCCCCCGCCGTGGCGCCGCCGCCAGAGATCGACGCCGTTGCGCGACTCGCGCTGCCAGCCGCGCACGAGCGGCCTGAGCTCGCCCTCCATCGCGGCGATGATGGCCACCCGTGTCATGGCCGCGGCGCGTAGCCGTGGGCTCGGTACCACTCGATCGCGGCGCGCATCGCCGGCTCGACCGGCGCGGCTCGGAATCCCAGCTCCTCCTGCGCGCGGGCGCTCGAGGTGAACATCTTCTTGCGGCCCATGCGGACCTGGTCGAGCGTCGCGCGCGGCTCGCGCCCGCGCAGCCGGCCCGTGATCCACTCGTCAAGGAAGGCGTAGGCGAACGCGACCGGAAACGGGATCCTGGCCGTCGGGGCCGCGATGCCGGTGATCGCCGACATCTTCTCGAGGATCCGCTTCAGCGTCAGGTTTTCGCCGCCCAGGATGTAGCGGCGGCCGGGCCTGCCGCGGGTGAGCGCGTCGGCGTGCGTGCGGGCGACCTCGGCCACGTCCACGAGGTTCAGCCCGGTGTCGATGTAGGCTGGGAACCGGCCGTTGAGGAAGTCCACGAAGATGCGGCCCGTTGGCGTGGGCTTGGCGTCGTTTGGGCCGATGGGCGTCGTGGGGTTGAGGATGATGACCTGCTGGCCCTTCTGCGCCGCGGCGACCGCCTCGAGCTCGGCCAGGAACTTCGAGCGCTTGTAGTGGCCGACCATGTCGGCGAGGCAGACCGGCGTGTCCTCGTCGACGGCGACCCCGTCGGTGCGGAAGTGCATCGTGGCCACGCTGGAGGTGTAGACGAACCGCGGCACCCGGGCCTCGCCGGCCATCCGCAGCAGGTCGCGCGTGCCGTGCACGTTGGCGCCGTACATGGCCGCCGGGTCGCGGACCCAGAGCCGGTAATCGGCGGCCACGTGGACGACGGCGTCGCAGCCGTCCAGCGCGGGCCGCAGCGTCTCCGGCTGGGCCAGGTCCCCCACGTGGGTCTCACCGGGTATTCCCTCGAGGTTGGACAAGCTGCTCGTCTTGCGCACCAGCATGCGTAGGCCGGCGCCCTGCGCCGCCAGCGCCCGGGCCACGTGGTGGCCCACGAACCCGGTCGCGCCCGTTAGGAAGATTTTCAAGGGTGACCTGCCGGCCTCCCGGATGGGTCCCAGGGGCCCCGGGCCGGCGGGGCGCCGGGGCGTGGGCCCCTAGTCAAGCGCCTCCGGGTGGAGCGCGATGCCCTTCTCGCCGGCGGCCTTGCGCTCGTTGTACTTGCGCACCCAGTCCTCCCACTGCTTGCCTGCGGCGCAATCCTTGCCGGTGAACTCGATGCGGGCGATCTCGGCGTAGCTCACCCTGCGCTTCTCCGGCGCGCTCGGGGTGAAGTACTGGACATGGGAGTCCGCCAGCGTGGCCCCGTCCTGGCGGTTGAAGATGTAGGCCTCGATGAGCTCGCCGCTCCTGAGCGTGAGCGTCACGTTGCCGCGGTAGTCGAAGGCGGTCTCGAGTGCCCTGCGCAGGTCGTCGTCGCTTGCGAGTGCAGGGACCCAGCCCTCCAGGTTGTGCTGCTCGGCGCCCGGCGCCAGTTCCAGCGCCTCGACCTGGTCCAGCGTGTATTTCTGCGCCTCGGCGCCCATCAGTGGACCTCCTCCATGCTGGGGACGGGCTGCTCAGCCGGCGCCGAGGGGCCGTGCGCAGCCGACTCCTCGAGCAGCTTCAGGGCATGCGCGTCGGCGTAGGTCCTGAAGTTTCCCCTGACCATCCCGAGGAAGCCGCTTAGCGAGCTGAAGCCGTCCATCACCGCGGACGGCTCATAGCCGCAGCTGACCATGCAGTTGGCGCACTTTGGGTTGCCGCTTGCCGCGCCGTACTGCTCCCACTTCGTGGTCTCCAGCAGTTCCTTGAACGTCTCGGCGTAGCCGTCCTGCAGGAGGTAGCACGGGCGCTGCCAGCCGAATATGTTGAAGGCAGGCGAGCCCCACGGCGTGCACTCGTACTTGCGGTCGCCCATCAGGAACTC
>CAZCAJ010000080.1:0-14297 GCA_964496645.1 uncultured Opitutaceae bacterium
TCTGGAAGAGGCGCTCGCGCATCGCCGCCGGCAGGCCGGGCCCCTGGTCGGCGACCGTGATGAACACCTGTGCCTTTGCGTTGTCGACGCCGGCGGCGAGGAAGATGGGGGTCCCGGGGGGCGTGTGCAGCGCGGAGTTTAGGAGCAGGTTCGCGATCACCTGCTCCATCAGGGCGGCATCGGCGCGGAAGAGGGGCAGGTCCTTCGGGATGTCGGTCTCGAAGGGGTGGCCCTCAAGCGAGTCGCCGACGCCCTCGATCGCGGCGTTTACCAGGTCGTGCCCGTCGCACCAGTCTAGCCGGGGCCTGAGCGCGCCGGATTCGAGGCGGGTCTGGTCGAGGAGGTTGTTCACGAGGCGGTTGAGCCGGCGCGAGGCCGTGCGGATCTCGGCGGCGAGGCTGGCGCGTGTGACCTCGTCGGCGGTCGCGAGGTTTTCCACCGCCGCGCTCAGGACCGAGAGCGGCGTCTTCAGCTCGTGCGAGACGCCGTCGAGGAGGGTGCGGTGGAGCTTCTCGGACTCGGCGAGGAGCTTCTCGCGCTCCCCGGCGGCGCGCAGCTGCTCGCGCTCGACCAGCTGCGCAAGCTGGGTGGCGAAGCTCTCCGCCAGGTCGCGCTGGGTGAGGGTGAGGATCGCCTCCGGCGGCAGGCGCAGGATCAGGACGCCGACGGCCGTGTCCTCGCGCAGGAGGGGCACGTGGAAGCCCTCCGCGGAGGGCAGGGTGTCTGTGAAGCGCCCGGCCTTCTTGCGGTTTCGCCAGGCCCAGTCGGCCACGCCGCGCTCCTTGTCCGTCACCGTGAAGGACCCGGCGAAGTGGGGCATCAGCGCGGAGCCGTTGCCGTCGTCCAGTAGGAGGGCCGTCTTGGCGCCGAAGTAGGCGTCGGCCTGGCGCAGCGCCGCGAATACGGCGTCGTCCATGGTCCGCGCCGAGCTTATCGCCTGGGTGAGGTGGAAGAGCGCCGTCGCGCGGTCCTCGCGCATGCGCTCGTTGCGCTCCTGGGTTCGGATGCGCGAGGCGAGATGGCCGGTGATCAGGGCGACGACAAAGTAGGTGCCGAACATCAGGCGGTCGTGCAGCTGCCCGATGACAAACGTGAAGACCGGGGGGATGAACAGGAAGTCCCAGACAAACGCGCTAACGACGCCGGCGACGAAAATGGGGCCGCGGCCGACGCGCAGGCTGAGGCCGATCACCGCGAGCAGGTACAGGAGCCCCACGGCGGGGTAGCCGGCCTGGCGCACCACGAGCCAGCCCACGATCGTGATGGCCGCGATAGCGGCGAACACCTCCCCGTACTCGCGGGCGGGAGAGGGCTCGATGGCGTGCCACTCGATCCAGGGCGTCGGCTGCCCGCCGGCGCGCTCCGCGGGGACGACGTAGATGTCGATCGCCCCGCCGATGCGCAGGAGCCTGTCGACGAGGTTGCCCCCGCGCAGCGCGTCGAGCCACCGGGGCCTGAGGGACTTGCCGACGACGATCTGCGTCGCGTTGTTCTGGAGGGCGACGCGCACCAGGGCGTTGGGGACGTCGTTGTCGTGTGTCACGACGATCTCGGCGCCCAGCTCCCGCGCGAGCGAGAGGTTCTGCTCGAGGCGGCGCTGGGCGTCCTTCTCGAGGGGGTGCGACGGCTCGACGCTGACCGCCATCCATGAGGCGCCCTGGGACGCCGCCATCCGCCGCGTCCAGCGCACGAGCTGGGTCGAGGACGGGCTGGGGCCGACGGCGACGAGCAGCCGCTCGCCGGAGCGCCAGACCGTCTTGAACGCGCTCGCGGAGCGCAGCTCCCGCAGGCGCTTGTCGACCTGCTCGGCCACGAACCGCAGGGCGAGCTCGCGCAGGGCCGTGAGGTGGGTGTCCTTGAAGAAGTTCTCCGCCGCGGCCGCGGCCCGGCCCTCCATGTACACCTTGCCCTCCTTCAGGCGCTCGCGCAGCGCCTCGGGCGTGATGTCGACAAGCTCGATCTGGTCGGCGAGCCCGAAGACCGAGTCGGGCACCGTCTCGCGGACGGTCGCCCCCGTTATCTGGCGCACGGCGTCCGCCCGGCTCTCGATGTGCTGGACGTTGAGCGTCGTGTACACGTGGATGCCTGCGTCGAGAAGCTCGATGACGTCCTGAAAGCGCTTCGGATGGCGCGAGCCCGGGGCGTTCGTGTGCGCGAACTCGTCCACGAGGACGAGCCTGGGCTTGCGCGCCAGAATGGCCTCCAGGTCCATCTCCGTGAGATCGATGTTCTTGTAGGCTATCACCTTGCGGGGGATGACGGGCAGCCCTGCGAGCAGGGCCTCCGTCTCGGGGCGCCCGTGCGTCTCGACCACCCCGACGACGAGGTCGACACGGTCGGCGAGCTCCTGCTGGGCGGCGCGGAGCATGGCGTAGGTCTTGCCGACGCCGGGGCACATGCCGAAGAAGACCTTCAGGAGCCCCCGGCTGGCGCGCGCCTCGTCGCGCTTGAGCGACGCGAGCAGCGCGTCAGGGTCGGGCCTCTCCGGTGCGGTCACGCCTGAAAGCATCGCTGCCCGGGCCGTTACGGGCAATCTTTGATTGGACGCCCCCGTCTCAGCGGGGAGGCGGGGCGGGGGCCATCGGCGGCAGCCCGCTCACCAGTCGATCCGGGCGCCGGCGCCCGCGGTGCGCGGCGGCGCCACGTTGAAGACCCCTGCCGCGCTGTGCGCCGTCTCTACGCGGGAGTTTCCCAGGTTCTCGGCGCTCACAAAGGCCTCGGCGTTTCTTGTCAGGCTGAAGTGCAGCGAGGCGTCGAGGACCGTGGCGGGGGCGAGAGGCAGGCGGTTCTGGTCGTCGTCGAACTGGGAGCCCGTCCTGCGGACGCGCGCCGCCAGGTGCAGCCGCCTCTCCGGGTGCCAGGTAAGCCCCGCCGACGCGTTCCAGCGCGGCACCTCGGGAATCGAGAGGCCGGCTAGAGCGGGGGCCACCGGCGCGGAGGCGACCGTGGCGTCCTCCCCGAGGACAGACACGTCGAGGCTCCAGGCGTCGGTCTGCCTCCAGGTGGCGTCGAGCTGGCCGCCCCTCGTGTCGATGCGGCCCAGGTTGAGCCTCTGCTGGCCGACGCCGCCCGCCGGCAGGGTGCCGAACCCGGGGAAGGTCCCGGGCCCCTGGACCAGCGTGACGTTGTCCACGGGATCGTCGAGGCGCGCCGCGAAGCCCTCCGCCGCGACCCGCAGCCGGCCCCGGTTCCAGGTCGCGCCGACCTCGCCGCTCTCGGCATGCTCGGTAGAGAGGGCCGGATTGGCCAGGGTGATCGTCGAGCCGACGCGAAACGGCCTGTAGAGCTCGTTCAGCGTCGGCTGTCGGAACGCCCGCTGCCCGGCGACGTGGAGCTCCAGCGAGTCCGACGCCTTCCAGGTGAGTCCCGCGCTCGGGCTGAACTCGGTGCCGGCGCGGGTGGGATAGAGGTTCCCGAGAAGGAGCGCGCCCGTCGCGAGGCTCGTGTCCCTCATGTGCCCGTCGCTGTCCTCCCACCTGTCGAGGCGGAGACCAACCAGGGCGGTCATCGAGGCCCCGAGCGGCTGGCTTCGCTCGGCGAAGAGCCCGGCGAACGTCTGGCGCCCGCCGGCGACGCGCTGCTCGGAATAGGCGCCGTTCGAATACGAGAAGTCCTCGCGCGTCTCGCCGCGGATGTCCCTTACGTCGACGCCGACGGTTGTCGCCGCCCCCGAGGCTGCGGTCCAGGTGGACGATCCGGCGAGGCCCTCGGCGGTCACCGGGACTGCGAACTGGTCGCTGGCCGGGGTCTCAGCGGTGCGGGCCGCGTTCACCGAGCTGAACGTCTGCGAGGACGACTGGCCCTGGAGGTAGGCGGTCGCGGTCCACGTCTCGCCGGCGGAGGCCGCGCCCGACAGCGCGACCGACCCGAAATCGAGACGGGTGCGGTTCTGCTGGTACGGGGTGCCGTTGTCCCGCCACTCGTCGAAGCTGCGCAGCGTGAGCGTGGCGGACACTCCCGCGCCGACCGGGCCCCGCCAGCGCGCCGAGACCGATTCGTGGCGGCTGGCCGCGTCGATGTCCACCGGCCCGCGGTCCTCGGGGGCGACCAGGGTGGTCCCGGTGGTGGCGAAGTCCATGGCCCGGAGCTCGAGGACTCCCGGCCCCAGGGAGACCGCCTGCGCGAACTCGGCGCTGCGCGTGTCGAAGTCGCCCCAGCGCACGAGCGCGGATCCGGAACCCGGAGGAGGCTGGCCCGTGAAGAGCTGGATGACGCCCGCGAGGGAGGCGTTGCCCCACGCCGTCGCGCCCCCCCCGGGGACGATCTCGGCGCGGGCGATCGAGTCCTCGGCGAGGAGGCTCCAAGGCACCCAGCCGCCGAAGGGGTCGTTGAGCGGAACCCCGTCCAGGAGCACGAGCGAGCGGCTGGCCCCGCTGGGCCCGAGGCCCCGCAGCGACACGCCCTGGGAGGTCGGGTTGGCCGTCAGGCTGTCGTTCCGGCGGAAGAGGCTGAAGTCCGCGGCCTCCCGGAGCGCGTCGTCCACGGTCAGGTAGGCCCCGGAGCTGAACGCGTCGGCCGGGATGACCTGGACCGTGAACGGCACCTGCGAGAGGGCCTCGGGCGCCCGCGTGGCGCTCACGGTCACCGGGTCAAGGGTCGCGACCTGCGCGAACGCGGCGGGCGCTGCCAGAAGCGCTGCAAGTTCTCGGATGAGGCGCACCGCGGCGACTCATCATGCTTCCCGGGCGGAGGCAAGCCGCGTCGCGCGGCCACCTGCGTTCCCGTTGGACATCGGGGCCGAGAACGGCTCTCTTTTCGTGCCTTATCGCAGATCCCATGGCGTCAGTTTCCCCGTCAACCGTTGCGGACAAGTACGACGTGATCGTGGTCGGTTCCGGCGCCGCCGGCGGCCAGGCGGCCTACACGCTCGCGATGGAGGGGGCGCGGGTGCTGATGATTGAGGCGGGGCGCCGGTACGACCCCGTGTCGGAGACTCCCATGTTCCAGACGAACTACTCGGCGCCCCTGCGCGGCGCGGGTACGCCCGACAAGTACTTCGGCTTCCACGACGCGACGGTCGGCGGGGGCTGGACCGTGCCCGGCGAGCCCTACACGAACGCGTCGGCCGAGCAGGGCCGCCAGTTCACGTGGTGGCGCGCGAGGATGCTCGGGGGCCGCACGAACCACTGGGGGCGGATCGCGCTGCGGAACGGCCCCTACGACTTCAAGCCGCGCAGCCGGGACGGGCTCGGATTCGACTGGCCGATATCGTACGAGGACGTCGCGCCTTATTACGACAAGGTCGAGATGCTCATCGGCGTCTTCGGCACCAACAGCGGACTCGAGAACACGCCCGACTCGCCGGAGGGCGTCCTGCTGCCGCCCCCGAGGGCCAGGATCGGCGAGCTCCTCGCCCGCCAGCGGGGGCGCAGGCTGGGCATCCCCGTCATCCCGATCCACAGGGCGGTCCTCACCCGCATGCTCGACCACCGCGCGATCCCGCAAAGGCTCCACCCGGGCAACGCGAGGGCCCAGCGCATCCTGTCCGAGGACATGCAGGGCAGGGCGGCCTGCTTCTGGGCCACACCGTGCGGCCGCGGGTGCTCGATCCGCGCCAACTACCAGTCGACAACCGTTCACATCCCCCCGGCCCTGGCGACGGGCAACCTCGACATCCTCGCAAACGCGATGGCCCGCGAGGTCCGCCTGGACCCGCGGGGCAGGGCGTCCGGGGTCACCTACGTCGACAAGGCGACGGGCCTCGAGCACCGCGCCTCGGCGCGCGCCGTCGTCCTGGCGGCGGGCGCCTGCGAGACGGTCAGGCTGCTTCTCAATTCGAAGTCCCGCAGCTTCCCGGACGGCCTCGCGAACTCAAGCGGCCTCGTGGGCAGGTACATCATGGACACGGTCGGCGCGGAGTGGGGCGGGCAGGTGCCGCTCCTCGAGAGCCTCCCCGCGCACAACGAGGACGGGGCGGGCGGCGGCCACGTCTACGTGCCCTGGTGGCTCTACAGGGAGCAGAAGCAGGGGAAGCTCGGATTCGCGCGCGGCTACCACGTCGAGTTCGGGACGGGCAAGATGATGCCCGGCGCCGAGGGGCCCTACCTGCCCGACGCGGGGGGCCGGACGAGCTTCGGCCTCCGGCTCAAGGAGGACGCGCGCCGCTACTACGGCTCCTACGTGTCCTTCACGGGCCGCGGCGAGATGATCCCCAACCGCGACTCGTTCTGCGAGATCGACCCCACGGTCGTCGACAGGTGGGGGATCCCGGTGCTGCGGTTCCACTGGAAGTGGTCGGAGCACGAGATCAGGCAGGCCGCCCACATGCAGCGGACGTTCGCCGACTGGATCGAGGCGATGGGCGGCACGAACGCGAAGGCCCCGGACCCGGACGGCCGGCGGGCGATTCACGCCGGCGGCGCCATCATCCACGAGGTCGGCGGGACGATCATGGGAAACTCCCCGTCGAACTCGGTCACGAACCCCTGGTCGCAGACCTGGGACGTCGCGAACCTCTTCGTCGCCGACGGCGGCGTGTTCGCGTCGAACGCGGACAAGAACCCGACGCTCACGATCATGGCCCTGGCGTGGCGCACGGCGGACCGCATCCTCGACGAGATGCGCAAGGGCAACATATAGGAGGCCTAAGCATGGATACCCCGGACCCCATTCGCATAGACCGGCGTGTCGCGATAAAGTGGTTGCTCACGGCCAGCGCCGGGGCGGTGTTCGCCGCAAGGCCCGCCTTCGGCACGCCGGCCGCCGGGGCGCCGGCGGGCGCCGCCGGCAGGCCGGCCGAGGGCTACGGCATGGACCCCGACCTCCTCAAGGCATACAAGCCCGGCGACCTCTGGCCGCTCACCTTCAGCGCGGCGCAGCGGCGCCAGGTCGCGGCCCTGTGCGACGTCGTGATACCCGCCGACGGGAGCTCGCCAAGCGCTTCGGCCGTCGGCGTGACCGACTTCATCGACGAGTTCGTCAGCGCCCCGTACCCGGACAACGTCACGGACGGAAAGAAGATCCTAGAGGGCCTCGAGTGGCTCGACGCCGAGTCGATGCGGCGCTACGGGGCCGTGTTCGCGGAGGCGGCCGAGGTCCAGCGTGCGTCGCTCTGCGAGGACATCTCCCGGGACGATCCGGGCAGGCCCGGCCTGAAGCCCGCGGCCGACTTCTTCAGGCGGTTCAGGAACCTGGTCGCGGGCGGCTTCTACACGACGCCGGAGGGGATGAGGGACATCGGATACGTGGGCAACGTGCCCCTTGCGCGCTTCGACGGCCCTCCCGCCGGGCTGGTCGAGAAGCTCGGCCTGACCGACGAGGTCAAGTGGTAGGGGCGGCCCCGGCCTAGATCGTTTTGGGCAGGGGGGCGCCGAGCTCGACCGCGTGGAGCTGGTGGCGCCTCACGCGGTAAAGCTGCGCGCGCCGGTTGAGCATCCGGTCAAGCTTGTCCGCCAGGAGCGACACGGCCTTGTGGCACTCGTCGGACTCGACGCAGGCGTTCATCGCGGGGCCGTTGATGGTGAGGTGGCCCTTCGCCTTGAACCGCGCGCCGACGTCCTCCTTCGGGTCGTACTCCAGTTCCACGCGCAGACGGAGGATGCGTTCCTCATGCCGGAAAAGTCGGTCCGATTTCTCCTGAACAAACGTTTTTAGCGACGGCGTGAGTTCGAGGTGAATGCCCGAGACGATCAATTCCGGATTGTTTTGTCTGTTCATGGTTGTTGGTTTGATGCTTGTTTGGCTGCACGCGGTCGCACGATGGTCCGACTGCGGAAAATTGAAGCACCCCTCCCAATGCCGAATCCCGGTGCCGCTCTAATAGACTTCTCCACGGCGATCGTCACTGGCGGATCTTCCGGGATTGGAAAATCGTTCATTGAGCTATGCGGAAAGATGCGGCCGGATCTCGCGTTTTGCAACCTCTCTCGCCGCGAGCCGGTCATAAGCGGACTGAAGCTTAACCTGCGCCATGTCCCGTGCGACCTCTCGAGGCGGGAGGAGGTGGAGGAGGCGCTCCGGAAGATTCAGGATTTTTTGACAAATCAGGCGCCGGCCGGCCGGATCCTCCTCTTCAACAACAGCGGATTCGGGGTCTACGGTCGGTTCGAGGAGTCCGGGGTCGAGCGCCAGCTCGAGATGGTGGACGTGGACGTGCGCGCCGTGGTCCACCTGACGGGCGGGCTCCTGCCGGCCATCCGGTCGCGCGGGGGCGCGATCATCAGCGTGGCCTCGACGGCCGCGTTCCAGCCCACCGCCTACCTCGGCACGTACGCTGCGGCCAAGGCCTTCGTGCTCCACTGGAGCCTCGCGCTCAACGAGGAGCTCCGCGGGACCGGGGTCCGTGCGCTCGTCGTCTGCCCCGGGCCGACATCGACCGAGTTCTTCCGGCGGGCGGGGCTCAACGAAGGCACCGTGCCGGACGCGTTCACGGAGACGCCCGAGCGGGTGGTCATGGCCTCCCTGCGGGCCCTGGCGGCCGGAAAGTCCATGGTTGTTAGCGGATGGACGAACAAGATCGCCGCGGCCATCGTGACGAAGCTGCCCAAGCCTCTGGCGGCGAGGATGACGGCGCGCGTCATGGCGAGGTGGCGCCTGAGCAGGCTGAAGCCGTGAGCGAGCCCGGGCAACGCGGGCCCAGGGCGTCGGCGTGGCCGAGGCGCCTCGCCCAGGGCCCCGCCAGGATAATCGAGCCCGGGGAGCTGCGGTCTTGGATCATCCGCGACGACGACGGGCTGCTCGTCGTGAACAAGCCGGGCGACGTCGTGTGCCACCCGTCGAAGCACGGCCCCTGGTCGAGCCTGGTGGGGGCCGCGCGCGAGCACTCGGGGCTAGGCACGATCCACCTCGTCTTCAGGCTCGACCGGGAGACGAGCGGGGTTGTCGTGCTGGCGAAGAACCCGCTCCTGGCGGCCAGCCTGCAGACGGCGATGCAGGAGCGCCGGGTGGGAAAGACGTACTTAGCGATCCTGACAGGCGAGTTCGACGGCGCGCACACGGTCGACCAGCCCCTGGGCGACGACACGGCGAGCCAGATCTTCATCAAGTCGGCCGTCCGCGAGGACGGCCAGCCGGCCGTCACCCGGTTCGAGGCCCTCTCGCACTCGGGGGGCTTCACCGTCGCCAGGGTGACGACCGAGACGGGCCGCAAGCACCAGATCCGGGCCCACGCCCAATGGCTGGGCCACCCCGTCGTGGGCGACAAGATCTACGGTCCGGACGCCCGGCTCTACCTCGAGTTCATCGACGGCGGATGGACGCCGGAGCTCGAGGAGCGCCTCCTATTGGCGCGCCAGGCGCTCCACTGCGCCAGGATTGAGATCGACGTCGACGCAGAGCGGTGCGTCTTCGAGGCGCCGCTGCCCGACGACATGCGCGGATTCTGCGAGCGCCACGGGCTGGCGCTGGCGAAGGCCGAGGCGCCCATCCTTCCATGAAGTTTGTGTCGGCAGGCACCCTTCTAGCCGCTGCGCTCTTCGGGCTGCTCGCGGCGGTGCCCCGCCTCTCGAATTCGAGGCAGGTTGCGCCGGACGCCCACGTCTTTGCGTTGCGGGTCACGATGGCCTCCTCGGCCGGCGGTCACGTCCAGCTCTACTGGAACGGCGGGCGGGGATACCTGGAGGCCGACTCATCGATTCTACCCATCACCCCCGGCGACGATCCTAGGACCTACCGCCTTTACGTCCCGATCGGGACCTACTCCGAGCTCCGGTTCGACCCTATTGACAACGACGGGCGGGTCCTGATTCGCGACGCGGGCATAGTCGATGCCCAGGACCAGCTTCTCCGGGAGATCCCGTTGGGCGACTTCGAGCCGCTCAACCAGATAAGGTCGCTCAGCCTTGAGCGCGGCCGGCTGAGGGTGGACGTCGCGCCCGGAGGGAACGACCCGCAGTTGCTCGTCAAGTTCAGGGAGCCGCTCGTGGTCGACCTGCCGTCAGCGCCCCTCGGGGCGACGGCGAGGGAGCTCGCTCGCCTCTCGTTTCGGCCGTTCGCCTGCATCCTTGCGGTCCTCCTCGCCCTCCAGTTCCTTCCGGGACTCCGGCTTGGCGCCTCGCGGACTTTCGCCTGGCTCAGCCAGCGGCCCGGGCTTGCCGTGGCCTGCGTCGCCGCGGCTTCGGCCGCGGCGAGCTCGTACCCGGTCCTGTTCCTCGGCGGGAGCTTTGTTTCGCCCGAGATGCAGTACATGACGCTCCTCTATGACACTCACCCGACGCTCCCTGGGGGCGGCGATGGCCGGGTCACGGATGCGGTGGGTTCGGACATTGGAGCCATCCTGTGGCAGCACGTTCCCTATGTGCAGACCGAGGGTCGGGCGCTCGCGCGGGCGGAGACGCCCTACTGGAACCGCTTCAACAGCTGCGGCGTTCCCCTGATCGGCCAGGGCCAGGCGATGGTGGGCGACCCGCTGAACCTCCTTGTGATCGCCGCGGGCGGCGGCGCCTGGGCCTGGGACCTGAAGTATGTCGCCGCAAAATGGCTCCTCGGCGTCTGCCTCGGCCTGATGGTCCTCCAGCTGACCGGCCGGTTGCCTGCCGCGGCGCTGGTTGGCCTGGGAGCCCCCTTCGTGGGGCTATTTGTCTACCGCATCAACCATCCGGCGATCTTCAGCTTCTGCTACGCTCCCTGGGTCCTTTTTTGCTGGCTCAAACTGGGCAGGCAACGCGGCCTTCAGCGCATCGCCATATGGACGGCCGCATTCGTGGGCGCGAATGCCGCTTTGCTTTCAAGTGGCACGGTCAAGGAGGCGTACATGCTGCTTGCGACCATGAACCTCTCCGGCCTGATCGTCCTGCTGGCCACGGAGGACGATTGGCGCCTGTCACTCGGCAGGCTTGCGGGAGTCGCCGTCGGAACGGTCCTGCTGGCACTGATCACCAGTCCGGTGTGGCTCGTCTTCCTTGACGCCCTGGGCCACGGGTACACGGGATACGGCGCCCCGAGCGCCTACCAGATCCAGCCCTCGATGCTGATAGGCGCCTTTGATGAGGCCCTGTACCGCCCGCTGACCCGCGGTACGCGGGTCTTCGACCCGGCGGCCAACTTCCTCATCCTCGCCGGTGTCCTGTACTTTCTCGCGACATTCAGGAGCCAACTCGGGAACAGGGCCGGCGCGGCGCTGGCCGCGGCCAGCCTCCTTCCCCTGGCCCTGGCCTTCGGGCTGGTCCCCCCGTCGTGGATCGAAAGCGTCCCGTTCCTCGCGAACGTGGCCCACGTCGACAACTGCTTCTCCTGCGCCCTGATCATCCTCTGGTCCGTCCTCGCCGGCATCGGATTCGCGACGGCCCTCGACCGCCTGGGAAAGCCGGAGGGCAGGGCCGATGTCGCGATCGCCTCGCTCCTGCTCCTCTTCCTGGTCTTTCAGTACGTCGCCTTCGGCCAGGCCGCCCACAGGCCCGTGGAGACGGGAGAGGCCTTCTCCGTCGTGCGCCCGGGCCAGTCGCTTCCGGTGCCCCCCTTTGTCTGGGTCTACCTTAGCTCGCTCGTCCTGGCGCTCGCCGGCCTGGCCGCGCTTTCGCGCCGGTCGCTGGCGCAGGGCCGCCTCACGCCGGCCGGCGCGCTGGGCATCGCGCTCTGCCTCGCCGCGCTGCTTTGGAGGCAGGGCCTGCAGCCGCCGTCCGTACATTTTGAGCGGTACGCGGTCCATCCCGGCCGGCGCGCCGACTTTCATGCGGGCTCGGCGGCGGTTGCCTTCGCGAACGACGCTGGGCGCGGGGATCCCGCCCGCAGCATCGGCTTCCGGGGGAACCTCATGCCCGGCTGGAGCGGCGAGTACGGCATCGAGGAGATCTGCGGCCCCGACGCCGTGTCGAGCCCGGAGCTCAGGGAGCTCGTCAAGGCCTCGCCCCTGGAGCGGATGTGGGACTGGCGGATCTACCTGTCACCGGCCGACGTCGCGCGGTGCCAGCGGATCCTGGACCTTCTGAACGTCCGCTACTACTTCGACATCCCGGGCACCGAGCCCGAGGCGAAGGCGTCGCTGCGTCGCGCGTTCACCGGCGACCTCGAGGTCTCGGAGAGCCCGACGGCGTGGCCGCGCGCGTTCTTCACCGACCGGGTCGCGAGCTACCGGACGGCGTCCGAGCTCATGGCTCTCGTTGCCCAGGGGGATGGACGCCCGTTTGCCGCGGTCCAGGCGCTCGACTTGGCGAGGTCGCCGCAGCTGTCGGGCATGAGCGGCGAACTTGCGGAAAGGGCGGTCGTCGCCGCCCGCGCGTATAGCCTGACCGAGAACGAAACCTCGCTGAGCTTCCGCGCCCCGGGGCCCGGGATTCTCGTCCTGTCGGAGGTGAATTGGCCTGGCTACCCGCACGCGGAGCTCAACGGGAAACCGGTCGCGGTGGAGCGCGTTAACCACGCCTTTCAGGGCGTCGCTGTTCCCTCCGCGGGCGACTACCGGCTGGTCGTCCGCTACCGGCCCGCGTGCGCGTCGACCGCGTTCTGGCTGGCGGCGGCGGGATGGGCGACGTCGGGGCTGCTCGCGGGAGTCATTTTCACCCGGAGCCCCGGCCGGACATAGGCGGTGAGGCCCCGAGCCGTTTCTCAGGTCGGCAAGCCCGGGCCCGAGCAGGCGATCGCAATCGCGGCCCCCAGGGCCGCGCGCAGCGCGGCGACCCGCGTGGCCAGGGGCAGGGACGAGGGTGTCTCGATCGTGTAGGAGAGCCTCGTGTGGTGCACCTGGAGATAGATCGACTCCGGCCACTTCTCGCGTTCAAGCGGATTAAGGAGCGGCCGGATGATCCCCCCCCTGGCCTCGCGCCCCTCGATAAGCGGGCTCGGGTCGATGGGGCAGATGCCGGACACGGCGGCGATCATCGGCTCCGCGAGGCTCGGGCGCCCGTCCGGATTGAGCTCGTAGAGGTAGAACCCGGTCGACTCCCAGTCCTCGTGGACGCACACGGCCAGGTCGAAATTCGGCTGGCTCTCAAGCCATCCGACGTGGGCGCGGACCTCATGGGAGGCGAGGTGGCGGTAGTCGCGGTTCAGGTCCGTGCCGGACGCGTTCTCGCGGGTCGCCCTTGCGAGGCCGTGGGGGTTGAGCATCGGGCATATGAACCAGACGGCCCGCGCGTCGAATTCGCCGGACTCGATGAGCGACAGGAGCGCGAGGGGAGGGGCGGGCTCGTCCCCGTGGATTCCCGCCGAGAGGTAGATCCGCGGCCTCGGCCCCGGGGTGCGCTTGGTGAGGGCGAGAAGGGGAACGCCGCCGGAGTCGCCGAACGCCTCGATTGTGAAGCCGGCCCTGGCGCCGGCGCCTTCGAGCTGGGCGGCAAGGGAGAGGGGGTCGACGGGTGAGGCTTTGACAGCGGACACGCGTTGGTTCTTGCTGGTCCCCCGCCCGAATCACAAGCAGCAATCCACGCCCCGCCCCATGACACAGGTCCGAGTCCGATTTGCGCCCAGTCCGACGGGCTTCTTCCACATCGGGAGCGCTAGGACCGCCCTTTTTAACTGGCTCTACGCGCGCCACACGGGCGGCGTGTTCATCCTGCGCGTGGAGGACACGGACCAGTCGCGAAACAGCGACGAGTTCCTCAACCTGATCTACGACAGCCTGCGCTGGCTGGGCCTCAACTGGGACGAGGGGCCCCATGTCGGGGGCGCCTTCGGACCGTACCTCCAGAGCGAGCGGGCGCCGGTCTACGCCGAGTACCTCGGCCGCCTGAAGGCCGCGGGCAGGACCTACGAGAAGGACGGCGCGGTGTTCTTCAGGATCTCGGGCGAGCCGCAGGTCATCGAGGACGCCGTCCGGGGCAGGGTGGCGCGGACGGAGGAGAAGGACTTCGTCATCTTCAGGTCGGACGGCAAGCCGGTCTTCCATTTCGTCAACGTCGTCGACGACATCGCGATGCGGGTCAGCCATGTCATCAGGGGCGAGGACCACCTTTCGAACACGAGCAAGCACACGGAGCTCCTCAAGGCGTTCGGGGCGCCGATCCCGGTTTACGCGCATCTGCCGCTCATCCTCAAGCAGAACGGCCCCGGCAAGATGTCGAAGCGCGACCAGGGCGCGCTCGTCGAGGAGTACCGGAAGCGGGCATTTCTGCCCGAGGCCCTCGTCAATTTCCTGAGCCTCCTCGGCTGGTCGCCGAAGGATGACCGGGAGAAGCTTCCTCTGGAGGAGATCGTGAGGCTCTTCGACCTGCCGGGCGTCAACCAGAGCAACGCTCGGTTCGACGAAAAGAAGCTCGCGCACCTGAACATGGTGTACCTGCACGAGTTGGCACCCGAACGATGCTTCTCTCTCGCGCGGGACTTTCTGCAGGGGCGCGGCTTCTTCGCGGGCGGCCAGCCCGACGAGGCGTACCTGCGCGAGGTGATCGCCCTCTGCCAGCCGAAGGTGCGCGCGATCGAGGACC
>CAZCAJ010000081.1:0-13469 GCA_964496645.1 uncultured Opitutaceae bacterium
GGGCACGAGATCTCGCCGATCCTGAACCCCCACCAGTGGCACTGGACCAGCATCTGGTTGTCGAAGAGGAAGTCGTCGGAGTTGGCGAGGAGCGGCAGGGTCCCGATGACCCGGCGCGAGAACGCCCGGAATCCCGAGTGGTACTCGGACAGCTTCTGGCCGATCATCAGGTTCTGGGCGAGCGTCAGGAACCGGTTGGAGACGTACTTGTAGCGCGGCATGCCCCCCGAGACGGCGCCCTTTCCCAATATCCTCGAGGCCACCGCCACATCGTAGATCCCGGAAGCCACCATCTGAGCCAGGACCGGGACCAGCCGCGGCTCGTACTGGTAGTCGGGGTGCAGCATGACGACGATGTCGGCGCCCGTAGCGAGGGCCAGCGCATAGCACGTCTTCTGGTTGCCGCCGTACCCGAGGTTGCGCCGGTGAAAGGCGTAGTGGACGCCGAGCCGGCGCGTGATCTCCCGCGTCTCGTCGGTGCTCGCGTCGTCCACGACGATGGCATCGTCGACCAACGCCCGGTCAAGACCTTCGAGGGTCCGGACTAGGGTCCTTGCGGCGTTGAATGCGGGAAGCACCACGCATACTTTCGCACCGTAGATCACCGGGTAAGGGACCCTTGAGGACGGGGTCGAATCCCGCAAGCAAAGTGTGCCCCGGGAACGGGGCGCCGGGGGGCTGACCCGCATGCCGGATCCCCGGATGCCAGCCGCTGGTTGCGCTTGAAGTCGGGCGCGCGGTGCGCTGGCCTCCCGGGCGCCGTCGGGATCCCGGCCTGTCGCCGGCCCCTTGAATACCGGCGGGAAGACGCCATACCCAAAGCAATGAAGGCCCGAGACTCCACGCGGACCGGCGACCCGGCCGGCGCCTCGGCGCCGGCCGGGCGCGGCCGGTTCCTCCCGGGCGCACTGCTGTTCCTGCTCGTGGCCGGAGTCTTCCTGCCCGCCGTCACGCACGATTTCATCACCTACGACGACCCCGTGTACGTGACCGGGAACGCCCACGTGACCGGCGGAATGACCTGGGCGAACGTGCGGTGGGCCTTCCACAGCACCGAGGCCTCCAACTGGCATCCGCTCACATGGCTGTCGCACATGGCGGACTGCCAGCTCTTCGGCCTCAGCCCCTGGGGCCACCACCTTACGAGCGTGCTCCTTCACGCGGCGAACTGCGTCCTCCTCTTCGCGGCCCTCGGGAGGATGACGGGAGCGCCGTGGCGGAGCCTGTTCGTGGCGGCCCTCTTCGGCCTTCATCCCCTCCACGTCGAGTCCGTGGCCTGGGTCTCCGAGAGAAAGGACGTGCTGAGCGCGGCCTTCTGGATGCTCACGCTGTGGGCCTGGGCGCGCCGGGTCGAGCTGACCCGGGCCCGCTGCGGCGGCGCCCCGGCATTCTACGGGCTGGCCCTGGTCTGCTTCGCCCTCGGGCTCATGTGCAAGCCGATGCTTGTCACCCTTCCGTTCGTCCTCCTGCTCCTGGACTGGTGGCCCCTGGGCCGGTGGGCAGGCACCAGCCCGTCCGCCCGCTGGGGCCTTGTGCTCGAGAAGGTACCGTTCTTCGCGCTATCGGTCGCGGCGAGCGCCGTCGCCCTCTACGCGCAGCACACCGGCGAGGCCGTGGCATCCGCCGGCGATTTCCCGTGGCCCATTCGGCTCGCCAACGCGCTGATCTCGTACTGCAGGTACCTGGAAAAGTGCCTCGTGCCGACGAAACTCGCGGTCTTCTATCCCTACTTCGCCGAGCAACCGCCGCTTCTGGAGACGCTCCTCGCGGGAGCGCTGCTGGCCGCCGTCACCGCGGCCGCCGGCGCGCTCGCCAGGCGCCGCCCGTACCTGCTTGTCGGGTGGCTGTGGTTCGCGGGCACGCTGGTCCCGGTGATCGGCCTTGTCCAGATCGGCGGGCAGTCGATGGCCGACCGCTACAGCTATGTGCCGCTGATAGGGTTGTTCGTCATGGCGACCTGGGCGGTGGGCGACCTGGCGGCGTCCCTGCCTCACAGGCGGTGGGTGCTGGGGCTTGCCGCGGGCGCGACACTGGCCGGGCTCGCGGCCCTGTGCGCGCGCCAGCTCGCCTTCTGGAAGGACGGAACCAGCCTCTTCCGCCACGCCCTGGCGGTCACCGAGGACAACTGGGTCGCGCACGCCAACCTCTCGGCGACGCTCGCCAAGTCCTCCCCGCAAGAGGCGGGCGCCGAGTTCCAGGAGGCCGTGCGCATCCTCGCCGCCTTCGCGGAGAAGCACGACCGCCGGGGCGTCGAGCTGGAGCGGATGCCCGGGCGCTCCGCCGACGCGCTCAGGGAATTCCGGGCCGCAACGCGGATCATGCCCGATCTCCCCGGGCCTCACTACAACCTCGGCGTCGCCCTTGCGAAGGAGCCGGGCGGGCTGCCCGAGGCGGTCGGGGAGTTCCAGGCCGCGGTGCGCCTCAGGCCGGACTTTGCCGACGCGCACTACAACCTGGGCATCGCGCTCGCCGGAATGCCGGGGCATCTGCCAGAGGCCATAGGGGAATTCCAGGCGGCGGCGCGCCTCAGGCCCGACTTTGCCGGCGCGCACTACAACCTGGGCGTGGCGCTTGCGAGGACGCCGGGTCGCGCGCCCGAGGCCATCGCCGAACTCCAGGCTGCGCTGAGGCTGAAGCCCGACATAGAGCAGGCCCGCGAGATGATCGAGCGCCTTCGGGCCGCCCCGCGGTAGCTCTGGCCGCCGACCGCGCCCCTGTCCGGGCCCGCGAAGTCACCCCCCGGGCGCATCCCGGCCCTTTATCGGGCTGTCGTCGAGCGGCGGAAAGTCCGGCAGAAAGAGTGCGATGTAGAAACAGACCAGGGCGGCGGCGAGGGTCAGCACGGCCACCGTGTACGCCAGGTGCCTGCCGTGCCAGAGGCCGTCGAACCACCCCTGGATGTCGGTCGCCAGGATGTTCGCCTTCCCCCCGTATCGCTCGAGCTGGTCCTGATACTTCTTCGTGTTGTAGGTGTTGGCCATGACGGCGTCGGCCAGGTCATCCTGCACGGCGTGCCTGTAGATCCAGACGGATCCGGCCGAGCCCAAGGCAAGGACTGCGTAGCCCGCGGCAAACAGCCAGACCTGGGCGCGGGTGAGGCGTCCCGTGCGACGCTGGCCGGATTCTTTAACGTCTGGGTTCAAGTGGTTGGCCGGCGGTCCTTCCGTCGGGAACGCCCCTTTGAAAAGGGAAGGGGCGGTATGGGAGCATAGCCCATCGGGACAGCGCTTGAAAGACGTATACCGGCGCTGCCGCGCCATAAGGTTCACGCCGCCTCGCGCGGTTTCCCCCGGCTGCGTGCCGACACTCCCGGGCGTGGATGCTGGGCGAATTCTCCGATCGGCCTTCAACTCTGCGGCCCGCCGGCCATCCGTCTGCCGCGGCTGGCCTCGCGCGCCCGCGCATCTTGTTTGCGCAAACCATCTAAGATCCGGGCGCCTTTAGCCGCGCGAAGCGTCACATAACCGCCATATTTCTTATCAAAACCACAACCGGTTGTTATACCTTTACTAGATGACCACAATATGTTGTGTTCAATGGCGTGCGTCCTTCAGCTTCCGCTCCTTCGATGGTTATCAAACGTGATGGCAGGCGGGTCGCGTTCGACGAGACGAGGATTCACCAGGCGATTCTTCGGGCTGCTGCCGTCGTTGGCGAATTCGACACATCCGTGGCGGCGAGGCTCGCGGCCGACGTGGCGCGGACACTGACGGCGCGGGCGGGCGGGGAGGCGATCTCGATCGAGCAGATCCAGGACGAGGTGGAGCTGAAGCTTTTCAACGCGGGGTACCTGAAGACCGCGCGCGCATACATCGTCTACCGCGAGCAGCGCAAGGTGCAGAGGGCCGACCGCCGCTCCCTTGTCGACGTCGAGGCCTCGATCAACGAGTACCTCACCCGCCAGGACTGGCGCGTGGCGGCCAACGCGAACCAGGGCTACAGCCTGGGAGGGCTCATCCTCAACATCTCCGGCAAGCTCGAGGCCAACTACTGGCTCAACCACGTCTACCCCCCGGAGGTGGGCGCGGCGCACCGCAACGGCGACGTTCATATCCACGATCTGGATATGCTTTCCGGATACTGCGCCGGGTGGTCCCTGCGCACCTTCCTCAGGGAGGGGCTAAACGGCGTCCCCGGCAGGGTCGAGGCCCTGCCGCCGAAGCACATGCACTCGGCGGTCGGCCAGATCGTCAACTTCCTCGGCACCCTCCAGAACGAGTGGGCCGGCGCCCAGGCGTTCTCCTCGTTCGACACCTACATGGCCCCCTTCATCAAGAAGGACCAGATGCGGTACGAGGAGGTGCGCCAGTGCATCCAGGAGCTCATATTCAACCTGAACGTGCCGTCCCGCTGGGGCACGCAGACCCCCTTCACCAACCTCACCTTCGACTGGACCTGCCCCGAGGACCTTCGCGGCCAGGTCCCGGTGATCGCGGGCAAGGAGCAGCCCTTCACCTACGGCGACCTCCAGCCCGAGATGGACATGATCAACCGCGCCTACATCGAGATCATGAGCGATGGCGACGCGAAGGGGCGCGTGTTCACGTTCCCGATCCCGACCTACAACATCACCAAGGACTTCCCTTGGGATGCGGAGAACACCGACCGGCTCTTCGCCATGGCTGCGAAGTACGGCCTCCCCTACTTCCAGAACTTCATCAATTCGGACCTGAAGCCGAACATGATCCGCTCGATGTGCTGCAGGCTCCAGCTCGACCTGCGCGAGCTCCTGAAGCGGGGCAACGGGCTATTCGGCTCTGCCGAGCAGACCGGGTCGCTCGGGGTCGTGACCCTGAACTGCGCCAGGATCGGCTACCTACACAAGGGCGACGAGGCAGGGCTCTTCCGGCGCGTTGACGAGCTGCTCGAGATCGGCCGCACCAGCCTGGAGATCAAGGTCAAGGTCATACAGCGCCTGATGGACCAGGGGCTCTTCCCGTACACGAAGCGCTACCTCGGCACGCTGCGCAACCACTTCTCCACGCTCGGCGTGAACGGCATCAACGAGATGATCCGCAACTTCACGGACGACCACGACAACATCACGACCGACTGGGGATACGCCTTCGCGCTTCGCCTGCTGGACCACATCCGCGAGCGGATCCTCAGGTTCCAGGAGGAGACCGGCCGCATGTACAACCTGGAGGCGACCCCGGCCGAGGGCACGACCTACCGGTTCGCCAAGGAGGACCGCAAGCGCTGGCCCGACATCCTGCAGGCCGGCACCGCGACCAACCCCTATTACACCAACTCGTCGCAGCTGCCCGCGGGCTACACCGACGACCCGTTCGAGGCCCTGGAGCACCAGAACGAGCTCCAGCGCAAGTACACCGGCGGCACCGTCCTGCACCTCTACATGGCCCAGCGCCTCTCCAGCACGGAGGCCTGCAAAAAGCTGGTCCGCAGGGCGCTCGAGCGGTTCTCGCTCCCCTACATCACCGTCACCCCCACGTTCTCGATCTGCCCGAAGCACGGCTACCTCTCGGGCGAGCACCCGTTCTGCCCGAAGTGCGACGAGGAGATTCTCCAGCGCAAATACGCGGAGGCCGCCAGTCCGAATTGAGCCCCAGGCTTTCTTCCCAGCCCAACCCCCAAAAAAAGGATGTTAAAGGATATGATCGCCACCGAATCCGCCAAGGTCCGCCTGCCCGAAGCCATCGCCCTCACCGATTCCGAGCGCCAGCCGTGCGAGGTCTGGACCCGCGTGATGGGATATCATCGGCCCGTCTCGAGCTTTAACATCGGGAAGCAGGGCGAGCACAACGAGCGCCGCTTCTTCCAAGAGGCCCGGTGCGTCGAAAGCGCCTAGCGCGAAGCGCCATCGCGCGCGCTAGCTCGTCGAGTCTGCGAATCGGCGGGTTTGAGCGGCTATCGCTGGTGGACTGGCCCGGGGAGCTGGCCGCCGTCGTCTTCTGCCAGGGCTGCGCGTGGCGCTGCCGGTACTGCCACAACCCCCACCTGCTTCCGCTCGCCACGGCGGGGAAGTTCTCGTGGGACGCCATCCTTTCCTGGCTCAGGCGCCGGCGCGGCCTGCTCGACGCCGTCGTCTTCAGCGGTGGCGAGCCTACGCTCCACCCAGGGCTTTACGCGGCCATGCAGGAGGCCCGCGCGCTGGACTTCAAGATCGGCCTGCACACCGGGGGGCCGGTTCCCGAGAGCCTCTTCCCCCTTCTTCCCCTTCTCGACTGGGTGGGGTTCGACTTCAAGGCCCCCTTCCCCGACTACGCCCGCGTCACCGGGCAGCCGCACGGCGAGCAGGCCCGGGCCAGCTTCCGGATGCTGCGCTCGGTCCCCGTCCCGTGCGAGGTGCGCACGACATGGCACCCGAGGCTCCTGTCGGGCGCCAACCTTCTGGACATGGCCCGCTCGCTCGCGGAGGCCGGATGCACGGAGTGGGTGATCCAGCGCTTCCGCCCGGACGGATGCAAGGACAGGGAGTTGTGCGCCGAGCCCCTCGGCGAGGTGCCGGTCGAGGCCATAAGCGTGCCCGGCCTGAGGATCGTCGTCCGTTGAGCCACCGCGGCCGGCGCGATCCGGTCACTCCCCTACAAACCGGTAGCCCACGCCAAGCACGGTGTTGAAGTATCTCGGCTTCCTCGGGGTGTCCTCCAGCTTGCGCCGCAGCCGGTCAATGTAGACCCGCAGGTAATGGGTCTGCTCCTCGGCCTTCGGCCCCCAGATGTCGCGGAGGATCTGGCGGTGAGTGAGGACCTTGCCCCGGTGGGTCACGAGCAGCCGAAGCAACGCATATTCCTTCGCCGTGAGCGGCACCTCCTGCGCGCGCCTGGTCACGCTCCGGCTCGTGAAATCGATCTCGATCGAGCCGAACCGGACGATGCTTACGCCGCTGTCCGGCTGTGCGTGGCGCAGCATCACGCGCAGGCGGGCAAGCAGCTCGCGGCCGTTGAAAGGCTTGGTGAGGTAGTCGTCGGCCCCCGCGTCAAGCGCGGCGACCTTGTCGTCCTCGTGGCCCAGTACGGAGAGGATCAGGACGGGCACCTGCGTCCACTCGCGCAGGCGGCGGAGCACCTCGACGCCGGGGACATCGGGCAGGCCGAGGTCCAGTACGACGATGTCGGGGCGCCTGAAGGCGATCTCGCTCAGGCCGACCTGCCCGCAGTCGCAGTCCCTCACCGCGAATCCCCCGGCCTCGAGCGTCACGCGCAGAAGCCGGCGGATCTGGATCTCGTCGTCGATGACCAGCACCTCGGGTTTTCTCGGTTCGGCGGCCATGTGCTCGCCCCATCCTCGCGCGTTTACCCGGGCAGGTAAACTGCGAACAGGGCGCAATTGCGCCCCCCGGGGGCGCCGGCGCTTCCGCGCGGATCAGCCCCGGCGGGCTCCCCGCCACCGGCGGAGCGCAACGATCGACCACACCGCCTCCACGATGCCGAACGGCCACGCGCCCTGCAGGAAGCCATAGGCCGACCCCAGGGCGCACGCCGCCGCGAATGCGAGGATGAACCAGGGGGAGCGCCGCTCCAGCGCGTAAAAGACGAGCATCGCCGTGACGGCAAACAGCCCGAAGAGCGTCAATCGGTCCACGGCGACCGGGATTCCAGCGCAGGCTCGGCGGCCGTCGCCCGCGCATCTCAGCGCTGCAGGGAGCGCGGATGCGGCAAATCCGCATCCGGGGAATGCCACCCGCCCTGCGCGCCCTGGGCGCACAGCAGCCCCAGGACAAAGCCCGTGATGAGGGCCGCAACCGCGACGATAACGTATGCGGCGCACCGGGTCCCCTCCACGTCCGTCCGCAGGGGGGACGCGTCGAGCGGATCGCGCTGGCCGGGCGGGAATGCAAGGGTCGGGCTCATCGGGGCGGCGTCACGGAACCGTCCTCAGCTCGGCGTGTCCGTGGTCCGCCGCGAGCGCCAGGGTGTAGCCAATGCCCTCCTCCTCGCGGATGAGGTTGCCTGCGCCGTGCTCCTCGAGCTTCCGTCGCAGCCGGAAAATGTGGACGTGGAGGTCGCGGACCTTGCTCGGCTCCCTTGCCCCCCAGACGGCGCGCACCAGGAGTCCCCGGGGGACGAGCTTGCCGGCATGGCGGGCGAGGATGTACAGCACGGCCTCCTCGGTCGCAGTTAGCCGCAGCGGGGTTCCGCTGACGGTCATTTCGCGGGTCGCCATGTCGATCCTCAGGGCGCCGCTGACGAGCAGCGGCCCGTCGCAAGCAGGCGGCTCGCAGCGAAGGAGCGCGCGCAGCCGCGCAGCCAGCTCCTCGGGGGCGAACGGCTTGGCCAGGTAGTCGTTCGCGCCGGAATCGAGGGCGCGGACGATGTCCTGCACGGCCGTCCGCGTCGAGAGGATCATAACCGGCGCCGCACTCCACTGCCTAAGCGCCCCAAGAACCGCGAAGCCGTCGCCGTCGGGCAGGTCGAGCTCGAGGATGAACGCGTCCGGCCGGCTCTCCACCCCTTCCGCCAGCCCCTCGGTCCCGCTTCGACTCCACAGGACCTTGTACCGCTCTCCCTCGAGAAGGACGCGCAGCAGGCGCCCGACGGCGGGGTCGTCGTCCACAACGAGCACTTTGGGGTGCGGCTTCAAGGGGCGGGCGCAGCTCCGGCCGGCGCCGCCTCCAACTGGCGACGCTGGCCCGAGGCCTTATCCCGACTTTTTTGCGTCGGCCGCATCCAGGGCGAGGTTCAGCAGCAGCACGTTGACCCTGGCCTCGCCGAGGAAGCCCCATTGCGGCGGCTCGACATGCTGCTCAACGAGCGCGCGCACCTTGTCCTCAGGCATGCCGCGCGCGGCCGCGACCCTGCCGACCTGGAATAGGGCCGCAGCCGGGCTGATGTGGGGATCGAGCCCGCTGGCCGAGGCGTAAACCAGGTCGGCGGGCACCGGAGCGTCGGCAGGGAGCTTGGCAGCGTCGCGCAGCGCCTTGGCGTTGCCGCGCACGTTGGTCTGGAGCTGCGCGCTAGTCGGTCCGAAGTTGCTCCCGCTGGAACCCGCGATCCCCGAAGGGCCGGTCCCGTAGGTGGCGGCCGAGGGCCGCGGCCAGAAGTACTTGGCACCCGTGAATTGCTGCGCCATCAGCTCCGAGCCGACGAGCTTGCCGTCGCGCATGACGAGGCTGCCGTTCGCCTTGTCGGGGAACGCAAGCTGTATGACAGCGGTCATCGCGAGCGGATAGAAAACTCCGCACACTACAATCCAGATTATCTTCTGCCGAAATGCCTGGGTGATGAGTTTTATCATGGTGCTTCCTTTCGGGTGTGCTGAGGCGCGGTTACGGGGCCAGGTGAAGCGCGACTAGGACGAGGTCGATAAGCTTGATGAAAAGGAAGGGGGCTAAGATGCCGCCGATCCCGTATATGAGCATGTTCTTGCGGAGGATCACCTTTGCGCCCAGCGGCTGGTACTTGACGCCGCGAAGGGCCAGCGGGATCAGCGCCACGATGATCAGCGCGTTGAAGATCACCGCGCTCAGGATCGCGCTCTGCGGCGAGTGCAGGAACATGATGTTGTAGGCCTGCAGGGGCCCATAGCCCCCCTTCTCGGTCGCGTAGAGCAGGCCGAACATCGCCGGCAGGATCGCGAAGTACTTCGACACATCGTTCGCGATGCTGAAGGTCGTCAGGGCGCCGCGGGTCATGAGCAGCTGCTTGCCGATCTCGACGACCTCGATGAGCTTCGTCGGGTTGCTGTCCAGGTCCACCATGTTTCCGGCCTCGCGCGCCGCCTGCGTGCCGGTGTTCATGGCGACCCCCACGTCGGCCTGCGCGAGCGACGGGGCGTCGTTGGTGCCGTCGCCGATCATGGCTATCAGCTTGCCGCCCTCCTGCTCCTTGCGGATGCGCGCGAGTTTGTCCTCGGGCTTGGCCTGGGCGATGAAGTCGTCCACGCCGGCCTCGGCGGCGATGGCCGCGGCCGTGAGCGGGTTGTCGCCCGTGATCATGACGGTGCGGATGCCCATCGCTCGGAGCTGCTCGAACCGCTCCTTGATACCGCCCTTCACGATGTCCTTGAGAAGGATGACGCCGAGGACGCGCTTGTTCTCGGCCACGACGAGCGGCGTCCCTCCCGAGCGCGAGATCCGCTCCACCTCCGAGCCGACGGCGTCGGGATAGGTGCCGCCCTGCGAGGCGACCCAGACCTTCACGCTCTCGGCCGCACCCTTGCGGACGCGCCGGTCGTCCAGGTCCACCCCGCTCATGCGCGTCTGCGCGGTGAACGGCACGAACGTCGCGTGCGAATCGCCCACCTCGCGGCCGCGCATGTTGAACTTATCCTTGGCGAGCGCGACGATGCTCCGCCCCTCGGGCGTCTCGTCGGCGAGCGAGGCGAGCTGCGCGGCGTCCGCCAGCGCCCGAAGCTCTACTCCGGGTGCCGGGATGAACTCTGTCGCCATGCGGTTGCCGAGCGTGATCGTCCCCGTCTTGTCGAGCAGGAGGACGTCCACGTCGCCGGCGGCCTCGACGGCGCGCCCGGAGGTCGCGAGCACGTTGCGCCTCATCAGCCGGTCTATCCCGGCGATCCCGATCGCGCTCAGCAGGCCGCCTATAGTCGTCGGGATGAGGCAGACGATGA
This sequence comes from uncultured Opitutaceae bacterium, assembly GCA_964496645.1. GTDB lineage: Bacteria > Verrucomicrobiota > Verrucomicrobiia > Opitutales > Opitutaceae > Palsa-1447. The sequence goes on from CAZCAJ010000081.1 coordinate 10,531, forward strand.
GCGACAGGAGGACCGGAAGGGACGTGAGGACGGCGCCGCTCTGGCCCGCCGCCTTCTCGTCGTAGACGGCCATCGGCGGCAGCACGAACACGACGACGATGAAGAGCGCGGTCAGGCTGACCAGGACTATGTTGAGCGCGATCTCGTTCGGCGTGAGCTGGCGGCGGGCGCCCTCGATCATCGCGATCATCCGGTCGAGGAACGAGTTGCCTTCCTCCGCGGTGACGCGGATGACGATCCGGTCGCTCGTGACGCGGGTGCCACCGGTGACGGCGCTCCGGTCGCCGCCGCTCTCGCGCACGACGGGGGCGGATTCGCCGGTGATCGCGGACTCGTCGACGGTCGCGATGCCCGCGACGACCTCGCCGTCGGCCGCGATCAGGTCGCCGGACGTGCAAACGATGAGGTCACCTATCCTCAGCTCGCTGCTCGGCACGACCACCTCGTTGTCGTCCACCAGCTTGCGGGCGGTCGTCTTGGTCCTCATCCGGCGCAGCTCGTCGGCGTGCGCCTTTCCCCGGCCCTCGGCCATCGCCTCGGCGAAGTTCGCGAATAGGCAGGTGAACCACAGCCACAGGCAGATCTGCAGGTTGAAGCTCGAGAAATCGAAGAACAGCCAGACCGTGGTCGCGATCGATCCAAGCCACACCACGAACATGACGAGGTTCTTGATCTCGTCGCGCGGGTTCAGCTTCGCGAAGGCGCCGATGACGGCCTGGCGGACCAGGCTTGGGTAGTCGATCTTGAAGGTGGTGCTCATGGAGGGAAGGCTTCGCTGGGTCCTAGAACGCGCGGCCGGCGGTCATGAGCCCCTGCTCGAGGATCGGGCCGAGGCACAGCGCGGGGAAGAAGGTGAGGGCCGCGACGATGACGATGACCCCGGTCAGCGTCAGGCCGAAGGTCCAGCCATGCACCGGCAGCGTGCCGGCGGACGCCTCGACGGTCTTCTTCGACGCGAGGCGGCCCACGATGGCGAGCGCGGCGGCGATCGGCGCGAATCGGCCGATGATGATCCCGATGCCGAGCAGCACGTTGTAGATCGGCACGTTCGCGTTGAGCCCGGCGAAGGCGCTGCCGTTGTTGTTCGCGGCCTCGCCATAGGCGTAGAGCACCTCGCTCAGGCCGTGCGGCCCGGCGTTGTTCATGCTCGCGATGCCCGACGGGAGAAAGACGCACACCGCGGTCGGGATGAGCGCGGCGGCGTTGGGCAGGAGCACGCCTATGACCGCCCATGTCGCCTCCCATGCACCCAGCTTCTTGCCCAGGTACTCCGGGGTCCGCCCGATCATGAGCCCGGCGATGAACACCGTGATCAGGACGTGGAAAAGCATGCAGTACACGCCGCAGCCGATCCCGCCGAACATGATCTCGCCGATCAGGATGTTCCACATCGGCATGAGGCCAGCGATCGGCATCCAGCTGTCGTGCATCGAGTTCACCGAGCCGTTGTCGATCGCCGTGCACGAGACGCCCCAGAGCACGCTGTTCATCACTCCGAAGCGCTGCTCCTTGCCCTCCATGTTCGGCATGATGTTGTCGACGACCGGGTTCGGCCGCATCTCGGCATACCAGGCGACGCCGAACGACGCCACGAACATGGCGAGCATCACGGCGAACAGGCACCACGCGTGGCGCTTGTTTCCGATCAGGAGGCCGAACATGTAGACCTGCGCCATCGGCACCACGATGATCGCGAGCATCTCGAGGAAGTCGGCGAGCGGCGTGGGATTCTCGTAGGGGTGGGCGCTGTTCACGCCGTACCACCCGCCGCCGTTGGTGAAAAGCTGCTTGCAGGACTCGAACGACGCCACCGGGCCGAGGGGAAGCGGCTGGGTCTCGACCCTCTGGTCCACCATGACGGGCTGGTCCGCCATCACGGGCTTGCCGTCGGCGCCGACGACCGGCTTGCCCTTGTCGTCGACCTTGGGCACCGACGTCGTGACCGGGTTGCCCTTGTCGTCGGTCTTCTGGACCTGCGCCGTGTAGGGCTCGACAAGGTTCGCCGTCAGGTACGGCTTCCAGGTCTGCGGCACGCCCTGCCAGCCGAGCGGAACCGCCCAAAGCACCGACAGCGGCACGACGATGTAGAGCATGCAGCGGGTGAGATCGACCCAGAAGCTGCCGATCGTCCTGACGGTCGAGCGCGCGAGGGCACGCCCCACCGCGACGAGGACCGCGAGCCCCGTCGCCCCGCTCAGGAACTGGTGGACCGAAACCCCGAGCGTCTGCGACAGGTAGCTCAACGTCGTCTCCCCCGTGTAGGACTGCCAGTCCGCGTTGCAGGTCATGCTCCAGGCGGTGTTGAACGCCAGGTGCCACGAGAGGTTGTCCAGACCCTGCGGATTGAGCGGCAGCCACTTCTGGGTCATGAAAACCACCGTGAGATAGGCATACCCGAGCACGCCCATGACCACGACCGCCCACAGGTACTTGAGCCACGACATCTCCTCGTTCACGTCGACGCCGGTCAGCCGGTAGACGAGCTTCTCGACCGGGAAGAGCACCGGGTGGAGGAAGGTTCTCTCCCCCTTGAAGACCCGTGCCATGAAGCGGCCGATGACCGGCGTCAGGGCGATTCCCAATCCGAAGAAGAGCACGATCTGGACGATGTCGGTTGTTTTCATGGCGCGGTTGCTGTCGCGGCGCCAAGTATGGCGGATCTCCCGCCTTCCCGGTTAGTAAATGATGGGGCCATTCGCCTCAAAAGCGCATCAATGCGGCCGGCCCCGGAGCCTTTGTCATTGCAAGGCCCGCCGCCGTGACGGAACAATCCGGAGCCGGGCCCGCGCCGTCCGAAAGGCGGGGAAACGGCCACCACCCAACAGGATAATCCGACGAGCGTACCCGCGTGACTTCCCCAACAAGAGCCGGCGATTCGTGGGCCATCCGGATCTCCGCCGGCCTGGCGGGCGACGCGAGGTACGCGGCCCGGCGGCTCT
>CAZCAJ010000082.1:0-13177 GCA_964496645.1 uncultured Opitutaceae bacterium
ACTCAAACCATCAACCCATCCATCCACGCCTGTCCCCAATCTTTTTCCTAGACCCCGAGGGAAGTGGTGGTAGGACCTGGATTCGAACCAGGGAAGGCGTTAGCCAGCAGATTTACAGTCTGCCCTCGTTGGCCACTTGAGTATCCTACCGGAGGACGGAAGGGAAAAAATCTCGTCTCGCGCCCCCGAATTCAAGACCATTCTTGAGCCTCGCATGACCGCCGTGAGCCAGTACATCGACCGTTTTGTGCCGGGCGGGCTACTGGCCCACCTGGCATCGGTCGCCGGCTTCCTCCTCGCGTTCTTCCTGGTCGCCAGGCTCGTGAGCGAGAGGCGCGCGCCGGCAAACACGTTCGCGTGGCTGCTCGTCATCGTCTTCATCCCCTGGCTCGGGGTCCCCCTCTATCTCCTTTTGGGCGGCCGCAAGCTCCGGCGCCTCGCCAAGAACAAGCTGGCGCTGGGCTCGGTGGTCCCGGAGATCTGCGCCGCCCAGGCGACGTCCGTCAACCTCCCGGTCGCCAAGACGATCGCGTCCGCGGGCGGGTTCGCCCCCCTGGGGGGAAACCGGATCACCCTCCTGCGAACGGGCGAGCTGGAGTTCGCCGAGCTCGAGCGCCGGATCCAGGAGGCCAGGCACTCGATCCACATCACCACCTTCATCCTGAGCCGCGACTCGACCGGGCGCAGCATCGTCGAGCGCCTCGCGCGCCGCGCGCGCGAGGGCGTCAAGGTGCGCCTGCTCCTGGACGCGGTGGGGTGCCCCCTCTCGTCCCGGGGCTTCGTCGACCCGATCCGCCGGGCGGGCGGCGAGGTCGGGCGCTTCATGCCCGTGATGCCCTTCACCTCGCGCGGGTCCGCGAACCTGAGGAACCACCGCAAGATCGCCATCTTCGACGGGACGGCGGCCATGATCGGCGGCCGCAACATCGCGCGCGAGTACATGGGAGCGGCCCCGTACGCGAGGCGCTGGCGCGACCTCGGCGTCGTCGTCGAGGGCCCGGCCGCGGTCGTCCTCGGCGAGGTGTTCGTCGCGGACTGGTGCTTCGTGTCCCGGCAGCCCCCGGAGGCGGTCCGCCACGACGCCCAGTCCGGCGGCGCCGGCCCGCGCGGCGACTGCGAGGTCCAGGTCGTCGCCAGCGGCCCGGACGTGCCGGGCGACCCCCTCTACGAGGGCATCGTCGCAATGATCCAGCAGGCCGAGCGCACCATCTGGATCGTCACGCCCTACTTCATCCCGGACGAGGTGATCCTGCGCTCGCTCATCGTCAAGGCGCGGGCCGGGTGCGCCGTCACGCTGATCGTGCCCGAGAAGTCGAACCACCCGGTGACCGACTTCGCCAGGCGCAACTACGTGAGGGAGCTCACCAAGGCCGGGGGCCACCTCCTCCTCTACGGCGGCGGGATGCTTCACGCCAAGGCGATCGTCGTCGACGACCAGGTCGCGATGGTCGGCTCGCCCAACTTCGACCTGAGGAGCCTCTTCGTCAACTTCGAGATCGGCATGCTGGTCTACACGAAGGGAGAAGTCGCCGCCATCAGGGCCTGGGTCGACGAGCTGGTCAGGGAGTGCGGCCTGCCGACCTTCGCCAAGCCGAACATCCTTTCGAGCGCCGCGGAGGACGTCTGCCGCCTGCTGGCCCCCCTTCTCTAGCGGAGCGTCGGGGCCGGGCTTGGCGGCCCGGAGGGGCCGCGGCGCGGGCGCATAGGCCATGGACTCGCGGCGCCCGACCTGATAGCCTCGCAATGATACCCTATGAACGCGAATCCCCGCCCGGTTTGGAAGGCCCTCTGGCTTCTCGCCCTAACGTGCGCCGTCCCGGCGCCCTGCGCTTCGGTCGCCCAGTCCGCGGCCGTGTCGCCCCAGGGCCCGGACGGGATCGACCCCAAGGTCGTCTCCCAGCTGCTGTCGTCCCTGCAGAAGTCCGCTGGCGCCAATGCGGAGCTCAAGCGGTACGCGGACATGCTCGCCGCGTCCCTGCCGACCGCCCTGGCGCAGGGGCAGTACGACGAGGTCGAGCGGTCCCTGCTCCAGACCAAGGTGGCGTTCTCGACCAGCCGCGACTCGGTGGGCATCCTCGAGGAGCTCATCGCCAAGGTGGAGTCCGCGGGCCAGGCGGCCAAGGCGAGGAGGGCGTCGGAGGCGGACGCGATCGTCAGGGAGCTCGCCGACAGGTTCAACTCGCGGGCGCCCGCCCAGGACTTCGACCCGCTGCTCAGGCGGATCTCGGCGTTCACGCCCACGCCCTATGCGCAGGACCCGGCGTCCGCGGAGCTGGAGGGCGCCAGGGAATTCATCACCCACTGGCAGGACTACCTCGTCCAGTCGAGCCAGGGCAAGCAGCGCGAGGCCGAGAACAGCCTGCAGGCGCTGGTCCAGCTGGCCGCCCGGTTCACGGCCGTGCCCCGTTCGGCCCTCATGACACTCCAGAGCAACCCGCCCGCCAACGAGGCCGCCGCGGCGATGGACAGGCAGGAGAAGGCCAGGGTGGACTCGATGGTCGCAAAGGCTGTCGCCGCCATCGACTCGGCCAAGACCGCGGCGGACCTCGACCCGCTGGTCGCCGAGCTCGCGGCGGCGCCCTTGGAGGGAAACGGTGGCAACTATCCCGGGGGCGGCGTGCTCCCGAGCACCCGGCGCCTGGACAACGTGAAGATATTCGTGCGCGAGTGGCAGGAATACCTTGCCGCGGCGCACTCCGGGAAGCCGACCGACGCGATGAGGATCCTGCAGGACCTCGCCAACCCGCGCTATGACGCGAGCTTTTATCCCCGCTCCAAGGTCCTGGAGCTCATGCAGCACCCGGTGAGCGCCGCGGCTGGCCCCCTCATCGCCCCCGACGCGCTCACAATCGACAACCTCCGGGAGTTTTACCGGCAGCTCATCGGCCTGAACGGCACGAGCTACCTCGCCGACCACGGGGAGCCCCAGCTTGAGCAGGTGGTCTCCCAGCTCTGCACAGCCCTTGGCCAGGTCAGGGCCGGGAACCCCGCCAACGCCGTCTCAAACGCCCGGAACAGCGTGGTCGGGTTCTATCAGGCCGGCGACTACACGGGTGCCGTCGCGCGCGTCACCGACGAGATCGTCCTCCTCGCCCTTCCCCCCTATATCGAGGCGCCGGCCGAGTTTGCGCCGCTTCCGAAGGAATCTGCAAAGTCCTACCTCGACCGGGTGCTCAAGGGCGCCGTCGCCTCTAAAAACTGGGAGCTGGCGTACCGGGCGGTGCTTGCCCGCGGGGAACTGAGCTCGCGCATGGGAGGCAGCGCGGACACCATGGCCGACACCGAGGTCCTCCGCGACATGATCCTCGCGACGAACCAGGAGGCGGCGCAGCAATGGGCGGACTGCACCACGAGCTACCTGAATGCGCTGCGCGCGCTGAGCACGCTTGTGCCGGCGAAGGAGATCGGCGACCGCCTGGAGAGGATAAAGGCCGAGCATCCGGAGGATTACGAAAGTGGCAAGAAGCAGGCCGAATACCACGGCGTCCCTTACAGGGTGGCGTCCCCCACCATACGCCAGCCAAGGCCCGGGGAACTGGGCTCGCCAAGGAGCGGGGCCAATCCCGTTCCGCCCGAGGCGCCGGCGGCCCGGGTGACGCCGACCCCGACGAACTGAGGCAATGGGGGCGCGCCGTCCAGGGACCAGGCCCCGGCGTGCAGCCCTCGCCGCCGCGTGCACGCTCGCATTCCTCCCTCCCGCGGGCCGGGGGGCCGAAGCCGCGCCGCCGATGGGGGGAGCAGTCGCCTTTGTCACGCTGGGCGGCGCGGCTGCGGCCGACGCCCCGACTGCGCCCGGGGCCGCCGCGGCGGCCCTCCTCGGACCCGGCGCCAGCCAGAGATATCTCGATGAGATGGCGGCGGTGCCGGTGCCCAGCATCCGCGCCGCCGTTGCCGCGAACCTCGCCGTGGCCGACGTTGTCCTGGAGAACCTCGCCTGCGACCGCTACGACAGCGTGTCCCTGGCCGCCCAGCGGGCATGGCTCGCGCGGTACCCGAAGGGCCCGGCCATCCGGCGCCCGCCGAAATCCGCCGGGACCAGGTCGGCGGCCGTGGACTCCTCCGAGCTCAGGGAGCTGATCGACAGGGGGAGCCTGACGGTCGCCGCGATTATCTGGAGGCGCCTGCCCGCGAGCGTCCGTTCGGAGCTCGTCGGGGTGTGCTCGTGGGATCCCGAAAAGGACAAGCTCCAGCCGCTCCTGGAATTCATCGTCCAGGCGGAGCCCCCCGGGGGACCGCTCGCCCATGCGATGTGCAGGCGGATCCTCACGACGGCCCCGTCCAGCCTCCCGGAAATGGCGAGGATGGGCCTGCTCCCGGGGCTGACGGCGCCGGACCCCCCGGTTGGGAAGGCGGAGGCGCGGCCGAAGCCGGCGGCCGCGGCCGTCCCGGAGCGGCCCACGGCAACCGCGGGCCCCGGGACAGTGACCCTCGCCTGGGCGCCCTCGAGGCGCGCCGCGGGGTACCTCGTCTATCGAAACGGGGTGCTCATCAGCGACATGCCGCTGCCCGCGCCCGGTTACACCGATGACTCCGCCTACACGGCGAGCGCGTCGTACGAGGTGCAGGCCGTCGACGCATCCTGCCAACTCACCGCCCGCAGCGCGCCCGCCGTGGTCGCGACGCAGCTCATGGACTCGGACGGGCGAGGCCTTCCGGACCGCTGGCAGATGCACTACTTCGGACACCTCGGGGTCGATCCGGGCGCCGACCCGGACGGCGACGGCATGACCAACCTGGAGGAGTACAGGAAGGGGACGGACCCCACGGATTTCTTCAACGGGGAGGACCCGCGCCTCGAGGCGCTGAACGGCGCCACGCCGATTGACGGGGAGGCGCTCGGGATCATCGTGCGCCACGCCGACGGGAGGCCCTGGCCGAACGCCCCGGTCACGTGGAAGACCACGAAGGGGGTCCGCCTCCTGTGCGCCGAGAAGGACCAGCCTCCGTACGTCGAACACCTTACGGTCAGGAGCGACGCGACCGGCCGCGCACAGTGCTTCCTGCAGCCGCTGCCGAAGCCCTGAGCGACCCTCCCGCCGCGGCGGTGCGGGGACGCGGGCCGGCCGGCTACGCCAGCGCCGGCCGCAGGAGCTTTTCCATCCGGAAATTGGTCATCCTGACGCCGCGGACCTCGACGGCGTTCGGGCCCACGGTCCGGAACCCGCGGCGCGCAAAGAACGGCTGTGCGGTGATGCTCGCCTCCGTGAAGATCCTGGAAATCCCCTGTGCGCACGCCGCGGCCTCGACGCACTCGAGCAGCGAGCTCGCGACGCCCCTGCCCTGGTGCGCAGGATGGACGTACATCATGTCGAGTTGCCCGGAGGGTTCGAGGTCCGTGAAGCCGGCAAGCGACCGCCCGGCGATCGCGACCCACGTCGGCCTGCTGAGGCGCCGGACGGCCCACAGCTCGCGGTCCACCTGGGCCCAGGCGTCGATCTGCTCCCCTGTGTAGTCCCTCGCGGCGGTCTTCCGGACGGCGCTCAGGAAGATGGCGATGACGCCATCGAGGTCGGCGGCCGCGTAGGGCCTGATGGACCGTGGCGTTTCGGGGTGCATGGCCAACCTAGATGCCTGCGAGGCGGTCCTGCGCCGGGCCGGCAGCTATGTGCCCCCCTGGGGCCAGCGCGTTTGCCGCCCAGTCGCCACTTTCCGCGGCGCCTTCAATGCAAGGAATGCCCATGTAGTCGCCGGCCAGGGTGACACCCTCATGCGGCGGCGCCACATCTTCCGACACTCGTGAATATCGCGGCAACGGCCGACCGGCGAACGAGGTTCGGCTTCCTCCCACCTGGAGACGGGGACGAATTGGACCTTTCCGTCGACGCCCGGGAAATAGCGTCTGAGTTCCGGCATCTCCTCGGATTGCAGCTGGTCCTCGGGCGCCCGGAGAAGCAGGCGGCCAGGAGCGCTGCAAAGCATCGCTGGCGTTCCATTGAACCGCTCTTGTGCCCTCAAGTGGCGTGTATGAGACAAAGGCCTGATCCGATTGCCGGGTATCGCCCAATGGATTTCAGGGCTCAATCTCCCGCTCCTTCTCGTTTTTTTTCTCTATTGAAGGTGCCTTAGCGAATTTCGCCTGCCATTTCTCGCCAATCGACCGGGAGTTTGATTCGGATGGGCTCACGTCTTCCCGACTGGGACATATTTCAGGCGCAATCTCGCGGACGACCGGCTGCATTCCGATGAAGATCTTCTGCAACTCCAGTGATTCAAGTGGTTTCGCGTCGGCGAACGCCCGCTCTAGCTGGGGTCGAGTGATATTGCCCTGACTGATTATGAATCGGATGTCCTCCAAATCTTCTCGGTCATTTCGCATCATCTTCGTCAGGATCAAATCAGGCGAAGACGGCCGAAATAGCTTAAGGAATCTGAAATCGTCAGGCGGTATCGCCACGATCTTGTCAAGCCAGCCAGCCGTTAGAGCAATCTGCCGGTCGGCAAAAAGGTGGGACAAATAAAGCCCCGAGGGTTCCAGACTCTTGTTGGTAAGTTCGATGGCCTTCCAGAATTGGGCGTCGGCCTCTATTCGCGCCATCTCGACCGTTGGCAGGATGGCGTCGACGTCCTGCGTCTTGCCGAACCGAGCGCCAGGATCCCCGAAGCCAAGTGCCAGAGCGGCCCTTCCAAACAAGACTATTCTGGTCTCCCTCTCCAAGTACGAATCCAGAGTCTCCAGGATCCGCCGCGGATTATTTACTGGCAATGCAGCCATTGCACTTCTCCGCCGCCATACCTCGTAACGCCGGATTGCGATACGAAGCGGCTCCAATGCGGCAAAACGCCTTCCCTGACGGGCGGTTGCTCTCCCAATCCAGCCAACAGCGTCTTCCAGAATTCCTCGTTAGACGGGTCATGGACAATTCCAGCTCTTGCTATGTATGCCAAGGGCCGACCAACGCGCTCGCGTATTGCCACGCGCGCCAACCTCTCCGCATCACATTCGCACGCAAGCTGAGCGGCGCACCGAATCGCGATAGGTTCAAAATCGTTGGATCCCAAGAGCAATAGAGAAACCAACTCCTCGTTTGGGACCGCCGAGGTGCCGGGGTCGTCTCCCTGCGGCGGGAACGCTGGCGCGTAATGCCGGCATCCTCTGGATACCGCCAGTTGGATGAAATTCTTGGCTGAGTTCAGCCCAAAGTTGCGCACGCTCCTAAGCAATACGGAGCAATGACTTATATCCTCAAGTTCTTGAGCCAAAGTAGCCATTGGGTCGTTTTCCTACGTTTCCCGGCCAATCTACGAACGAGGCTTGATACTGCAAGAGGTTCTGAGGCCGGCGCGCAGCCTATGATTGTCATGATCCGCGCCAGCGGCGGGTGCGACCCCAGGCTTGCATGAGATCAGGCGAGTCTCGGCGCTGGATCCGGATAGCTAGTCATTCTCTCGTAGCAAGAATCTTGTAGCCCGCTAGGGACTCAAACTCGACCACGCCGCCCTCCGGAAGCTCGCCCGGGTAGAGAAACGAGACGGTGTCACCGGCCTGGCCGTAGACCCCAGGGGCGTAAAGGTCCAGCACCGGCACCCGGAGCAAAGGAGCCCGGCGTCTTCCGGTTGAATCGTCCACCCGCAAATAAAGGCAATGAAGCGGCTTATACCCCTTGAAGGGCGAAAGGTACTCGTAGACCTCCTTGCGCTCGCCCACCCGCTCAACCGTGGCGCTGTAGCTCCTGGGGACCGGCGCCGGCAGCGTGCAGCACGCACAGACGATCCCGGCGAGGGCGGCTGCGAGAATCAGGTTGCATCGCATCATTCGTTTGCGACGGCGTAGACGTCACCAAGCCAGCGCAAGGGACAAACCCCATGACAACCGACCGGCGGAAACCCCCTACTCCGCAAAAACGGGACCTGTCAGCAGCCGGCGCCCGCGCACCGTCCGACCCGTGGGCGCCGTGGCACGACCAGCCGCCCGATCCGGCGGATGCTCCTGCCCCGTCCGGGTAGCGTGCGAACGAGAAAGAGCATCGAGTAGAGCCTGCCGCGGACAAGGAGAGCGTCCTCCTCCCTCGCGTAGACCCTGAATCCGGCGCTCTCGTAAAGGCCCAGCGCGGGCCGGTTTGACTCGACCACCGCGATCCGGACGCGCCTCAGGCCGGCAAGCGTGTGCGCCGTCTCAACGGCGCGCCTGAGAAGGGCGCGGCCGATGCCCTTCCTGCGCACGGCCGGGTCCACGTACATGCCGACAATCTCTGCCTTGTGCCGCTCCTTTCGCCTCTCAGCCCGTATCAGGCTCAGGACTCCGACAAGCCGCCGGCCCTCGAAGGCGCCGAACGTCCACGTGGCGCGCGTGCGCTCCAGGCGCCGTGCAAACGCCTTGACCGGCCGTTTGGCCTCCTCGCCGTAGGAGCTCCCGAATGCCTCGGGATTCGAGCGTAGCCCGCGCAGGCGGAGCCGGCGGTAGGCGGCCGCGTCAGCCGGTGACAGGCGCCGAATGATCATGGCGTCAGCCGGCCTCCCGATGGCGGCGCCGGTTCAGGCTTGCCGGGGCGCATCAGCGCTTCTCTAGGGCGGCCACGGACTGACCGAGATGTACGCACGACCACCGGTCGGCGGGCAAAGGCTCACTCCGCCGCAAAATCGAAGTACTCGAGCCCATAGAGGACGATTTTGAAATCCGAGGTGTCCTTCACGTAGAAGTGGACGTTGTAGGGCCCCGGGCGAAGCAGCAGGGCGACCCGCGCGCGGTAGCTGCCCCGGGCGTCGGTCGTGAGCGTGTAGAAGTCGTAGTACTTCTCGGACTCGTGGCCCGGCACCGCCTCGGGCAGGAGCTCGTTGCCCGGGTGCTGCGGCCGGCCGTTGATGCACAGGACGTAGGGATGGCCGGGCTGCAGATGCTCCATCTCGATCTGGAAGACGAAGCCGTGGGCGAAAGAGCGGCGTATCCGGAGGCTCCCCGTGGTCTGCGCGCTCACCACGCGGCCCCACGCGGGCGGGTTGATCAGCGGGAAAACCGCGTCGTAGGGCGCCTGGCGCTGGAAGTCGCCCCGCGCCGCGGCGAGAAACGCGGCGTCTGCGGAATCACGGGGCGCCTCCGGGGCTGCGGATCCCACGATCCGGAATTCCCCCTTGGCGAAGACGACGACGTCCTCGGCGGCCAGCCTCCCGGAGAGGGCCAGGCAGGCGCACATGAGGAGCCTGGCTGCGTTCACGGCGCCTTGGGTGGGGGCTGATCCTGCCTGGAGGGGCCCTCGGTCATGGACAGGCGGTACTCGACCGCCTCCCGCAGCGCCTCCCAGGAGGCGTCGATGATGTTGTCGCTGACGCCGACCGTCCCCCACACCGCGTGGCCGTCTCCGCTCTCGGCGAGGACGCGCGTCTTCGAGCCGGCCCCCTCGTTCCCCTCGACGATGCGCACCTTGTAGTCGCGCAGCTTCATGTCGCGCAGCTGCGGGTAGATCTTCTCCAGGCCCAGGCGCAGCGCCTTGTCCAGGGCCCCGACCGGGCCGGAGGACTCGGCGACCGTGTGGATCGACTCGCCCGCCACCTTCACGCGCACCGTGGCCTCGGACCATAACTCGCCGCCGTGGCGCTCGACGCTCACGCGGTAGCCGTCGACCGTGAAGAACTCCTTCTTGTGCCCGAGCTTCTTCGCCACGAGCAGCTTGAAGGACGCGTCCGCCGCCTCGTACTCGTAGCCGCGGAACTCGCGGTCCTTGAGCTCCTCGACCAGGTCCTTCAGCTCGGGACTCCTCTCGTCGAGCTCGATCCCGAACTCCCGCGCCTTGAGCACCAGGCTGCTCCGGCCGGCCATGTCGGAGACGAGCACCCGGGTCGTGTTTCCCACGAGGCCCGGGTCGATGTGCTCGTAGCTTCGCGCCACCTTCTGGGCCGCGTTCGCGTGCAGCCCCCCCTTGTGGGCGAACGCCGAGCGCCCGACGAAGGCCGCCTTGGGGTCCGGGCGCAGGTTCGCCAGCTCGTCGAAGAAGAGCGACAGGTCACGCAGCTGCGCCAGGTTCGGGGCGCAGTGGAGGCGGCGGCGCATCTTGAGGGCGAGGTTGGGGATGATGGTCACGAGGTTCGCGTTGCCCACGCGCTCGCCGTACCCGTTCATCGTGCCCTGCACCAGGGTCGCCCCGGCGTCGACGCCGGCGAGGGAGACCGCGGCGCCGACGCCGCTGTCGTTGTGGCAGTGGATGCCGACCAGGGCGCCGCCGAACCGCTTGACGACGGCCGCCGTGATCTGGGCCACCTCGGGGACGAGCTTTCCCCCGTTGGTCTCGCAGAGGGTGAGGTTCGACGCGCCGCCGCGTGCCGCCGCCTCGAGCGTGCGCATCGCGTAGTCGGGATTGTCGCTGTAGCCGTCGAAGAAATGCTCGGCGTCGTAGACCACCTCGCGGCCCTGGACGACCACGTAGCGGATGGAGTCCTCGATCATCGCGAGGTTCTCGTCGGGCGTCGTCCTCAGGATCTCCTTGACGTGCAGGAGCCAGGTCTTTCCCACCAGGGTGATGACGGGCATCCCGCTCTCGATGAGCGTCCGCAGCTGCGGGTCCGAGGCGGCCTTACCTCCGGCCCGGCGGGTCGAGCCGAAGGCGGCGAGCCTGGCGTGCCTGAGCTTCAGGTTCCGGGCCTCCGCGAAGAAGGCTATGTCGCGGGGGTTGGACCCCGGGTAGCCCCCCTCGATGTAGTCCACGCCGAACTGGTCCAGGCGCTCGGCGATCAGGACCTTGTCCGCCACCGAAAAGCTGATCCCCTCCCCCTGCGTTCCGTCGCGCAGGGTGGTGTCATAGACTCTCACGAGTGAGTTGGGCATGGGCGGGGCGCCGGTCAGACGGCGTGGCTCTCGATGAAGCCACGTATCGCCCGCGCGTCAGCCACAATCTTGTGGCGCTCGAGGGGGCGGGACTTGAGCGCCTCGAGCGAGGGGTGCGTGGGCTCGATCCCGATCGCGGAGCGGATCGTGTCGGGGAACTTGGCGGGGTTCGCCGTCGCCAGGACCACGTTCGGGCGCGAGGTGTCGATGTCCTTGAAGGCGCAGGCCGTGTGGGGGTCGACGACGTAGCCGTACGCCAGGTGGACCTGCCGGATGATCCCCGGGATCTCCAGGTCGGTGCACCGCGACGCCGAGATGGAGCCCCGGTCGAAGTCCGCGAACCGGTGGACGCCGTTCGCCCGTATGTCGTCCATGACGGCCCTCACGCGGCCCGCGTCGCGCCCCGAGCCGTAGTAGAGGAAGCGCTCGAGGTTGGAGGCGACCTGTATGTCCATCGAGGGGGCGAGGCTCGGCCTGACCTTCTCGACCGCGTAGACGCCCGTCGTGAAGAGCCGGTACAGGATGTCGTTCTGGTTCGTCGCGACGCGGAAGCCCGCAAGGGGCACCCCCATCCCGCGCAGCATCCAGCCCGCGAGCACGTTGCCGAAGTTGCCCGTGGGCACCACGAACTCGGCGCCCGCGCGGTGCTCCCTAGGCAGCCGGAGCCAGGCGTAGAGGTAGTAGACGCACTGCGCGAGCACCCGCGCGATGTTTATCGAGTTTACCGCCGCCAGCCGGTGGCGCTCCCGGAACTCCCGGTCCCCGAGGATCTCCTTGAGGACCGCCTGGGCCGCGTCGAACGAGCCCCCGACGGCCAGCGCGTGGACGTTGCCGGCCCCCGTGCAGGCCATCTGCCTCTCCTGCAGCGGCGAGACCCGCCCGTCTGGGTACAGGATGAAGATCGCGACGCCGGGGCGCCCCATGAGGGCGGCGATCGCGGCGGCGCCCGTGTCCCCGGAGGTCGCGCCGAGGACGTTGATCGTGGCGCCCCGCGTAGAGCACTGCCGCGCGTAGAGGTTCCCCATCAGCTGGAGGGCGATGTCCTTGAAGGCGAGCGTCGGCCCGTGGAAGAGCTCCAGCACCCGCAGGCCGGCGTCGAGCTCGACGAGCGGCGTGATCTCGGGCCGCTCGAAGCGCCGGTAGGAGCGCGCGATGAGCTCCCGCAGCTCGGCCCCGGGTATGTCGTCCGCGAACCGGCGCAGGAACTGGAAGCAGAGCTCGGGGTACGCCAGCCCCCCGAGGCCGTCCAGCTCCGCCGAGAGATCCGGAAGCTCCTCGGGCACGAGGAGCCCCCCGTCGCCCGCTATCCCCTGCGCGACGGCGTCCGAGAACCCGAGCGGGGCGCCCCCGCCGCGTGTCGAGACGTAGCGCATGGGCCGGAGGGCGTGCCTAGGCCCTGCCGAGGCCGAACGCCGCGTGCGCCACGCGCGCGGCCTCGTCGGCGCGCTCCAGGTCGACCACCACGGAGATCTTGATCTCCGAGGTGCTGATGAGGTCGATGTTGATCCCCACGTCGGCCAGGGCCTGGAAGAGCGTCGCCGCGATCCCGGTGTGGGTCTTCATGCCGACGCCGACGACCGAGAGCTTCGCGATGCGCTCCTGGACGGCCACCTGGCCCCCCCCGACCTCGGCCAGGACGGGCTCGAGCGCCTTGACGGCGCGGGCCGTGTCGGCCTTCGGGACCGTGAAGGTGAGGTTGGCCACGCCGTGCCGGCCGACGTTCTGGACGATCATGTCCACGTTGATGTTCGCGCCGGCCAGGCTGCGGAACACCTTCGCCGCGGAGCCGGGCCTGTCGAGGATGTTGCTGACGATGACCTTGGCCTGGTCCTTGTCCACGGCGATGCCGCGGACGACGACCTGCTCCATGTAGGCGACTTCTTCTTTCACGACGGTTCCTGGATTGTGGTTGAACGATGAGCGGACCTCGAAAACGACCCCGTACTTCTTCGCGAACTCGACCGAGCGCGACTGCATCACCTTCGAGCCGGACGAGGCGAGCTCGAGCATCTCATCGTAGGAGATCTCGGGCAGCTTCCGCGCCTCCCTGACGACGCGCGGGTCGGCCGTGTAGACGCCGTCCACGTCGGTGTAGATCTCGCAGCGGTCGGCCTTGAGCGCGGCCGCCAGCGCCACCGCCGTGAGGTCCGAGCCCCCGCGGCCGAGGGTCGTGGTCTCGCCCTCGTCGTCGATGCCCTGGAAGCCCGCCACGATGACGACGCGGCCCTCGGCGAGGTCCCTCATGATGGGCTTGGGGTCGATCGTCTTGATCTTCGCCTTCGTGTGGACCTTGTCCGTGAAGATGCCGGCCTGGGCGCCCGTGTAGCTCACGGCGTCGACGGCGATCCCGTGGAGCGCCATCGCCATCAGGGCGATCGACTCCTGCTCGCCGATCGCGAGCAGCTGGTCGAGCTCCCGGTCGCT
>CAZCAJ010000083.1:0-13098 GCA_964496645.1 uncultured Opitutaceae bacterium
ACAAAGGCATCATCTCCAACAACAATGACCTTTTCCAAATCAAACTTTCGGGTGTTGCTGGAATTTGGCCAGCACCTCTCCTTATACCGCTTCAGATTGATATGATCATCACCTGCTGGGCTGGTGAAAGTGAAGCCGTCGGCGAGAATCAGCTCTAACATATGCCAGTCCTTTTTCTCGTAAGCGGCGTAATATTCGCGAACGACTTTTTCATTCAATACAATGTCCGGCGATTTCTGGACGAAACATCCAATGGCGGACATGGTTATCCATACCATGATGAGGGTAGCAAAGATTTTGGTCGTTTTCATATACTGGGAGGAAGCCGACTTCTCGATTTACTCGAGGCTCGGGTGAGTGTGTCCGTTGCCGTGAATCCATATCAAGGCTGGCGAAGGCGAATCTTGAATTTCGCGGGTCGGGAGGTAGAGGTCCAGAATTTTCGCACGGCTCGGCTCCAAGTAACGAGGGCCCTTCACGACACTGTACCGCGGCGATTCAGTTACCCCTCGACAGTTTGATTGATCTTCACCGGGACCTATTCGGGAGGGCCTATCTGGGCAAAGCCAACCGCGCTGAGGATAGAAAATATACGGAGAACGAGGATTTGTGGATTTCTCATGCGAATATGGGGTGCCGCCCCGTATAACACCCGCCGCGGCCGCCTCCCTTCAACCAAGGGCGACTAAGGCTTCTAGCCCAGTTCAGCTAGGTCCGATAGAAGTGCAGAAACACGATGATCGTGGCCACCACAACCACTAGGCCTATAAGCAATATTGGCACGGACACTCTGGGTTCTTTAATGCAGACGTATTGAATGCTGCTCGCCCCCGGTTCTGAGCGGTTCTCCCCACGAGGCCTGAGCGGTTCGTCGGCGGGAATGTTTGACGGGGAATCCGGACTTTTTGTGGACATGGTTCTAGAGATTCTAGAACGCATAACACCTGCCGGCTTCTTTTTCCCCCGCTTTTGTTTTGTGTGATCGGGAAACGGCGGACTTTGTGGCTGCTCACGCTTGCGCCGTTAAGGTCCAAGCGAACCCCCAGGGCGGATCGGCTCCATTTACGGCGGTGGCGCCGAAGCGGTTGTTTCGGCCGGTGTATGCTGCCTCTAGCGGATTGATCCCGGAGGAGGACGATATCGAGTCATCAATCCCGCCTGTTTATCCATGCCAGGATGCCCTCCTGTCAGGCGCGAGTCAGGGAGAGTCCCCACGCCAGGCGCCCGCCGTCACCGGAAACATTGAAATCCTGAATTTGGTGCAGCCGTATGGGACAAGTCGGATAATCTCTGGTGCCGAACCCTCGATCGGGCCGTCCGGCAGCGCTTGCGCGTCCGTCGGCCGCCAGTCGAACGCCCGAGCGGGGGCCTCAAGCGCGACCGGGGCGTCCGGGGACCAATCCCAATGGGCCGGCATTGGTCGCCGAATGACCTTGATGCCGTTGCCCCTCCTTCGCACATCGGTATCGATCGCATATTGCCACCTTGCGTTCTTGACGGGCGTGTTGGAATCGACCTCCGGAATCGGCAGGGCAAAGAGCAACGGGCCAAGGAGCACGCTTTCGTAGGGCAATCGCCGGAATTGGAACAGCTGCGAGGGCTCAAAACTGAAGTATTCGCGGTTGGCGGACGGGAACTCGGTCTCGTATCCGCGGACAACCTCCGGGACCATCGGCAATGAGATCTCGACCACGTTGCTCCGGGACCACTTGCGATCGATTCTGACAAAACCCCGTTCGTTGGGCGCCGCCAAGAACCGGGCCCCGTTGACCGTGATGCTTGCGTTCCTGCACCAGCCGGGGATGCGCACGTAGAGCGGGAAATCCGCTGCGCCTTTTGGCATGACGGTCATCCGGATGGTTTCCGCGAATGGATAGTCTGTCGTGGTGACGATCCTGACGGGTATTCCGGCCCCGACCATCGCCGTGACTGCGGAGGGTCCGTAAAGGGTCGCGGCCAGTCCGTTATCGCGCGTCGCCATCCACATATGAATTATGAAATTCGGGATGATGCGGTTGATGTTTCCGACACAGCAGAGAACCGTGGGGCAGCCAAGGGGGTGGAATCGATTGCCTTCGGGCCCCGGACTGTTCGGCTGCTCGCACGGCAACGCGGCGGACTGGATCCGGTTGGGCGACTGGTAGTAGCACATGGCCTTGAAGTCGCGGTCCGCCGCGGCGGCGCCGGCGTTGAAGAAGGCGCGCTCCATTCGATCACCCCAATCGCGAGTCCCCTGGATTCGGTACATCCACGAAGTGGCCAGGAGCATGGAGACCACGTCGCACGTCTCAGTCTTGCGGAACGCGCCGATCCCCGAGGCGAACTCCTCCCCGGACGCCACTCCGTAGGGAAGGACGTGATTCTCATCCAGCCACTTGAAGGCCGCGAGGGTCGCATCCAGAAGATTGGCGTCGCCGGACCACGGATATGCCACGGCCGGCAGTCGGATGTTCTCGTAGAAGATGTCCGTGTGGCCGGGACGCAGGCTGCCTGCCTGCCATTTCCGGATTTCCTGGGCGACCTCGGGTTGAGAAATGGCGTGGAGCGCGCGATCCAGGATCCGCGGGTCGCCGCTGTAGGAATAGGTCTCCAGCATCGGATCAAGGTTGCATAACCCGCTGACCTGGACGCCTCCGATGTCGATGTCGCCCATCTTCGACGGGTAGTCGGAGTATACCTTGACCAGGGCGTCGAGGACGCGGCGGTCACCGGTGCCCTGGTAGAGCGCGACCAAGGCCCGGCCCATCTGCGAATGCGCCCAGCTCTCAAAGCCGCCCGGTTTGTAATCCTGCTTCCAGTAGATGAACGATGTGCCAAACCCGGCTCCGTTCACCCCATCGACCACTGGGTCCAGGCGGGCCCGGATCCTCCTGATGAGAGCCTCATCGTGAAGGACGAATCCGAGCCGAATGGCCCCGTCCAACCAATAGGCGCTCTGCTCAAGGGGCCAGCCTGTGCCATCAGGCTTTGCCCCGGGCGCCTGGATCGGGATGCCCTTCCAACCGTCCGCGAAAGTCGGGTGCCACTCGTCCAGGTGCCCAGTGATGCCGTCGCGCGCCGAACGCGCCCAGTCGCGCAGCCATCCTTCTGGCTCCACCGCACCTGGAGGCAGCGGCAGGAGGGCCGGGGCGATGGCCGGCTCGAACGGCCGGGCGTAGATGGCCGCCTGCTCCGGGTTGGCAGGGACCTGGGTGGACCGTCCGGTTGCTGCTCCAGGGATGAGCGCGCCAAGCAACAGGCCTATCATGGGGTATCTCATCGTCTGCGCCTCGGGTAACGAATCACTGGCGGCCAAGACGAGCGAGGGTTATTGTTCACACTTGGCGGACAATCACGGAGGGCGTGCCGGCGCCGATGGGACCCACATGGCAAACGGGGCCTCTCTGAAGTGTCCTGAATTCGGCCGCTTCGGCGCCATCCCAATGACCAACATGTTTCTTGCGCGTCCGATTGCGGCCACTAATCCAGATCGGCATGGGATTGTTCACTCCCGACGTTGGCGCCTATCTCCGGCGAATTGGCTATTCCGGATCAGGCGCGCCGTCTGCCGAGTGCCTGCGTGAGATCCAGCGGTGCCATACGCTGGCGATTCCCTTTGAGAACCTCGACGTCGTCGCAGGACGGCCGATCCCGCTCGACGGTCCGAGCCTTGAGGGAAAGCTGGTCCGAGACGGACGCGGCGGCTACTGCTTTGAGCACAACGGATACCTGCTTTTGGTCCTTCGCGAAATGGGGTTTAGGGTCGCTCCGTTCCTGGCCAGGGTCCGCATGAACATCCCGGCGGACGTCACAATGCCGCGGACGCACCTGGTCCTGAAGGTCGAAACCGACCAAGGAACCCGATTGTTTGACGTCGGCTTCGGCGGAGCGGGCGTGTCGGACACGCCGTCTCTGGACACGGAGGAGGGCCAGCCCACACGCGACGGCATGCGCCGCATTCAACGGCAGGATCGCGAGCTGGTTCTTCAGGCCCACGACGGCGCCGCGTGGACCGACGTTTACAAGGTCGCCCCGGACGAGGCCGCCCCGGTGGATTGGGAGGTTTCCAACTGGTTCACGAGCACCCATCCCCAGTCCCGGTTTCGCCAGAATCTGATCGTCGCGCGGTCCCTGCCCGGCGGCCGGTGCGCGATCCTCAACCGCGAACTGACGATTCGCCGGCGGGACGGCCACGTGGAACGCAAGACTCTCGATAGCGCGGCCGATCTGCTCGCGGCGCTACGGGAACATTTTCGGCTTTGCTTTGCGCCCGGCACGCGTTTTGGTGCCGGCGACGTTCCGTGGCCGGCATAGCCGGAGCAATCCCCGGGCGTCTCGGCCGGCGCCAATGGCTGCCTCGGGCGGATGCCGCATCCGCACGATTTCCATCATGGCCTCCCGCCAGCGTCGGCTTGAAGGCGGGCGAGACGTACACCACATTACCCCATCGATGAACACGCCGCATCCCGCCAGCCCGGTCTCCCGCCGCAAATTCCTTGGCCAACTGTCCGCGGCGGCTGCGTTCCTAGCGGCGCCGCGGCGTGTTCAGGCCGGCGACGCTCCGATGCCGCCAAGAAGACTCGGCGTCGCGCTCGTGGGGCTCGGCAGCTATTCAACCTACCAGCTCGGGCCGGCGCTGCGCCTCACCGAGCGCTGCCGCCTCGCCGGCGTAGTCACGGGCAGCCGGGCAAAGGGGAGAGAATGGGCCCGCGACTACGGCTTCCCGGAGGGGAACATCTTCGGCTACGACACGATGGCGCGGATCTCCGGGAATCCTGACATCGACATCGTCTATGTGGTGACGCCGAACAGCCTTCATGCCGAGCACTGCATCGCCGCCGCGAAGGCCGGCAAGCACGTCATCTGCGAGAAACCGATGGCGACGTCGGTGGCCGATTGCGACGCCATCATCGCGGCGTGCCGAGCGGCCGGCGTTCGCCTCACGGTCGGCTACAGGCTGCACTACGAGCCACATCACGCCGAGTTCGCCCGGCTGGCCCGCGAAAGGGTCTTCGGCCCCTTCATGAAGATGGAAGGGGCCAATGGCTTCGAGATGGACTCGTCGGCGACCGCCAAGACCTCCTGGCGCCTCGACAAGGTGCTTGCGGGAGGAGGCCCCCTGATGGACATGGGGGTTTACGTCGTTCAGGCCGCCTGCATGGCCAAGGTGGAGGCCGCGCCGGTGGCCGTGACGGCGCGATTTGGCCCCGTGACGCGGCCCGAGGTCTTCTCGGAGGTCGAGGAATCTATCAGCTGGACGATGGAGTTCGCCGACGGGGCCGCGGCGCACTGCCGCTCGACCTATGACGAGCGGGTGAGCAGCTTCCGGGCGGAGGCGGATCATGGCTGGGCCCGGCTCGAATTCCCCGCGTTCTACTATGATGAGCCGCTGCTGACCACCTCCCGGGGGCCCGTGAAGCTCCCCGAGGTAAACCACCAGGTGGCGCAGCTGGACGGTATGGCCAAGGAGCTGCTGGAAGGGCGTCCGTCAATCGCGCCGGGTGAGATGGGCCGGCGGGACATCGCGATTGTCGAGGCGATCTACGCAGCCGCAAGGAACGGACGGCGGGTGGAAGTTGGAGCCTGATCGCTATTGCCCGGAGGGCCGCGAGCCCTAAACCCGTCCTCGCCCAGTTCCGAAGGGGGGCGACGGGACCCTCGCGGCGCGCACGCGGTCCGCTCGGTTTCTCTGTAACAAACCCCGTCCTTGCGCTGTTATTGTTAGGCGATCCACGAAGCGCCTTCATTTGAGCGAAATCCTCCAAGACTTGAAGTTCGGCCTCAGGACCCTGATGAGGAATCCGGGCTTCGCCATCGTGGCGCTGGCGATTCTTGGGATAGGGATAGGCGCGAATGCGGCGATATTCAGCATCGTGGACGGCGTGCTGCTGAAGCCGTCGCCGTTCAAGGAGATTGACCGGATGGTGCAGATCCTTGAGAAGCCGCCCGGCGGCGGCAGGAACGGCATCTCCACCCTGAACTACCTCGATTGGGAGAAGCAGAACACGGTCTTTGAGTTCATCGCGGCCCAGCGGTGGGGGACCGTCTCCCTGACCGGCGTCGAGACCCCGGTGCAGGTGCCCTGCGAGCAGGTGAGGGCGCACTTCTTCGACGTCTTTCAGGGCAAGGCCAGGCTCGGGCGGACGTTCGTGCCCGGAGAGGACGAGGTGGGGCGCGACCACGTCGCCGTCATCAGCAATTCGTTCTGGGTGTCTCAATTTGGGTCCGACCCGGGCGTGCTTGGGCGGACGATGACCCTCGACGGCGAGCCCTACACCATCATCGGCGTGATGCCGCCCGGAAGGTTCGACCTCACGGCGACCAAGATCTGGAGGCCGCTTTCATTCCTGCCCGGAAACATGACCCGCGACTTCCACTGGTTCGGCGCTTGGGCGCTCCTGAAGCGCGGCGTGACCCTGGACCAGGCGCGCACGCAGATGGACGCGCTCGCCATCCGAATCGCGCACGACTACCCGAAGTCGAACAAGGGGTGGGGGATAGGAATAGACGCGTTCAGCTCCATTCTCGTGGGGCCGGACCTGAGGCAGTCCCTTTACGTGCTCATGGGGGCCGTCGGAATGGTGCTGCTCATCGCCTGCGCCAACCTCGCCAACCTGACCCTGGCGAGGGGCATCTCCCGGGGGCGGGAGGTGGCGATCCGCGCGGCCATCGGCGCCGGCAGATGGAGGCTCGTGCGCCAGTTCCTCACCGAGAGCCTGCTGTTGTCCGTCGGCGGCGGCGCCCTGGGGCTTGGGCTGGCCTACGCCGGCCTGGCGCTCATGAAGGCGACGATGCCTTCCGGCACGATCCCGGCCAACCTCCAGGTCGTGATGGACGGAAGGGTGCTGCTTTTCGTCCTCGGGCTCTCGGTCCTGACCGGCGTCCTCTTCGGGATCGTGCCCGCGCTCAAGGCGACGCGGCCCGACCTGACTGCTTCGATAAAGGAGGGGGGCGCCGGGGCCGGCTCGGGCCACCCCAGCAGGCGTATCCGCGGGTCCCTGGTCGTCGCCGAGGTTGCCCTTGCGTTCGTCCTGCTCACGGGCGCCGGCCTGCTGATACGGAGCTTCTTCCGGATGCAGGCCGTGGAGACCGGGTTTGACTCGACGAACGTCGTCACGGCGGACCTGCCGATTTCGGCCCGGCGCTTTCAGACCGCCGCGGAGTTCAAGCTCTACCTGCGCCAGATCACCGACGCGGTCGCGTCCGTGCCCGGTGTGCGCGACGTCGCGCTCACCTCGGCCCTGCCGCTGGAGGGATGGGGCTATGGGATGTGGTTCCAAGTCGTGGGGGCGAAGTTTCTGGACATCTCCAACCGGCCCAACTGCTTCTTCAAGATGGTGGACCCGGCGTACTTCCACACCCTGGGAATCCGCCTGACCAAGGGGAGGTTTCTGAGCCCACAGGACCTGAAGGGCACCCCTCCGGTGGCGGTGATCAATGAGACGATGGCCAAGAAGTACTTCGCGAGCGAAGACCCGGTGGGCAAGCGCATCCTGGTTCAGGAGATCGCCTTCGCACAGACCAAGCTCGGCCCCGAGATCCCGTGGGAGGTGGTCGGCGTCGTCGCCAACGAAAAGGTGGCTGGCCTCGGGTCCAACAACGACTACAGCCCGGGGATGTACGTGACGATCGACCAGAGCCCGCAGACGTACCAGTCGATCGTCGTGCGGGGCAAGACCGACTCTGGGCTCCTGCAGCGCTCCATCCGCGACGCGATCCACCGGGTGGACAAGGACCAGGTCGTCGACAACATGAAGACGCTCGAGCAGCTGAAGGTCGAGTCCGTCGCGGGCGAGAGGTTCCGCTCGATCCTCATGGGCATATTCGCCGCGGTAGCGCTGATTCTCGCGGCCATCGGGCTTTACGGCGTGATCTCGTATTCGGTCGTCCAGCGCACGAGGGAGATCGGCATCCGCACGGCTCTCGGCGCCAATCCCGGCGACATACGGGCACTCGTCCTGCGCGGCGCGATGACGCTCACGGCGATCGGCCTAGTCCTTGGCATTGCCGGGGCGCTGGGCCTTGCCCGGTTTCTCTCGTCCATGCTCTTCGACACCGGGCAGTACGACCCCGTTACCCTGATTGGGGTGGCCGCCCTGCTCGCTCTCGTCGCGCTCCTGGCCTGCCTTATCCCGGCACGGAGGGCGATGAGGGTTGATCCCATAGTCGCGCTGAGGTACGAGTGAGCAGGCGCAGGGCAGCTCGGACTCCCCGACCCAAAGACGGGCCCCCTCAAACCGACAGGCCCCGGGTCTTGAGGGGCGGCGCTGCTGGGGACGGCCCCGCGCCTAGGTCGGCTTCTCGTCGCCGGCCAAGACGTGCTCGTGATTCCGGATATGCTCCGGGCAGTAGCACTCTTCCCCGGCGCACTTTGTGCAGTAGCGGAAATCGAGTTCGGGATTTGATTTGTCGGTCTTGCCGCATATGCGACAGCGGTGGCGCGCTTGGCCGGCGACCGCGACCCGATCCGCGGCACGGGCCATCGATCGCCGGCGCGACCTTGCTCCTTGCACCAGGTCGCGTCCGAAGAAGAGGAAGAAGTTCCCTGTGGCGGCGATGACCTGCAGGCGTGCGGACCAGCCGCCGGTCAGGAACTCGAATCCGTAAATGACCCACGTGAACAGCGCCAGCCACTTGATCTTGACCGGGAGCACGAAGAAAAGGAGCAACTCGAAGTCAGGATTGAGGAACGCAAAGGCGAGAAAGACCGAACCCGCCAGGAAGGCGTTGTTGATCGCCGTCTCGGGCCGCAGGAACGAGAGGCCAACGGAGAGCGCCGCGCCCAGGACGATGAAGAGATTAAAGCGAAAGGCCCCCCAGAAGTCCTCCAGTGCGCGGCCCATCATGTAGAATATCCACCAGGCGAAGCAGATGAAGATGATGTTCATGGGCGGCGGCATCAGCAGAAACGTGAGAAGGCGCCACCACTGTCCCATGAGCGCCAGCCGCGGAACGAACAGGAACAATCCCTGGTCGAGCCTGCCGATCAGGATCGCTAGGTAGACGGTGACCTGCCCGAAGACCAGGTAGAGCGCCAAGTCGGGGACGGCAAACCGTCCAAGGGTTCGTTCCAGTTTGGAGAGCATCGACATGAAGCTAAGAGGATACGGTTAAATGGGCCGGAGTTCGAGCCGTCTCGGCAAGGAATTAGGAGCCCAAAGGGCTCAAGCTCCGGGACCGTTGAATGGCCGAGCAGCGAGGGCGCCGGGCGGCGTCCAAGAGAGGGCCGGATTCCAGACGAGGCGGCCGCGCATGCGCGATGCGTCGTGTCGCCCCCCCCGAAACGCGGTCAGTGCCCCCGGCCCTGCGCTGCGCCGACCAACGCCTAGTCGGTAAGCTCAATCCTGAGGGTCGCCGCAATGGAGAAATCAAAGGTTCCCCTTAGGGATTCCGGAATATCCACCACGACCTTCCCTCCCCGTCCATAGCTTCCCTCGGGGACATTCCTCCAACTGAGCTCCTGACTTGAGCCAAGCATCACGATCGTCGAGGACCTATCGAGCCACAGATCATGCAGCTCCACTCCCCCCTCTGGCCATCCCTTGTGGATGGCGTACAAGTACTTGCCATCCTTGCTCTTGGTGAACCTGAGCCTGTCGCCCTGGCTCGCGACGAGCCAGGGTCTCGATCCGTAGATGGCTTCGCCGTTGACTGCCAGCCAGCGGCCGACGTCGCGAAGCCTTGAGCTGATGTACGCCGGCATGGCCCCCTTGCCGTCGAGGTTCACAACCAGGAGCAGGTTTCCGTTTTGGCTCACGATTTCCACGAGCATCCCGACGAGATCCTCGGCGCTTGCCACGTTCTTCTCCGTGTCCTGCCAGTTGTATCCAAACGACTGGCTCAACCCTCTGCATTCCTCCCACTTGTGGAGGATCTTTGCCCGTTCCGTGTTGCGCGAGCCGTACTCGCTGGTGAAGAAGTCGCCGGAGTCGAAGCGCATGAAGCGCCCAAGGCGGTCATTCGAGGCCACGGTCTTCCGGCCCGAGGCCTGGTTGTAGAAATAGCTTACGATCTGGCGGGACCCCAACTCCTCGACGTAGGTCGTCCAGTCGCCGTCGAGCCAGAGTATGTCGGGGTCGTACCGGTCGATGAACTCCTTGGCCTGCGGAATGATGTAGTCCGCGACAAAATCCTGAACCGGCACCTTGCCGGTGATCATTCGCGCCATGGACGCCTCGTCATACGGGACGACCCGGTACGGCGGATCCTCCAGGGTCGTCCAGATGCGGACCATCTTTTTGCCGTCCTGGATGACGGGATACTCCCATTCCTCCAGCGAGAAGTAGAAACCGAACTTCAATCCGCGCCTCTTGCAGGCTTCGCTCAGCGGGCCGATCAGGTCCCTCCTGGGGCCCATGTCGACGGTGTTTCGCTTCGTGTAGCTGCTGGGCCAAAGGCAGAAGCCGTCGTGATGCTTGCAGAACGGCACGACATAGCGCATCCCGGCGTCCTCTGCCGCCTTGGCGATGCCCTCCGGGTCGAAGGCCTCCGCCGTGAACAGCGGGATGAAATCGTCCCGCTGGAAGCCGGCCCCCCATTTGGCCTCGTGGTACTTTTCCACCTCCGGGGAGTGGTACATGTTGTACAGATACCAATCAGGGTACATCGCGCCCGATTCGCGCATTGGAGCGTAGCCGGCCACGGAGTAGAGGCCGTAGTCGATGAACATTCCGAACTTCACGTCCTCGAACCACTCGGGCGGGCCGTGCCTCCCAAGGGATCTGAGGGTCGGCTTGAAGCCGCCTGCGCGCTGGGCCCTCCGTTCCGGGCCCCCCGTCTGCGCTTCCGCGCGGACGCCCCTGGTCAGCGCGGCCAGCGTCCCAAGGAATGTAAGTTTGTTGAATGTCCTTCTGTTCACGCGCTGCCCCAGTTTGCGGTCGTCCTTGCCCCAATCGCCCGGATCTCCCGCAGGACGAACGATATTGGTGCGAGAGGGGCCCGTTACAAGCCAAGCCGCGCCGATCAGCCGCCGTGCTCGGCTAGCCACCGCTCGGCGTCGATCGCGGCCTGGCAGCCCATCCCGGCCGCGGTCACGGCCTGGCGGTAGACGTGGTCCGCGCAGTCGCCCGCGACGTAGACGCCGGGAACCTTCGTCCTAACCTGCGAGCCCCCGGTCGGCACGAAGTAGCCGTTCTCGTCGACGTCGAGTGCCGATGAAAACGGCGCCGTGTTGGGAACATGCCCGATGGCGACGAATATCCCCTTGACCGGAAGCGTCGACTCGGAGCCGGTCCTCACGTTTCGAATCCTGAGCCCGCTCACGGCGCCCTCGGGCACGCCGGTGACCGCGACGGGGACGCTGTCCCAGACCATCTGGATCTTGGAATGCGAGGTCGCCCGGTCGGCCATGATCCTCGACGCGCGGAGCGCGTCGCGCCTGTGGACGAGGTACACCTTGCTCGCGAACCGGGTGAGAAACAGAGCCTCCTCGGCCGCGCTGTCGCCGCCGCCGATCACGGCCACGTCCATCTTGCGGTAGAACGCGCCGTCGCAGGTGGCGCAGGTCGTGACGCCCTTGCCGCCGTAGAGCTCCCTCTCGCCGGGGATCCCGGTCATCCTCGGGGAGGCGCCGGTCGCGATGATGACGGCCTTTGCGAGCACCGTCCTGTCGGCGCAGACGAGCTTGCGCGGCGACGCGGCGAAGTCGACCGAGCGCACCTGGGCCTGCTCAAAGCGGGCGCCGAACCTGGCCGCCTGCCTGCGCAGGCTGTCCATCAGCTGGAAGCCGTCGACGCCCTCCGGAAACCCGGGAAAGTTCTCGACCTCGCTCGTCGTCGTCAGCTGCCCACCTGGCAGCGGCCCCTCGAGCACGAGGGGATTCAGGTTGGAGCGGGCCGAGTAGACGGCGGCCGTGAGGCCGGCGCATCCGGTGCCGATGATGACGACGTTTTCTACGGGCGGGTTGGACATGATTGAATCCCAAGTTGAGCCTGGGGACACTGAGGTTGGGAAGCCGAAAGAGGCAAATCGCGCCGGCGGGGGCCGTCACCAGGGGTTCACGCGGCGGATCCTGAGCTGCTGGTAGAGGTCGGGGTCGAGCTCCATCAGGAACCTGCTCGGGGTCAGCATCAGGCCGCCGGGCCCGGGGCGCGAGGCTATCTTGGGGTAGCTCAGGTAGAGCTCGTTCCGGGCCCGGGTGACGGCCACGTAGAACAGCCTACGCTCCTCCTCGACGTCGCCGGACTCGATGGAGCGCCGGCCCGGGAACTGCCCGTCCGCGAGCCCGATCACGAACACGACGTCGTACTCGAGTCCCTTGGCCTGGTGAACGGTCGTGAGCTTGACGGCGTCGGAGTCCGGGTCGACGTGGCGGTCGCTTGTCTCGCTGTTCAGGAGGAGGATCTGCGCCAGGAAATCCTGGGTCTCCTCGAAGCGCTGGGCGAAGCCCACGAGCGCCGTCAGCTCCTCGAGACGGTCCGCGTAATCGGCGAACGCCCCCTTCAGGTAGTCGCCGTACCAGCCCTCGATGGCCGTCTCGACGGCGTCGGCGGGCTTGCCGGTTTGCATCGAGTCGGAGACCTGCCTCAGCGACACGACGAGCTTGTCCCACTCCTCCCTCGCGTCCCTTGCGACCTTCGCCCGGACGTCCTCGGCGTCGAGGACGTCGAGAAAATTCCTCTGGGTGCCGCGGGCGCTGGCGAGGGCCGCGGCGTGGATCTTCTGGGCGCCCTTCTCGCCGACCCTCGGCAGCAGGACGGCGATGCGCTCCCAGGCCTGCTCGTCCGCAGGGTTGTAGACGAAACGCAGCAGGGCCACCAGGTCGCGGATGTGCTGGCGCTCGAAGAACTTCACGCCGCTCGTGATGTGGTAGGGTATGCCCGCGCGCGCGAGCGCGATCTGGGTCTCCACGGCGATGAAGTGCGACCGGTAGAGGACGGCCATGCTGCTCAGCGGCATCCCCTCGTCCTCGTGGAGGGCGCGCACGCGCTTGACGACGAACTCGGCCTGCTCGCGGTCGTCCATGGCCTGGACGACGTAGGGCTTCTCCATGTGGCCGCGCGCGGCCCGGAGCTCCTTGTCAAAGTGCCTCCCCTTGGGCTGGGCGAGGAGGACCCCGTTCGCCAGGCCGAGGATCTCGGGCGTCGATCGGTAGTTCGTCTCGATCCGGTGGATCGCCGT
>CAZCAJ010000084.1:0-12875 GCA_964496645.1 uncultured Opitutaceae bacterium
GTGTCGCGCAGCCAGCTGGAGCGCAAGTTCCGCCAGCACATCGGCCGCTCGCCCCAGGCGGAGATCCGGCGCGTGCAGCTCAAGAAGATCCGCCAGCTCCTCCTCGAGACCGACTTCCCTCTGAAACGGATCGCCGAGCTGACGGGATTCGAGCACATGGAGTACATGTGCGTGCTCTTCAAGCGCCTGACGGGCGAATCCCCCGGGATCTACCGGACGACGATGCAGGACAAGTCGGTCGTGTGGGCCGCGAGGAAGAGCGCGTGAGGGACTCCGCCGCCTGATGCGCCCCATCCGGCTCCCGATCCTCGCCGGGATGCTCCTTGCCCGCGCCGTTGCAGCCGGACCCGTCGAGTTCGAGTTTGTGGCGCCCGACAGCGACCTGGCCCGCAGCCCGTACGCCCGCGAGCTCTGGGCCGAGGTCGTCACCCCGGGCGGGCAGACGCTGACGCTGCCCGCCTACTACGCCGACGGGGGGCTCTTCGCCGTGCGGGCCCGGCCCGACGAGCTTGGCGCCTACCGCTTCGGCAAGGTCACCGAGACGACGCTCGGGTTCAGGAAGACGGACCTCATCGTCAGCCTCGTCTCGCCCGCCGAGGTCCAGGTCACCGCCAGGACCCGCCTGCCGGGAATCGTCCGCGATCCCCGGGATCCCCGCCTGTTCGTCCGGGCCGACGGCCACCCCTTCCTCCCCGTCGGGGCGAATCTCGCGTGGCCCCCGGACGAGGCGCGCGACCGGCTCGGCTACTACCTGGGCGCGCTGCCCGCCTTCGCCCGCGCCAACCTCAACTGGATGAGGGTCTGGATGGCGCACTGGAGCGGGCTTGACCTCGACTGGCTCCCCGCGGACATGGGCCCCTCGCCCAATCCCGGCTTCCTCGACTATCGGGTGGCCGAATCCTGGGACCGGCTGCTCGCCGCGGCCGAGGAAAACGGGGTCTACATACAGGTCGTCCTCCAGCACCACGGCCAGTTCAACACGGAAAACGACTCGAACTGGGCCAAGAATCCCTGGAACGCGGCCAACCCGGGCGGGTTTCTCAAGTCGCCGGCCGACTTCTTCAGCGACAAGAACGCCCGGGTCTTCTCGGCGCTCAAATACCGCTACATCGTCGCCCGCTGGGGCTGGTCGCCCGCCGTGTTCGCGTGGGAGCTCTTCAACGAGGTGCACTGGACGGACGCCTTCAGGCAGGGCCGAGAGGCGGACGTGGCCCGGTGGCACGGGGAGATGGCGGGGGCGATCCGGGCCGTCGACGTCTACGGGCACCTCGTCACCACCAGCACCGAGAACCTGCGCAGCCCCATCTACGATAAGATGGATTTCTACCAGCCGCACCTCTACGGGGCCAACCAGATCGCGGCGGCGCGCAGCTTCAGCCCCCCCTGCGACTCGCTCGACAGGCCCGCGTTCTACGGCGAGGAGGGCGACGACCACGAGGCCGTGTCGGCCGAGGCCAAGAAGTCCGGACTGAACCTCCTGCCCCCGGTCTGGGCGAGCATCATGGGGCAGGGTTCGATCGCGGCACAGCCCTGGAACGGATGGCAATTGCTCGAGCAGAACCGCCTGGACCAGCTGGGGGCCGTGTTCCGGTTCCTGGTGCTCAGCCGGCTTTCGGCGCAGGCCGGGCTGCGGGCGTTCTCGGCCGTCGTCGAGTGCCCGGAGCGCGCGCCGCTCAAGATCGTCGCGGGGCAGGTCTGGCAGCGCCGGGCGGCGCCCGATTTCGCCTATCCCGTCGACGGGAGGGAGCCGGTGGAGGCGGCCGACGTGCCCGCGATTCTGGTCGGCTCCCCCGCCAGCGTCGCCGACGGGTTCCCCGACCACGCGACCTACCGCGTCGACCTGCCGGCCAAGACGGCGATCCGAGTCCGCGCGGGCTCCATCGGGCCCGGCGTCGCCGGCCTGCGGGCGAGCGTCGACGGCGCCATCCTGGCCACCCACCGGTGGGACGGGGCCTCCGGCGCCCCGAACCCGGCGCAGCTCGAGTTCTCCGTCGGCCCGGGCCAGCACACGATCCTCCTCGAGAATCCCGGCCCCGAATGGATAGGGGTGCCCGAGATCGACCTCGGCCTTGAGGTGCCGGCCCTGGCCCTCGTCGGCCGGCGCAACGGCCGCTTCGTCGCGGCGTGGATCTGGCACCGCGCAAACCTCTACTCGCCCGATCCCTCCGCTCCTGTTGCCGGCACGGCCGACCTGGACGACGTTCCCGCGGGATCCTGGAAGGTCACCTGGTGGGACACTTCCAAGGGCGCGCCGTCCCCGTCCAGGGTGATCGCCCACCCCGGCGGCATGCTGAGGCTTCCGACCCCGCCGATCATCCGCGATGCCGCGGTCGTCCTAACCCGCGCCGAGTAGGGTCACCTGGCGGGCTCGCCCTCCGAGAAGAGCTCGAGTGCGAGGAGCTGGTCGCCGGGAGACTGGACGCTCTCCTCGTCCAAGGCGTCGAGCAGCCCGGCCGCGAGGTCCGCGGCCCTCGCGCGGCCCGCGCCGGCGAGGATGGCCTGGGCCTCCGCCCCGGGGGGATCGCCCGAGGCGAACGGGCGCACGAACATGCCTTGGGCCGTCCCGGCAGGCGCGGCAAAGTATCTGCGGCTGACGGGGTCGTAGAATCCCCTGTCGAGGCGCGCGAGGAGGCGGTCGGCGAGCGAGCCGGCGCCCTTGTCCCCGGCGGCGCGCGCGAGTTCGCGGCAGCCGAAGGCGACTGACGCGTAGTCATCGGGCCCGGCGGCGCAGGCCGATCCCGCTAGGCGGCGCAGGTCGGCGTCGGGCGAAAGAACAAAGGCCTTCCTCACGGCGGCCAGGGTCCGCCTCGCGGCCTCCATGTAGGCGGGTTCGCCCAGCTGCGAGCCCGCGCGCGCCAGCGCGCCCAGGATCAGGCCGTGCGCGCCGGCCGTGGCCCTGTCGTCGAGCGGCGGGGCGGGCCTTCGGTCGCGCACGGCGAGCAGGCGGGCCGCGCACGCCGCCAGCCTGGAGTCCGCGTCGTTCGAGGAGCGCAGCAGGTTCCTTGAGGCGTAGACGCCGGAGGGATCGTCGGCGGACGCCACGTTCCCCGAGGCCTCGACGCCATGCGCCCGCTTGAACGCCGCCGAATCGGCCCCGAGGACGGCGTCGATCTCGGCCGCCGTCCATGCGTAATAGCCGGTGAACTCGTCCGCCGTGGCATCCTGCACCGCGGCGAAGGTGCCGTCGGGCCGCGAGAGCCTGCCTAGCGCGAAGTCGAGCGCTCCACGCGCGCACCGCTCAAAAGCCGCCGCATCCGCGCCGTGCGCCGCGTCGAGGTAGGCGAGCGCGGCGCGGGCCTGGTCGGCCAGGGTCTTCTGGGGGCAGGGCACGCGCCACGCCGCGTCGGTCGCATACCGGAAGAACCCGCCGTCCAGCGGATCCCGGACGGCGCTTGTCGAGAGGGCCCGAAGGGTCCTGAGCGCAGCCTCCTTGTCGGCCGGCGCCTGTCGCAGGAGGAAGCGGACCAGCTCCGGCTCCGGATCCTTCGGCAGGTCGCCGAAGCCGCCCTGCGCCGTGTCGAAGGTGTCCATCCATGCCTTGGCGCCCGCTGACAGCCGCGCCCTGGACCTCTGCATGTTCCAGGGGGCCGGCTGCGCGGACGGGGCGGGCGGCCTGAGCAGGGCGACGGCCTCGGCGGCCCGCCTGCTGCACCCCGCAGGGTCCGTCGTCCACTCATCCAGGGCCTGCTTGGCCTGCTTCAGGAAGCCGGGCCTGCCCCAGTCCTCGGAGGGGGACAGGTAAGCGGCGCCGTCGTACGGAACGAGGTCGGGCGTGAGCCACACATTGAGCGGCCAGCCGCTCAGCTGCTTCACGTCCTCGACGTAGGCCTGGTAAAGCGAGGCCAGGTCGGGGCGTTCGGCGCGGTCGACGATGACGCAGACAAACTGCTGGTTGAGCCATTGGGCGGTCTCCGGGTTCGAGAACGTCTGCCTGCGCATCGCGCGGGCAAGCTCGCTGCTGAAGTAGCCCATGAAGAGGAAGATGGGCTTCCTGGCGCCCTTCGCCCTGGCGAAGGCCGCATCGCCCCACGGCATCCACTCAACGGGGCTGCCCGCGCTCGCCCGCAGAAAGGCCGACGGCTCGCCGCGCAGCCATTCGGACGGGCTGCCCGCAGGGGCGCCCGCGGCCGGACCGGAGAACAGGAGCGGGACGAGGGGGCCGGCCAGCAGGAGAAGACCGCGCAGCCGCGCGGGCCGCGACAACGACCTGGTGGGAGTGTATTCGGGCCGCATGAAAGGGAGGGGACACCGTTAGGTTTCGGGCCGCGGGAAAGCAACTTTCTTTAGGGGGCACGGATGGCGGACGGGCCCTGGCCGGCCGTTCGGTCGGCCGGGCGACCCGGAATCTCGGGGCTTGTCCATTTGCGCCGGGCGTATAGTATAACGACGCCGGGTCATACGATGGATCAGGATGACCCCAAGTCCGGCTTTTCGAAACCCCCAGCCCCCATGACCTCACATATTCTAGAGTTCGCCGCGTCCAACCTTCACCTCGTCCCGGCCCTGTGCTGCGCCGTCGCGGTCGGCGCGGTCGTGCCGGCCCGGGGCGCCGACCAGGCGGCCGCGGTCGGCGTCTTTGACCAGCACGGCGACATCGGCGCAGTCGGCCTGCCCGGAACCGCAACCTACGAAAGCGAATCCCAGGAGTATATGCTCGCGTCGTCCGGCACCAACATGTGGGGCGACCATGACGAGTTCCACTTCGCCTGGAAGAGGGTGAGCGGCGACTTCATCATCCAGGCCTTCACCGGCTTCCTGGGCGGCGGCATCGACCCGCACCGCAAGATGGGCCTCGTCGTCCGCGCGAGCCTCGACCCGAAATCGCCCCACGTGAACGCCTGCAGGCACGGCAGCGGCCTGACGTCGCTGCAGTTCCGAAGGACCGAGGGCGCGACGACCGAGGAGATCCGGTTCAAGATCTCGGACCCGGACGTGCTCCAGCTCGAGCGGGCGGGGAGGAAGTTCACGATGTCGGCGGCCCACTTCGGCGAGACGTACACCTCGCAGGTCTTCGACGAGATCGAGCTCCCCGACACGGTGTATGTGGGGCTGTACGTCTGCTCCCATAACAACTCGGTCGTCGAGCGGGGCGTCTTCAGGAACGTCAGGCTGATCCGCCCCGCGAGCCCTGCGTTCGTCCCCTACAGGGACTACATCGGGAGCGACATCGAGCTCCTCGACGTCACCTCGGGGGTCCGCAAGACGGTCTGGCACGCGGACGACTCGCTCCAGGCGCCCAACTGGACGCCGGACTCCAGGCGCCTCATCTACAACCACAACGGCCGGATATTCAGCCTCGACCTGGCCAAGCGCGAGGTCACGGCGATCGACACCGGCGCCCAGGTCCACTGCAACAACGACCATGCGCTGTCGTTTGACGGCAAGATGCTCGGGATAAGCAGCGGCTCCACGTCGTTGGTGTACACGCTGCCCGTCGGCGGCGGCACGCCCAAGAAGATCACTCCGACAGGCCCCTCGTACCTGCACGGCTGGTCGCCCGACGGCAAGTACCTCGTCTTCACGGGAGCCCGAAACGGGAACTTCGACATCTACCGGGTCCCGTCCGCCGGGGGCATCGAGGAGCGCCTGACGACCGCGAAGGCGCTCGACGACGGGTCGGAGTACACGCCCGACTCAAAGACGATCTACTTCAACTCCAACCGGACCGGCAAGATGCAGGTCTGGAAGATGAACGCGGACGGATCGAAACAGACCCAGGTGACTGACGACGAGTTCAACAACTGGTTCCCGCACGTGTCGCCCGACGGGAAGACGATCCTGTTCATCAGCTTCCCCGCGGAAACCCGTTCCGACGATCATCCCTTCTACCGGCGCGTGTACCTGCGCAGGATGCCGGTCGCGGGCGGAGAGCCCACGGTGGTCGCCTACGTGTACGGGGGCCAGGGCTCGATCAACGTCAACTCGTGGTCGCCCGACAGCAAGATGATCGCATTCGTCAGCAACTCGGACGCATTCTGACCGCGAGCGCGGGGAAAAAATCGCCGCCCGGCGTTTCTTCCGGGCGGCGATCGATTAGGTGATTCAGACGGGGATCAGAACCTGTAGCGGATCTTCCCGAATACCATGGCGCCGGGCAGGGGCACTATGCCCTCGAGCGCATAGGTCGCGACGGAGGGCTCCCAGTTGTGCTGGTTTGTGACGTTGGTGCCCGAGAGCCGGAAATCCCAGTGCTTGTCGAACTTGTAGAACACCTCGACGTCGACGGAGTACTGTGTCGGTATGACGAGGTAGCCCTGGTAGTCGTTGTCCATCGGGCTCGTCACGAGCACGTTCGATTCGATCCCTATGCCGCAGGGGAACGTGTACGAAGCCAGCGCGTTGAACGTGTCCAGCGGCTGCCCCGGGGCCCGCAGGCGGCCGATGGACTGCTGCGGTACGGTGCCGCCCTCATCGAGTGGTATTGGCGGGCCGCCCGGGAGCTGGTTTCCGTCATAGCCCTGGAACGGAAAGCTGGTGGCGGGGAAGCTTCCGTTGATCCAGGAGTAGCCCAAAGTCGCGAAGAACTGCTTGTTCGGCTGGTAGTTGATCGAGAGCTCATACCCGTAGAACGTTAACTCGAACGGCGCAGAACCCTGCGGCTTCTCCTGCCTCGACTGCTCAAAGAAATCGTTGCTTATGAACAGTTTGTTGTCCACGAGCTGGAACTTCGCGCCAGCCTCAATCAGATGGCTGGCCCCCGAGAAAGTGCTCCGCGGGATAGTCGGATTGCCGTTCGCATCCGCATACAGGCCGAATCCCCCGCCGTCCGCCAAGTCATCCGTGTAATTCTGGCTGTAGTTGTAAGTTAAGTAGGTGGTGAATCCAGGATTGATCTTGTCCACCAGGCTGATGTTCACGTTCGGCTCGCCTGCCTCGAGCGCTGCCGAGGCGAGGTAGAACGGATCCCTTGTCTGCGCGTGTATGACGTCCAGGCGGGCTCCGGTGACCAGGTTGAAGTTGTCGGTGAGCTTCCACGTCGCCTGGAAGTAGGGAGCGATGCTCTCCGCGTCCGAGTCGTTCGTGTCATTGTTCAGGTTGAAGTACAACCCCCCGCCGTTGCCCGAACCGGGGCCGAACGAGCCGAGCGCGGGCGTCGCGTAGCGATCCTGAAAACCCGGGACGGGCATGCCCAGGAACCCGCCCGGGCCGTTTTGGGAGAGCATGAAGTTGATGTCCGGGCGAAGCGCGGTGTTCGAGAGATCCCAGACGTTTACGGGCTCGAAGAAGAAGTCGTCATACGCCCGCGTGCTCTGGTATTTCTCCTCCAGCCCGGTGTTTATTGTGACAAACGACCTGGTGAGGATCAATTCAGTGCGGTTGTCGATGAACCACGAAGGATCGATGATCTCGCTGTAGCCGTCGGAATTGAAAGTGTCGCGCTTGGTGTAACTGAACATCGTGTTGTTCACGACCTTGGTGTCGGAGGAGATCGTGAGGGTTTGGATCACCTGCGAATTGTACTCCATGCCGTGGGCGTGGCTGGCGGGGCCCTGGGCGGTCTCGTGGTAGTTGACCGGGACCGGCGTTCCGAAGTCGATGATGTCGCCGCCGCCCGGGCCGCCGCCGACATTTATCGCGTTCTCAAGGTTTCCGGGTCCGGCCATCGTCCCGTTGTTCACGTTTGTCCCAGGGGTGTACAGGCCGTTCGAGATGAGGGCCTGAGTCGGCCGGTTGATGCCGAAGTTCTCCCGGTAGTCGGCCCAGAACGCCTTGGACATGACGAACACCTCGTAGTCCTTGGTGGGGCGCCACGTGAGGGCCCCATAGACCGAGGTCGTCTCCTTGATCCAGTTGTCCCAGAATCCGTCGCTGTCCTCGCCCGAATAGCTGAAACGGTAGGCGAGCGTGGGGCTGATGGGGCCCCCGACGTCAAGGGTCCAACGATTGGTGTCGTAGGAGCCAATCGTGTAGGTTATTGAGCCCCTGGTGCCGTCGAAGAAGGGCTGCTTCGAGATCATGTCCACGAACCCGCCGACGTAGGCGGAGGCGCCCTGTACCGCGGTTGCGGGACCGGGGACAATGTTGACCGACTCGACGATGTTGAAGTCGATCGGCATGCCGTCGCCGCTCTCGCCGATCCTCTGGCGCATTCCGTTCATGAACACATCCGCGGACTGGCCGCGGATGCTCGGGTTCGACGGCGAACCGAAGTTGGAATCCGTGTAGGAGCTCGAGGTGAGCTTGCTGAATTGCGTGGTGTCCTGGATGTCGATGACGTCCATCTGCGCCCGAGAGATGATCGTCACGTTCCTGGGGACATCCAGGATGTTGTCCTCCGTCCCGAACACCGAGGTGAATGGCCTGGAGGTCGGAAGGATCTGCTGCTCCAGCGGCACGTCGTTCACCTGGTATTTCTCCATCTTGACCGCCGGTTCGGTGGTCGCCGGAGCGGCCTGCGTCTGGGCCGTTGTTGGCGTCGAAGGCGTCGCCGTAGTCTGGTCCGCTGGAGGGGGCGGAGTCGCAGTCTGGGCTAATCCCAATTTCGTAACGGTCGCCATAGTAAGGCCGGCGACGAGCCACAAGCGTGTGCTCTGGTTCATAGGTTTGCAGTGCTAGTGAGCATCCAACATGCCAACTGCCAAGGCCAAAACCGTCCCCGAAGGCGCAAGGAGCGAACCGGGAATCAGTTGCCGAGCCCTGTGACCTGCTTCCTGCCCACGACCTGCCCCGGCGACGGCATGTCCGCCGACGTCCAACCTCCGCCGAGCGCCTGGATGAGCGCAGCGCTTGACGTCAGCTGCGCCGCGTTGATCCCGAGCGCGGTCTCACGGTTGGTGAGCTCGGTGACCTGCGCGGTGGCGACCGTGGTGAAGTCGACGGTGCCGGCATTGTACTCGTTGAGCGCAATCTGGGCCGCCTGGGTGGCCTCGCTTACCGCGTCCCTCTCCACCTGCGCCTCCGCTCTGAGGATCCGAAGTTCGGCAAGGTCGTCCTCAACCTGCTGGAAGGCCGTGAGGACCGTCTGGCGGTAGTTGGCGGCAGTCGCCTCGAAGGTGGCCCGCGCGGAACGCACCAGGTCGCCGCGCTGCCCCCAGTCAAGGAGCGTGTCGGCGGCCTGAGCGCCAAGGGTCCAGAACTTGAACGGCGACGTGATGAGCTGGTTGAGCGGGGAGCCCTCGTAGCCGCCTGCGCCGGAGATGCTTACGGATGGGAAATAGGCGGCCGTCTGGATTCCCACCTTTGCGTTCGCCGCCGCTGCGTCGCGCTCGGCCGCCGCCACGTCGGGCCTGCGCTCGAGGAGGCTCGAGGGCAACTGAGCCGGGATCTGCGGAACCGTCAGCCCAAGATCGGGCCTCCTCTCGATGGAAAAATCGGAGGGCGCCTTCCCGAGGAGGACTGCGATCGCATGCTCGTACTGGGCGCGCTGGACGCCCGCTCCGATCAGCTGCGCCCGCGTGCTGTCAAGCTGGGTCTGCGCCGTGATGACGTCGCTGCGCGCGGCGACCCCGACCGAGTATTTGTTCTGGGTGATGTTGACGGTCCGCCTATAGGCCTCGACCGCATTTTCAAGCAGCCTTATCTGGTCGTCCGCGGCCCTGAGCGCGATGTAGTCCTGGGCGAGCGTCCCTTGCGTCGAGAGCCGCGCCAATGCCAGGTCGGCCGCGTCCGCCTGGGCCGTTGCAACGTCGGCCTCGACCGTCCGCCGGAGTTTGCCCCAGAAGTCCGGCTCCCAGGATCCCTGGAGTTCGGCAGCGTAGCTTGAGGACGTGAGGCCGCGGCCCGGCACGGCCTGCGAGGCGGGGACCTTTGAGCGCTGCGCCGATCCCAGGATCCCGACGGTCGGAAGGTAGCCCGTCCTGTCGGAGCGGGCGATCTGCCTTGCCTCCTCGTAATTGGCGACTGCCTGGACAATCGAGAGGTTTGACGACTCCACCCGGAACTCGAGCTCGTTCAGGACCGGGTCATTGAAGGCCTCCCACCAGGGTCCCCTCTTCGAGCCGTCGTCGGGCGCCGCGACCCTCCATTCCGCGTCTTCCTTGAATGCCGCGGGCACCGCCACCGCCGGCCGCTTGTAGTCGGGTCCGACGGCGCACCCGGCCGCGAACAGGAGGAGTGCGGCGCCGATGGCCAGGCGCGGCGCGCGTTGTCTTGGCCCCGTGGCGTGCGTCTGTTTCAGGTCCATCGTATCGAGGTTGTTGGACGTCATGTCAGGACCGGGGCCGGCTCCTTCTCGGGGGCCAGGATGCCCAGCCTCACCCAGGTCCTGTGGAACCAGAGGCGCGCCCGGTCGACGTAGAGGTAGACGACGGGCGTCGTGTAGAGCGTCAGGAGCTGGCTGACGACAAGGCCGCCGACGATCGATATTCCGAGCGGTTGGCGCAGCTCGGCGCCGTCGCCGTAGCCGATGGCGAGCGGGATCGCCCCGAGTATCGCGGCCATCGTCGTCATCAGGATCGGCCTGAAGCGCAGCTGGCAGGCCCTGAATATCGCGTCGCGGGGGCTCAGGCCCTCGACGCGCTCGGCGTCGATCGCGAAATCGATCATCATGATGGCGTTCTTCTTGACGATGCCGATCAGGAGCAGCACCCCGATGAGCGCGATGAGGCTGAATTCAAGGCGGAACATCATCAGCGCGAGGAACGCGCCGAAGCCCGCCGAGGGCAGCGTGGAAAGGATCGTGAACGGGTGTGCGTAGCTCTCGTAGAGGATGCCTAGGACCAGGTAGATCGCGATGATGGCCGCCAGGATGAGGACCGGCTCGTTCCCGATGGACTGCTGGTAGGTCCTCGCCGTGCCTTGGAAGCCCCCGTGGATCGTGCCCGGCATGTGGATCGCGGCCGCCTGCCTCTCCACCGCCGAGACCGCGTCCGAGAGCGAGGCTCCCGGGACAAGGTTGAACGAGATCGTGCCGGCCACGAACGGCCCCTGGTGGTTCACCGAGAGGGGGGTCGTCCCCAGCTCGTAGCGGGCGAACGCCGACAGGGGCACCATCTTCTCGTTTATCGTGCTCACCGCCTGTCCGGTCGAGGGTCCGGCGTGGCCCGTCGCGGCGATCGCGTTGATGCTCGCGTTGCGCGCCGTGTCCGCCGCGACCGCGCCCGCGCTGGCCGAGTCCGCGCTGGCGGCCCCGCCGTTCGCGAACCCCGAGCGGACCGACACGGTGCCGGCCACGGCGTTCGTCAGCTGGGTCCCGTTCACGACGCCCCCGGTTGAACTCACGTAGATGTCCTTCAGAGCGCTAGGGTCCTGCCAGAAGCGCTGGGCCACCACCATGACCACGTGGTACTGGTTGAGCGACTCGTAGATCGTCGAGACCTGCCTCTGGCCGAACGCGTCGTAAAGGGTGTTGTCGATCTGCGCCGCCGTGAGCCCGAGGCGGGACGCGGTGTCGCGGTCTATCACCAGGTCGGTCTCGAGGCCCTTGTCCTGCTGGTCGGAGTTGAGGTCCACGAGCGACGGCTCGCTCTTGAGCGCCTCCATTAGCTTTGGCGTCCATGCGCGGAGGTCGGCGAGGTTGTCCGCCTCGAGCGTGTACTGCCAGGCCGAGTTGCTCACCCGGCCTCCCGTCCTCGGCGTCTCCTGCTGCGGGAACATGAAGAGCGAAGAGCCGGGAACGACGGCGAGCTTCGGCCTGAGCCGGGCGATGATCTGCTCGGACGAGGCCTGCCGCTGGCTGAGCGGCTTGGCGGAGATGAACATGAAGCCGGTGTTCGCGCCGCGTCCGCCGCCGGTGAAGCCGACGACGTCGTCGACGTCCGGGTCGGCCTGGATGATCGCCATGTACTGCCTCAGCTTCTGCGACATCCGCTGGAACGAGATGCTCTGGTCGGCCTGGATGAAACCGCTCAGTCGGCCGGAGTCCTCCTCGGGGAAGAAGCCCTTCGGGATGATCCAGAACAGCCAGAAGTTGAGCACCACCGTGCACATCAGCACGATGATCGTCAGGAGCGTGTGGCGCAGCACCCAGGCGAGCGTGTCCCGGTACAGGTCCAGGAACGACTCGTAGACCGTCTCCGTCCAGCGGTGGAAGCGGCCCCTGGACTCGCCCTCGCGGCGGTGGGTGAGCAGGCGCGCGCACATCATCGGCGTCGTCGTGAGCGAGATCACCATCGAGATGAGGATGGCCACCGAGAGCGTCAAAGCGAACTCGCGGAAGGAGCGGCCGACCTGCCCGCCCATCAGCAGGATGGGTATGAACACGGCGATCAGCGAAAGGCTCATCGACAATACGGTGAACGCCACCTGCCGGACGCCGACGAGCGCGGCCTCGAACCTCGGCATGCCGGACTCCATGTGGCGGGTTATGTTCTCCAGGACGACGATCGCGTCGTCGACGACGAAGCCGGTCGCGATGGTCAGCGCCATGAGCGACAGGTTGTCGAGGCTGAAGCCGAGCAGGTACATCGCGCCGAACGTCCCGATCAGAGAGACCGGCACGGCGACGGCCGGGATGAGCGTGGCGCGGCCGTCGCGCAGGAAGAAGTACACGACGAGGATGACGAGCACGATCGCCACCGCGAGCGAGCGCTCGACGTCCCTCAGCGACGCCCGGATTGTCGTGCTCCGGTCCATCGCCACGTCAAGCTGCGTCGCGGGCGGGACCTGGGCCCGGAGCCGGGGGAGCATGCTGCGGATGAGATCGACGGTCTCGATGATGTTGGCCTGGGGCTGCCTGGAGACCGCGATGAGCACGGCCGGGCTCCCTTTCGACATGCCGAGGTTGCGGATGTCCTCGACGGAGTCGGTGACGTCGGCCAGGTTCGAGAGGCGGATGGGTGCCCCGTTCCTGTAGGCCACGACGAGGTCGCGGTAGTCCTTCGCCTTTCGCGACTGGTCGTTGTCGTAGATCTGCCAGTGCAGGCTGGCGTTCTCGATCGCCCCCTTGGGGCTGTTGGCGTTGGCGGCGGCGAGCGCGGCGCGGACGTCCTCGAGGC
>CAZCAJ010000085.1:0-12849 GCA_964496645.1 uncultured Opitutaceae bacterium
CCCCGCC
The DNA here is from genome assembly GCA_964496645.1 of uncultured Opitutaceae bacterium. Taxonomy (GTDB): domain Bacteria; phylum Verrucomicrobiota; class Verrucomicrobiia; order Opitutales; family Opitutaceae; genus Palsa-1447. The sequence goes on from CAZCAJ010000085.1 coordinate 8, forward strand.
GCCTCCCTTTGGCGGCTCTGGCGCTATCCGTCCAGCCATGACCCACGATCATCCCGCGCGCGGATGCCGCGCATTCCTCACGCTCGCCGCGGCCGCGGCGCTTTCGGCCGCCGGCCGCGCCGAGGGCCCTTACGCCGTTGAGTTTGAGAACAACGTCGCGGTGCCGATGCGCGACGGCGCGACGCTAAGGGCGGACGTCTACCGGCCAAAGGCGGACGGGCGGTTTCCGGTCCTGCTTGAACGCACCCCCTACGACAAGTACAGCAACATCCACGACGGGCTGGCCGCCGCGGCCAGGGGATACGTCTTCATCATCCAGGACGTGAGGGGCCGCAACGCCTCCGAGGGCGAGTGGTATCCCTTCAGGCACGAGGGACGGGACAGCTACGACAGCGTCGAATGGGCCGCCGCCCTGCCCTACTCGAACGGGAAGGTCGGCATGATCGGGGGGTCATATGTTGGAGTGCCCCAGCTGCTCGGCGCCATCGAGGAGCCGCCGCACCTGGCCGCCATTTATCCTGGGGTCACGGCGTCCAACTACCACTCGCACTGGGCCTACCAGGGCGGGGCGTTCTCGCAGCTGCTGGCCCAGGCCTGGTCAAGCGCCCTGTCGATCAACGAGATAAGCCGGCGGGCGGGCAAGACGGCCCTGCCCTCGTACTGGGGCATGCGGCGCCCGCCGGCCGACTATCCCCTGCTGGACGCCGGGACCTCCGCTGGGCTGGCCGACTTCTACTTCGACTGGATCGCCCACCCGGGCTATGACGCCTACTGGAAGCAATGGTGCGTCGAGGAGCGCTACGACCGCATCAAGGTCCCGGCGCTCCACCTCGCCGCGTGGTACGACCTGTTCCAGCCCGGCACCCTCCGGAACTACGCGGGGATAAGGGAGCACGGGGGAAGCGAGGCGGCCCGCCAGGGGCAGCGGCTGGTGGTCATCCCGGGCGGCCACGCCGGATTCGGGCGCAAGGTCGGCGAGGTCGACTTCGGGCCCGACTCGGTCCTGGACACATGGGAGTACGGCCTGCGCTGGTTCGACTGGGTGCTGAAGGGGGTCGACAACGGGATGGCGCGCGAGAAGCCCGTCAGGCTGTTCGTCATGGGCAGGAACGTCTGGCGCGACGAGGATGACTGGCCCCTGGCGCGGGCGAAGGCCACCCGGTATTACCTCCACTCGGCGGGAAAGGCCAACTCCCTGGCCGGCGACGGGGCCCTCGCCACGGCGGGGCCGGGCGCCGAGCCCGCGGACACCTACGTAAGCGATCCGGACGATCCCGTGCCGACACACGGGGGTCCCGTCCTCGGGGACACGGCGAAGTACCCGCCGGGCCCCCTCGACCAGACCGCCGTGGAGCAGCGCACGGACGTGCTCGTCTACACGACCCCCGCCTTCCAGGAGGACACGGAGGTGACGGGCCCGGTCAGCCTGGAGCTCTACGCCAGCTCGTCCGCGGTCGACACGGATTTCACGGGCAAGCTGGTCGACGTGTGGCCCAACGGGTTCGCGCAGAACCTCACGGAGGGGATCCTTCGAGCGCGATACCGCAATTCGATGGAGAAGGCGGAGCTGATGGCGCCCGGGCAGGTCTACAAGATGACGATCGACCTCTGCTCCACCGCCAATGTCTTCCTTGCGGGCCACAAGCTGCGCCTGGAGGTCGCCAGCAGCAACTTCCCCCGCTTCGACCGGAACACGAACACGGGGGCCGACCCGGAGACCTCGTCCGGGCACGCCAAGGCCACCAACGCCGTCCACCACGACGGCGACCACCCCTCCGCACTTGTCCTGCCGGTGGTGCCCTGAAGGCCGGGGAAACCGCCCCGGTTCCCTCGGCCATCTCCGGACTCTTCCACTTGCGGCCCGCCCTGCGCGCGGGCCCACTGACCTCTCGCGAAAATGTCGGGGCGTAGCTTAGCCTGGTAGAGCGCTACGTTCGGGACGTACGAGCCGGCGCTTGACCCCCAATGGCTTGTAGAAGCGCTTCACAGTTTGTCGCTTGTTTGTGTGATCTCGTAACTGTGAAATCGGGCGGAAAGCTGAGATCGAGATTCGGGTTTTCAATTTACTTTGACGAAGTCCCCAAATAGGGCCCTTTTGTTTCCATGTCCACAATCGTGCTTAAATCGCGAGTCGATCGTTTGAATGCCGCGTCGGCCCGGCGTGTGCTGGCAAGACTCGGGCTAAAGCCCTCAGACGCCGTCAACGCGCTCTTTGCCCAAATCGCTAGCCGCAAGGCGCTGCCATTCGCTCTCGCAACCTCCGACTCTTCCTACGCCAGGGAGGAGTATGGCTTAGACGAGAAAGCGGTCGCCGTCGCAAGCGCTCGAATTCGTCGCCAGATTGCCCGGGAACGGAGGGCTGGCACTGTTCACAGCGTCTCGAGCATCGCCGACTTGAAGGAGTGAAGCTGGAGACCACCGCATCGTTTCGGCGGTGCTTGAGAGGCTTCTCAGATGAGCGCCTGGCATCCGTTCTCGACACCATGCGGGCCGCAGCCGAGTCATATGGGCGTCCCCACTTGCACGGCGGGATAGGCTTAAGGGTGATCGGTGATTTTATGGAGTGCCGTGATACACTAGACCATCGATTGGTGTTCCAGCGAGAGGGCGGAGCCTTGGTTTTCTCCTTCTATGGGACCCACGATCAGGTTCGCGCTTTCGTTAGAAACGCGCGCTGACTTGAGCCCCGCGTTCCGGAGTCAATTGTGGCTTGGCGGGCCCTCCCGCTCCAATCCTTTTTGAGCGAGCGCAGTGTCGTGATTTGCCGCAGTCGCCGCAGACCTTTGGATCAACTCCCCCTTCCCAGGTAAACGAGAATGGCGCAGGATGGGATATTGTTGGTCTTGACTTCCCCTAACATGGTTATAACTCCGATAATAATCAACTATGACCCACGCCCTTAAGCTCCGCCCCTTCGGCAGCTCCGTCGGAGTCATCATCCCCAAGGAGGTTCTCGGAAGCCTGAATGTGACGGAGGGCGACACCGTATTCCTGACCCAGGGCCAGGATGGCTATCGGGTTGTGGCCCACGATCCGAATTTCGCCCACGCGATGGAGATTTACCACCGCGGGGCCAAGAAATACCGCAACGCCCTGCGGGAGCTATCAAAGTGAGGGAGCCGGTTTGGCTTACCCGCGAGGAGGTTCTGGCCTTTCATGAGGAGCAGCTCCGCGAGCACGGCGGTTTAGCCGGTGTCCGCGATGAGAATGCGTTGGAGGGGGCGTTGGCTCGTCCGCAGAACCTTTTTCACTACGAGAAGGCGGACCTGCCTGCCCTGGCGGCGGCCTATGCCCACGGAATTGCCAAGAACCACCCGTTCAGCGATGGCAACAAACGCACAGCTTTCATAAGCGCATATGTGTTTCTAGGACTGAACGGAATCGATCTCGCCCTAACAGAGCCGAAGGCCATCGAGGTAATGCTGGCCTTGGCGGCTGGCAAACTGGGCCAAAATGCATTCGCGGACCGCCTCAGGCAAAACATGCGCGCCGCTGGCCACGAAAAATCATAAGGTGCGCCCGGAGCCGATGCACGCGAATCATCGAGATGCCTAGTTGATTTGAGGCCCGCACCAATAGGCAAAATGCTTTTCTTCTTGCGACCGCCCGGCAGCCCGAGCCCACTCATCTCTCACTCGGAAATGTCGGGGCGTAGCTTAGCCTGGTAGAGCGCTACGTTCGGGACGTACTGTCCGACATCCGCCCACCAACGACTTGCGGGAGCGCTTCACATATTTTCGCTCGTTTGTGTGAATTCTGGCGCCACTTCTCCCATCAATCTTGCGCACTTGACGCAGTGGCGTTAATCTGCACATTCATTACATAATCATTACTTTTGCATGAAGACCCTGCAAATCCGCCTAACCGACGATATGCGTGAGCAGGCCGATACCGTGCTTGAAGACATGGGATTGGATATGCCGACAGCCATTCGTCTTTACCTTAAGAAGATAATCCAAACTCGCAGCATTCCTTTCCCTCTGGGTGCGGCCGGCGTGGTGGTCGAAGCCATCAAAGTCGATGACGCTGTACAGCGTAAGATGGATGGGGTCGCATCAGCCTGGCGGAAGCGCAAAGGTTAATGGCACTCATCATCGCGGAGAGTATTCGCCGAAGGGAGTTCGGCGGCGACATACCGGCTGAGGACATCGAGGTTCTCCTGCGATCGGCGCGGGTTGCGCTTTCCACGCCGATTAAGGGGGAAGGCCTGCCAAAGGGCACGCGACTTCTCAAAGCGTATGCTACTTCGGCTCGGGGCCCGCGGCGCATCGTTTACCTGCTCGCAGTGGCGAAGGAAGACCTTTTCCTCCTCTTCTACCGGGGAAAGACGGATGAAATCGGCAGGAATATCTCCCTCGCCAATCCTGCATTTCGAAAGCAGCTAAACCGACATTTGGATCTTCTGACAAAGGACATCGGTGCCGGTCGAACGCATGTGATCGAAACCGCTTGACCGCGTTGAGGCCAAGGATCGCGCGTATTCAGGGCAACTCGCCACTTCTTTTCTACTTGCGACCCTCTCTGCGCACGCGCCTACTTACCCTTCGCAAGAATGTCGGGGCGTAGCTTAGCCTGGTAGAGCGCTACGTTCGGGACGTAGCAATCGGAATTTGCCCCCCAACGACTTGCGGAAGCGCTTCACAGTTCTTCGCCCATTTGTGTGAACTTTGGGGCCATCCTTGGCCCCTATTAGCGTCATGCAGCGCAAGGTCGATTTCGCCTTGCTCGATTGGATTGACTGGGCTCTGTCTTCAGCCGCGCCTGCGTTCGGCAATGCGAGCCTGATCGCCGGCGCGGACGGATTGATTGCTAAGAAATCTTTCGCGCCCTACGCCCTCGCGGGCGCGATCACGTTTTTGCTGTTCGCCGGCATTTACGGCGTCTGGGACCTGGCGTTGTGAATCGCCAAGAACCGGGACAAGACATAGCGACGCTATGGCTCACAAATGCACCTTTGGGCCTGATATCCTGATTCAGAAGCAGCGGACCGATCCCAACACTTGACTATTGGCGTCAATATAATACCGTTTTTATTATGAAATCTACCGTTAGTATTTCCGAAGGCCAGAATTCCTTCCCTGCCTTGGTTAAGGCGGCGGAGAAGGGTTCAGTCGTCACTGTGACCCGCCATGATTCACCCGTCGCCTATGTGATGGGCTATGAGCGGATGACGGCTATCGCCGAAACACTCGAAATCATGGGCAATCCGGCAGCAGTGGCGGCAATCGAGGAGCACAAGGCCGGCAAGACGAAATTTGGGAAGCTGGAAGACATCCCTGAATGACTCGCATCGTTCGTCCGGCGCTTCAGGTCATCAACTACGTTCGGCGTCTGGCCCCGGAGCCTCGTCGAGCCATCAAACATGCGCTCAAGGAACTCGGCCAAGAACACGGTGACCTCCGGGCGCTAGAAGGAACTCTCACGGGTTATTATCGCCTCCGAATCGGCCGTCATCGCATCATCTTTAGCTACGCTGCCGACGGAGCGATCGACGCGGTTTTCATCGAGGCGCGAAGTCTAGTTTACGAGGTCTTCGAGTCTGAATTCGTAAGAAAGCTCAAGAAGTAAGTCGCGGGCCCAATGCCGCGGATTACGGAGCCATTTATCAGGGCGAAAACATCTCACAGAGTATTTCACTGTTTTCCCCAGAAGGCCGATATTTCCGGCTCTTTTACCGCGGAGGACTCGCCGCTCCTTTTCTGCTTGCGACACCGACTTCCAGCATCGACTCTCGCCCTTCAGCGAATCAGTCGGGGCGTAGCTTAGCCTGGTAGAGCGCTACGTTCGGGACGTAGAGGTCGTCGGTTCGAATCCGACCGCCCCGACCATTTCTGGAGCCCGCGCATGCGGGTGCCCGAGCGGACCCGCTAGATCAGGGCACCTCGTAGACCTCGACGAGCGCCACGCCCGTGTCGCCGCTCGCGCCGGCAACCTGGGCCGTGTAGGCCCCGGGAGGAAGTGTGATGAGAAGTGCCGAATCGTTGCTTCCGGTATTGCTCCACGTGAACGCCCCGACCGAGGCGGCCGCCGAGGCGATTTGAGCGTTGCCGCCCCAGGCAGCATTGGTCGCAATGACCGAGCCGTCGCCAGCATGGAGCTGAAGCTGCGGGTCAGGAAGCGTCCCGGTGACGCCGAACGGGATGAGCGCCGGCCCCGAAGCGCGGATAAGCACCGTCTTCGAGGTGGAGCCGCCTATGGCGAATCCGGCGATAAGGATGTTGCCCCCAGTGCCCACCTGGACCCGCGCCGAGATGTTGACGATCCGGGGGGTCGTAGGCGTGTACGTGCCCGCCGGCGTGGCGTCGTAAACCTCGGCCAGGGCGACACCCGTGTCGCCGCTCTCGCCGGCGATCTGCGCCGTGTAGCCGCCGGCCAGGGACTCCAGGAGCGCTGCGTCATGGCTCGTGGGCGAGCTCCACGCGAACGCCCCCACGGCGGCCGCGGTGCTCGCGATCTTGGCGTTGCCGGCCCAGCCATCATTGCTATCGATCAGGGTGCCGGCGCTGGTGAAGAGCTTCAGCTGCGGGTCGGGGAGTGTGCCCGAGACCCCGAATGGCACGAGCGCCGGGCCCGATCCGCGGATGAGGAGCTGCTCCGTGCCCGCCGTTCCCGCCCCTCCCACGACGAACCCGGCGATCAGGATGTTGCCCCCGGTCCCGACGGTCGCCCGGCATGAGATGTTGGTCAGCCGTCCGGGGTCGGGGGTGTTGACCACGTTGAGCGTCGCCGCGCTGCTCGTCACCGAGCCCAATGAATTGGTCGCCGTGCACGTGTAGCTGCCGGCATTGGCCGCGGTTGCGCCGCTTATGACAAGTGTGGAGCTGGTCGCCGACGGTATCGCCGCGCCATTCAGAAACCACTGGTAGGCCGGCGTAGGCGCACCGGAAGCCGTGAAGCTGAAGACGGTCGTGCTTCCGGTCGCCACCGTCTGCGAGGAGGGCTGCCCGGTGGCAGCCGGGGGCGCCGTCGGCCCAACGAGCGAGATCACCGTTGCGGAATAGGGCGCAAAGGACGCGCTGAAGCTTGTGCCGGCATTCGAGATGGTGGAGACCGCCAAATCGGGCGACGTCGCCGCGCCTGGGATCGGTGTCGGCGTCGGGGTGGGTGCTGCAACGGAGGTGATCCGGAAGTTGTCCAGGTAGACCGTTATCGCGTTCGTGGCGTTTACGTTGATGCCGATCTGGCAGTAATCGCCCGAACCGAGCGAGGCGAGGAGTCCGGCCCTTTGGGCGGCGGAAATGTCAAAGGTGACCGTGTTCTCCTGGTTCAGGTTGAGGTTGACCGGGGTGAGCTCGGCGTAGGGGATGCTTGTCCCGTTGATATAGACGCTCGCCGCGGCGGTGCCTCCCGTCGCCTGTGGGAATATGTCAAACGAAACCGATGAGGCCGTGCTGAGCGCCGTGCCCATCGCGGCCGTCGTGTTGATTATGACCGCGTGGTCGCCCAGCCCTGTCAGCGAGGTGGCGCATGCCAGGCTGTAGCTTCCATTCGTCACCCCGGTGGTCGTGCTGAAGCTTAGGGTGTAAGCGAAGGGCCCCAGCTGGCCGTAATTGGTGGTGGCATCGTCGGGTTGGCCCGACTGGTTGACCCAGCCGTCCAGGGAATTCTCCCACGAGGAGATCAGCCCTGACGTGGGAGGAGAAGCGACATTCTCCTCCGAGTACTCGTCCTGCGGGATCCCATAGGAGTAGACCGTCGCGTTGGGCTTTGGCGCGAAGCCCTTGACGGTGATGTTGGTGCTGTAGGTCGCGGTCGGGGACTTGTTGATCGCGAGGAGGGACAGCGAGCCGTCCTGCCTCTGGGCCGCGAACGCGGAAAGCAGGGTGTTGTCGGAGGTGGCCTTGACGACAGTGTCCCCTCCCCTTGCGAAGTGCGACAGGAGCTTCATCGCGTAGTACGTCGGGTAGCGGTCGTGCTGGGGCGACTCGACGCCGTAGTCGCCGTACATCCTCCAGCCGTAGAGCGAGGAGCTGTTGTTGTAGTTCGTGCTCTGCCCGTTGTACATGTCCCACCAGACAAGCGAGTTGAACTCTGTCTGCATCAGGTTTGCCACGCTGTCTGCCATGAAGAGCCCGTTCACCAAGCTTGTCGTCTGCTTGCCGGGGTTGGTGCTGACCGAGTTGTTCTCGGTCACGAGCAGCTGTATCGCGGCCCCGGACGGGCCCAGGTAATCGGTGAGCTGGTTCCTCAACCCGGTGGCGGCGGCCGGCCAGACGAGCTCGGATTCCTGCAGGAGCGTCGAGTCGCTTTCGCTGCCCGGGTTCTGGGCGTAGGAGTGGTAGATCAGGAAGTCGGGCAGGGTCCCCAATGTCTTCATCGTGGACAGCATGACGGGCGTCCATCCGCTGTGGGTGGATCCCGTCACCGGGTTCGTCACCACGTGAGTGTAGCCGTTCTGGTAGGAGTCCTCGCTGGAATCGGCGACCACGCCGATCTTTATCGTGGGATCGGCGGCCTTCATCATCTGGATGTACTGGACGGCGCGCGTCGCGTAGGTGACCGGGTCGTGGGGCAGGGGCTGCAGGTCGTCCTCCCAGGTCCCGTAGCATTCGTTGCCGACCTCCCAGTACTTGAACCCGTATCCCTTGGTGACGTTCGAATAGGTCACCCAGGCCGCGGCCTCCTGTGGCGTCCCGGTGCCGTAGTTGGCCGTGATGACGACCTGGGCGCCGATGGAAAGGGCGGAGGCCGCGAAGGTGTCGAAGTCGGTCGCTCCCGCGTTTCCCCCCTCCTCGGCCGCCGTGTTGGTCTGCCAGTGGAAGTCGTCGGAGGAGGAGCCGCCCGGGTAGCGCAGGAACCTGACCTGCATGTCCTGGAAGTCCGAAACCGTCTGGGGATCCGAGTACGTGCCGTCCCAGACCGCGGTATTCAGGCCGAATACCTTCTCGTCGACCATCCGGACGGGAGAAGTGGTGTCCACCGCCACGTTGGCGGTCTGGCCTAGGGCGGCCGCGGCGATCGCCGCCAAAAGGATTGGCGAGAAGACCAGGGCCTTCGGGCGGGGGTGAGGCACGGCGTGGGGGCTAGGAATTCAGTTCAATTGACCCAGGCGGATTCTGGAGGTTCCGCTCGATATCGGTCAACAATCTAGCAGGGCAATCTAGAGGCGATTCCGCCTGCGGGCGGAATATTCCGCCCGCTGCCGCCTCAAGCCCAGATGAAAGTCCCGATGGCAATGGGCCTGGTGCTCGGCGCGGCCTCCCTCGCCGCCCAGCCGCTGACCTTCTCGAGCGGGCCGTCGCGCGCGGCCCTGATCGAGCTCTTCACGAGCGAGGGCTGCAGCAGCTGCCCGGCGGCGGACCGCTGGCTCGCGGCGCTGCGCGCCGATCCGGGCCTCTGGAGGGTGTTCGTGCCCGTCGAGTTCCACGTGAACTACTGGGACGGCCTCGGGTGGAGGGACCGGCTATCCACGCGTGAATTCACCGCCCGGCAGTACGCGTACGCGTCCGAGTGGGGCGGCACGGGCGTCTACACACCCTGCTTCGTCCGCAACGGCGAGCGTTGGAGCCCTCTCCTGGGCCGGCCGGACGCTCCGGGCGAGGCCGCCGGCCTCCTGTCGGTCGAGGTCGGCGACCACGGCGCCTGCCGGGCCGAGTTTGCGCCCCTGCCCGCGGAGCGCGCCGCCGCCGGCGTCCTCGAGGTCCACGTGGCAATCCTCGGCGGCGGAATCTCGTCGCGGGTGACGGCCGGCGAGAACCGCGGCGAGACCCTGACCCACGAATTCGTCGTCCTGGGGATTGCCGAGTCGGCGCTGTCCCAGGGCCCGGACCGGTTGACGGAGCGCGCCTCCGTGCCCCTCCCCGTTCCCATCGCAGTGGGCTCGGCGCGCCGCGCGCTCGCCGCCTGGGTCACGAGGCGTGGCGAGCTAGCGCCCATCCAGGCGACCGGCGGCTGGCTTCCCTAGTCGCGGGCCTACTGGACCTCGTAGACCTCGACGAGCGCGACCCCGGTGTCCCCGCTCGATCCGGCGACCTCGGCTGTGTACGCCCCCGGGGGCAGCGTCATGAGCAGCGCCGAGTCTGCGGTGGCCGCGGAGCCCCAGGAGAATGCCCCGACCGAGGCGGCCGCGGCCGCGACCATGGCGTCGCCGCCCCAGCCGGCGTTTTTCCCGGCCAGCGTGGTCGATCCGTCGGCATTGGCCCTGAAGAGGCTCAGCAGCGGATCCGGCAGGGTGCCCGGGATGCCAAGGCCCGCGAGCGCCGGGCCCGACGCCCGGATCAGCACGGTCTTGGAGGTGGCGCCCTCGACCACAAAGCCGGCGATCAGGATGTTGCCGCCTGTCCCAACCTGGGCCCGGCCAGAGAGGTTGATGAGCCGCGGAGCCGACGGAATGAGCGCCCCTGCGGACGTGGCGTCGTAGACCTCGCCAAGCGCGACGCCGGTGTCCCCTCTGGCCCCCGATATGACGGCGGTGAAGGTCCCGCCGGCCAGGCTTCTGTCCAGCGCGGAGTCCAGGCTCGAGGGGTCGCTCCACTGGAATGCGCCTACCGCCGCCGCCGTGGCCGCAACGCCAGGGTCGCCTGCCCAGCCGCCATTGGACGCAATCACGCTTCCCGAGGAGTAGAGCTGCAGCAGGGGATCGGGAAGCGAGGCGGCCACGCCGAGTTTCGCGAGGGCGGGACCCGAGGCCCTGATCAGCAGCGGCAGCGTGCCCGAGGTGTCCTGGCCGCCCACCGCAAATCCGACGATGAGCGCGCCGCTGCCCGGTTCCACCGCGGCCCGGCAGGACACGTCGGCGAGCCGCCCGGCGCCCTCGGGGGGGCCGACCGTCAGCGTCGCGGCGTCGCTTGTCGCCGAGTTCCCAAAGCTCGACGCCACGCACGCGTACGAGCCCGCGCTGGCGGGGGTCGCTCCCCTGATCACCAGCGTCGGACCTGTCGCCCCGGTTATTGACGCGCCGTCCAGGGTGCCGTCCGAGAGGGGGCTGCCGTCCTTCAGCCACTGGTAAGACTGCGCGGAGCCCGTCGCCTCGGCGCCAAAGACAACCGCGTCCCCGGAGGCGATCCTCTGCGAGACGGGTTGCGTCGGAAAGGCGGCTGCGAACGGGCCGGCAACCGCCGCGCTCGTCCCTATGGCGGAGCCCGAGGCGTCCATGGCCACGACCTGGACGGCGCCTACCGGGCCGGGAACCGTGACCACCGTGTCGAGGCCGTTCCAGGGCGCCGACCCGACGGGTGCGAGTGCGTCCGGCGTGGCGCCTCCAAGCACCTCCCAGGAGGCGACCTCCGTCGCACCGTTCCAGACGGCGTGCACGGCGATCGACCCGTCGCTGTTCTGCACCGGGGCGGCCACCGGGGCCGCGGCCGGGCTGCCGACCCACGGGTATCGATAGCCGCGGTAGGAGCCGTATCCCGGCGCCTCTCTCGCGTCGAAGAGCAGCTGCCCCGAGGGGCTGAACTCGGAAAAGCGCCCGACGATCCCCCATTCGACGAACGTGTCGCCGTTGGGCAGGCCCTGCGAGCCGCCCTCCGCCCCGGCAGAAAGCCCGTCGGGATGCTCCTCCGACTGCACAATGCTGGCGGTCATCGCCGCGTCGTCATGGTTGACCCAGATCACGCGGGAGTGGGGCCGCACGGCGGTGCCGTCCGACTCGTTGTCGAAGATGCGGATCGTGCTCGCGTCGACGGCGATCGCGTCGTGCTGGAAGGCGAACGGCAGGCCCGGGCCCAGCGCGAAATCGCTGTTCTTGCCCCCGAGGCGCCAGATGATCGAGCCGGTGGAGCGGTTGAGCTTGAACACCGTGCACGTGAACCGCGACGAGATGAGCAGGTTCCCGTCCGTGTCGAGGTTCACCGAGTTGATGTGAAAGTAGTCGTAGGGGACGCCCGCGGCCGAAGGGGGCGCATTGTAGCTCATGTCGAGCGGGACGTTGGGCAGGCTGTGCCATTCCAACAGGACATTCCCCGAGGCTACATCGATCTCCTGCACCACCCCCTCGGTCACGGTGCCATTCACCGGGCCCCCGACCGAGGAAAGGTCGGCCTGCACGTTGTTGTATAGGGTGATGAGCGCCGTGTTCTGGGGCGTTAGCCGGAACTCGTGAACATCCGCGTTCAGGCCGTTGCCCCCCTTGACCGTCGCGATGACCTTGTAGGTGCTGTCGGCGATGTAGTCGGTCGTATCGCCGGCCCTGGTGTCGCCAAAGGTGACTCCCTGCGACCACGTGAGGACGGGGCTGCCCTGGTACGTCTGGACGCGAATGTCCGTGGCCAGGGCGCCGGGTGTGGGCAGGAACCAGACGATGCGGCCCAGGTTGTCGACTATCTCGGGGCCCTGGACGGGGCTTGTCGCGCTTACGGCCTGCGGCCCCAGGAAAATGTACCCGCCGGCAGTTGAGCCGCTGTTCAGGAGGACCGTGACCGGCGGCGGCGACATTGACTGCGCGCCAGCCCGAGGACAGGGGGCGAGTCCGAGCACGAGGACCGCGGGCAGCATCGCCAGCGCGCCCGGCGCCCTAGACGGGGCGGTGGCGCGCGATCGGCCGGAGCATTCTCCGTGATTTGAGTTTGTGGTCAGGGAACGGAAGGAGGGCGGATCCCCATGGGCCGCCACCCTTTCGCTGTCCATTATACGGCCGGCCATCGGCACAAGCAGCAACATTCGGGCCTGCTGCATCGTTGGAATTTGGACTCATCGTAGGGCGCCGTCCGCCTAATGTGGGGATGCCTGCCCCAAAGGAAGGGGCCGTCGCCGGCCTAATGCGCAGGAGCCACGGGGGTTGCCAACATGCGCCCGAAAGTCAGCCTTCCCAACTCGTTGACTGAAAGTGGTGCCAGGGGCGGGGATTGAACCCGCGGCCAAAGGCTTATGAGTCCTCTGCTCTACCACTGAGCTACCCTGGC
>CAZCAJ010000086.1:0-12844 GCA_964496645.1 uncultured Opitutaceae bacterium
CCGGGGAGGAGATCGCCGAGATCGTCGCCAAGTGGACCGGGGTGCCGGTCACCCGCCTGCTCGAGGGCGAGAAGGACAAGCTGCTGCGCCTCGAGGACACGCTCCACAAGCGCGTCATCGGCCAGGACGAGGCCGTGACGCTGGTCACGGAGGCGATCCTGCGCGCGCGCAGCGGGATCAAGGACCCGCGCCGGCCCGTCGGCAGCTTCCTCTTCCTCGGGCCCACGGGGGTCGGCAAGACCGAGCTTGCGAAGGCGCTGGCCGAGACGCTCTTCGACACCGAGTCCGCCATGGTCCGCATCGACATGTCGGAGTACATGGAGAAGCACACGGTCTCGCGGCTGCTGGGCGCCCCCCCGGGCTACGTGGGCTACGACGAGGGCGGCCAGCTGACGGAGGCCATCCGCCGCAAGCCCTTCGCGGTGGTGCTCTTCGACGAGGTCGAGAAGGCGCACCCGGACGTCTTCAACGTGCTCCTGCAGGTCCTCGACGACGGCCGGATCACCGACGCCCAGGGCCGCACGGTGGATTTCAAGAACACGATCGTCATCATGACGTCCAACATCGGATCGCGCTTCCTGCTGGAGGGCGTCGTCGGGGACACGATCCCCGAGAGCGTGAGGGAGAGCGTGATGGCCGAGCTGCGCACCACGTTCCGGCCCGAGTTCCTGAACCGGATCGACGAGACGGTCCTGTTCAAGCCGCTGACGCTCGAGGAGATCGGCTCGATCGTGGACCTGCTGCTCGCCGACCTGAACCACCGGCTGGCCGAGCAGCGCGTGACCGTGGCGCTCGACAAGAAGGCGCGGGAATGGGCCGCCGAAAAGGGCTACGACCCGGTCTTCGGCGCGCGGCCCCTCAGGCGCTACCTCCAGCGCCAGATCGAGACGCGGCTCGCGCGCGGACTGATCTCGGGACAGATCGCGCCGGGATCCACCGTGACCTTCTCCGTCAAGAACGGGGAATGGGTGGTCTCCTGAGCCGGGCGCGGGCGGCCTATGCGGCCTCGCGGAGGATCCTCTCGACGACCTCGGGCGTGATGTCGCCCCTCTCCCCGATCGCGAGCATCCCGCGCTCCCTGAGCCGGCCGGCGACCTCGGATGCGGTCTCGGCGCCGAGGTTGTAGGCCTTGAGGCGCGTGGGCAGCCCCAGCGACTCGTAGAATTCGCGCGTCCTGGCGATGGCCGCCGCGACGCGCGCGGTGTCGGATCCCTCTTCGATCTCCCAGACCCTCCCGGCGAACTGCACGAGCTTGGCGCGCTTCTTGGCGCGCTGGACCTCCAGGAGGCTGGGCATCACGACCGCGAGCGTCCTCGCGTGGTCTATGCCGTGGAGCGCGGTTAGCTCGTGCCCGATCATGTGGCTCGCCCAGTCCTGGGGGACGCCTGCGCCGATCGCGCCGTTGAGCGCCCAGGTGGCCGCCCAGACGACATTCGCCCGGAGGTCGTAGTTTGACGGGCTCCGGACCGACCTCGGGCCCTCGTCGATCAGCACGTGCATGACCGACTCGGCGAAGCGGTCCTGGACGGCCGCGCGGGCGGGAAACGTGAGGTACTGCTCCATGACGTGCGTGAACGCGTCGGCGACCCCGTTGGCGATCTGCCGCTCCGGCAGCGTGAAGGTGACCTCGGGGTCGAGGATCGAGAACCTCGGGAACGCGACCGGGTGGATGAACGCGAGCTTCTGCCTAATGGAGCGGCGGCTGATGACCGCTGCGCCGTTTGCCTCCGAGCCCGTCCCGGGAAGCGTCAGGACCGCGCCGACCGGCAGCGCCGACTGGAGCTTCGCGCCGCGGGTCGTGAGGATCTCCCAGGGGTCGCCGGCGTACGGGACCGCGGCCGCGACGAACTTCGCCCCGTCGAGCACGGACCCGCCGCCCGCGGCGAGGACCCAGTCGACCTTCTCGCGTCGGCAGAGCTCGACCGCCTTCATGAGTGTGTCGTAGTCGGGGTTCGCCTCGACGCCGAAGAACTCGAAGAGCGTGCGGGCCCCGAGGGCCTTTCGCACCTGGCCATAGACGCCGTTCGCCCGGATGCTCCCGCCCCCGGCGAGGAGGAGGATCCGGGACTGTGTCGGGAGCTCGCGGTCGATGGCGGCGATCTGGCCGCGGCCGAAGTGGATGCGTGTCGGGTTGAAATACGTGAAGTTTTCCATGGCGAAGGCCCGGAATCTGCCAAAAATGTCTGAAAACACAACGACGCCTTGCCCCAGGAGCCCATACGCTACTTCGACCGATACGACCGGGCCACGAAGACCGAGAAGGTCTTCGGGGAGCGCTGGCTGCGGCTGGCCTACGAGAACCCGGTCGGCCGCTTCGCGGTCTGGCTCGTCCTCAGGCGCGCGCTGTTCTCGTGGTACTACGGGCGCCGGATGAACGCCCCGATGAGCGAGATGCTGATCATCAAGTTCATAGGGGACTACGACATCAACGTGTCCGAGTTCGTGAAGTCGCCCTTTGACTTCAAGACCTTCAATGAGTTCTTCCGGCGCGCGCTGAAACCGGAGGCGAGGCCGATCGCCCCCGGGCCAGGGGTCGCCGTGTTCCCGGCGGACGGCAGGCATCTCGCTTTTCCGGACATCGACAGGGCGGAGGGGTTCTACGTGAAGGGGGCAAAGTTCACCCTGGACGAGCTCCTGGGAGACGCCGAGCTGGCCGGGCGGCTTTCGGGCGGCTCCATGCTGATCTCGCGACTTTGCCCCAGCGACTACCACCGCTTCCATTTCCCGGTGGCGGGCATCCCGGGCGAGCCAAGGCTCGTCAAGGGCAGCCTCTACTCGGTGAGCCCGATCGCGCTCCGCCGGAACATAAACTACCTTGTCCAGAACAGGCGGTTCGTGACGCTCGTCGAGTCGACGATGTTCGGGACCGTGGCGATGGTCGAGGTGGGCGCGACCAACGTCGGCAGCATCGTCCAGGCCTTCGTCCCCGGGCGGCCGGTGCTGAAGGGGGAGGAGAAGGGCCTTTTCGCCTTCGGCGGCTCCTGCGTCATCGCGGTGTTTCCGAGGAGCCGGATCGTGTTCGACGCGGATGTCACCAGGCAGAGCGCCTCCTGCATCGAGACCTACGCACGGATGGGTGACCAGATGGGGATCGCCACGAGGTGATTCTAGGGGGCCGCGCCCGCCCTTGTCGCCCGCAGGGTCCCTTCGCAGGCGAGCTTCCGCGGGGAAGGACACTGAGCGGCGCGCGGCAGAACTTGCCACCCGGCGCGGCCGTCCGCCAGATTGAAGAGCCGTGCCGCGCGAAACCTCCCCCGACCAGTCGCCGACCGCCCGCAGCGCAGCCCTCCGGTACTCCGTCCTCATTCTTTCGCTCGCCGCGGTCATTGCCTTTTATGCGTGGGCGGTCGCGCCGGGACGCCCGTTCATAACGAAATTCGACAGCGGCGTTGATTACTACAACCTCCTGGTCAAGGGGTTCCGCTCCGGGCACCTAAGCCTCCAGGCTGAAGTGCCGCCGGGCCTGCTGAAGCTCAGGGACCCCTATGACCCGCGGCAGAACGCGCAGTTCGGGATGCACGATATCAGCTTCTACAAGGGGAAACTCTACCTCTACTTCGGGGCCGCCCCGGCGCTTGTGCTCTACTGGCCGTTCACGGCCATAACGGGACTCTATCTCGACGATCGCCAGGCCGTGTTTCTGTTTTGCGTCGGGGCGTTCCTGGCGGGCTGCTTCCTGTTGAACAGGGTCAGGCGGCGGTTCTTCCCGGACACCGGCGTGGCCGCGGAGGCGGCCGGGATTTTCGCGATGGGATTGGCCGGCATGGTCCCGGTCCTCCTGCGAAGGCCCCAGTTCTACGAGGTCGCTGTGTCCTCGGCGTACGCGTTCTTCATCCTCTCGATGCTCGGGCTGTTCCAGTCGCTCTACGGGGCGCGGAGGCTGGGATGGCTCGCCTTCGCGAGCCTGTGCTACGGCCTGGCCATAGCCTCGCGCCCCACGTACGTCTTCGGGGCGGCTGCGCTTCTGGTGCCGGTTCTTTTCCCTTGGGGGAAGAGCGGGCCCGTCGGCTGCGGCCCCGCTCGCCTCGCGCGCGCGTGCGCGGCGGTCGTTCCCGTGAGCCTGGTGGCGGCAGGGATCATGGCCTACAATGAGCTGCGCTTCGACAACCCGTTCGAGTTCGGGGTCACATGGGCGCTCTCGGGCTTCAACGAGACGAAGATCACCCAGTTCAGCCTGTCCTACCTCTGGTTCAATTGCCAAGCGTACCTGCTCGCGCCGGCGCAGCTGAGCCCCTATTTCCCGTTCGTGCGGGTCGTTTCGCTGCCGCCCCCTCCGGC
The DNA here is from genome assembly GCA_964496645.1 of uncultured Opitutaceae bacterium. Classification (GTDB taxonomy): domain Bacteria; phylum Verrucomicrobiota; class Verrucomicrobiia; order Opitutales; family Opitutaceae; genus Palsa-1447. The sequence continues at coordinate 4,279 of CAZCAJ010000086.1, forward strand.
GGGCCACTACGGCGTCGAGGACCCCTACGGCATCCTTCCCAACATGCCGTTCGCGGCCCTCGCACTCGCGGCGGCGCTCCCAGGGGTGCGCCGGCGGACGCTTGGGCCATTCGCGCTCGCGGTGGCCATCGCATCGTTCGCCGTCGCCTGCGTACTCTTCTCCTTCCAGTTCGCCACCAATCGCTACATGGTCGACTTCCTGCCCGGGTTCATGATCCTGGCCGTCATTGGATTCTGGGGCCTCAGGGAGCAGTTTGGCGGCCTGGCCGGGAGGATCGTCAATGCGGGATGCTGGCTGCTGCTGACCTGGTCGGTCCTGTTCAACCTGTTCGCGTCGTTCGCGCACAACGAGCTTCTCCGGGTGAACGAGCCCGCCGTCTTTCGCCGCCTGGAGCACGCGTTCAATTATCCCCGTTTCGTCTTCGACAGGGTTGCCGGGCGCACCTACGGGCCGCTGGAGGTCACCGTGAGATTCCCGACCGGCAGGAAGGGCCAGCTGGAGCCGCTCGTGATCACCGGCCTCGAGTTCCTGTCGGATTACGTGTACCTGTTCTATGCCTCGAACGACAGGGTTGTCATCGGATTCGAGCACGCCGGCTATGGAGGGCCCGTGACGGACCCCATTCCGGTCGACTACAGCCGGCCCCACCGCATCACGGTGGACATGCCCCCGCTCTATCCGCCGATCGGGGATCCCTACTTCGACGGCATTCCCGCGAGGGCGGTCGAGGCATTCGGCATGCGCCTGAGGATCAGCCTCGATGGGGTTGCTGTGATCGACACGGCGGAGCAGTTCCACCCCCCGTCCTCCGTGCGCCCGTCCATCGGTTCCGGTGCGCCGACCCAGAGGGCGCTGGGTGGCAGGTTCACAGGCGAGATCTTGGGGGTTCGGCGCCTGGAGCCGGATTGGGGCGCGGCGCAGAGGGCGGCCGAGGCCGGCCCCCTTGTCATCTCGCTGGAGTTTCCCACCGGCCAGACCGGCGTCAGCGAACCCCTGGTCTCCAGCGGAAGCACGGGCCGGGGCGACATCCTGATTGTCAACTACATCGACTCGAACCACGTCACCTTCTCCCTTGATCACTGGGCGTACGGCGGGCCGACAAGCGGCCCCGTGGAGATCCGGCCGGGCGCGCGCCAGAAACTGGGGGTGAGCTTTGGCTCATTCTTTCCGGCCTCCGAAAGGCCGGCCGATGTCCCGGCATCGCGATGGGCTGATGCCGCGGGCAAGCTTGAGGTCGACCTCGACGGTCGCAGGGTGTTCGAGGCCAGGACGCCGTTCTACGACGCCCCGTCCGAGACCGTGGTCGTAGGGAGAAACCAGATCGGCTCAACGGGTTGCGGGGCGACGTTCAGCGGTCGGATCATCGCGCACGTTCGCGGGGCCCTCAGGTAGCGCAACCTTCGGAGGCCCCGGGCGAATGCCGTCTGTTTCCCGTTCAATAAAGGCGGCTGGATTGGTGCACAGATCCCCCCCGTTGATGAGCAGGCTGCGAAGACATAGGCTTGGCACCGGACCATGATCTTTACGACCCACTGGTTTGGCCTGTTTGCCGTCGCCTTTTTTCTGCTGTATTGGATGGCCTGCCTGCACTGGCTTCGGCTGGGCCTCCTGTTGATCGGCTGCTTTGTCTTCTATGCCCACTTTGCAGGTGCGGCCGGGATGCTCCCGATTGTCGTGCTGGCGGCCACAACATACGTCGCGGGCCTGTGGCGCAGAAAGGCGGTTCTCGTCGGAGCAATGATCCTTCCGATGCTCGCCCTGGTGTTCTACAAGTACACCCATTTTGTGGCCCTGAGCGTGGTGGCCCTCGTCAACCCTTCCTGGGGCCAGCAGACCGATCACCTCGCAGGCATCGCCCTGCCCAATGGACCGCCGCTAGCCGTAAGCTTTTTTGTCTTCGAATTCGTCCATTATCTTTACGATGTCAGCAAGGGTTCCCCGTCGATCCGAAACCCGGCCCACTTCCTCGCCTTCGCGTTCTTCTTCCCGTCGCTCGTGGCCGGGCCGATAAAACGGTACCAGCCCTTTCTGCCCTCTCTTCGCTCGGGCCTTTGCTCAGTTACGGCGCATGACGTAAAGTTGGGCCTGATGCGCGTTGCGCTCGGGTTCTTCAAGAAGCTGGTGATAGCCGACAACGTGATGGCGGGCCTGCAATATTGGCAGCCCAGGTATGCGAACCTGACCATTCACAGTCGATGGGAGTTCCTGGCCGCGATCGGCGTCCGCATCCTCTTTGATTTTAGCGGATACAGCGACATTGCCATCGGTCTGGGCCGAATGATGGGGGTGACGCTGCCCGAGAATTTCCGCTGGCCCTATTTGGCCACAAGCGTGACGGAGTTCTGGCATCGGTGGCATATTTCGCTGAGCACGTGGATCCGGGACTACGTCTACATCCCGTTGGGGGGTAGCAGATTCGGCCTTACGCGAAAGATCTTGAACGGGTTCTTCGCGTTTGCGCTCTGCGGCCTGTGGCACGGGCCGGCGTGGAATTTCGTCTTTTGGGGGCTGTACCACGGCACCGGCCTTGTAATCAGCTCGAACTATGAGGCCGCGCTTGGGCGCCCCGGGAGCATCATGGCGGGATTCTTCCGGCGCTTTCCCGTTGTCGGCTGGGGGCTCACCCTGGGCTTTGTCCTGATAGGCTGGCTCTATTTCTTTTATCCGGTCGCCGAGGCAAACCAGATGCTTAGGCTGCTTTTCGTTAGGAGACTATGAAGCCGAAAACTGAAGATACTCGATTGAGGCGAATATTGCGCGTCGCCGTGTCCCTTGCCCTGGGAGTCCTGATCGGCGGCCTGTTCCACTATCTCCTATACCGGTTTTCGCTGCCCTCGAAGCCCTTCATCTATGTCACCTTCTAGCACTAGGGCCGATTGAATCCGCGGGCTTTCCCAATGAGTGAACCAAGAGACAAAGACGACTTCCTTGCCGCAGGGGCCAGAGACAGGCGCGTCTACATCGGCTGGTGGGGGCGAGCCGCGCACCTTGGCGGAACGGGGCTTGGGATGGTCGCCTCGCTGCCCGCTTGGCCGCTGCTGCTTGGAGTCGTTCTTGGATTCGGTCTCTGCAGCTTGGCTGGCAGGATCGTGAGCGATCGACCGATGTTCGAGCATTTCGTTCGTTTTCACGGCGCAATTTCGCCGTCGAACTACTTTTACCCGACAGCTTCCGAGCTGGCCTCGTACGTTAGAAACACGGTGCCGCGCAGCAAGTACTTGGTCGTGGTTGGAGGCGCCTCCTATTTTCGGGGAACCGGGCAGAATCCGGATGAGCTTTGGACCCTCGAGCTCCAGCGTCTGCTTGGAGACGATTATGCCGTCGTCAACTTTGCGATGGACCAATCGGGGGTCACCTCCTTCGCAGGAGTCGCGTTTCAGATCCTGGCCCGGGAGTACCCCAGGATTGCCTACGTGGCCAACGCGAGCCCCGTGGTGGTCGACCCCATCGACGGAGGGGAAGTCTACCGATACGTATTCTGGGATGCGTATTACAAGGGCATGATCCCCCTTCCGGCCCCCTGGTCGGAGCGCGTACGAGAATTGGCGAGAGAGGAGCGCGCGGACCCGGCAGGTCTTGAGCTCCATCTTGGGAAATGGATAGATCAGTTTACGCACGCCTGTGACCTGTGGACATATGTCGGCTACAAGTACATTTTCACGGTCTGGAGCGACGGGATGCCCGACACGCTGACCAGCGCGCGAGGAGAGTACATCGACGGCAGCGATCAGGACCTGGCGCAGAGACAGCGCGACCTTAGACGGAACCTGGACTACAGGCAGCGCTACGAGGAGATGAACAGGGATTTCGCCACGAAGGGCTTCGTTCGAAACAAGAGCGGCAATTGGGAGCTCGACCCCGTTGCCTTCGATATCATCTCGCAGCTAAGCGAGACGATGTTCCCCGACAGCGTTAAATCGAAGTGTTTTCTCGTCCTTGTCCGAGCGAATCCATTCTTTGAGCAGGCATTCACGGCTGACGATTGGCGGCGCCACGAGACGATGTTCCGGCAGGGCCAGCTTGCGTTTGAAAAGGCCGGCTACCGGGTCGTGCAATTGCCCGAATCCGACTTCACGCCTGATGACTTCGTTGACGGTGGTCATTACATGGTTTCCGGCGGCCGAAAGGTTGCACGGGCGGTTTCCATTGCAATCAAGACGCCGGCTCCGCCGGATAGGTCTTCAGGGCCCTAGGGATCGGCCGCAGCGCCTTTGCCTGCTCACCTAGGCTTAGGCGTTCTTATGCGCCAGCCGTTCAGTCCCGTTGTTATTCAGCGGCCACACGCCACCCCCTTGGAATTCCCTTGGCCAAAACCCTGCGTTATCGCGGCCCTTTCCTCCGAAGGCGGGCTAGCTCTGGGGACGGAGCGTCCAGCCCAGCAAAAAGCCCGCCGTTTCGGGCGGGCTCTTCAAGCACCCTGGACAGAACCTTACCTCGCGAACCGGCGGCGAAGCGCCGCGAGACCGGCGAGAACGCCGCCCAGCATGGTGAGCGTTGCGCCACCATCGGGCACTCCACCATGGACCTGCACCGTCTGGTCTGTGACAAAGATGCTGTCTTCGGGCTGCCACATGCTCCCCACGCCGGTGATCGTCGCCACGTCGCTGCCGTTCAGGGAAATGGCATAAATATTGGGGTTCGCGCCAGGGATCTCGCTGGTCACGATCACGTCGCCGGCATACTGGTCAAACTCCGAGATCGGGGCATACAGGATGTCGTACGGGTAATTCACGCCATAAAACCCGTCATGGGGGTTGGTGTCGCCAGCGATATTGGTCGGCACGAAGCTGATCGACTCGGCCTCCGGGATCTGGAACACCGGCGTCACCGTCCCGGTGGGGGAGATCGCATTGACCCACTCCGAGTCTTCGGACGAGGTAAAGAGCGTCCCCGCGGCGAAGGTCCCGAACTTCTGCGTCGCAAAACCTATCCCTTCGGTGTCGGTGCCGAGGTACGCCAGCAGGGACACCTGACCGCCCGCACCAACCTCGAAGACGCCGCCCTGGTTCGTCGTGACTATCATGTCATGGTTGTACAGTCCGGTCGTATCGAAGCTGATTCCGCGCACCTGACCGATATTGACGGTCGCAAATAGGGTCGGCGCACCTCCGCTGTGCGAAAACTTCCAGATTTGACCGCTGGCCTGGGAACCCGAGTAGATGTCGTTGGAACCGTAGGCGCTGCCATTGGGTGAAGCCGAGAGGACGACCTCGCCGCTGGCACCCGGAACCGCCCCAAACGTGCTGATATTCCCGCCGCTGAGGTTGGTCGAGTACAGCACGTTGCTGGAGGAATATCCCCCCGTGCCGACGAACTCGTCGCCGGCATACGTGATGCCAATAGGCGACGCATTGCCGGAGTAGATGCCATCCAATTGGGTCTGGCTGATGAACGGCGTCGGATTGAATGTTATCTGCGCGTGCGCTTGGGCGACCATGGCAGCCAAGGCGATGCCATACGCTCCGAGAAAGGACTTGCTCATTTTGATTTTCATAGGTCAAACGCCGGGATGGCGGGATGGGAGTGTGAGTGGGAAACCAGATGCCAAACGAAACACTGCCACGTCAGCGAAGCAAAGTGGGCAGTTCGGTCCATTAGGCATTGGTTTTGATAGCATTAGTTAGACCACTGGGCGTCTATATTCCTTAACTTATTGACATAAAATAGTTAGAAATTTGCTCGATCAACAGCTGAAGTCCCCAAGCCCCACTCGAATGTAAGGCATTCCGACAAAACGCGGCTTTTCCATACACTTTGTGCTGGGTTTTCCGCAGATTAAGGACTCGCAGACCTCCTTCCGCCCAACCGGAATGCGCTCAGAATCCTCCACGGGCCCGGACTTGCGAACGCAGGAAGCAAGCCAAGCGGCGAGATTGTCGCCAATTGCAGCAGGTCGACGCTGCGCGGTCTTGGAGGTTTCCGCTTTGACGTGGATCGGCCTCCCTACGAGGCCGATATCCGACCAGTCGATCCGCTCGATCTCATCCCCGCTCGGTCCGGCAAGCCCGCTGTATGCAAGGCATGGCGCAGAATCACGCAGGGCTTTCTCCAATGCCGTCTGAATCTGTGCGGGGGTAAGGATTCCGAACGTTCTGAGCTAGACATGGACCAGAAGGGTGCCGGTTTGAGTGGAATTGGCGCCCCTTGGGATTCGACCCATCCGAAGGCGGCCGGGGACGCGAAGAAGTGAATCCCAGGACGGGCATAGCGCCACTTGTCAAAGGCAACTCTGAATCCCATCGTATCCGGCAAATGGCGCCCCCACGTGTCGAGGGAAACCCCTCCGGAGCCGAGATGCGGCGACATTCCCATGGCGACCTGTTTGCCGGGCTATTGATCGCCGCTTCCATTTTCGCCGCCTATTGCGGCACGTTTCACGTTCCGTTCCTGTTCGACGATTATTTCAGCATCGTCAATAATGCGTCGATTCGGAGGCTTTCGGCGATGGGCGACGTCCTCTCGCCGCCGGCGGCCGCGCTGACAGAGGGCCGCCCCCTTGCGAATCTCACCTTTGCGGTCAGTTACGCGACCAGCGGGCTGGATCCGTGGGCGTATCATCTGCTCAATCTTTTCGTCCACACGCTCGCGGCTCTTGTCCTCTTCGGCGTCGTGCGTCGCACGCTGCTCCGGCCGCCCCTAAGGGCCAAGTTCGGCGATGACGCGCATTTTCTTGCTGCAGCCATCGCGGTGCTTTGGGCGATTCATCCCCTACAGACCCAGACCGTCACGTATATTTCCCAGCGGACGGAGTCGCTGATGGCGCTTTTCTATCTGCTCACCCTCTATTGCTTCATCCGAGGGATCGAGGAGCGACCGGGGCTTTGGCGTCCGTTGGCGGTCGGGGCGTGTCTGCTCGGAGCTCTGAGCAAGGAGGTGATCGCCACGGCCCCCCTGGCGGTTCTGTTGTACGACCGTACATTCGTTGCCGGAACCTTTCGTTCAGCTTTGCGCGCCCGCTGGCGATTCTATGGATGCCTTGCCAGCTCATGGCTCCTGCTCGCTTGGCTTCTCGTGGATGTCAAAAGCCGCGCCGTCGGCTACGGTCTCGGCATCGACTCGTTCCGGTACGCCCTGACTGAGTGCAAAGCGGTCGTTGTCTACCTTTCACTCTGCATTTGGCCGCATCCGCTCATCTTTGACCGCGGCATCATCTTCATGACCTCCGTCGCGTCAGCGTGGCCCTACGTGCTCGCCGTCGCTTGCCTGGTCGCCCTTCTCGCATGGGCCCTGGCGCGTCGGCCAGCGCTCGGCTTCTTGTGCGCATGGTTCTTCGTGGTCCTCGCGCCCACCTCCAGCGTGGTGCCGGTCATCGAGGCACCAATTGCGGAAAACCGCCCGTACCTTCCGTCGGCGGCGGTCATTGCGCTGGTCGTGCTTTTCTTGTACCTGAGAGCGGGCCTCCGGCCCACGCGCTGGGTTTGCGTCTTGCTTGCCGCCACATGCCTTTTCGCGACCGCTCGCCGCAATCGCGATTACGAGAGCGAGACTTCCATTTGGACGGATACCATCGCGAAGGCAAAAGACAATTTCCGCGCCTACGATGCCCTGGCACTTTCGCTCGCCGGCCAGCCTGGGCGCCAGGCTGAGGCCGTTTCCGCCTATGAAGCGGCTCTGCGCCTCAGACCCGATGCCGCCGTGACGCACAACAACCTGGGCACCCTTCTCGCCGGCGAGCCCGGCAGGGAAGCCGAGGCGATTGCGCAGTACGAAGCCGCCTTGCAGCTGGATCCCGATTTTGCCGAGGCGCACAGCAACCTGGGGTATATGCTGGTAGGCCAGCCTGGCAGGCAGGCCGAAGCCATTGCCCACTGCGAGACCGCCCTGCGCCTCAAGCCCGATTTGGCGGAGGCGCATGACAACCTGGGACTATTGCTCTCCCGCCAGCCCGGCAGGCAAGACGACGCCCTTGTCCAATTTGAGACGGCTTTGCGCCTCAAGCCCGACTTAGCGGAGGCGCATGACAACCTGGGACTTCTTCTCTCCCGCCAGCCCGGCAGGCAGAACGACGCCTTGATTCAATTTGAGACGGCTTTGCGCCTCAAGCCCGACGATGCGAAGATGCATTGCGACCTGGCCGACTTCCTAGTCGGCCAACCCGGTAGCGCGCCTGAAGCTATCGTCCATTACGAGACGGCATTGAGGATCAATCCCAATTGTTCGGAGGCCCGCGACGCCCTTAGGCGGTTGCACCAAGGGGACTCTGCTTCGGCGGGCCGCAACTAGCTAAGCCCCGTCACTTGCTTCCGATGCGGCGCGGCAAGAGCCGACGCCCTCAGGCGCCGCACCGCGCGGCGCGGAGGGCTGGCGAGATCCGCTCCCAAGCAAGGCCGCCGAAGACACACCTGCGCCGGAGTCGGGCCGGTGACTGACCGGATCAAATAATCCCCCGTTAGCAGCGGCCGGCCATGCGCCGATCGGCCAAGCTTCTGCGCTGAAACGAGATTGTGCTTTCCTCAATGTGCCCAATGCGGAAGATACAATGGCAATGGCGGTGTTACGGTTAGTTGAAAGCCGCGTAACCAATTGATTGCTCGGGTGGTGGAATGGCATACACGACGGTCTTAG
>CAZCAJ010000087.1:0-12494 GCA_964496645.1 uncultured Opitutaceae bacterium
AAAAAAAGCCGAATGGGTACTTTCCCCACCGCCGAAAGTGCTGTCAACCCCGTTTCCCGGTTGTGTCCGTGCGGCGTGCCGCAGAGAATCTCTCCCGTGTCAATGCAGCGCCTGCGGCTCGTAACGTTCAACATCGCGCACGGACGCGGGCTCACCCCGATCCAGGGCCTCACCTCGCCGCGCAAGCTGCGCGTCAACCTGAGGAGGATCGCCGGTCTCCTCGGAAAGCTCGGCGCCGACGTGGTGGCCCTTCAGGAGATCGACGAGTGCTCGGTGTGGTCGGGAAGCTTCGACCACCTGGACTACCTTCGGGCGCACGCCGGCTTCCCCCACGCGGCCTTCGGTATCAACAACAGGCGCGAGGGGCTGGTCAGCCTGAGCTACGGCAACGCGATCCTCTCGCGCTTCCGGATCAACGAGACGGAGACGATCGCGTTCGGCCACCGCAAGCTGGGGGAGAAGGGCTTCCTGTTCGCGGAGATCGACGTCGGCGGTCGCGTGGTGCCGGTGGTCAATCTCCACCTGCACTTCAGCTCCAGGCGAAGGAGGCTCATCCAGATCGAGCACTTGGTCACGTGGCTCCGGGGCAAACAGCGCGAGCGCGGGCAGGCCTGGACGATCCAGCCCATCGTGTGCGGCGACTTCAACAACCCCGGCACGCGCAACGACGCGACGGCGGCGCTCCTCAGCCACCTGCACGACTACGGCGACTACGCCCTGCACCCCGTGATGGGGCGCACGTTCCCCTCGCCGCTCCCCGGGCGCGCCCTCGACTTCGTCTTCGTCCCGCCCGGCTGCAGGTTGGTGCACAGCGAGGTCGTTCGCTCGTTCCTTTCGGACCACAGGCCCGTCATGGTGGAGTTTTCGGTGGCGTGACGCGGCGATTTGCTCTTGAAACGATCCCCCGATGTCACGGATCAAGGATGCCTTCGCCCGCGCCCGCGCCCAGAACAGGGCCGCGTTCGTCGCCTACCTCTGCGCGGGCGACCCCGACTTTGACACCTCCGTGTCCGCCTGCCGAGCCGTGGTGGCCGCCGGGGCCGACATCCTCGAGCTGGGGGTTCCGTTCTCGGATCCGCTGGCCGACGGCCTCACGAACCAGCTGGCCGCCCAGAGGGCGCTCGAGGCGGGCGCGACCCCGGCGAGGGTGTTCGAGCTGGCCGGGAGCGTCCGGGCTTCGAGCGACGCCCCGATCGTCCTTTACACCTACTACAACCTCGTTTTCTCGAGGGGCGTCGGGAACTTCGTCAGGGCCGCGCGGGCGTCGGGCGTCGACGGCATGCTCATCCTCGACCTCCCGCCGGAGGAGGCCCAGGAGGTCGTCGCGGCGTCGAGGGAGCACGGGTTGGACACGGTCTGCATCGTGGCGCCGACGACCCCCGATTCCAGGCTGCCGAGGATCGCCGCGGCCGCGACGGGCTTCATATACTACGTCTCCCGGGAGGGGGTCACGGGCGTCCGGGACCAGTTGGCCGCCGGCGTCCCGGAGGCCGTCGCGCGGATACGGCGTCACTCGGGGCTTCCCGTGGCGGTCGGGTTCGGGATCTCGACCCGGGCGCAGGTGGCTCAGGCGGCGGCCTGCGCCGACGGCGTCGTGGTCGGCAGCGCCCTTGTCAACGTGGTGCGCGACGGCCTGGGGGACCGCGCCGGCATCGCCGCGGCGCTCTCGCGAAGGGTAGCCGACCTAGCCGCGGGGACGGCAAGACGATGACCAAGGTGCTCGTCATCGACGACGACCGGATGCAGTTCCGGCTGGTCCAGGCCAATTTCAAGAACTTCAAGAGGGGCTCCTACGAGCTCGAGTGGTGCGAGACCTTCGAGAAGGGCCTAGACAGGCTGATGACGGGCGAATTCGCGGTGTGCCTGCTTGACTTCCGGCTGGGCGAGCGGGACGGCCTGCAGCTGATCCGCGAGGCCGTCGAGAACGGGTGCCGGACTCCGATCGTCTTCCTCACGGCCGAGGCTTCGGAATCCGTGGACATCCAGGCGATGGAGGCCGGCGCCCTGGACTACCTGGTGAAGGGTGAGATCACCCCCCGCTCGCTGGAAAGGTCCCTGCGCTACGCGCTCAAGCTCGGCGACACCCTCGAGGCGCTGCGCCGGCTGGCCACGAGGGACGAGCTCACGGGCCTCCTGAACCGGCGCGAGTTCGACCGGATACTCGCTGAAGAGGAGGAGCGCGCGCACCGATTCGGCCATCCGGTCGGGCTCGTGGTCATCGACATCGACTGGTTCAAGGCCGTCAACGACACCTACGGGCACCCCGCCGGGGACGTCGTCCTCGAGGAGGTGGCCCGGCGGATCGCGGGAACGGTGCGCAACGTCGACAGGGTGGCCCGCATCGGCGGAGAGGAGTTCGCGATGATCCTGGTCCAGACCGACGGCACCTCGTCGCTCGACGTGGCCGGCAGGGCCATCGCGGCGGTGGCCGCCGGCAAGATAGCGCTCGGGGACGGGCGGGAGATCGGCGTCACGGCCAGCGCAGGCGTGGCGTCGCTTCCGGCGGACGCGAAGACGGCCGACGAGTTGTTCGCCGTGGCCGACAGGGCGCTCTACGCCGCAAAGGCGCGTGGGCGGGACAGGGTGGTCCCGGCATTGGAGGCGCGGGACGGGCCGTGAGCGGGCCGGGGGAGCCCGGGCGGACGCTTTACGTCCTCACGGGGTGCACGGCTGTCGGAAAGACCGAGTGGGGGCTGCGGTGGGCGGAGGCGAACTCGGCCGAGATCATCTCTTGCGACTCGCTTCTCTTCTACCGGGGCATGGACATCGGGACGGCCAAGCCGACGCCCGCGGACCGCAGCCGCGTGCCCCACCACCTCATCGACATCCGGGACGTCACCGAGCCGATGAACGTCTCGCTCTACTGCTCGATGGCGCTCGGCGCCGCACGGGACATCGCCGCGCGCGGGCGCGCGGTCCTCGTCGTCGGGGGCAGCGGGTTCTACCTCAGGTCGTTCTTCGCGCCCGTCGTCGACGCCCTGGACGTGCCGCGCGAGACCCGCGCCCGTGTGGAGGCCATGCTTGAGGCGGAAGGGCTGCCTGCCCTTGTTGGCGAGCTCAGGCGCGTCAACCCCGCCGGCCTCGGCGGGCTTGACACGGCCAACCCGCGTCGCGTCGCGGCCGCGCTCGGCCGCTGCCTCGCGTCGGGCAAGACGCTTGCCGAACTCTCGTCGGACTTCGCGCGCGCCTCCCCCCCCTTCGCCGGATGGGATGTCCGCCTCGCGCGCCTTGAGCGCGCGGGGGCCGACCTCGATGCGAGGATCTCCCTCCGTGCCGACGCCATGCTGCGGGCGGGGCTGGTGGGGGAGGTCTCGCGGCTCCTGGCGACGGGCCTGCGGTCGAACCCGAGCGCTGCCGGGGCGATAGGGTACCGCGAGGCGATCGACGTCCTCGAGGGGAGGGCGGCCCTCGGCCGCCTGGCCGAGGCAATCGCGAGAGACACGCGTGCGCTCGTGAGGAAGCAGCGCACGTGGTTCCGCACCCAGCTGCCTGCGCACCGCGTGGTGGACGCGTCCGAGCTCGCGGACGCGGCCGGGCTATTCCTTGGGTGAGGGGCGCCTCTTCTGGTAGACGTCCTTGTAGTACACAAGGGTGTCGCCGACAAGGTCGACGACGCCGCTGTCGGGCGTGGAGAGGCAGATAACGCCGTCGTGGCGCCCGATCCGGTACGTGTCCTTGGTGTCGTTTATCGGGCCCTTTGCGCCGATCTCGTAGAAGCGGATCTGCCCGGGGGACTCGATCTCGATGATGCGGTCGCCCGTCCGGCTGCCGGTCGCGTATGTCCCCGCGAGCACGGCCTGCCTGGCCTTCAGCTCGTCCGAGTCGGTGATGAGCTTGACGTCCGGCTTCTTGTTGACGCTCTCGACGTAGAACACGGAGTAGAGGATGTAGCCGTTAAGCGCCAGCCCGACGAGAAGCATAGCGAACGCGATGCCGCGATGCGGGGCCGTCGGCGGGGGCTGGCCGGCCCCCTCCGGGGTGGGGACGGGGGTCGTGCTATCGGGGACCTGGTCGAGGCGCGCCAGAAGGGCGGGCACTGTCATCTCGACGGCCGGGGCTGAGTGGTCCCTCCCGTCGTACACCTGCAGCCTTCCCCGGCTCGTGCGGATGATCAGCTTGGCGGCGCGCCCCGTCGCCAGGATGTGGGGGTCGAGCTCCTCGTTGTCCACGGGGTCGATCTCCGTGAACGCGTCCAGGAGCACGGTGAGCTCGGCCGCGGTGAACTCGCCGCGGTCGGCGTTCTCGCTCGAGGCGCTCGCCCGTCTGCCGTCCGGGCCCAGGTGGAATGTCGTGATCTGGTACAAGCTAGTGCTCCAACACAAAGACCGGATAGTTTCGGTATCCGAGGAAAAAATTGCCCGTGCTCAGGTTGCCGTCGTCGAACTTGCGGTCTATGTCTGAGAGCTGGATCGAGTCCGACGTCACCTGGTTGGGGCCGACGGAGGCGATGATGATGACGGCCGCATAGCGGCCTCCCTGCTGCGGGCTCTGCGTCGCGAACTGGTAGTAGCCGCCGATGGGCGTCACGCGCCCCCAGTTGGTCTGGTTCAGGTAGCCCTCCATGCCCGGGGGAAACGCGCCGGGCCCCAGCCCGCCGGGGGGCCAGTCGCCGTGCTCTTGGGCGTAAGCCTGGAACGCCCCGGCATAGACGCGCAGGTCGTTCATCACGGCGCTCGAGCGCGCGTTGAGCGCATTCCTCATGAGCGCCGGCACCGACGCGGCCGCCAGGATCCCTATGATCAGGACGACGACCGCGAGCTCGACTAGGCTGAACCCGGCCTCGCCGCCGGGCACCTCATTCCGGGAGGTTGATGCGGTAAAGTTGCAGCGAACTTCCCTCGAGGAAACGCAAGTCTGCGATTGCCGAGAGTAGATTGACCTTTGCCTGCAGCTCGCTGACTCGGGCCGTTTCAAGATTATTCTGAGCCTGTAGCACAAGGTAGCTGGTTGCAAGACCGGCGTCGAATTCGGCCTTCTGCAGCTCGTACGCCTTCTCGTTGAACCTCGTGTTTTCCGCCGAGGCGCGCACGCTTGCTATGCTGGTCTGGACGCCGCGGACTGCGGCCCTCACCTGGACGACAAGATTCTGGTCGGCCTGGTCATATGCGACCTCCTGGCTGCGCACGCCGGCCATGGCCTGGCGGTAGAGGGCCCGGTTGGCCTGCATCCCCCAGGGCACGCTCACGGTCACCCCCGCGTTCCAGTTGTACCCGTTCCAGCTTCCCGTCAGCGACTGAGCCGCGGTCGAGGCGTAGGAGTTGTACCCGAGGCCCCCGTTCACGTTGAGCTCGGGCAGCGTGTTGCGCCTCGCCTTGAGGGCGGCGAGCTTGAACTGGTCGATCGTCGCCTGGGCCACCGCGAGGTTCGGGCCGTTGTCCCTGGCGAGCTTGTACGAGCGCTCGAACGAAACGTCGGGCTCGCCCATTACAGGGAAGTCGATGTTGCCGACCACAGACCTGAACTGGCGGTCGCCGAGCAGCTGCAGGAGGGCGTCCTCGCTGTTGTGGACGGCCTGCTCGTCCAGGATGAGCTGGTTCCGAGCCGCGGCGACCCCGGCCCGGGCCTGCATGACGTCGAGGTCGGTGAGAACGCCCGTCTGGCGCTTTATCGTGTTCTCGTCGAGGAGCTGCTGGGCCTGCCTGAGCTCCTCCTGCTGCACCTTGTACTGCTCCCGCTGATAGAGGAGGTTGTAGTAGGTCGTCTCGACGTTGTAGATCATCGTGAGCACCGTGCTCTTGAAGTTGAGGTTCGCGATCCTCACGCCGAGCCTGGCGCTCTCGATCGCGGCGCGGTTGTAGTCGGTCCCTGCCCCCTGGAGGAGCGGTTGCGCCACCGAGATGGAGGCCGTGCTGCCGAACGCGGGGTTGGGCAGGAAGAAGGTGGGGATGTAGTCGGACCGGACAAGCTGGTAGCTCGCCGTGAGCGTTCCGCCCGTAACGACGGTGTCGCTCAGGGTGAAGGCTCCGGTGTCGATGACGGACTTGGGGGGCACGCCGAAGGCCTCCTCGTCTACCGCCGTCTTTGAGCTTTGCCGGCTCCCCGTGAACCCGAACGTCGGCTCAAAGGCCGCCTGCTGGATCACCACGTCGTCCACGGACTCGATCACGCTGAACTGCTGAATCCTTACCGTGAAGTTGCGGCCAAGCGCCATGCCGACGCAGTTCTGGAGCGTGACCTGCCCGGACAGGTCAACCGGCGTCGACGTGTCGCCGAAGGCCGGCAGGGGGGGGTAGCTGTCCGCGGCGCGGGCGCACCAAAGCGGCGAAAGCCAGAGCAGAGCGAGGCATGCGCGGACTATGGATCGGGGCATTGGAGGAAAGGGATGGGACGGTCGCCCGGTCATGAACACAGCTGGACGCCCGGAAGTTACTTCTTTTTCTACGTGCGGCGCGCCAAACCGGCGGGGCGGTCGAAAGCCGAGGTTGAGCGGCGCTCAGGGGATCGCCTTCTTGAGGGCTTCATCCGATCGCTTCAGCTCCTTGTCGGTGACCTCGGCCAGGATGGAGTACGAGTCGGTCTGGGAATAGACCGTGGCGAGCTGCGCCCTGACTTGGACATAGCGGGCGTTGGACTCGTTCAGGGGCGGAATCTTCTTGTCGGCGGCATACACAAGGTACCCCTTGTCGGCGGTGATTGCCATGTCCGACACGGCGCCCTTGTCGAGGCGGCCCAGCGCCTCGATGACCGACTGGTCGATGTCATGGGGCTGGTCGCGATAGGTGAACGGCGGATAGGTTTTCACGGCCAGCTTGACCGTCCCGCTGGCCTCCTCGGCCGCCTTCTCGAAGGTCTCCCCGGCCTTCATCCTGCGCTCGACGGAGGCCCTGAGGGTCCTGCCGAACTCGGTGAAGCGCTTCCTCTTCATGTCGTCGATCGCGTCGGCGCGGACCTTCTCGCGCACGTCGGCGAGCGCCGGCTCATGGGCCGGGAGCGATTCCTTCCAAAAGAGCACGACGGCGCCGTCCGGGCTGGGAATCCCCTCGGAATAGAACCGGTCGCCATTGAGCTCGAAGGCGGCGCTCGCGATCTGGCGCGATCCGCCGAGCTCCGCCGGGCCCGAATCGCGAGTGAACGGCGCCAGGCTCGAGGCCTTGAGCTTGCGTTCGGCGAGGAACGAATCCAGCGAGGGGCCCCGGGTGACCTTGCCCTCGTAGATGGCGTAGGCGAAGTCGGACGCCTCCTTCGCCGCGCTCTTCATCGCCCGCTCGCGCTGCAGCGCGGCCCTGACCAGCGGCTGGACGGCCTTGAAGTCCGCCGCGGGATCGGGCTTGGCCGCCGGCGCCTTCGCGGGGGCGGGTTTCGGGAATTTCGCCGGGTTGGCGTCGTAGTACTCCTTGACCTCGGCGTCCGTGGGCGCGCTCTGAGCCAGGAACGCCTCGGCCGGGAACTGGACGTAGTCGACCGAGACGCGAGGGGGAACCGTGTAACGGAACGCGTTTTCAGAAAAGAATTTGGATATCTCGGCATCCGTCGGGTTAACGCCGGGGTCAAAATCGGCGTAGTTGACGGTGGCGGTCTCGATGGTCCAGGTCGTGTCGGCCTTGATGATCAAGCTTCGGACCTCTCCCGGAAGCACGTAGCCCGGGCCCGCCAGCAGCTGCTGGATGCGACCCATCCTCGCATCCTCCCTGAGAACCCTCGCGATGTCCGACTCGGAGAAGAACCCGTTGTTCTTCAATCCGCTGCGAAAGAGGTTGTAGCGCGAGACGTCAAAGCGGCCGTCGGGTCCCGCGAAGACGCGCAGGCTCTTGATGTAATCGGTGACGTCGGCGTCGCTGATCCTCGGGATGCGCATCTCGTCCGCAAAGTGGAGGGCCGCAGCCCTTTGCAGCGCGTAGGCCTGGAGCCGGTCGCCCGTGACATCGGAGCCGTACTGGAGGAAGGCGCTGATGCGGGCGTCGCCGAGCAGCCCGGACAGCTCCTCCTGCGACGCGAGATTGCGGCCGAAGAAGTCCCGGACCACCACCCGGCGATCGGCGCGCCCGATGCCCGGGGTCGAACCGATCGTGAATATGAACGAAATGATGGTTACGGCCAGCAGGACGCCGAAAATGATCCTAAAGTGCCGCTGGAAGTACCGTTGTATCCACGAAATCATCTTAGTAAAAGCAGCGAAGGCTAGAGTGCCCCCCTGCGCTGGCAACGATTTAATTGGCGGCCGGCGCCTGCGCGATCAGCTCCTCCACCGACTTCCTGAAAAAGGCCTGCTCGCCCATGCGCCCGATGGCGTCGGAGAACTCGCGCACGACGGGGTCGATCGCGTCGAGGGCGTCGCCTGCAGGGTCGGCGCCCACGTTGTCCGCCGCCGTCTTCAGCTGGAGCAGCGTGATGCGGCTCAGCGGCCGCGCCGGCTGGTAGAGCATGCCCGAGGTGTGCCCGCCGTGCGTCTGGGGCACCGACGCCACGAATCCCAGGTCGACGATGCGGTTAAGGCACTCGTTGAGGATCTGGGTGGGCAGCTTGACGGCGTCGGCGAGATCGGCCGCCGACATCGGCGGCTTGCAGGCGTGGAAGCGGCGGCAGATCGCCATCAGGACCGCGAGCGAAAGCCGCTCGCGGTTGGCCGCGCTCAGGCTGCCCCAGGCAAGCTGGCTGTTCCGGACATGGGCGTTCTGCACGGCGTAGCTGATCTGCCCGCCTACCAGGACGATGAGCCAGAAGACATAGAGGCCGAGCATCAGCACCGGGATGATCCCGAGCGAGCCGAACATGCTCTTCGTGATGAGGACGCGCCTGAGGTA
The DNA here is from genome assembly GCA_964496645.1 of uncultured Opitutaceae bacterium. GTDB lineage: Bacteria > Verrucomicrobiota > Verrucomicrobiia > Opitutales > Opitutaceae > Palsa-1447. Next base: position 8,742 of record CAZCAJ010000087.1, read on the forward strand.
CATGAACCCGAGGAAGTTGTTCGCCGTGAGCAGGAGGGCGACCGTGGTCGCGCCCACTAGCGCCGCGCCCCAGCCGACGCGGGTGTTGGGTATCGCCCGGTAAAACGTCACGAGCAGCCCCACCAGGACGACGAAGGAGAACGACGGGAGCGACCAGCGCAGAAACCGGACGATCTCGGCGCCGAAGGGCATCCTCCCGACGAACACGTTTACGAAGGCGCCGGCCCCGAGCAGCGCGACGGCCGCGAAGAAGACCACCCCTCCCAGCGTGAGAACCGTCCAGTAGAGCACGACGCGCGTCAGGATCGAGCGGCCGCGCCGGACGCCCCAGATGTCGTTGAAGGCGTCCTCGATCGACTTGAAGAGTAGCAGGACGATCACGACCAGCGACAGGGCGCCGACGACGCCGATCGCATCGGACCGGGCGCCCCTGATGAAGCCGTTTATCATCGCGACGAGCTGGGGGTCGACGGTCACGCCGCCGGCGGCGTTCAGGCTCTCGTACTGGCCGAGCTGCGGCGCGACGAACGTGATCACGCGGTTCAGGGCGTCTGCGGCCAGGTTGGGGTCGCGCTCGCCGAGCACGGTGGAGGCGATCAGCACGGCCACCGCGACAAGGGGGCCGAGCCCGAGCATGGAGCTGAAGCTCAGGTCCGCGGCCCGGCTGAGCGTCTTTGTCTCGAAGAATGAGTTGGCCGAGATGGAGACGACCCTCAACAGGGCGTACATCCAGCCCCTGGGCGAGCGCTCCGAAAGGAGCGACACCTGCCAGATGTCCTTGGTCCAGAGGAGGGAGAGCCGAGTTCCGAAGCCTTTGAGCGGCATTTCGGTCGGTCAGACGTTCAGCAGGTAGTACGACGTCCCGGCCATGCCGGCGATTCCGAGCAGCGAGACGACGATGACGGGAAAGACGTTTATGCACACCGTCTCCATGTAGAGTCCCGCGCACCCCCCTATGGCGGCGATCAGCTGCATGTCCTGGCCCTGCGTGTAGTAGACGAACCCGAACAGGCCCAGCCCGAGCGAGGCCCGGAAGCGGACGACGGGGTAGAAGGCCGTGACGCCGAGCCCGAGCATGATGGCCAGGAACAGGTCGAAGGCGCCCAGAAGGACGAGCGGCTGGTAGACGAGCTTGTTGACGTCCATGGCCTGGATCGCGTCGGCCGCGGGCAGGAGTTCGCCGGCCGAGGCGAGGACGAGGCACAGCACGGCGGCCCACATCCCGATCCGGGCGGCGTGCGCCTGCATGAGAAGGGGGCTGATCTTGCCCCTAGTCTCGGGGGTCCTTCCCTCCGCGCCCGCGAGCATCTCCTCCACCGTGATCGGCGGAAGCAGGTCGGAGCGCCTGGCCGGCGCCGCCGCGTCCTTCACCTTCATGCGCAGCTTGCGCTTCTCGGGGAAAAGGGTGCTCTTCAGGTCCTCGGTCGCGCCGATCGCCGTCCAGTCCTCGATGGCCGCGTCGTACCAGAGCGTCTCGACCGTGACCTGCCCGGTCTCCGCAAGGGAGACGAGCTGCTCGATGTTGAAGGGACCGCGCGCCTCGTTCTCCGACGCCTCGCGAATATAGTATTCCTGCGTGGCCATTAGAGGGGAAGGCTGGTCCGGGGCGCCAGGGGCGGCAAGCGCGTTTTGGATCACATCCGCTCGAGCGTGCGCAGCCCGAGCAGGCCGAGGCCGGTCTCGAGGACGAGGAGCGTGCGCGCGCAGAGCAGGAGCCGGCGTGCGCGGGTCGCCGGATCGGGCACGATCACCTTGTCGGCGTTGTAGAACGCGCTGAACTCGCCGGCGAGCTCGTAGAGGTACAGGCAGAGGAAGTGCGGCCGGAGCGTCTCGACGGCGAGCCGCAGCGCGTCGGCGAACTTCAGCAGCCTGCGCGCCAGCGCGACCTCGCCGGGCGTGCGCAGGTCGTCGGCCCCGGACTCCGCGGCCGGGTCGCCGCACTCGATCCCCTGGCGCCGGAATATCGAGCGGATGCGGGCGAGCGCGTAGAGCAGGTACGCGGCGGTGTTGCCCTCGAGGGAGATCATCTTGTCCCACGAGAAGACGTAGTCGCTCGACCTGTTCTGGGAGAGGTCGGCGTACTGCACGGAGCCGACCCCGACGATCCCGGCGATCGCCCTGCGCTCCTCCTCGGGGAACTCGGGGCTCTTCTCGGTGACCAGGGCGAACGCGCGCTGCGCCGCCTCGTCGAGCAGGTCCGTGAGCTTGACGTGGTCGCCCGTGCGCGTCTTGAGGGGCCGGCCGTCCTCGCCGAGCACCGTCCCGAAATCGACGTGCTCGAGCCTCGGCAGGGGGCGCCCGAGCTTCCCGAACCACTTGCGCGCGGTGAGGAACAGCTGCTCGAAATGGTCGCCCTGGCGCTTGTCGACCACATAGAGGATGACGTTCGCGCCAAAGCGCTCGGCCCGGTACAGGATCGTCGCCAGGTCCGTCGTTGCGTAGTTCGCCGCGCCGTCCGACTTGCGCACGATCATAGGCTGCGTCCTGAAGCGCGGATGTTCCGGATGAAAAACGACTTGCGCGCCCTCGCTCTGGGTCGAGATCCCGGCCGAGGACAGCTCCGCGTAGACCCGCTCCACCTTGTCGTTGTAGAAGCTCTCGCCGAGCGTCTCGTCGAAGCGGATCCCGAGGCGCTCGTAGACGCCCCCGAACGCGGCGAGGCTGGCCTCGTTTATTCGCCGCCACAGGGCGAGGTTCTCAGGGTCGCCCGACTGGAGCTTGACGAGCTCGGCCCGCGCCTCCTCCATGACGGCCGCGTCGGAATCGGCGGCGGCGTTGCCCAGCTTGTAGAGGCGCTCGAACTCGTCGACCGGGTCGCGCGCCAGCGCGGCCGTGTCGAGGTGGCGCTTGTAGGCCCAGATCAGCTTCCCGTACTGGGTGCCCCAGTCGCCGATGTGGTTGTCGCGCACGACGCGGGCACCCGTGAAGGAGAGGAGCCGCGCGATGGCCTCGCCGATGACGGCCGACCTCAGGTGGCCGACGTGCATCTGCTTAGCCGTGTTGGGCGAGCTGTAGTCGACGACCCAGGTCTCCCCGGCGTGCGCCGCGGAGGCCCCGGACGCCATGTCGTCCCGGGAGCGGTGCGCGCGCAGCCAGGCCAGCAGAAGGCCAGGCCGGGCCGTGAAGTTGACGAAGCCCGGGCCGGATACGGACACCTCGAACCCGGCCCGGATCTCGTCGGGCAGGGCGGCGGCTATCGCCTCGGCCATGGGCCGCGGCGCCCGCCCCGCCTTCTTGGCGGCCGCCAGCACGCCGTTCGCCTGGAAGTCGCCGTGCCTCGGGTCGGCGGTGCGCACGCCCGGCTCGAAGGGCCCGGCCTCGACGCCGGCGGCGGCGGATTTCAGGGCCCGCTCCAACTCGCCGATCAGGTCGAACGCAAGCTGCATCCGGCCAGTCCACCATCCAGCCGGTGGCGGGTGCAAGCGAAGAGTCGATGGGTCGTTTTGGCTCGACATTTTGAGCGAGGCGTATTGGCTCGTACGCTTTCCCCGTCCCGGGGGCCCCTTCCTCCCGCCATCAACTCCATGACGAGCAAACGCAATATTCCGGCACGCCGATTCACAAAGCCCACGTTTAACTTCTTGATTGAGAAGAAGAGAGATGGAGGAGAGTTCACGCAGGAGGAGATCCGGTACATCATCGACAGCACCCTCGACGGCGAAATGCCGCTCCACCAGCTCGCCGCCCTCGCCATGGCGATCTACTTCTCGGGGATGTCGGCGCAGGAGACTGCGGACCTCACCGAGGAGATGA
>CAZCAJ010000088.1:0-12398 GCA_964496645.1 uncultured Opitutaceae bacterium
TCTGGTGGGTCTCGGCCAGCCCGAGCTCCCAGGGCAGCCCGGCGTGGGCGATCGAGGTCTGGGGCGAGGCCCCGGTGCCGCCGTCGTGGCCGCTGATGAGCACCACGTCGGCGTGGGCCTTGGCGACGCCGGCGGCGACCGTGCCGACGCCGACCTCGGCGACGAGCTTCACGCTGACCCGCGCCAGCCGGTTTCCGTTCTTGAGGTCGTGGATCAGCTCGGCGAGGTCCTCGATCGAGTAGATGTCGTGGTGCGGCGGCGGCGAGATCAGCCCGACCCCGGCGGTCGTCAGCCGGGTCTTGGCGATCGGGGGGTAGACCTTGGAGCCGGGCAGCTGGCCGCCTTCCCCGGGCTTCGCGCCCTGGGCCATCTTGATCTGGAGCTCGCGGGCGTTGACGAGGTACTCGCTCGTCACCCCGAAGCGGCCCGAGGCCACCTGCTTGATCGCGGAGTTCTTCGAGTCCCCGTTCGGCTCGGGCGTGTAGCGGGCCGGGTCCTCCCCGCCCTCCCCGGTGTTGCTCTTGCCGCCGATGCGGTTCATGGCGATCGCGAGCGTCTCGTGGGCCTCCTTGCTGATCGAGCCGTAGGACATCGCCCCGGTCTTGAACCGCTTCACGATGCTCTCGACCGGCTCGACCTCCTCGATGGGCACCGGCGTCGAGGGCTTGAACTCGAGCAGGCCCCGCAGCGTGCAGGCGTTGACGGACTGGTCGTTGATGAGGCCGGCGTACTCCTGGTACACCTTGAAGCTGCCGGTGCGCACGGCCTTCTGCAGGCGGTGGATGGACTCCGGGGTGAACAGGTGCTGCTCGCCGTCCTTGCGCCACTGATACTGGCCGCCGGAGGGAAGCACGTGGCCGTTCACCTCGCGCTCGGGGAACGCGGCGTGGTGGCGCAGGAGCACCTCCTGCGCGATGACGTCCAGGCCGATGCCGCCCACCCGCGACGCCGTCCACGTGAAGTACTGGTCGATCACGTCCTGGCGCAGGCCGAGGGCCTCGAACACCTGGGCGCCGCGGTAGCTCTGGATGGCCGAGATGCCCATCTTGGACATCACCTTGATGACCCCCTTCGTGGCGGCCTTGACGAAGTTCTTGCAGGCGGTCTTGTGGTCGACCTTCGTCAGCAGGCCCTCGCGGATCATGTCCTCGATGGTCTCGAACGCCACATAGGGATTGATGGCGCTGCATCCGTAGCCGATGAGCAGCGAGAAGTGATGCACCTCGCGCGCCTCGCCCGTCTCGAGGACGAGGCTTACCCGGGTGCGCAGGCCCTCGCGGATGAGGTAGTGGTGCAGGCCGGCGATCGCCAGCAGGGCGGGGACCGGCGCGAAGTCGCGGTTCACGCCGCGGTCGCTGACGATGATGACGTTGACCTCGTCCTCCTCGATCATGCGCCGGGCGATGGCGGACAGCTCCTCGAGCGACTTGGCCAGGCCCCGCTCCCCCCGGGTGACCCGGAAGAGGATGGGAAGGACCCCCACCTTGAGGCCCGGGAGGTTCTGGCGCCGGAGCTTCGCGAACTCCTCGTTGGTGAGGATGGGCCACTTCAGCTCGACGCGGCGGCACGCCGACGGCTGGGGGTTGAGCAGGTTGCCCTCGGAGCCGAGGCGCGTCTCGGCCCCGATGATGATCTCCTCGCGAATGCAGTCGATCGGGGGGTTCGTGACCTGCGCGAACAGCTGCTTGAAATAGTCATAGAGCAGCCTCGGTCGGCTCGAGAGCACCGCCAGCGCGGCGTCGTTGCCCATCGAGCCGACGGCCTCGACCCCGTCGCGCGCCATGGGCGCCAGGATGATCCGCTCGTCCTCGTTGGTGTAGCCGAAGGCAATCTGGCGCTGGAGCAGGGTGTGGTGGTCGGGCAACGGCACCTCCGGGGCGTCGGGGATGTCGCTCAGGTGGACAAGGTGCTCCTTGAGCCACTGGCGGTACGGGCGCTCCGTCGATATCTTCCTCTTGAGCTCCTCGTCCTCGATGATGCGGCCCTGCTGCGTGTCGACCAGGAACATGCGCCCCGGCTGCAGCCGGCCCTTCTGCAGGACGTTCTCCGGAGGGACGTCGAGCACCCCGGCCTCGGAGGCCATGATGACGAGGCCGTCCTTGGTGACGTAGTACCGGGAGGGCCTCAGCCCGTTGCGGTCGAGCACGGCGCCGATCTGGACCCCGTCCGTGAAGGCGATGGAGGCGGGCCCGTCCCAAGGCTCCATCAGGCAGGAATGATACTGGTAGAAGGCCCGCCGGTCGTCGTCCATGGCCTCGTTGCCGGACCACGGCTCGGGGATCATCATCATCATCGCGTGCGCCGGCGACCGGCCGGCGAGGATGAGCAGCTCGAAGGTGTTGTCGAACATCGACGAGTCGCTGCCGTTCGGGTTGACGATGGGCAGGATCTTCTTGGTGTCCTCGCCGAACAGCTCGGACTCGAAGAGCGCCTCGCGCGCGTGCATCCAGTTGATGTTGCCGCGCAGGGTGTTGATCTCGCCGTTGTGGGCGATGTAGCGGTACGGGTGCGCGCGGTCCCAGCTCGGGAACGTGTTCGTGCTGAAGCGCGAGTGCACCAGCGCGAGCGCCGTCGCCACCGCGGGGTTCTGCAGGTCCGTGTAGTACCTGTCGAGCTGCTCGGTGAGCAGCATGCCCTTGTAGACGATGGTCTTGAACGACAGGCTCGGCACGTACCAGTACTCGGCGCCGTCCATGGTCGAGGTGCGGATCTCGCTGTAGGCGTGCTTGCGGATCACGAGCAGCTTGCGCTCGAACGCCATCGGGTCGGTCATGGCCGGGTTGCGCCCGATGAAGATCTGCCGGATCTGCGGCTCGCAGGACCTGGCCGTCTCCCCGAGCGACGAGTTGTCGACCGGCACGCTGCGCCAGCCGAGGACGGTCTGCCCCTCGGCCTGCACGACCTGCTCGAAGCGCTCCTCGAGGCGGCGGCGCTTGATCCGGTCGCGCGGCAGGAAGACGAGCCCGCAGCCGTACTCGCCGGGCTCCGGCAGGACGATGCGCAGCTTCTTGCATGCCTCCTTCAGGAACGCGTGCGGCATCTGGATCAGGACGCCCGCCCCGTCGCCCGTGTTGGCCTCGGAGCCGGCCGCGCCCCGGTGGTCGAGGTTCTTCAGGACCTCGATCGCCTGCCGCAGGATCTGGTTCGACTTGCGGCCCTTGATGTCGACGACGAAGCCCACGCCGCAGGAGTCGTGCTCGTACCACGGGTCGTAGAGGCCCTGCCTGGGGGGCGGGCCGAGGGTCCGGGCCCGGCGGGCGCGGGCGTGTTCAGGTCGGGCGGGCATTGCGGGGAAGGGGGGGGCCTGGGATTGGAGCAGGTTCGGAGCCAGATCGGGCTGTGCGGGTGGGTGCGGTCGGTCGCGGGTGGGCAGAAAAAGGGCCGTTCTCGTTTTCCCGAGAGCGGCCCGTATCGTTCAAGAATGTCGGAGTGCTCCCGGCGTCAGAAGAAGCGGATCGTTTTGGTCGCCATCTTGGCGTGCTCGTCGTCCGAACACCCCGCGTTCGTCGGGGCGCCCGCGGCGGACTCGGTCGGCTTGACCAGGTCGTTGCTCAGGAGGTAGTTCTCAAGCTCCTCGCCGGACACGTCGGCCAGCATCACGCCGTCGACCTCGACGCAGGGCGAGAGGGGCTGGCCGGACTTGCGAACCATCTCAGCGTAGCTGGCGCGGTCCCCCATGATGTCGATGTCCTCGAATTCGAGGCCGTACTTGCGGAGGATGGCGCGGACGCCATTTGACCACCCGCAGGTGGGCTTGAGATAGGCTTTGATGATCATCGGGGTACGATAGGCACAGACAGAGACGGCGGCAAGGTATAGGGCGCAATTTGCGGCGATCAAGCTCCGTGTTTGGAATTTTGAGGCTGATTTTACGCCCTGGCGGCGCCCCCGGAGGCACTTGCGGCCCGCCGCGGAGGCTGCTCGACTCGCGCCGCCATGTACAAAGTCGTCCTTTTGCTCATCGGATCCAACGTCTTCATGACAATCGCCTGGTACGGCCACCTGAAGCTGAAGTGGCTCGAGGGGCGCCCGCTCATCGTCGCGATACTGGTCGCCTGGGGCGTCGCCTTCTTCGAGTACTGCCTGCAGGTGCCCGCGAACCGGCTGGGCTACTTCAGCGCCAATTTCAGCGGCTACCAGCTGAAGATCGTCCAGGAGGTCATCACGCTCCTGGTCTTCATCGTCTTCGCCTGGCTCGTGCTGAAGGAGAGGCTGACCTGGAACTACGCCGCCAGCTTCGCCTGCATGCTCCTCGCCGTGTACTTCGCGACCGCGTTCAGGCCCCAGCCGTAGCGGCCGGGCGGTCCCCGCGGGCGGCGGTCGGGGCGCCCACCGGGAACTCGACGGTGGCCCCGGGTTCGTGATAGGCATTGGGCGCCATGCCGAAGAACACCCGCCCCCAGCATTTCAACGTTCCGCACGTCCGTTTCGAGGGCCCCCGCTCCACGAACCCGCTGGCGTTCAGACACTACGACCCCGCCGAGTCGATCGACGGGCGGACGCTCAAGGAGCACATGCGCTTCTCGATCGCCTACTGGCACTCGTTCCGGGGGGTCGGGGCCGACCCGTTCGGGGTGGGCACGATCCGGCGCCCGTGGGAGGACGGCAAGGACGCCATTTCCGTCGCGAAGCACAGGATGGACGCGGCCTTCGAGTTCTTCACCAAGATCGAGGCCCCGTTCTGGTGCTTCCACGACCGCGACATCGCCCCCGAGGGAGCGACGCTGGCCGAGACCAACCGCAACCTCGACAAGCTCGTCGGCCACGCGAAGGCGCTCCAGGAGGAGACCGGCGTGCGGCTTCTCTGGGGCACGGCCAACCTGTTCTCCAATCCGCGCTACATGTGCGGCGCCGCCACGAACCCCGACGCGCACGTGTTCGCCTACGCCGCGGCGCAGGTGAAGAAGGCGCTCGAAGTCACGCAGGAGCTTGGCGGGACGGGCTACACGTTCTGGGGCGGGCGCGAGGGCTACGAGACCCTGCTCAACACGGACATGAGGCGCGAGCTCGAGCACCTGGCGGGCTTCCTGCACATGGCCGTCGACTACGCCAAGGAGATCGGGTTCAAGGGGCAGTTCTACATCGAGCCCAAGCCCAAGGAGCCGACGAAGCACCAGTACGACTTCGATGTCGCGAGCGGGGTTGCGTTCCTGCGGACCTTCGGCCTCGAGAAGCACTTCAAGTTCAACATCGAGACGAACCACGCGACCCTTGCCGGGCACACGTTCCAGCACGAGATCGAGACCGCCGCGGCCCACGGGCTGCTCGGCTCTGTCGACGCGAACACCGGCGACACGCTCCTCGGCTGGGACACCGACCAGTTCAACACGGACGTCAAGGACGTGACGCTCGCCATGGTCTCCATCCTGCGCGCGGGCGGCCTCGGCAGGGGCGGGTTCAACTTCGACGCAAAGCTGCGCCGCCCCTCCATCGACCCGGAGGACCTGTTCTACGCCCACATCGGCGGGATGGACGCCTTCGCGCTCGGGTTCAAGATCGCCCGCCGGATCATCGCCGACCGCGCGTTCGACGGATTTGTCGCCAACCGCTATTCGAGCTACGACTCGGGATACGGCCTGGAGATCGAGAGGGGCAAGGTCGGGTTCCGCGAGCTGCAGAGGCTCGTCCTTTCGAGGCTCGGCGAGCCCGTGCCGCGCAGCGGCCGCCAGGAGTACCTCGAGAACCTGCTGAACAGGTACGTGACCGGGCAATGAGCCTCTACATCGGGGTCGACAGCGGGACCCAGAGCGTCAAGGCCGTGGCCCTGGACCTCGAGACGGGCCGCGTCGCGGCGGAGGCGCGATACCCGCACAAGCTGATCGAGGGACTTCCCCCCGGCCACATGGAGCAGCACCCGCAGGAGTGGGCGACCGCGATGGACGCCGCCATCGGCGAGCTCGCCTCGCGGATCGACCGCCCGCGCGTGCGTGGGATCGGGGTCTCCGGCCAGCAGCACGGCTTCGTCCCGCTGGACGGCAAAGGGGAGGTGATCCGCCCGGCGAAGCTCTGGTGCGACACGAGCACCGCGGCCGAGTGCGCGATCCTGACGCGCAGGATGGGCGGCCGGGCCGCCGTCATGCGACGGACGGGCCTGCCGTTCCTGCCGGGCTACACCGCGCCCAAGGTGCTCTGGCTAAAGAGGCACGAGCCCGCGAACTTCAGGCGCCTGAGGCACATCCTGCTCCCGCACGACTACCTCAACCTGCACCTGACCGGGGCCTATTCCATGGAGTTCGGCGACGCCTCCGGGACGGGGTTCCTCGACGTGAGGAGGCGCTCCTGGTCCGCGGCCGCGACGGGCGCCGTCGACGGGCGCGTCGCCGGCTGCCTCCCCGCGGTCTCGGCCTCGCACGAGCCGTGCGGGGTCCTCAGGCCCGCGCTTGCGGCGCGCTACGGGTTCCCGGCCGGCACGGTCGTCAGCGCCGGGGGAGGGGACAACATGATGGGCGCCATCGGGACCGGAAACGTGGTTCCCGGCGCCATCACGGCGAGCCTCGGCACGAGCGGGACGATCTACGCCTTCTCGCGCAGGCCGGTCGTCGACCCGTCGGGGGAAATCGCGGCGTTCTGCTCCTCGACGGGGGGCTGGCTGCCGCTTCTGTGCACGATGAACGTCACGGGGGTGACGGAGCGGGTCAGGTCGCTCTTCGGATGGAGCCTGGCGGACCTCGAGCGGGCGGCCTCCGGCGCGCCCGCCGGCTCGGACGGGCTGATGCTTCTTCCCTACCTCGACGGCGAGCGGACGCCCAACCTGCCGAAGGGCACGGGGGTGTACTTCGGGCTCGACCGGAGGACGATGGAGCAGGGCCACCTCGCCCGCGCCGCGATCGAGGGGGCGACGCTCGGCATGAACTACGGGCTGAGGCGCCTCTGCGCGCTCGGCGTGAGGCCGAGGGAGATCAGGCTGACCGGGGGCGGGGCGCGCTCGCCGCTCTGGCGCCAGATCGCCGCCGACATCTTCGGCTTCCCCGTCGTCGCGATGGAGCAGGACGAGAGCGCCGCGCTCGGCGGCGCTCTCCAGGCGGCCTGGTGCGACTCGCCCGGCCGCGGCTCCGGCGCGGCGCTCGCGCAGCTGTGCGGGCGGTGCGTCTCCATAGACGAGACGACGCGCTGCGTCCCGGACAGGAAGCGCAGTGCGCTCTACCGCGGGCGCCAGCTCCTCCACGACCGGCTGGCGGCCGACCTGCGGGGCGCGTTCGACGCGCGCTGAACGGGCGGGGGTCTGTCCATGTGCGTCCGCTACACGCTCCACAAGACGGATGCCGCCCTCGGCGCGATATCGAAGGCGCTCGGCGTCCTGCTAGAGGCCCCCGACTGGGCGGGACCGCGCTACAACGTGTCGATCACCAGCACGATGCCCGTCGTAGCGTGCGGGGATGGGAGGCCCGGCGTCAGGGCGATGAAGTGGGGGCTGGTGCCCTTCGGCGAGCGGGCGAAGAGCCGGCCGCGGCTCCTTGCAAACGCGAGGTCCGAGACCGCGGCTACGCTCCCGGCGTTCAGGAAGGGCGTCGCGGAGAGAAGGTGCCTCGTCCCCGCGAACGGGTTCTACGAATGGATGAAGAGCGGCGCGTTGAAGCTGCCGCACCTCTTCACGCTCCGGGACGAGGAGCCCTTCGCGTTCGCCGGGATCTGGGATCCGGCGGGGGAAAGGCTGCCGGAGACGTACTGCATCCTGACGACGGAGCCCAACGACCTCGTCGCCCGGGTCCACAACCGGATGCCCGTCATACTGACGGCCGACGCCATGCCCCGCTGGCTGGGCGACCGGCCGCTGGCCGCTGACGATCTCAGGCTCCTCGCGCGCCCCTTTTCGGCCGAGCGAATGGAATCGCGCCAGGTCAGCCGATTCGTCAGCAACAGCAGAAACGAGGGACCCCGGTGCCTTGCCCCTCCCGACGAGGCTCCGAAGGAGCTCGAGTTCGATTTTGAATAGGCCCGGGGATGACTCGACGCACGCACAGGGTCCTGACCGCGGCCGCGCTCCTTGGCGCATTGGCCGCCGCCACGGGGAGGGGGGACGACGTCAGGCTGAAGGACGGAACGCTGCTCCAGGGCAAGATCACCATGGAGACGCCCCAGAAGATCGTCCTGCAGCAGGCCGGGGGCAGGCGGGTCCTCGATCGCGGCGACGTCGCCTCGATCGTGGCGAAGCCGTTCGCCCTTCCGCCCGCAAGGGCCGGCGAGGCGGCTGACGGGGCGGGGGCAGGGGCCCCCGGCGCACCGGCAGAGGCGGCGACGGCCGTCGCGTTCTGGCCGCCGCGCCCCGGCGAGCCCTACCCGGACCTCGTGCTTCGCGACAGCGGCGGCAGCCTGTTCAGGCTTTCGTCGCTCAAGGGGAAGGTGATCCTGCTCGAGCCAATCGGGATGACGTGCGAGGGATGCCAGGCGCTGTCCGGAGGCAGGGCCTGCGGCGGCTACCAGGGAATCACGCCTCAGCACGGCCTCGACTCCCTCGAAAGCTACCTTTCCCAGTTCGGGAACAGGCTCACGCTGAACGATCCCAACGTGGCCTACGTCCAGGTGGTGATATACGACATGAACATGAAGGCCCCGAGCGTTGCGGCCGTGAAGTCCTGGGCCGACCACTTCAGGCTGTCCAACCGGGCCAACGTCCACGTGCTGGCGGGGACGCCCGAGATGATCGGGCCGGCGAGCTTCGCCATGATCCCCGGCATCCATCTGATAGACAGGGACTTTGTCCTTCGCTCCGAGTTCTTCGGCCACGGGGGCGGGAGCGACCTTTTCCGGGATCTGCTCCCGATGGCCGGCAGGCTGGCCGCCAGTCCAAACTGAGGAACCGCCGTTGGCCCCCGGCCTGCGTGTCGGGGCCGCTTCGGTGTCCGACCCGGGGCAACGGCGTTCATCATTCGCCGGCGAGGAAATCCGGCCCTTGAGGGCCGGGAGGATGTCAACATCGGTTCGGGCCCCCGTGGCCTTGCTTAGACATCCTGTCCAGAAGCGCCTGGATCTGCCTCCCTGTCTGTAGATCGGTCGCCTTGCCGGCCGCATCGGCGAGCAGGCGCTCGGCCTCGGACAGGCGGCCGGAGTCGGCGAGGTCGACCGCGCGCAGGCGTCTCCTCAAGGCTCCTGGGGCCGTTCGGGGACCGACCGGGCCCGACAGGATGCCGTGTCTAAACAAGGGCCCTTGAATCGCGCTGCGTATTGCGCTACGCCGAGATTCTACGCGTCGCGCGAGAAAGGGCCATGTCTTGGGCCCGGCGTCGGTCAGCAGGCCGCAACGCGGCGGTCCGCAGCGTTATTCCAGTCTTGCCGATATTGTGTTTTCGCGCTGTTTGCGCCGAGATGAACGACGATGGCTAGCTCGGAGTTACGCACTATTCCCGTGTCCATTGCATGGAGAAGATGGAGTCTGGTCTTGCTTGCGTCCGCGGCGGTGGCCGGCTGCACAGATGTCGACTTCGTCACGGAGCGCCCTGTCGACAACCAGATTCCACAGCTGAAGGCCGGCGTTTACACCATCAACGCGGTCGACGTCCGCCCAGTGGCGACCCGTGAAATCGAGCCCGATTATCCTTTCGAGCTCGAGTCGGTCCTGACCGGGAAGGCCCTCGTAGTGTTTACGGTTCGCGCCGACGGCAAGGTGGCCGATGCGTCGGTTGTGGAGGCGGACGACGTCCTGTTTGGCGAAGCCGCGGTCGCGGCGGTCCGCAAGTGGCGGTTCCGTCCGGCCCAGGTCAAGGGCGCACCGGTCGATTGCAGGATGACCCTGCCTTTCGTCTTCGTCGCGCCTTACGGCAACTATTCGCGGGACGAGTCCATGCCCGTCCCGCCGAACGGGGCGCCGCCCGGCTCGAGCCAGGGCACGATAGAGCCTCGCTAGACGGGAGGGATGTCGAGCACGCCAAGGCGGGGCTTGGTTTTCTTGCCGCCTCTCTCGGGAGAACTGGTGTGCAAAGCCGATCCGGCTCAAGGATACGCGAAGGCAGGTGTCTTTTGTGCCCGGCGCCCGACCCGTCCCCGAATCCGCGGGCCGGGCAATTCCCGTGGGCAGACACGTGACGAAAACCCCACCCTAATTCGGCTATTCGGCGGGCGCAGGGCCTGTCCGGCGGAACGAAAGACTGTCCGGCGTGTCCCGAATTAGGGATTTCCGCGTCCCAAATTCGGCGATGGTTCGCATTGCGATATGCTCAGCGATCACACAAGTGATTGTCCTTCAATCATAGCATGACATTCACGTGGCATGGAACGGTGCGTGCTGATTGAGCGCTGTTCCACGTTCCCTCCCGAAGCGGAACCCCCAAGAACCTATGAACACCATCCGCCTGCCAAGAACGGCAGGCCACTCCCTGGTTTGCCTCGGAATGACCCTTGTGGCAGTTTTGCTACAGGTCTCGCTCGCCCACGCCCAGAGCGACTACGCGACGCCGTACACGTTCAACACGCTCGCGGGCGCGCCGTACGTCTTCGGTGTCGCGGATGGAACGGGGTCCGCCGCGAAATTCTACTTTCCCTACGGCGTGGCGGTCGACGCAAGCGGCAACGTGTACGCCTCAGACGAGGCGGGAAACACGATCCGCAAGATCACGCCCTCGGGTGTGGTGACGACCCTCGCTGGGTCGCCGGGGGTAGCCGGCAGCGCGGACGGCACGGGAGCCGCTGCGCAGTTCAACGCTCCGGCCGGCCTTGCGGTCGACGCAAGCGGCAACGTGTATGTTTCCGACCAGGGAAACGACACGATCCGCAAGATCACGCCCGGCGGGGTGGTAACAACCCTGGCCGGCACGGCCGGCAAATCCGGCAGCGCGGACGGTACGGGGCCCGCCGCGCAGTTCGCCACGCCGGGCAACGTCGCGGTGGACACAGGCGGCAACGTCTACGTTGCGGATCAGCTGAACGACACGATCCGCAAGATCACGCCGGCCGGCGTGGTGACCACGCTGGCGGGCGACGCGACGGTCGCCGGGAAGAATGACGGCACGGGCATGGGTGCGCGGTTCGATAATCCTTACGGCATCGCGGTCGACGGTAGCGACAACGTGTACGTTGCGGATACGTACAACTGCACGATCCGGAAGATCACCTCGGCCGGCGTGGTGACAACGCTTGCGGGTACAGCCGGGGCCATCGGCGCCAAGGACGGGACGGGGTCCGCAGCGCAGTTCAATTATCCGACCGGGGTCGCGGTCGACGGGGAAGGCAACGTGTATGTCGCGGACATCGATAACGACACAATCCGCAAGGTGACGCCCTCCGGAGTGGTGACCACGCTGGCGGGCGCCGTGGGGCTGACCGGCTTCGCGGACGGCACGGGGGCCGCGGCCGAGTTCAACGCACCGATCGACGTCGCGGTTGACGGAGGCGGCAACGTGTATGTCGCGGACGTGGATAACTACACAGTAAGAAAGATCACGCCCTCCGGAGTCGTGACCACGCTCGCCGGGTCCCCCGGGCAGGGCTACGCGGACGGCACGGGATCCGCGGCGCAGTTCTATTACCCCGAGGACCTGGCGATTGACGGGAACGGCAACCTGTACGTCGTTGACTCCGATAACTCCACGATCCGAAAGGTCACACCTGCGGGCGTCGTGACCACCATCGCGGGCACGCCCGGCGACTTTGGAAGCGCCGACGGGACCGGGCCCGCGGCCCAGTTCTACTACCCCTACGCGGCCGCGCTTGACGGCAACGGCAACCTGTTTGTCACGGACCAGGGGAACGAGACAATCCGCAAGCTGGTCCTCTCCACCGGCGCGGTGACCACCGTTGCGGGCTCCCCGGGGGTTGAGGGCTCTGCAAACGGCACGGGATCAGCGGCCTCGTTCTATTATCCGGCCGGCATCGCGATCGATTCGAGCGGCAACATCTTTGTCTCGGAGCAAAGGAACAATGACATTCGCAAGATCACGCCGTCCGGGGTCGTGACCACGCTGGCCGGAACCGCGGGGGTGGTCGGGGGCACCGACGCGACGGGGGCCGCCGCGAAGTTCCAGGTGCCCTCCGGCATTACAATCGACGGAAGCGGCAACCTGTATGTCGCGGACTACGGCAACGGCACGATCCGGAAGATCGTCAGTTCGACCGGCGCCGTGACGACCGTGGCGGGCAAGGCGGGCAACCAAGGCAGCGCGGACGGAACGGGATCCGCCGCGCAGTTCGACGCCCCTTCCGGCGTCGCGGTGGATGGGAGCGGCAACCTCTACGTGACGGACGAGAAGAACAACACGATCCGCATGATCACGCCGGCGGGAGTGGTCACGACGCTTGCCGGCACCCCGGGCAAGAGCAATTACACGAACGGGACGGGAGCTGCGGCGCTTTTTGACCAGCCGTTCGACGTCGTCGTGGACAAGAGCGGCAACCTCTTCGTCACGGACGCCAGCAACGACGCGATCCGCATGGGCACGCTCTCCGGGGCCCCGTTCATCCAGACGGCG
>CAZCAJ010000089.1:0-12186 GCA_964496645.1 uncultured Opitutaceae bacterium
ACGTGCCTGATCTCGCGCAGGCGGCTGATGATGTGCTCGAGCTTCTTGTCGGAGAGCAGCAGCGGGTCGCCGCCCGAGAGCAGCACGTCCCTGATCTGCGGGTGCGCCTCGATGTAGCGCAGCCCCATCTCGTACTCGGGGTGGAAATTGTAGTCCTGCGCGTTCGAGACCAGCCTGCTGCGCGTGCAGTAGCGGCAATACGCCGCGCACCGGTCGGTCACGAGGAAGAGCACGCGGTCGGGATAGCGGTGGACGAGGCCCGGCACCGGCGAGTGGGCGTCCTCGCCCAGCGAGTCGAGCATCTCCTCGGCGCTGACGACCATCTCCTCGGCGCGCGGGATCACCTGCCTGCGGATCGGGCAGGCCGGGTCGTCCCTGTCCACCAGGTTGAAGAAGTAAGGCGTGATCGCCAGCGCGAGCTTCTTGTTCGCGAATTCGCATCCGGCCGCTTCCTCGGGCGTGAGCGCCATGTAGCGCTCCAGCTGCTCCTTCGAGGTGATCCGGTTCTTCAGCTGCCAAGCCCAGTCGCGCCAATCGGCCTCGGGTACGTGCTGCCAAAGTCCCTGGCCCTCGAACCAGGTGGAGCGGTCTTCGGAGTAGGACATCGGCGTCGCAATCATCGTTAGGCACCTAACGACCGTTGTCAAACGGCGCTTTGCGGTCCCCGGGGCCCGGGGCATTTTCCTTGGCAGCCGCCGCCGCGGGCACTTTGTTGAAGCCCGATGCCGCAGACCCACCACGCCGTACTCGCCCTTGAGGACGGCAGCGTGTTCCGGGGGGTCGCATTCGGGGCCAGGGCGACGATCGCCGGCGAGTGCGTCTTCAACACCTCGATGACCGGCTACCAGGAGATCCTGACCGACCCGTCGTACTACGGCCAGATCGTCACGATGACCGCCGCCCAGATCGGCAACTACGGCGTCAACGACGAGGACGCGGAGGCCGCCGCCCCAAAGGCGAGCGGGTTCGTCGTGCGGGAGCTCTCGCCCGCGCCGAGCAGCTGGCGCTCGCGCCGCTCGCTCGGCGACTACCTTTCGGAGAACGGCATTCCCGGGATAAGCGAGGTGGACACCCGCGCGCTGACGAAGAAGCTGCGCGTGGACGGCGCCATGAAGTGCTGCCTGAGCACGCTGCCCATCCCGGACGAGAAGGCCGTGGACCTTGCCCGCGGATGGAAGGACATGGCGGGAGCGGACTACGTGAAGGAGGTCACCTGCCGCGAGCCGTTCGTCTGGGAGGCGGACGACCCGGCGAACTTCAACCAGCCCTACGTGCCGGTGGGCACGGCCTTCGGGGCCGCGGTCACGCCCGGAAGGAAGTTCAGGGTGGCCGCGTTCGACTGCGGCGCCAAGCGCACCATCTACCGCAAGCTCGTGCGACACGGCTTCGAGGTCCACGTGTTCCCGGCGACGGCCCCTGCGGCGCAGATCGAGGAGCACGGCCCTGACTGCGTCTTCCTTTCGAACGGCCCCGGCGACCCGGCCGCCCTCTCCTACATCCACAGGACGGTGACCGCGCTCCTGCCGAAGTTCCCGATCTTCGGGATCTGCCTCGGCCACCAGATGATCACGCACGCGCTCGGAGGGTCGACGTTCAAGCTCAAGTTCGGCCACCGCGGCGGCAACCAGCCGGTCAAGAACGTTGAGACCGGCAAGGTGTCGATCACCGCCCAGAACCACGGATTCGCCACCGATCCCGCGAGCGTCGTCAACAGGGGCGCGATCGTGACCGAGTACAACCTGAACGACAACACGGTCGAAGGGCTCCGCCACAAGGAGCTGCCGGTCTTCTGCGTCCAGTACCACCCTGAGGCGTCGCCGGGGCCAAGCGACGCCGATCCCCTCTTCGTGGACTTCTACCGGATGGTCGAATCGCGCAAGGCCGGGAAGGTCTGAGCGCGGCGCCCCGCCCTAGGGCCCGCCCCCGCCGCGGCGGACGGCCTCCTCGAACCTTATCGCGTCCTCGGGCGTGTCCACGCCGATCGTCGGATCCTCGGTGACGCCCACGGCGATCTCGCGCCCGCTCTCGATCACGCGCAGCTGCTCGAGGTGCTCGATCGCCTCCAGGCGGCCCTTAGGAAGCGCGGAGAACTCGTCGAGAAGGCGGGCCCTGTAGGCGTAGATCCCGAGGTGGCGGTAGCAGGGGTTCGCGGCGACCCAGGCGTCGTCGATCCCCTCCCCGCGGTCGCGCGGGTACGGAATGGGCGCCCTCGAGAAGTACACCGCGCGGCCGGCCCCGTCGCAGACCACCTTGACCTGGTTGGGGTTGCGGAAATCCCCAGCCGTCCTGAACCGGCTCGCAAGGGTCGCCATCTCCGCGGGGCCGGCCATCAATCCGCAAAGCATGCGGATCTGCCCGGAGGTGACCATGGGCTCGTCCGCCTGGACGTTGATGACAAGGTCGGCCCCCACGGTCCGGTTCGCCTCCGCGATCCGGTCCGTGCCGCTCCCGTGGTCGGCCCGGGTCATGACGGACCGGAATCCCCCCGGCGCGAGGCAGTCCCTGAGCAGCGGGTCGTCGACCGCAAACCAGAGATCGAGGTCGGGTGCGACGCTTCGGATCCTCTCGGCCACCCAGAGCAGTAGCGGCCTGCCGCCGATCACATGTAAGAGCTTTCTCGGGAATCGCTTAGACTCCAGACGGCACGGTACGATTATTGCTGTTCGTGGCACCCGGCGCAATGCTGCCATCTGGTTTTTGAGTTGCAAGCCGGGCCTACCTAGGGAGGGTAGGCGGTTCGCCCGTCCCCATGCCCACCAACACACCGATGAATCCAACCGAGACGACCCCTGCGGGACCGTCCCTGGTCAAGGAGCTTGTCGTCCAGAACAAGCTGGGGATCCACGCGCGCCCGGCCGCGATGATCGTGCGCATCACCAACAAGTTCAAGGCCGAGGTGTTCGTGGAGAAGGACGAGGAGCAAGTGAACGGCAAGAGCATCATGGGGCTGATGATGCTGGCCGCGGGGAAGGGCTCCAAGGTGAGGTTCCTAGTGACGGGCGAGGACGCGCAGCAGATGCTGGCCGAGCTTGAGCAGCTCTTCGCGCGCAAGTTCGACGAGGCCTGAGGGGCCGCCTCGCGGCCCCTAAAAGCCGTAGAAGGCCCTCGCTGTCGCCGTGGTCGCAGCCGCGAGCTCGTCGAGGCCGACCCCGAGCAAGCCGGCCGCGCACTCCGCGGTTAAGCGCAGGTATGAGGGCTCGTTGGGCTTTCCCCGGTGGGGCGCCGGCGAAAGGTAGGGGGCGTCGGTCTCGATCATGAGGCGGCCCAGGCCCTGGGCCCTCGCGGCTGCGCGGACCGCGTCGGCGTTCCTGTAGGTCAGGATGCCCGTGAACGACCCTCGCCCGCCCCGGCGGGAGAGCTCGAGGATCTCGGCCTCGCCCTCGGAGAAGCAGTGAAAGACCACGCGGTTCCAGTCGACGCCGCTGGCGTCGATCGCCTCCACGCACTCGCGGAACGCGCCGCGCGAGTGGATGACGACCGCGCATCCCAGCCGCCTCGCGACCGAGAGCTGGGCCTCGAACGCGGCCCGTTGCAGGGCGAAGGCCCGCGCGGCCTCCCCGGCCTCCTTCGGCAGATGGAACCGGTCCAGGCCGCACTCGCCCAGGGCGACGGGCGGGTCGCCCTCCCCAAGCTCCCAGAATCGCGGCATGCCGGCGACGGCGGCCTCCCATCCCCCGTCCACGGAGCACGGGTGCAGGCCGACCGTGTGCCGGATGCACCCCCGGTTCTTTCTGGTCAGCGCTCGGTTGAGCTCCCAGTCGTCCGGGGCCGTCCCGACGGCGATCATCCATTCGACGCCAGCCACGCGGGCCCGCTCGACGATACCCGGCAGTCCCCCGCTCCTTGCCGCGGCGTCCAGGTGGGTGTGGGTGTCGACGAGGGTCAAGTTGGAGGGCCCGGCGCCGGGCGCCCCCGAATCTCGGCCATCCCGGGCGCCCGATCAAGACCCGGTTGAAATCGGGGGCCCTACCCCCATCCTGCCGCGCATGGGCGACATCCTAAGCGTATCGGGCCTGAGCGTCTCGCGCGGGCGAACGGAGATCCTTCGGGGCGTGGACTGGCGCGTCGGCAGGGGCGAACACTGGGTCGTCCTGGGCCCGAACGGATGCGGCAAGACATCGCTCCTCAAGGCTATAGCGGGTTACCTCTCCCCCTCGTCGGGCTCGATCGCCCTCCTCGGCAAGCGCTACGGGGAGGCTGACTGGCGCGACCTGAGGCTCAGGATCGGGATCGTCATGAGCGCCCTGCAGGCCTCGATTCCGCCAGCGGAGACGGCGCTCGAGACGGTCGTGAGCGGGCGCTACGCCCAGCTCGACCTTTGGGCGCGCCCCACCCGCGCCGAGGCCGCCGACGCCCGCAGGCTTCTGGGCTTCGTCGGGGCCGCTCCCCTCCGCGGCCGGGAATGGGCCCACCTGTCCCAGGGCGAGAGGCAGAGGATCCTCATCGCGCGCGCGCTCATGGCGAAGCCGCGGCTCCTCATCCTCGACGAGCCCTGCGCGGGCCTCGATCCCGTGGCCAGGGAGGAGTTCCTCTGGTTCGTGGACGCGCTGGCCGGGCGAAGGAACGGCCCGTCCCTGGTCCTCGTCACCCACCACGCCGAGGAGATAATGCCGGCGTTCACGCACGCCCTCCTCCTGAAGGAGGGCCGCGTGTTCGCCTCGGGGCCCAAGGCGAGCGTCGTGACGACGCGGGGGCTCTCCGGGGCGTTCGGCGCCAGAATAGGCGTCAGGCGCCGCCGGGGCCGCTACGTGACGCTCGCGAGGCATCGCGGGCGCCCGGGCGCCGGGCTGTAGGCCGCTGGGCCCGGCGGGGGACCCGGCGATTGCGCTTGCAATATACCCATCATGGTATATACTCGCTACGGTATATAACAATCCTGCCCGCGCCGAGCCCCCATTCACCCCATGAAGCTGGTCAAAATCTACGAGTGCCTCTGCGATCCCACCCGCCTGCGCATCCTGAGCCTGCTCAGGAGCGGCGAGCTGTGCGTCTGCGACATCCAGGAGGTCCTGGGCGAGCCGCAGGTGAAGGTCTCCAAGCACCTCGCCTACCTGCGCGCCCACGGGCTGGTTGAGGCGCGCAGGGTTTCCAACTGGATGCTCTACCGCCTGCCGGGCCGACCGTCGAGGGAGCTGTCGGCGAACCTGGCCTGCCTCCAGGACTGCGCCCGCGAGGAGCCCATCTTTGGCCGCGATGCCGCAAGGCTGCGAAGCCTCCGGGGCCGGCTTGGCAGGGACGGCCCGGCATGCTGCGCGCCGGCCCAGGGCGGGCGCGCGGCCCCGGCCCACCGATGAGCGCGGCTCCCTACAAGGTCCTTATTCTGTGCACCGGCAACTCGGCGCGGAGCATCATCGCCGAATACCTGCTTCGCGCCAGGGGACGCGGCCGCTTCGAGGCGGCCAGCGCCGGCGCCCAGCCGACCGGCAGGGTCAATCCCCTCGCCCTCTGGGTCCTCAAGGACCGGTACGGCATCGACGCGTCGGGCGCCCGGAGCAAGTCGTGGGAGGAGTTCAAGGACGTGAAGTTCGACTTCGTGATAACGGTCTGCGACAAGGCCCGGGAATCGTGCCCGGTCTGGCCCGGCCAGCCGGTCGTGGCCCACTGGAGTTCGCCCGACCCGGCCGCGTTCGAGGGCGACGAGAAGAAGAAGCGGTGGCTCTTCGTCCAGGTCGCCTCCCAGATCGCGAGTCGGATCGACCTGCTCTGCGCGCTGCCGGACGCCGAGCTGAAGAAGCTCCAGCTCGACAGGATCGCGGCCCTTACCCCCCTCCATCCGTGAGCCAAGCACTATCCCGACAGGAAGACGCCCGGGAAAGGATCCGGGCCGTCTACAGCGAAATCGCGGAGGCCGACGGCCAATGCGCAGGCCCCGGCTGCTGCCGGGGCAAGCCGGACGACCGCGCGGCGGCGATCGGCTACTCGCCGCATGAGCTGGCCGCCCTCCCGGAGGGCGCCAACATGGGACTTTTCTGCGGCAACCCGGGCGCGCTCGCGGCCCTCAGGCCCGGCGACGTGGTCCTCGACCTCGGCAGCGGCGGCGGGTTCGACGTCTTCATCGCCGGGCGCAGGATCGGCCAGGCGGGGCGCGCGATCGGCGTGGACATGACGCCGGCGATGCTCGCCAAGGCCCGCCGGAACACCGAGGCCTACCGCAGGTCGAGCGGCCTGGACAACGTCGAGTTCCGCCTCGGCGAGATCGAGCACCTGCCGGTGGCCGACGCCAGCGTCGACGCCGTGATCTCGAACTGCGTGATCAACCTGTCGACCGACAAGCCGCAGGTCTGGCGCGAGATAGCGCGGGTGCTAAGGCCCGGCGGCCGCGTCGCGGTCTCCGACTCGGCGCTCCTCAAGCCGCTGCCCGAGCAGGTGGCCCAAATGGACGCGGCCCTCGCCGGCTGCGTCGCCGGGGCGGTTCTCGTCTCCGAGACGGAGCGCATGGCGCGGGAGGCTGGCCTGGTGGGAATCGTCCTTAGCCCCCACGCGACCCACGCCGAGGTCATGAACGGGGGGGGGAACACCCTCGAGCAGAAGATAACCGAGCGGCTTCCGGCCGGCTCCAGGCAAAGCGCCTTCGTCACCAGCCTGGAGATCACGGCGCACAAGCCCGGACCGGCCCCCTCCCATGAGCGACCCGAGTGCTGCGCAGCCTGAAGCGCGGGCGCCCGCCGCCAGGCGCCTCGACCTCTTCGAGCGCTACCTGTCGCTCTGGGTCCTCCTCTGCATGGCGGCCGGCGTCGCCCTGGGCGAGCTTCTGCCCGGCCTCACTGCGGCCCTCAGCCGGATGGACTTCGGGCGGGACTCGCACGTCAACGTGCCGATCGGCGTCCTGCTCTGGCTCATGATCTACCCCATGATGCTCAAGGTGGACTTCGGATCGGTCGCCGGCATCGCGCGCCGGCCCAAGGGGCTCGCGGTGACGCTGTTCATCAACTGGCTGGTGAAGCCGTTCGGCATGGCTCTCCTCGCGTCCATCTTCATGAGGCACGTCTTTGCACGCTGGATCGACCCGGAGACGGCGAAGGGCCTCACCGCGGGCCTGATCATCCTGGCGGCGGCCCCGTGCACAGCCATGGTCTTCGTGTGGTCGTACCTGACCGACGGAGACCCGGCATACACGCTGGTGCAGGTGGCCGTGAACGACCTGATCATGCTGGTCGCCTTCGCCCCCATCGTGATGTTCCTGTGCGGCGTGGCACACGTCGTCGTGCCAGCGCGGGTGCTCGTCACCTCGGTGGTCGTCTTCATCGTCATCCCGCTCGCCGCCGGCTGGCTCACGCGGACGGCGCTCCTGCGCTCGCGCGGCCAGGAGTGGTTCGAGGGGAGATTCCTTCCCCGGTTTCACCCCGTGATGATCGGCGCGCTGCTCCTGACGCTCGTTCTGATCTTCGCCTTCCAGGCGCAGAACCTTGCCAGCCGCTGGTTCCTCGTCGCGCTGATCGCGGTGCCGATCGTCCTGCAGGTCTACTTCAACTCCGGCCTCACGTACCTGCTCATGCGGCTCTGGCGGGTCGAGCACGGCGTGGCCGCCCCGGGCTGCCTGATCGGGGCGAGCAACTTCTTCGAGCTGGCCGTGGCGGTGGCCATCGCGCTGTTCGGCCCGGGTTCGCCCGCCGCCCTGGCCACGGTGGTCGGTGTCCTGGTCGAGGTGCCCGTGATGCTGTCGATCTGCCGCCTGTGCAACCGGACGCGCCACTGGTACGAGTCCGCGGTCGCCCAGCCCGGACCCGCGGGCGGATGAGGCGGTATAGGCTGGCGCTCAGCCCCTGGCCGGCGCGAAAATCTCGTCGAAGAACGCCTTCATGTCCTCCCACGAGCGCCGGTCGGCAGACGGGCTGTAGCCGATGAATCCCTTCATCCCCGGGTTGGCCTCCGCCAGGGCATCCGCTCCCGGATTCGTGAAGGCGTGGAGCGCGCCGGCGTACTGGACGAACCGGTAGTCGAACTTCGCTTCATTGAGCGACTTGAGGTAGGCGGTGAGCTGCTCCGGGTTCACGGACGGGTCGATCGCCCCGTGGCAGATGAGGATCTTCGCCCGGTTCCTGGCCACGGCGTCCGCCCCGGCCGGTATGAGTCCGCCGTGGAAGCTCACGATGCCCGCCAGGGGCGCGCCCGAATAGGCAAGCGCCTGGACGGTCGATCCGCCGAAGCAGTATCCGATCGCCGCGACCCTCGCCGGGTCGACAAGGCCCGTCGCGAGCAGCTGGTCCAGGCCAGCCTGGGCCCGCTCGGCCATGAGCGGCTTGCCACGGAACTGCCCGGCCAATTCGCCGGCCGCCTTCGGGTCCGTCGCCAGGACGCCCCTGCCGTACATGTCCAGGGCGAACGCGACGTACCCCAGCTTGGCGAGCATGACCGCCCGGCCCTTGACGTAGTCGTTCAGGCCCCACCATTCGTGCACGACGAGCACGCCCGGTTGCTTCCCCTGGGCGGTCCTCGCGTCATCATAGGCGAGGTAGCCCCGGAGCTTGGCGCCCCCCTGGTCGTAGTCGACGTCGCGGGTCACGATGGCGGCGCGGGCTGGCACGGCTGCGAGTGCGATTGCGAGAGCGGCGGTGAGTGTCCTCATGGGGGTGGCGCGTTGGGCCTCAAGAAAGCCAGACGCGCGCCCGCGTCAAATCCTGCCGACGGCCTCCTCAGGCCGAGAACCCGCCCGCGATGTAGTTCTTAAGGTGGTCGGCCTCGGCGCGGCTGACGTCGGCGACCCAGCGCGAGATGTCCCCGATCGAGATCAGCCCCTTGAGCTGGCCATTGTCCACCACGGGGATGTGGCGGCAGCGCCTCTCCGCGAAAAGAACCATCGTCTGCTCGACCGTGGTCGACGAGGGGATCGTGTGGACGTTCCTCGACATCACGTCGGCCACCTTGACGGTCCTGGGGTCCACGCCCGCGCCGACGACCCGCAGGAGCACGTCGCGCTCGGTGAAGATGCCCTCGATTCGCCCTCCCTCGAGGACGAGGATGCTGCCGATCCGATGCTTGTTCATCTCGGCCACGGCCTCGGTTATAGTGACCGAGGATGCCACGGCGTGCACGTCTGACCCTTTGCGCTCGATGAGCGCTGAAACGGGGGTATCCATGGGGTAATGGGGATCTTCTCGCCCGAATATCAATGAAAAACTTATCACCGCAATCACCAATCTTGCTGGATTCGCCTGAGGGGGGAGGCGGTCCCGGCGGGCGCCCGGATGAAGAAGCTTGAGCTCCCCCGCCAAACCCGGCCATCAAAGCCCCTCGCCCGTTCATGACGCCCCCCCTCCTCCCCTCCGAGATCCTCCGCCGCGTCGTGCGCGTGTCGATGTTCGACGGCTACTCCGTTCTCCTGGTCGCGGGCGCGTGCGCGCTCGCCTCGGCGACCTCAAGGGAGGTGTTCGCCTCCGTGATCGGGCTCCTGGTCGCAGGTGCGGGCGCGATGGAGATCCACGGGGCGGGCCTGCTTCGCGCCGGCGAGAGGCGCGCGATGCGGTGGCTGTTCTGGAGCCACCTCCAGATCGGGGCCTCCATGATGGTGTACGTCGCCGTCCGGCTCTCAAACCCGGAGATCGAGTCGCTGCGCAGGGTCGTGACCCCGGAACTCGCGGCGCAGATCGAGGAGGCCGGGCTGTCCGTCGACCAGTTCCTCCTCGGCATGATGAGGATCGTGTACTTCAGCCTGGTCGCGGCCACCGTCCTCTACCAGGGCGGGATGACGTTCTACTACCTCAGGCGCCGCGCCGCCGTCGAGGCGGCCCTGGCCGGGGACGACCCGCCGTAGCGCCCCGGCCGCCGAAGCCCGGGCGTGTCAGTCCAGGTCGCGGTTCTTCAGGCGCTCCAGGATCTTCAGCGGCGACTTCTTCGTGTCCCACATCGCGTCGACCGGGACGAAAATCGTCTGCTCGAGCTGGTGCTGGCCCGAGAGCGCCGCATGGGAGACCGAGTCGGAGAAGCAGATCCACGTTGTCCCCGGCTTGAATTCGACCGGCTCGGTCTCCATGGAGCGCTGGTACGCCTCGTCGCTCTTCATGGCGTCGTGCAGCCTGAGCATGATGTGGTCGTACTCGGTCCCCATCGTCTTGGTAAGGCGCAGCGCGTACTTGAGCAGCGCGCTCCCGGGAAACGGCTGCGGAATCTTCGGGACAAAGCGCCGGGCCACGTCCTCGAACGGCTCGCCGAGCCGCCAGACGCGGGGCTTGCCCGACGGGTTGACGTTGCAGAAGATCCGCAGGATCCGGTCGCCGCCGGTGGGTTGCGACGGAAACGCGTCCACGTGGAGGCGGGTGTCATCCTGGCGCCACGAGATCGCACGCCCGGCGACCTCGACCGGCCGGAGGCTCGTGCGCATCACCTCAAGCTTCTCCTTGTAGATGGGAACGAGCACGCCGACCAGGTCGCGGGCCGTGCGCGCGAAGCGGCCCATGACCTCCTGGAGCCGCTTCTTCTCCTTGTCGATGCAGCTTGTGCCCGCGACCTTGCCGGTCGCCGGCGCGTAGCTCACGTT
The DNA here is from genome assembly GCA_964496645.1 of uncultured Opitutaceae bacterium. Lineage (GTDB taxonomy): Bacteria > Verrucomicrobiota > Verrucomicrobiia > Opitutales > Opitutaceae > Palsa-1447. The sequence continues at coordinate 10,475 of CAZCAJ010000089.1, forward strand.
CTTCGACGTCGAGAGGATGCGCGGGTCGAGCAGGGCCGACTCCTCGGCCGAGAGGGGGAAGTCCAGGTTCGGCAGGGACACGACGACGCCCGATTCAAGCGCGTCGGTGATTTCCTGCTGGACGGACTTTATGGGAATCTGGCCGCGCTTGTAGCTCGCCATTTCAAGGACACCGGGGGTGCTCATCGGAGGATGGCCCTATTCGATTATCTAATGCCCCGGCCCGCAAGAAAATGATTGGGTCCCCGCCCGCCGTGTGTGCGGCGGAGTCATTTCGCGGACGGCGCCGAGGCCGCTCCGGCGCCGCCGCGCTGCGCCGGTCCCTTGAAATTGAGCACCAACGAGGTGGCGGACTCGACCGGCTGCCCGTTCTGGAGCTTCGGGAGGTACAGCCAGCCCTGGATCGTGCGCTGGATCCCGGCGAGGACGTCCGCTTGCACCGCCTTTGAGAGCGTGACGCCCTCGACGGTTCCGTCGGTCGAGACGGTGAAGTCTACCTCGAGTCCATCCGGGATCGACGCGCGGTCTGTTCCGGGCGGGAAGATCGGGGGAAACCGCAGGTAGGGCCTCGCAGGCAGGGTGGCGCGGGGATTCCTCTGGAAATAGAGATCGACCATCCTCTTGTGCCGCAGCAGCTCTATGCGCCGGAAGAACCGGGCCGATTCCTCGGCAAGGCTGGTGCGGATCTCCCCGCCATGGGAGAAATACAGCGGTATGTAGCCCATGCTTCGGCTCCGCGCGTCGAGAAAGCCGTAGTACGCCTTGACCTTGGTCTCCACACCCGCCGGCAGGTCGCCGATACTCTGAAACGCCACCATTGCGGAGGCGCTGTCGGCACTTCCGTCGAGAAACCCCGGGTCGAAGAACACCAGGACCAGGTAGCACGCTGGATATGCCTGCGAGGCGACCACGGTCGCCTGGTACTCGCTGCCCTCGGAGAGGACGCCCCCGTCGATCGTTTCCCCGCCCGAGAATCTATAGGCGCGCCTGAGCTGGCTGGATGATGCAGCCTGGCCCTTTATCTCGATGGAGCCTGGAAGGAACCCGCTCGCCCTGGCCGGCTCGTAGGTTGCCGACGACGGCAGGCGCAGCTGGGCACCGTGGTTGTCGGCCACCGCGTAGTTGCCGTCGACGCCGACGACCTGGCAGGAGGGCCCCTTCTTGCTTGATCCCATGATCACCGTTGGGTGCAGGGGCGGCAACGGGCCCGATTCCACCTGGACGATCGCCACGTCGCCGGCGCCCTGGGCCCCGGCCTCGAGCGCCGGCGCGAAGAGTCCCAGAAGAAGGAGTGAGAGCCGGAAACCCACGGCCGGGCTTATCGGCGATTCCCTCGCCCGCCGCAAGACGTCTCGCGGCGCCCGGGCGCCGCTCTTGCCCCGCGGCCGAATCGCGCCAAGGTGGGGCTGCGATGTCCAGGGACCGCTACATCGAGGCCAAGCAGAGGTGGGCCGAGAAGCAGAAGGCCCGCGGGGTCACGGCGCGCGCCGTCGCCTCGGCCGACCGCCTGCCGCCCGGCCAGAAGCTCACGAGCGGGTTTCCCGTCCTCGACCTGGGGGTCCAGCCGGACATCCCCCTGAATGAATGGACGCTCACGCTCGACGGGCTTGTCGAGAACCCGACGGTACTCGGCTGGGCCCAGTTCAACGCCCTCCCGCAGGTCGAGGACGTGAGCGACTTCCACTGCGTCACGACCTGGAGCAAGTTCGACT
>CAZCAJ010000090.1:0-11934 GCA_964496645.1 uncultured Opitutaceae bacterium
GCGCGCGCGAGCCGGACTCGTCCATGACGTCGATCGCCTTGTCGGGCAGGAAGCGGCCCGTGATGTAGCGATCGGAGAGCTTCGCGGCCGCCTCCAGGGCGAGGTCGGTGAAGATCACCTTGTGGTGGTCCTCGTACTTGCCGCGGATCCCCTTGAGGATCGTGATCGTGTCGTCGACGGAGGGCGGCTCGACCTTGACCGACTGGAAGCGGCGGTCCAGGGCGCTGTCCTTCTCTATGTACTTGCGGTACTCGTTTAGCGTCGTCGCCCCGACGCACTGGAGCTCGCCGCGGGAGAGCGCCGGCTTGAAGATGTTCGAGGCGTCCATCGCGCCCTCAGCGGCGCCGGCGCCGACGATCGTGTGCAGCTCGTCGATGAAGAGGATGACGTTCCGCGCCCGCTTGATCTCGTCCATCACGGCCTTGATCCGCTCCTCGAACTGACCGCGGTACTTTGTGCCCGCCACCATGAGGGCGAGGTCGAGTGTGACGACCTTCTTCTCGTAGAGGAGCTCGGGGACGTTTCCGGCGGCGATCTCCTGGGCGAGGCCCTCGACGATCGCCGTCTTGCCGACACCCGCCTCGCCGATAAGGACCGGGTTGTTCTTCGTGCGCCGGCACAGGATCTGGATCACCCGGCGGATCTCGGCCTTGCGGCCGACGACGGGGTCCATCTCGCCCTTGCGGGCGAGCTCGGTCAGATCCCTTCCAAACGCCTTAAGGGCCGGGGTCTTGACCTCCTTCTTCTCGTCGGATTGCCCGGCGGGCCTCTGGGGGGTCCCTGCCGCCGCCTCCTCGCCGCCGCCCTCGGCCCCGCCCGAGAACTGGGGGTCGAGCTCGCGCAGGATCTCGTTCCTCGTGCGCTCGATGTCGACGTCGAGCGACTTGAGCACGCGCGCCGCGACGCCCTCGCCCTCGCGCAGGAGCCCGAGCAGGATGTGCTCGGTGCCGACGTAGGAGTGGTTGAGCGCCTTGGCCTCCTTGCCCGCCAGGGCGAGGACCTTCTTGACCCGCGGCGTGTACGGGATGCTGCCCTGGGCCTTCGCCTCCTGCCCGGTCCCCACCTGCTTCTCGACGGCGGCGCGCACCGTCTCAAGGTCGAGCCCCATCTTCTGGAGCACGCTCACGGCAACGCCCTGCCCTAACTTTATCAGGCCGAGCAAGATGTGCTCGGTGCCCACGTAGTTGTGGTGGAAGCGGTCGGCCTCCTTGCGCGCCAGCGCCAGCACCTGCTGGGCCCTGGGCGTGAAGTTGTTCATTGGTTCCTGCGACATGGGGAGGTGGGTCGGCCGCTCAGTTGTTTCCGTTGGCGGAAAGAGTGAAATCGGGCCGGGCGAAATTGGCAAACTCGGAACGCAGCCTCTCCGCCCTGAGGAGGTCGCGCTGGCCGGGCTCGAATTCGCCCTTCTGGGCATGCTGGAGGTGCCCGGGCTGGGCCTCGATGAAGAGCCGGTCGGTGACGGACCGCTTGGAGTCCGGGAAGACGCCAAGGTCGATGCCGAGGCGGATGAGCGAGAGCAGGTTCATCGCCTCGTTCGAGCTGAGCACGTGGCCGTTCTGCAGGATCCCGAAGGCGCGGCCGATCTTGTCGAAGAGCTTGCCCGAGTCGGCCTCGAGCAGCCGGGCGCGCGCGTTCATCTCGTGCTCTACGATCGACTGGAGGACCCCGGACAGCCTCTTGAGGATCTCGTCCTCCGACTCGCCGAGGGTCGTCTGGTTGGAGATCTGGAAGATGCTGCCGCTCGCGTCGGAGCCCTCGCCAAAGAGCCCGCGCACGACCATCCCGAGCTGGTTCACTGCGCGCACGACCTTCTCCATCTGGTTCGCGATGACGAGCGCGGGCAGGTGCATCATGGCGGAGGCGCGCATCGCCGTGCCGAGGTTCGTCGGGCAGGCGGTCAGGTAGCCGAGACTCGGGGAGAACGCGAAGTCGAGGGTCTCCTCCAGCGCCGAGTCCAGGTCGTCGATCGCGGCCCACGCCCTCTTGAGCTGGAAGCCGGAGCGCATGAGCTGGATCCTCAAGTGGTCCTCCTCGTTGATCATCACCGAGATCGTCTGGTCCCGGCTGATCACGACGCCGCTGCCCTGCTTGGAGCCGCTCAGCTCGCGGCTAATCAGGTGGCGCTCGACCAGGATCCGCTTCTCGAGCTCGCCCAGCTCGCCCACGGTGACGGCAAGGCCGCGCTTCATCGCCGGCGCTGCGGTGACCGCGGCGCGGCACAACTCGAGGATCTTCTCGCGCTGCGCGGGCTTGGCCCAGCCCGGGAACGGCTGGCCGGATAGGTTGCGCGCAAGGCGTATGCGCGTCATCAGGACAACGGCCGACTTGCTGCTCGCGGAGTCGGTCAGCTCGGAGGGGGTGTCTATAAGGGATGCGACGGTCATCGGCCTATCTCGCGGGCCGCTGCTCGACGGCCTGCCTGACCTGGTTAATCTCGTCGCGGCAGCGCGCGGCGTCCTCGTAGCGCTCGGCCTTTATCGCCTCGCTGAGGTCGACCTCGAGCTTGTTCAGCCTGTCGTGGAGCGTCTTCCTCTCCAGGGCCCTGCGCGGGACCTTGCCCGAGTGGACCGTGCCCTTGTGCATCCCGTCGAGCATGGGGTCGAGGATCCCCTTGAAGGCGTCGTAGCAGGCCGGGCAACCGAACCGGCCCAGCTTCTTGAACTCCGCCGGCGAGAACCCGCACTGCTCGCAGCGGATGCCGCCGGGGACCGGGTCCGGGTTGAGCGAGGCCTTAAGGAGGAGGTCGGCCAGCGAGAATCCGCTCGGGTCGGTCACTCCCTTCTCCTGTGCGCATTGCTCGCACAGGTCCACCTTGTGCACCTTGTTGTCCAGGATCTGGGTCAGGTGCACCGTGGCTGGCTTCGAGCAAAGGTCGCATTTGAGCTGGTTGGCCATGGATCGTCGTTTTTCCTATGCACCTAATGTGCCACGTATGTACCCGATGGGCAAGCCGCGTGCACAATCGGGCGCGGCAGGTCCAATTCGGCCCAAATGGGCCTGCCGGAGCGCCATACCGGCGCACATGAGCCTCAGATCCGCGTCCCCTCCACCAGCACGCGCTTCCTGAATTCAAAGAGCACCTTGCGGGTGATCGGGCCGGGCCGCCCGGTCCCGATGGTGCGCCCGTCGAGCTTGACGACCGGGATCACCTCGGCGCCCGAGCCGGTGAGGAAGCACTCGTCGGAGCACCACAGGTCGTAGCGCGTGAGGTCGCACTCGCGCTGCGGAATGCCGAGGTCGCGGGTGATGTCGAGGATGGAGCTTCGGGTGACGCCCTTGAGCGCCCCTTCGGATGCGGCCGGCGTCAGCACGACCCCCTTGACCACGACGAAGACGTTGTCGGCGGTGGCCTCGGCGACGTAGCCCTGGTCGTTGAGCATGATCGCCTCGAGGGCCCCGGCGTTCTTGGCCTCGATCTTCGCCAGGATGTTGTTCAGGTAGTTGAGCGACTTGATGGTCGACGGCAGGGCCCCCTGGCTGACGCGCCGGGTCGGCACGGTCACGATAGCCAGCCCGTTCTCGTAGTACTCGGGCGGGTAGAGAGAAATCTTGCTCGCGATCACGAAGTACGACGGCTTGGAGCAGAGCCACGGCGCGAGGCCGAGGTCCCCCACCCCGCGGGTGACGACGAGGCGGATGTACCCGTCGGTCAGGCCGTTCACGCGGCAGGCCTCGCACACGGCGTGGCTCCACTCGGCGCGGGTGAGCGGGAGCTCCAGGGCGATGGCCTTGGCCGAGTTCTCGAAGCGCTCGAGGTGCTCCTCCAGGCGGAACACGTTTCCGCCGTAGAGGCGTATCCCCTCGAACACGCCGTCCCCGTAAAGCAGTCCGTGGTCGAAAACCGACACCTTGGCGTCGGCCTCGTCGACAAACCTGCCATCGAGAAAGATCTTCATGCTCGCATGCTACGAGGCGCCCCAAACTCTTGTCGAGTTCGTTGAGCTCGGGCGCTCCGTGCCGGCCGGGCCGGGCCGGACCGCCCGACCCCGGCGAGGGCCCGGCGCGTTCAGGGCGAGGACGACGCCTCCAGCTCGTGCAGCCTCGGCCCGACGATGTCGCCCAGGCGCAGGCCGGCCGTGTAGAGGATCCAGCAGAAGCTCACCAGCGCCACCAATAGAACGGCCGCGGCCCAGCGGTGCTTGGACTCGAACCGCTCGATCGACTTGATGTAGCCGCAGAGGCCGAGCACCGCCGCCACGATGATGACCGCGTCGACGCTCGCCCTCTGCCAGTAGCTGCCGCCCAGGTGCAGCCACATGCCGAACTCGTCGAACGTGAGGGCCATCGCCATGCCGTAGGCGAGGGCCGTCAACTCGGCGGCCCGCCCGCCCGGCCGGCGGAACACCGCGTATCCCCCCGCCGCGGCCAGCAGGAAGATCCCGTAGTTGAGGTGGTGGACATGGGTGCCCTGCAGGAAAAAATAGAAGTTCGGGATCTGGCGCGACATGATCAGGAGGACGAATGCCCGCGCGGCCATGAAAGTCAGGATGAAGCCGAAGAGGGCCATCCGGGCCAGCTTGTGGACGTTGACGTGCAGCTCCGTGTGTACCGTTTGCATGGGATCGGGTGTGGGGGATTCGGGGGCCCCGGGGCGGCCGCCGGATCAGATGTGGATCGCCTCGCCCATCGTGGCGGCGCTGGCCTCCATAACCGCTTCGCTAAGCGTGGGATGGGCGTGGATCGTCTGGTGGATGTCCTCGGCCGTCGCCTCGAGCTGCATCGCGAGGCTGTACTCCGCGATCAGCTCGGTCGCCTCGGATCCTATGATGTGCGCGCCGTAGATCTCCCCCGTCTTCGCGTCGGTGATCACCTTGACGAAGCCCTCCGTCTCCGCGGAAGCCACCGCCTTGCCCGACGCAGTGAACGGGAACTTGCCCACCTTGATCTGGAGGCCCTTCTCCCGCGCGGCCCTCTCGGTAAGGCCCGTGCTCGCGACCTGCGGCTGGCAGTAGGTGCATCCGGGAAAGTCTTTAATGCGCTTCGGCTTCCCGTGCCCGAACATCCCGTTCACCGCGTTGACCGCCTCGTAGGTCGCGACGTGCGCGAGCCACGGCGGGCCGATGATGTCGCCCGCGCCGTAGACGCCCGCTATGCTCGTCTGGTAGTCGTCGCCCACCCGCAGGAAGTTCTTGTCGAGCTCGGGCTTCAGCGTCGGGGCGAGAACCCCGTCGAGGTTGGCGACCACGCCGATCGCAGAGAGTACGACGTCGGCCTCGACCGGGGAGGTCGCGCCGCCGGCGACAAGGTCGGCTCTGACGGACTTCTTGCCCACCTTGAAGTTCTCGCACCTCGTCGCCACATGGATGGCTATCCCCTGCTTCTCCAACGACCTGCGAAGGACCCTTGAGACCTCCTCGTCCTCCAGCGGAAGGATCTCGGGAAGCATCTCGACAAGGGTCACCTTCGAGCCGAAGGCGTTGTAGAAGTAGGCGAACTCCACGCCGATCGCCCCGGCGCCCACGATGAGGACGGAGGCCGGCAGCTCCCTCGAGGCCAGCGCCTCGCGCGAGGTCATGGCGCGGACGCCGTCGAATTCCAGGCCGGGCAGCCGGCGCATCTTGCAGCCCGTCGCGATCAGGATGTTCCGGGTCCGGAAGAACCTGCCCTTCTGCTCGCCCTGGGTGACAGAGACCATCCCGGGCGCGTTCACCTGGCCGGCGCCGACGATGTAGTCGACCTTGTTCTTCCTGAACAGGAACTCGACGCCCTTGGCCATCTGCCCGGCGACGACGCGGGACCGCTCGATCACCTTCGCGAAGTCGAATCCCACCTCCTTGGCGCTCAGGCCGTAGGCCTCGGGCTTCCTCATCTTCTGGTAGAGTTCGGCGCTCTTGAGCAGGGCCTTTGTCGGGATGCACCCCCAGTTGAGGCAGGTGCCGCCGGCCCGCTCGAGCTCGATGCACGCCACCCTCTTTCCGAGCTGGCCGGCGCGTATGGCCCCGGCGTAGCCCGCGGGCCCGCCGCCGATGACAATAAGGTCGTATTCCGTCGATTCCGTCATCTTGAAAGCGTGCTCCGCGCGGGGCCCTCGGCAACTAGATATCGATCACGTCGCCGCCGCGGCCGGGCGGCCCCGGCGGGGGACCCGGCGGGCGCCTTCCCGAGGAGCGCATGAAGGCGCTGACGACGAAGTTGGTGACGCTGACGACCAGGGAGCCTCCGACCGCTGGCCAGAACCCCGAGACCGTGAAGCCGTCGACGATGCGCGCGACGAACAGGAACAGGATGGCATTGATCACGACTATACCAAGCCCCATCGTTACGATGATGAACGGCAGCGTGAAGAGCACCAGGACCGGCCTCAGGATCGCGTTAAAGAGGCTCAGGAGCACGACGACGGCGACCAGCGCCCCGGCGTCGCTGCAATGGATCCCGGGCACCAGGTGGGTCGCGATGATGACGCCGAGCGCCAGGACAAGCCATCGCGCTAGGAGGCCGACGAACGGTGAGCTCATTCTTCATGCCACTTTCCCCCGGTAGGACGCCCCGGCAATGAAAATCACAGTCCTGCAGGACCACCTGCGCAGCGGCGGGACGGAGCGGCACTCGATCCTCCTGAGCCGGGAGTTCGCCCGGATGGGCCACGGGGCGAGGCTCGTCACGTTCAGGCCGGGCGGCCGGCTGGCCGGCCTGGTCGCGGTCGAGCACCGCCCGCTTCAGCCCTTCGACACCGGGATAGACTGGCTCGGGCCGGGGCTCGTCCGGACGGTCCTCGGCGACGGCCCCGACATCGTCCTGTGCATGGGAAAGACCGCCAACTGCTTCGCCGGGCGGATCCAGGGGCGGGCGGCGGCCGGCGCGCTCCGGACGAGGGTCGTCGCGACCCTTCGCGCGGGAGGGCGGCTGCCGTGGTTCTACTACTCGTCGGTGCGCAGGGCGGCGCACCTCGTCGCCAACAGCCGCGAGGCGGCCGACGAGCTGGTCGCGCGCCACGGGCTCGACCGCGACAGGCTGTCCGTGATCCACAACGCCCTCGTCTTCCCGGCGTCGCCCCCCGGCCGCGACGAGCAGCTGCGCGCCCGGCTCGGCGCCGGCCCGGGATCGGTGGTGCTCCTCTCGGTGGGGATGTTCAGGCCCGAGAAGAACCAGCGCGCGCTCGTCGAGATCGCCGCCGGGCTGCCGGCGGCCCTGGACTGGAGGCTCTGGTTCGTGGGCGACGGCCCTGGGCGCGCCTCGTGCGAGCGGCTCGCCGCGCGCAGCGGCCTCTCCGGGCGGGTCCGCTTTGTCGGCTTCCAGCCCGACCCCGGCGCCTTCTACCGGTCGGCCGACATCGCCGTCCACGCCTCCCGCGAGGAGGCGCTCTCGAACGCCCTCATCGAGGCCCAGTCCAACGGGCTCCCGGCCGTCGCCTACCAGGCGCTCGGCGTGCGCGAGTGCGTCGTCCCGGGGCGCACCGGCTTTGTCGTCGCGCACGGCGACCGCAAGGGCTTTGCGGACGCGGTCGCCCTCCTTGCCTCCGACGCGCCCGCCGTGCGCGCGGCGCGCGCCGCCGAGGCGCGGGCGTTCGCCCTGGCGGCGTTCGACCCGGGCAGGCAGGTCGGCGAGTACATCGGCCTGTTCGAGTCCCTCCTGCGGGGCGCGGCCCCCGCCCCACGCCCGTGAGCGGGACCCCCCGCGAGCGGCCCCGCGCCCCCCGGCCGGGTCCGGAGTGCATCCGGCTGCGCGGCGTCAGCCAGAACAACCTCAAGGGGTTCGACCTGGACGTCCCCCTCGGGCGCCTTGTCGTCGTCACCGGCCTGAGCGGCGCGGGCAAGAGCTCGCTCGTCTTCGAGACCCTGCACGCCGAGGGGCAGCGCCGCTACGTCGAGACCTTCAGCGCCTACACCCGGCAGTTCCTCGAGCTCCTCGCCAAGCCTCGCGTCGACTCGATCGAGAACATCCGCCCGTCGATCGCCATCGAGCAGACGAACACCGTGAAGTCCTCCAGGTCGACCGTGGGGACGATGACCGAGCTGACCGACTTCTTCAAGGTGTGGTTCAGCCACGTCGCCGAGTGCTTCGACCCGGACACCGGGGAGAGGGTCGAGGACGACAATCCGCAGACGGTCTGGAAAAAGACCCTCGGCGCCCACCCGGGCGCCCGGGTCGTCGTCGCCTTCGAGGTGGTCCGGCCGGAGAACCTCGCCTGGGCCGAGATCCTCTCTAGCCTGAAGAACCAGGCCTATCTCCGGGTCCTCGCGGCGAAGTCGCTCGACTCGGACCTCGCGGCCCACCGCGTGGAGGACCTGCTGTCCGATCCCGGCGCCCTGTCGGGCGCCGGCCGGATTTTCGTCGTGCAGGACCGGGTCCGGGTCGAGCCGGCCCAGATGGCCCGGTTCACCGAGGCCGTGGAGACCGCGATGCACTTCGGGCGCGGCGAGGTCCGCATCTTCGGCGACGGGGGCTTCGCCGAGCTGGGCCACTACTCGCGCGGGCTGCACTCGCCCAAGACCGGGCGCAAGTTCCGCGCCGCGACGCCCCCGCTCTTCTCGTTCAACTCGCCGCTGGGGGCGTGCCCCAGGTGCAGGGGGTTCGGCAGGGTGATCGACATCGACTACCGCCTCGCGATCCCCGACCCGTCCCTCTCGATCGACGCGGGCGCGATCCGGTGCTGGGAGGGCGCCGTCTACAGCGCCTCCAAGGACGACCTGCGCGTCTTCGCGAGGAGGCTCAGGATCCCGACCGACGTGCCGTTCTCCCAGCTGACCGCCGAGCAGCAGGCCTTCGTGGTCGAGGGCGAGCCCGGCTACGGGGCGCAGAACGGCAAGGAGTGGCCGAAATACTGGTACGGGGTGAAGGGGTTCTTCCGGTGGCTGGAGAAGAACACGTACAAGATGCACGTGCGCGTGTTCCTGTCGCGCTACCGCTCGTACAACCCCTGCCCGGCGTGCGCGGGGACGAGGCTGCAGCCCGAGGCGCTCTGCTGGAAATGGAAGGCCCTCACGCTTCCCGAGCTGTACCGGATGCCGGTCGACCGCCTCCTCGAGGCGGTCCAGGGCTCCGGGCCCGCCTCCGGCGCGAGGCAGGCCGAGCTCGCGTTCGACTCGATCCTCGCCCGCCTGCGGTACCTCCGGGAGGTCGGCCTGGGCTACATCACGCTGGACCGGCCCTCGCGCACGCTCTCGGGCGGCGAGGTCGAGCGGGTCAACCTCACCGGGTGCCTCGGCACGTCGCTCGTGGACACGCTCTTCGTGCTGGACGAGCCGAGCGTCGGGCTCCACCCGAGGGACGTCGGCCGCCTGGTCGCGATCATGCGCTCGCTTGTCGACGCGGGAAACACCGTGGTCGTCGTCGAGCACGACGAGTCGATCATAAGGGCCGCCGACCACGTGATCGAGATCGGGCCGGAGCCCGGCTCCCGCGGCGGCAACGTCGTCTTCCAGGGCCCGGTGGAGCGGATGCTGGGGGACCCGCGGAGCATCACCGGGGCCTATTTCTCGGGACGGCTGCGGATCGCCGGCCCGGCGGGGCGCCGGCCCGTTCCGCGCGGGCACCCGGCCCTGGAATTGGGCGGCGTGACGAAGCACAACCTGCGCGCGCTCGACGTGAGGATCCCCCTCGGGCGGTTCGTCTGCCTGAGCGGGGTCTCGGGCTCCGGCAAGTCGACCCTGCTCGACAACGCGATCTACCAGGGCCTGCGCGCGCACCGGGGGCTGCCGGCCGACGATCCCGCCTCCGTGGCCTCCGTGCGGGGGGCGGAGGCGCTCTCCGAGGCGGTCCTCGTGGACCAGGGGCCGGTCTCCCGGACGCCCCGCTCCAACCCCGCGCTCTACGTAGAGGCCTGGGACCTCGTCCGCGAGCTGTTCGCGGGGACCCCGGGCGCCCAGCGGGCCGGGATGGGGCCGTCCAGCTTCTCGTTCAACAGCGGCGACGGCCGCTGCGACCACTGCCAGGGGCTCGGCTACGAGCGCGTGGAGATGCAGTTCCTCTCGGACGTCTTCGTCCCCTGCCCGGTCTGCGAGGGCCGGCGCTTCAAGGCCGAGGTCCTGGCGGTCGAATGGAACGGCTCGTCCGTGGCCGACGTCCTGGAGATGAGCGTGGAGGAGGCCCTGGGAGCCTTCGCGGGCTCCGCGCAGATCCGCAGCCGGCTCGCGCCGCTCACCGCGGTGGGCCTGGGCTACCTGGCCCTCGGCCAGCCCCTGAACACGCTCAGCGGCGGCGAGTCGCAGAGGCTCAAGCTCGTCCGCTACCTCGGCTCGCTGCCCGGCGAGTCTGGCGCGCTCCTGCTCCTCGACGAGCCCACGACCGGGCTCCACCGCCACGACATCGGCCGGCTGCTCGAGGTCCTGAGGGCCCTGGTCGATCGGGGCCACAGCCTCGTCGTCATCGAGCACAACCTCGACGTGCTCAGGGCCGCGGACTGGATCATCGAGGTCGGGCCGGAGGCGGGGGAGGCGGGCGGCCGGGTCGTCGCCGCCGGGACGCCCGAGGCGATCGCGCGCGCGGGCGTCGCCACGTCGCCCTTCATGCGGGCGGCCCTGCAGGACGAGCCGAGGGCCGCCCTCGAGGGGCCCGCCGCGGCGGCCGGGCGCGGGGCCGGGCGGGCCGGCGCCGGCTCGATCGAGGTTGTCGGCGCCCGCGAGAACAACCTGAAGAACCTGTCCGTGTCCATACCCCTGCGCCAGCTCACCGTGGTCACCGGCGTCTCGGGTTCCGGGAAGTCGACCCTGGCGTTCGACATCATCTTCGCCGAGGGCCAGCGCCGCTTCATGGAGTCGATGTCGCCCTACGCCCGGCAATTCGTCGAGCAGATGCCGCGGCCGGCGCTCGACCGGCTCACCGGCATCCCGCCCGCGGTCGCGATCGAGCAGCGCGTCACCCGCGGCTCGCTCAAGTCCACCGTCGCCACGATCACCGAGGCCGCCCAGTACCTGCGCCTCCTCTATGCGCGCATCGGCGTCCAGCACCACCCCGGCACCGACCGCCCCGTCACCCCCCTCTCCGCCGGCGCGTTGAGGAAGCTCCTCGCGCGCGTGCTCGGGGGCTCGAAGGCGCGGCGGGCCGGCCACCTCTACCTGTGCGCCCCGCTCATCCGCGGGCGCAAGGGCCACCACCAGCCCATCGCGGACTGGATCCGGCGGCAGGGCTACGAGCTCATGCGCGCCGACGGTAGGCTGATTCGCGCCGGCGCCTTCCAGAAGCTGGACCGCTACAAGGAGCACGACATCGAGGTGGTCGTCTCCGACCTGAAGGGCGCGGCGAACCCGGGCCGCGAGCTCGACCGCGCCCTCCTGGCCGGCAAGGGCGCCTGCTTCCTGCTCACGGCCGCGGGCGAGGTGCTCTCCTGGTTCTCGACGACGCGCACCGACATAGAGACGGGGGAGTCCTTCCCCGAGCTCGACCCGAAGGACTTCTCGTTCAACTCGCCGCGGGGCTGGTGCCCCACCTGCCGCGGCCACGGCAGGATCTACCCGTGGATGCTCGAGCCCGCGGACGAGCGGGAGGACGAGACGGCGATGCGCCTGCGCCAGCTGGGCCTCAACAGCCCCGACGACGCCGCGCAGGGGGGCGACCTCTGCCCCGACTGCAACGGCGAGCGGCTCAACCGGGTTTCCCGGGCCGTCAAGCTCCATTTCAAGGGGCGGCGGTCCCCGCTCTCGCTGCCGGCCCTCCTCGCCTGCCCGCCGTCGGAGCTCATCGCGAACCTGGAGGCCCTCGATCTCGACGCGAGGGGCCGGCTCGTCACCCGCGACATCGTCCCGCAGATCCGGGAGCGGCTCCGGTTCATGGACCACGTCGGCCTCGGCTACCTCTCGCTCGACCGCCCGACAAAGACCCTCTCGGGCGGCGAGGCCCAGCGCATCAGGCTCGCGGCGCAGCTCGGCACCAACCTCGCCGGGGTGCTGTACGTCCTGGACGAGCCGAGCATCGGCCTGCACGCGAAGGACAACAGGAGGCTCATCTCCACGCTCATCGCCCTGCGCGACAAGGGCAACACGCTCGTCGTCGTCGAGC
>CAZCAJ010000091.1:0-11615 GCA_964496645.1 uncultured Opitutaceae bacterium
GCCGATCTGCGCGAACACGTTGTTCTCCATGCCCCGCGCCGACAGGGTCACATAAGCGCCGAACACGGCGATGGGGACGCCGAGGAGGACGCTGAACGGCAGCGACCAGCTCTCGTAGAGGGCCGCGAGGATCAGGAAGACGAAGAGAAGCGACAGCCCGAATATGGCGTAGGGGGGCACGCCCTCCTTCGCCTTCTTCTCCTGGAATGACATGCCGATGTAATCGAAGCCCATTTCCCGCGGCATCGTCTGGGCGAACACCTCCTCCAGCGCCGTACTCGCCTGGTCCGAGCTGTAGCCAGGCGCCGCCGACCCGTTGACCTGGGCGCTGCGGTAGAGGTTGTACCGCATCATGAACTCCGGCCCGAGCCGCTTCTCCACGGTCGTCAGCGCCGAGAGCGGCACCATCGCGCCGTCGCGGTTGCGCACAAAGAAGTTATCGAGCCTGTCAGTCCGGTCGCGGTACTCGCCCTCCGCCTCGACGTACACCTGCCACTGGCGCCCGAACCGGTTGAAGTAGTTCACGAAGTAGCCCCCCATGTACGTCTGGAGGGTGCGGTAGACGTCCGAGAGCGGGACGCCCTGTTTGAGCACCTTGTCCCGGTCCACGTTGATGTAGACCTGCGGCACCGTGGGCAGGAAGGTCGTGCTCAGGCTCCTGGGATCGATCTCCTTGCGCTTGCGCGCCGCGTCCATGAACCGGCGGACGTTTCCGTCGAGGAAGGAGATGTCCCGGCCCGCGCGGTCCTCCAGGACGAAGATGAAGCCGCCCGCCGTTCCGACTCCCGGGATCGAGGGCGGGGGGAAGGCGACGGCGTTCGCCTCCGGGACCTTCCTCAGCTCGCTGCTCAGGTGGGCCTTGATCGCGTCGATGCCCTCCTCGGGGCCCTTGCGCTCCGCCCACGGCTTGAAGCTCACGAAGAAGAAGGCGCTGTAGGTGTTGTAGGACGTGCTCAGGAGGTTGAACCCGATCACTGAGGTGAAGAAGCCGACGCCCGGCGTGTCGCGCAGGACGGCCTCGACCTTGCGGGCGGCCTCCGCCGTTCGCTGCAGCGAGGAGGCATTGGGCAGCTGCATCCTGATGTAATAGTATCCCTGGTCCTCATCGGGCAGGAACGACTTGGGCATGTGGTTCCCGAAGTACGCGGCCCCGGCGGCGAAACATCCCAGGACGGCGAAGCTTATCGCCCTCCGTTGTATAAGGCTCCGGGAATAGCCCACGTAGCCCTCCTGTACCCTACCGAACATCCGGTTGAACCAGCCGTGGAAGGCGCCGAGGCGGCCGCGGCTCCCGTCCTTAGGGCGAAGCAGCATGGCGCACAGGGCGGGGCTGAGAGAGAGGGCGTTGAACGCCGAGATGATGACCGAGATCGCGATCGTGAGCGCGAACTGCTGGTACAATCGCCCGGTGATGCCGGGGATGAAGGCGGTCGGGATGAACACCGCCGCCAGGATGATCGCTATCGCGACCACGGGCCCGGACACCTCCTCCATGGCCCTCACGGACGCGTCGCGGGGCGGCATCCCCTCCTCGATGTGGCGCTCGACGCACTCGACGACCACTATCGCGTCGTCAACGACGAGCCCTATGGCCAGCACCAGGCCAAAGAGCGAGAGCGTGTTCACCGAGAAGCCGAACACCGGGAACATGATAAACGTGCCGACGAGCGACACCGGCACCGCTAGGAGCGGGATCAGGGTCGGCCGCCAGCCCTGGAGGAAGATGAACACGACGAAGATGACGAGCAGCAGCGCCTCCCAGAGCGTGTTGGAGATCTCCACCATCCCCTCCGAGACGGCCCGCGTCGTGTCGAGCGCGACTATGTAGTCGAGGCCCGGCGGGAAGCGCTGCCTTATCCGCTCCATGACCTTCCTCACCGCGTTGGCGCAGTCGAGCGCGTTGGATCCCGGCAGTTGGAAGACGGCGATGTTCGCGGCCGGCCTGCCATTTATCCGGCCCATGACGTTGTAGACCTGCGCCCCGAGCTCGACCCGCGCCACGTCCCTGAGGCGCACGACTGAGCCGTCGGGATTGGCGCGGATCACGATGGCCCCGAACTCTTCCGGGGAAATGAGCCTTCCCTGCGCCCTTACCGAGTAGGTGAAATCCTGTCCCTTTGGCGCCGGCTCGCCGCCGATGAGGCCTGCGGGGTTGACCGTGTTCTGGCTCTGGATGGCCTGGATGACCTCTCCAATGGTGATGTTGAGCTTGGCGAGCTGGTCGGGCTTGACCCAGTAGCGCATCGCGTACTGGCCGGCGCCGAACACCGCGACGTTCGCGATCCCGGGGATGCGCGTCAGCTCGTCGTTGATGTTGATGTAGGCGTAATTGGCGAGAAACGTGCTGTCGTATGCATCGGTCGGCGAATACAGCGCGATGAACATGAGCGGGGCCGCGAGCTGCTTCTGCACGGTGACGCCGTAGTTCGCGACGTCGGCGGGAAGCTGCGGGCTGCCCTGGATCACCCGCATCTGCGTCAGGATCAGGTCGACGTTCGGATCGGTGGCGACGTCGAAATTGGCCGTCAGCCGCATCGAGCCGTCGGTGCCGTTGATCGAGTACATGTAGTTCAGGTTGTCCACGCCGCTGATCACCTGCTCGAGTGGCGTCGCGACGGACTGCTCGACCGTTTGCGCGTCGGCGCCGACGAACGTGGTGGTCGTGCGTACCTCGGGCGGGACGATCTTCGGGAACTGGGCGATCGGAAGGGTGACGAGAGCCACCGAGCCCAGGATCACCGTGATGATCGAGATGACGATCGCGACGATCGGCCGCCTGATGAAGAACCTCGACACGGCGGGATTACCTGGCGGCGTCCGGGTCCGCAAACGGGACGGGATTCACGAGCTCGCCTTCCGTGATCTTCTGGATCCCGTCCGCGACGACCCGGTCGCCGGGGTGAAGCCCCGCCTCGACCACCACCTTGGAACCAAACTGTGCGCCGGCCCTGACCGCCACGATGTGCGCGCGGTTGGCGGCGTCGACGGTGGCCGCCTGGTATCCCCCCTGGAGCTCGGACAGGGCTCGCAGCGGCACGAGGAGCGCGCCCTTCTCGACGTTCACGACCGCGCGCACCTTCGCGTACTGGCCCGGGCGCAGGAGCAGGCTGGGGTTTGGGAACAGGGCCGCCACGCGCAGGGTCCCGGTATTGCCGTCCACCTCGTTGTCCATGGCGAGGAGGGCGCCCTTGCTTGGGTAGGTGGAGCCGTCCGCAAGGATGAGCTCAAACTTGGTGCCCGCGGGGATGCTCGGGGCGTGGGGGTCGCGCCCCCGGAATTCAAGGTAGGCCTGCTCGCTTATGGGGAAGTACGCCTTGATGGGGTCCACGGTCGCCACGGTCGTCAGGGCCCCCGTGGAGGGCCCGACCAGGTCGCCGATCTGCGCCCGGATGAGCCCCGCGATGCCGTCTATGGGCGAGACGATGTGAGTGAAGCTGAGGTTGAGGCTCGCCTGATCCACGGCGGCCCGGGCCGACGCGACCTGGGCCCCGGCGGCGAGCCGGGCCTGGACGGCATCGTCCAGCTCCTCCTGGCTGATCGCCTTGTCCCGCGCCAGGGGCGTGAAGCGCGCGACGTCGAGGTCGGCCTTGCCGAGCTGCGCCTGGGCCTGCGCCAGCTGGCCCTCGGCCTGCGCCAGCGCCGCGGCGAAGGGCCTCGGGTCGATCTCAAAGAGTGGGTCGCCCTTGCGGACGACGGAGCCCTCCAGGTAGGCCTGCTTCACGAGGTATCCGCTCACCTGGGCGCGGATCTGCGCGTTCACGAATCCGTCCAGGGAGCCGATCCATTCGCGCACGACGGGCACGTCCCTCTGCTCGACGGCAACGACTTGGGCGTCCGGCGGGGCGGCCGCCGTGTCCGCGTGCCTCGCGCATCCGCCCCAAAGGGCCAGCGCGAGTGCTCCCGATACCACGGCGAGGGGCCGTCGGCCCCGGATGTACGGCTCCATCGGTAACCTAATAGGCACGTTAGGCGACAAGTTCAAGCAGGAGCGGCGGGAAGCTGGTCCTGCTCGCGGCGGTCGTGACGGCTCGGCGCCGTTCACCAGTTGTCGGATCGGAACGGCGCGGCGGGCAGGCCCGCGCTGTTGTAGAGGCTGGCCTCGGGGGCGTTGCTCCACGCGTAGCGCACGGCCACGGGCTCGCCCACCTCGGGCGACGAGACAAGGAGGGTGTCCGCGTCGATCTCCGCGGTCGCGGGGTGGAACACCCGGTCCCGGCCGGCGATCTCGAGCGCCTTCACCCCGGCGCCGCGGGCGACCAGGCGCGCGCCGGCGCTCGTGAAGCGCACGCGGAGCGCCTTGCCCTCGCGCGTCTCGCCTGCGTACACCGGGCCCGAGTACTCCACGGCCAGGCCGTACACCTTGGCCTTCGCGATCAGGGCGAGCCGGGCGCCGACGTCCTGCTTGTTTGTGGGGTGTATGTTCTCGGGGTGGCTGTTGTCGATGGTCACGGCCATGCCGGTGGCCGGCGCCCCGAGCACCTGGGCCTGCGCCTCGCGCAGCTGCGCCCAGCCCCGGTCGGTGAGCTGCGACCTGTCGCCGAAGCCGGCGATCTGCACGAAGAAGAACGGCAGGTCGCCCTGGCCCCAGCCCGCCCTCCACGACCGGATGAGCGCGTTGAAGAGCTCGGCGTACTCGGCCGCACGCCCGACGTTCGACTCGCCCTGATACCAGAGGATCCCTCGCATCGCGCACGGCTGGAGGGGAGCGATCATCGCGTTGAAGAGGCCTCCCGGGCGCGCCGGAGAATCCTCGGTCGCGGGCGGCTGGGGCCAGGGGATCGGGTTCTTGGTGTTCGCGGCGTGGGCTGCCGCCTCCGCCTTCTCCCATGCCGCCATGTCCGCCGAGTACCGGGCCACGCGCTCCGGCGGCCATTCGACCACCGCCTTCCTCCAGCGGGCGTCGAGGGTCCCCGCGACCGAGGTCGAGGCCCTCGCCGCGTCGCTCATCCATGACTCGACGGGCGTGCCCCCCCACGCGCTCAGGATGATCCCCACGGGCACGCCGAGCGCACGGTGGATGTCGCGGGCGAAGAAGTAGCCGACGGCCGTGAACTCGCCGACCGTCTTCGGTGACGCCTCCCGCCACCCGGCTGTCCTGGCGGTCGTCGCCGGGCTGGCCGCCACGGCGCGCTCGATCTTCAGCTGGCGGATCATCGGGTAGTCCGCCGCGGACACCTCCGCCTCCGCGTTGTCGACCCGGTACGAGGGGCCGCCGTTTACCGTGAATTCCATGTTCGACTGGCCGGAGCATAGCCACACCTCGCCGACGACGACGTCGTGGACCGTGACGGTGCTCTGGCCGGCGACCACCAGGTCGGCCGGATCGGAGCTGGCCGCCAGGGGCTTCAGGGTGACGGCCCACCGCCCGTCCTTCCCGGTGACGGTGCGCTCCGTCTGGCCGCGGAAGGTGACGGCGATCGTGTCGCCGGCAGCGGCGCTGCCCCACACGGGCACCGGCCTGCCGCTCTGCAGGACGGCGTGGTCGCCGAAGAGGGGCGCGAGCTCGATTTCCGCGCGCGGGGCGAGGGCGCGCCCGGGGGCGACGCACGCGGCCGGAAGCGCGGCCAGCGCGGCCGCCAGGATTGCGGTGCCAATTCGGGGTCCGATGGTGCTCATAGCGTTGCTTCCAACTTGGGTATGCGGTAGGTTGAAGCCGCGCAATCCCATCATGCAGCCACTTCGAATTAAGGTCTGGAGCGAGGACGTGCGCGAGCACAAGAGCGCAATGGTGAGGGAGATCTACCCGCGGGGCATCCATGGGGCCATCGCGGAGGGCCTCCGCAAGTTCCTCCCGTCGGCGCGCGTGTCGACCGCCACGCTTGAGGAACCCGAGCACGGCCTGGCGGAGGACGAGCTCAGGGCGACCGACGTGCTGACGTGGTGGGGCCACGCGTTCCACGACCGGGTGTCCGACGCCGTGGCCCGGCGCGTCCAGGCCCGGGTGCTCGAGGGGATGGGCCTGATCGTCCTGCACTCCGGCCACTATTCCAAGGTCTTCAGGCAGCTTATGGGTACAACCTGCTCGCTCACGTGGCGGGACGCGGGCGAGCGCGAGCGGCTCTGGGTCTGCAATCCGGGCCACCCCATAGCGCGGGGGATCGACCGCTGCTTCGAGCTGGCCCGGGAGGAGATGTACGGCGAGCCCTTTGCCGTGCCGGCCCCCGAGGAGCAGGTGTTCATCTCCTGGTTCGAGGGCGGCGAGGTGTTCCGGAGCGGATGCTGCTGGAGGCGGGGCAACGGCGGCATCTTCTACTTCAGGCCCGGGCACGAGACCTTCCCGACCTACCGCGACGACAACGTGATGCGGGTGATCGCCAACGCCGCGGAGTGGGCGAGGCCCCGCGGCATCTGGGTCGACTCGTGCCCCAACGTCACCTCGCCCGCCGAAGGGAACCCGCGCAAGTGACAATGCGCAGCCATGAGCCGGGGCCCCGGCCGCCACATCCAGCTGGAGCGACGCCCCTGGTGCCGTTCAGCCGCCTCGACCCCCCCGGCCAGAACATCGTCCGGTTCCGCGGCGCGACCGTGCGCTACGGGCGGGTGACTGCCCTGCGCGACATCACGCTCGACATCCGCTGCGGCAGCTCGACCGCGATCCTCGGCAGAAACGGGGCGGGCAAGAGCACGCTTCTCCGGGCGGTGCTTGGCTGGCAGCCCCTGACGAGCGGGGAGATCCGGATCGGTGACGCCCATCCGCAGCACGCGCGGCCGCGGCTGGCCTATGTCCCCCAGCGCCACGCGATCGACTGGGACTTCCCGATAACGGTCCGGGGGGTGGTCGAGCAGGGGCGCTACCCCTCGCTCGGGCTCTTCAAGCGGATGGGCCGGGCCGACAGCGAGCGGGTGGACTGTGCGCTCGAGGAGCTGGGGATTTCCGGACTGGCGCACCGCCACATCCGGATGCTTTCGGGCGGCCAGCAGCAGAGGACGTTCCTCGCGCGGGCGCTCGCGCAGGGCGGGGACATCTTCCTGTTGGACGAGCCCTTCGCGGGCCTCGACCTGTTCGCGGTCGAGGAGCTGGCCCACATCCTTGGCAACTGGGAGTCCCAGGGCCGAACCGTGCTGGCCGCGGTGCACGACCCGGCGATCGCGCGCCGCTGCTTCACTCGGGGGGTCCTGCTGGACACGGGCCTCGTCGCCGACGGCCCCATCGCCGACGTCCTGTCGGCGGCCAACATAGACCGCGCGTACCGGAGCGAGCACTGCGTCCACGAGGGCCGGTCCCGGCCCGCCGAGGCGGCGGAGGCGCGGCGATGAGCCTCCACGACCTGTTGCTGGCCCCGTTTTCCTACGAGTTCATGCGGCGCGGGCTGCTCTCGGCGGTGCTGCTGAGCGTCAGCGGCGGGCTCCTCGGCTGCGTCCTGGTCCTCCGGAGGATGGCGCTCATGGGGGACGCGCTCTCGCACTCGCTGCTTCCGGGCGTCGCGGCGGCCTGGCTGCTCTTCGGGACGAGCACGGTCGCGCTCTTCCTCGGCGGCCTGATCGCCGGCCTCCTGACGGCGCTCGGGAGCGCGCTGCTGAGCCGCCTGACGCGGATCAAGGAGGACGCGGCGTTCGGCTCCCTCTTCATCGTGTTCTTCGGCGCGGGCGTGGCGCTTATCAGCAGGCTGCCGACGAGGCTCAATCTGGCGGACTTCCTGTTTGGAAACGTCCTTGGCGTCGGCGCGGGGGACCTGTGGCTCTCCGCCGCCGTCAGCGGCGTCACCGCCGCGCTTTTCGCGGTGTTCCACCGGAGCATCCTCCTCGAGACGTTCGACCCGGTGTTCTACCGGGCGACCGGCGGCCGGGGCGGCCTGGTGCACATGGGCTTCCTCACGCTCACGGTCCTCAACCTCGTGGCCGCCATGCAGGCGATGGGGATCGTGCTCGCCCTCGGCCTGTTCCTGCTGCCGGCCGTGAGCGCCTACCTCTGGTGCGACCGCTTCGTCCCGATGCTCCTGCTCTCGATCGCCCTGGCGATGCTCGGCTCGGCCGTCGGCATCCTGCTAAGCTTCCACCTCGGCCTGGCGAGCGGGGCCGCCATCGTGCTCTGCCTCGGCCTCGTGTTCGTCGCCTCGGCGCTCTTCAGCCCCCGCTACGGGGCCGTTAGGTCCCTGCTCAGGGGCGGCGGGCGCCTTCCCGGCACGTGAAGGCGGCCCTTCTGCCACTCGCGCTCGGCCTCGCCGCGTGCCTGGGCCCCGCGGCGGTCGGCGAGCCGGGCCCCCTCCGGGTGGTGACCCTGGGGACGGTCCTGGCGGAGATCGCCCGGGAGGTCGGCGGGACCGATGTCCGGGTGGTGAACCTCGTCGAGCCGGGCGTCGACCCGCACACGTACAACCCCTCGCCGGCCGACATGCGCGCGCTGATCGACGCCGACATCGTGCTCGCCTCGGGCATGGGGCTGGAGGGCTACCTTGGCCGGCTGGTCGCCGGTGTCGGGCCGAGGGGCCGCGTCGTAGCGGTCGGGGACGCGCTGCCCGTCGTCATCTCGGCGCCCGGGGCCGGGAGAGGGGGCGAGACGGACCCCCACTGGTGGCACAGCATCGACGACATGTCCGCCGCGGCGGACCTGGTGCGCTCGGAGTTCTCACGGGCGCGGCCGGGCTCCGCGGACGCCTTCGCGCGCAGCGCCCTGGCGTACAGGCGCCGGCTGGCGGCGCTCAAGGCATGGGTCTCGGCGGAGGTCGGCAGGCTGCCGCCCCCCCGGCGCCAGCTCGTGACTTCGCATGACGCCTTCGGCTATTTCGCGCACGACTACGGGTTCGCCATCCATGCGATCAACGGCCTGTCGACCGAGAGCGAGGCCGACGGGAGGCGTCTCGCCTCGCTGATCGACCTCATCCGGCGCGAGAAGATCCCTGCCGTCTTCGCCGAGAGCAGCGCGAACCCCCGCCTGGTCGCGAATCTGCTCGAGGAGACGGGTGCGCGCATGGGCGGCACTCTCTACGCCGACGGGCTCGGGCCGCCCGGCAGCGGCGCGGAAAGCTACGAGGAGATGTACCGGCACAACGTGCTGGCCATCGTCGGGGCGCTGTCCGGGCCCTAGCCCCGGGGACCGCGCCGTCAGTCCGTGTCGTTTCCCCTGGGGAAATTGAACTTCACGCCGGTGAAGGTCGTGCCCCTGACGGTGACCTCCCTGAGCACGGCGTCGAATTCGCGCGCTCCCCGGAGCCAGTCGGCCCGCGCCTCGAACAGCGAGGTGTCGCCGACGGTCTCGCCTGTGGCCGGGTTGGCCACGGCCGAAAGGACGAGAGTCCGCGGCGCGCCGCCGACGTCGGCGACGATTTCGACCGATGGCGCCGGTATCCGGACGAAGTTCTCCATCTCGCCGTCGAGGATGAATGCCTGGAGCGTGCCGGCCGTGGCGTCGAGGACGAGCTCGACGTGGTAGGCCTCGTCGCCGAGGACCACGGGCGTGCCGCCGTGCGGCGGATGGTGCTCGTGCCTGTGCGGCAGGCCCGAGGAGGCGGGCGGCCTCGAGCAGCCGGCGGCGAGGACGGTGGCCACGGTGATCGCGGTGAGGAGCGCCGTCACGCGGATGCTCATGCGGGGTGGGCGGGGGCTCAGGATATCGGGGAGAGGTTCTCCGCGACGTCCGTCCTGTAGGCCTTCCATGCCGGCAGGAGGCCGCACGCGCCGCACAGCGCGGTCATCCCAAGGGGCGCCCACAGCATGACCGGGCTGTAGGCGAACGTCTCGAGGAGCACGCCCGTCTGGGCCTGGATGACGACGGCGACGGTGGACACGATCCCGGCGTAGGCGGCGAACGCGGCGACCATGCCGATGGCGCCGATGGCCGTGGCCTCGAGGACGATGGCGCTGAAGATGAAGAGCCGCCCCGCCCCGAGCGCCCGCAGTATAGCGATGTCGCGCCGCCTCGAGGCCATCGAGTTGTAAATGGCGACGAGGACGCCGGCGGCGGAGACCGCCGCCACGAGGTATGCGACCAGCGACAGGACCCTGTCGAACCACCCGATCTTCTGGAAAAGCTCGGCCATGATCGCGCCGATCGGGTAGGCGAACGTGAGCCTGTTGCCCTGCTTGTTGTACATGATGTCGAGCATGAACCCCGCGGAGGGCGAGCGGAGCTGGATCAGGACGGCGCTCACGTCGGTGGCCGCCCTGGGGTCGTGGCCGCTCATCGTCTGCAGCCCGTGGATCGGGATCCAGACGACCTTGTCTGCCGGGGTGTTGGAGGGGGCGAGGATGCCTGTCACCACGTAGGTCTCGGCGTGCTGGTTCCTCTCGTCGTAGACGAGGCCGTGAAACGGGTGGAACGTGTCCCCGACCGAAAGCCCCAGCCTGCGCGCGGCGAAGCTGCCGATCACCGCTTCCTTCGCGGACGGGTCGAAGAGCCTCCCCTTCGACAGCGCGAAGCGCCTGCCGGGCGCGTACTCAACGCCCGTGAAGAACTCCGGTATGGTCCCGACTATCCGGTAGCCGCGCAGGTTGTCGCCCACGGCTATGGGGATGGCCAGCTTCACCGCGGGATGGCGCCTGACGTACTCGTAGTCGGACGCCGGGAGGTTGCCCGGCGAGGCCTCGAGGTGGAAGATGGCGTTCAGCACGAGCTGGAGCTTCGAGCCCCGCGCGCCGAGCACGGCATCGAATCCCGTGTTCACCTGGGTGAACGTCCTCTGGGACTGCTCCTTCACGACCCAGACGGACATCAGCAGGCCCCCGGCGAGGGCGATCGACAGCGCCGTGATGGTCGTTGAAAGCGCGTGCTGGCGCAGGCTGCGCCTGACGATGAGGGCGAGCGTCATGACCCGGCCTCCCTCAGCACCAGGTTCAGCTCGGCGAAGTCCCGGACGCTCCGGAACGCCCCGAGCACGCCGGGGTCGTGGCTGACGAGGAGCAGGGCGGCGCCCGTCTCGAGGCACGTCTCCCGGATCAGCGCCAGGGCCTCGCCCGCGTTGCGCCGGTCGAGGTTGCCGGTCGGCTCATCCGCAAGGACCAGCCTGGGGCGCTTCGCAAGGGCGCGGGCCACGGCCACGCGCTGCTGCTGGCCGGAGGAAAGCTGCCTCGGGTAGTGGTCGAGGCGCTGCGACAGGCCCACCCGCCCGAGGAGCGCCAGGGCCTGGGTCCTGTCCGGGCGGGTGCCGAACGTCATGCCCAGCATGACGTTCTCGAGGCAGGTGTAGCCCTGGAGCAGGTTGAACGTCTGGAAGATGTAGCCGACCTTCGAGCCCCGCAGCATGTCGCGCCTGTGCTCCCCGAGCGCGGCCATGTCGGCGCCGTCGAGCAGGATCGAGCCCGAGTCGGGCGCGAGGATGCCGGAGATGAGGTTGAGGAAGGTTGTCTTGCCCGAGCCGCTCTCGCCGCGCAGGGCGAGGTGCTCGCCCATGGCGAGGGAGAACCCGGCGACGTCGATGATCAGCTTGCGGCCCCCGTCCGGGGAGGCGAAGGACTTCCTGAGTCCGCTTACCTGGAGCAGCGCCGGGGGTTCTTTCACGGGTGGACGGACGGCCTTTGGCGACGCATCACAGCGTTACCGTTAATCCGGCTGCCGGCGACTGCAACTGGCATTTCGGCCGCGCAGGCGCAAGCCCGCGCGGCCCCGTGCCCCCGCCGGCGGAATTACGGGACCTCGTAGACCTCGGCTAGGGCGACGCCGGTGGTGCTGCTGACGCCGC
>CAZCAJ010000092.1:0-11499 GCA_964496645.1 uncultured Opitutaceae bacterium
AGCTACGCCGACCTGGAGCCCTTCTACGAGAAGGCCGAGTGGGAGATCGGCGTTTCGGGCGACATGAGCGGGAACCCCTTCTCGCCGCCGCGCCGCCGGCCCTACCCCATGCCGGCGTTCGCGTACAACCGCGAGGGCCTGATGCTCGAGGCGGCGGCCAGGCGCCTCGGGCTCCACCCCTTCCCGATCCCGATGCTGCGCAATTCGGTGCCGCGCGCCGGCCGCAACGCCTGCGTCCACAACCGCTACTGCTGCGGCTTCGCGTGCCCGAACAACGCCAAGAACGGCACGCAGAACACGGCGGTCCCGAGGGCGCTGGCCACCGGCAACTGCGAGCTTCGCACCAACTCGATCGCCAGCGAGATCGCGGTCGACGAGCGCGGCCGGGCCCGCGGGGTGCGGTACTTCGACGGGAGCGACCGGGCCCAGTACCAGAGCGCGGACCTGGTCGTGCTGTCGGGCGGCGCGATAGAGACCGCCCGCCTCCTGCTCAACTCGAAGTCCCGGCTGTTCCCCAACGGCGCGGGCAACCGGTACGACTGGGTGGGGCGCAACCTCCAGAACCACGCCTACTCAGGGGCGTTCGGGCTGTTCGACGACGAGACCTTCGACGACGTCGGCCCCGGCGCGACGATCGCGATCAGCGACTTCAACCACGGCAACTCCGGCATCCGGGGCGGAGCGGCCCTCTGCAACGAGTTCATCCGCCCCCCCTACGGATTCTCGGGCATGCGCCCGCCCGGCGCTCCGCGCTGGGGCAAGGAGCACAAGGACTTCCAGCGCCACAACTTCAAGCGCAGCGCCATAGTCGAGGGACCCGTGCAGGAGATCCCGGTCTTCGACGCGCGCGTGGAGGTCGACCCGAGCGTCAGGGACCACTGGGGCATTCCGGTCGCGCGCCTCTCCGGCAACCGGCACCCGAGCGACGTGGAGACCGGGCGCTTCATAGCGTCGAAGGCGGAACTCTGGCTCAGGGAGGCCGGCGCCGTCCGCACGTGGATAAACCTCCCCGGCCCCGAGCAGCGCGGCGGCCAGCACCAGGCCGGCACGTGCCGCATGGGCGGTGACCCGAAGATCTCGGTGACGGACAGGAACGGCCGGGTGCACGACATCGACAACCTGTACGTCGCCGACTCCAGCCTGCACGTCACCAACGGCGGCTTCAACCCGGCGCTGACGATCATGGCCCTGGGCTTCTGGGTTGGGCACAGCATCAACGAGGCCTGGAAGGGGGGGAAGCTCGGATGAGGCCCGGGCGCTGGTTCCGCCTCCTCCTCGGCCTCGGGCTGTACTGCGCCGCGTTCGTCATCGCGTGCGCGGTCGGCGGCCTGGGCTATTTCCATTTCGCCGACCCGCGCAAGTCCTGCGCCTCGTGCCACGAGATGATCGGGGTCACCTCCAACTGGACCGAGTCCTCCCACCGCACGGTGAGCTGCCGCGCGTGCCACGGCGGCTCGCTCACCCTCGACGTCCACGCGCTCAGGTCGCACGTCGACCGCATCGTACGGCACTTCACGGGCGACCCGAGCAAGCCCGTCCGCCTCCTGGCGAGGCACGTGCTCCCCCTGCACGAGTCCTGCCGCCAGTGCCACCCCCAGGCGTTCTCCGACTGGCAGGTGAGCCGCCACTCGACGACGTACGCCCGGATCTTCCTCGACCCCGCCCACAACACGACGGCGTCGCCCACCAACGACTGCCTGCGCTGCCACGGCATGTTCTTCGAGGGCGACATCTCGAGCCTGGTGGCCCGCACCTCCGCCGCCGCGGACTCGTGGGCCCTCAGGGACCCCGAGAAGGCGGTCGAGCCCGCCATCCCCTGCCTCGCGTGCCACCAGGTCCACGCGCCCTCGGGCGACACCCGCGCCGCGGGCCTCTACGACCACCGCGAGCGCGCGCACTTCTCCGCGTTCCTGCTGCCCACCGCGTCGGTCTACCAGGGCGGGCGCGCCGTGAAGGTCTCGAGGGACGCCCGACAGAGGGTATGCATGGAATGCCACGCTCCGAGCGCCGCCCACCAGCTCGGGACCTCCGACGACCGCACCCCCGCCGGCGTCCACGAGGGCCTGAGCTGCCTCGACTGCCACGGCGCCCACGCGCATTCCGCGACGGCGTCGTGCAGCGCGTGCCACCCTGCCGACTCCCACTGCGGGATCGAGGTCCAGAAGATGGACACCACGTACCTCTCGACCTCGAGCAAGCACAACGTCCACACCGTGGCCTGCCTCGACTGCCATCCGCAGGGCGTGCCCGCCAAGGCGCAGCCGAAGCTCTAGCGCCGCGGCGTCACTTGACGGTCACGAGCGAGGTGAGCGCTGCCGAGTCGGAGGCCGGCCCGATGCGGAGCTCGTACCGGCCCGGGTCGACGACGTAGTCCCCGGCGCGCTCGTCCCAGCGGCGCAGGCGCATCACGGGCAGGGCGAGCTCGACCGTCCGGCGCTCCCCTGGCGCGAGCGCCACGCGCTGGAAGCCGACGAGCGACTCGAGCGGCATCGGCACCGGCGGGGCGAGCGCGTGCGCGTACAGCTGCACCACCTCGTCGCCCGCGCGCTGGCTGGCGTTCGCGAGAGTCACCCGGACGGTGAGGGTGTCGCCCGCCCCGGCGCCCGGGGCGCTCAGCTCGACCTTCTCGTAGCGGATCGCGGAGTAGCTCAGCCCGTGGCCGAACGCGAAGAGGGGCTTGCCGCTGAAATAGCGGTACGTGCGCCCCGCCATCGCGTACTCGGTGAACGGCGGCAGGTCCGCGTCCGACGCATAGAAGGTGACCGGCAGCCGTCCCCCGGGGTTGGCGTCCCCGAGAAGCGCCTCGGCGACGGCGTCGCCCCCGCGCTGCCCGAAGTACCACGCGACCAGGGCCGCGTTGGCCTTCGCGGCGTCGAACGAGACCGCGGAGCCCGTGGTGAGCACCACCACGACCGGCCTGCCGAGCGCGGCGACCTTCTCAAGAAGCGCGGCCTGGGGCGCCGGCAGCTGCACCGACGTGCGGTCGCCGCCGCGGAACCCCGGGATGTCCAGCGGCATCTCCTCGCCCTCGAGCTCGGGCGTGAGCCCGAGGGCGAGCACGACGCAGTCGGCCTGCCGGGCCGCCGCGAGCGCCGTGTCGAGCTCGTAGCTCGCCCCGGGGATCCTCCAGCCGAACGCGACCTCGGCGTCGGCCAGGTTCTGGGAGTACTCGAGGCGGACGCGCGCGGCGCGCCCCGCCGTGAGCGCCACGTCCGCGCTCAGGGTGGCTCGCTCGCTGCCCCGCCACGCGTCGATGACGGGCGCCCCGTCCACGTAGAGCCGGGCGCCGCCGTTCACCCGGACCGTGAGCACGTAGCCGCCCGTCACGGGCGGCACCAGCCAGCCCGTCCAGCGGATCGAGGCGTCCTGCATCGGAATGCCGGCCAGCGGCTCGAAGGCGTTCCACTTGAGGTCGACCCGGCTGTCGCTGCGCCGCGCCACGGGATCCCCCGAAAGATCCGGACGGGCGAACACCTCGCCCGCGAGGCCCGGGCGCGTGCGCGCCTCGTCGGCGAAGAGGACGCCGGGCGAAATCGGCTGGCACGTCTCGCGGAATCCCGCCGCCAGGGGCGCCCCGCGGGCGTACAGGATCCGGATGCCGCGCGAGCCGAGCCGGTCCTCGAGCGCGGCGAGCAGCGTCCTCGGCCGGGCCGGCGTCCCGCTGTAGTTGCCGAGCACCACGGAGAGGCTGTCCGCCGTCGGGCCGATGACGGCCACCGTCCTCACCCGGATCGGATCGAGCGGGAGCGTGCCGTCGTTCTTCAGGAGGACGAGGCTCTGGCGGGCGGCCTCGAGCGCGAGCTGGTCGTGCGCCGGGGCGTCGACCTCGGAGGGGGGGATGGCGGCATACGGCACGCGCCCGGCGGGATCAAACTGGCCGAGCAGGAACCGCAGCCTGAAGAGCCGGCGCAGGGCGAGGTCGAGGTCGGCCTCCGAGGCGAGCCCGCGGCGCAGGGCATCGGGAAGCGCCTCGTAGGTATCGCCGCTGCACAGGTCCGTGCCCGCCTTGACGGCGAGCGCGCTGGCCTCTGCCGCGTCCCGGGTGAAATGGTGGGAGGAGGCGCTCCAGATGTCCGAGACCGTGTCGACGTCGCCGACCACCGCCCCCGTGAACCCCCAGTCGCCGCGCAGGATGGCGGTCAGCAGCCGCGCGTTCGCCGGGGCCGGCACGCCGTCCACGGCGTTGTAGGCGCTCATCAGCGAGCGGGCGCCGCCCTCGCGCACCCCGGCCTCGAACGCAGGCAGGTACGTCTCGTGCAGGTCGCGCTCGGATACGACCGCGTCGAACCTGTGCCGCAGCTCCTCCGGCCCGCTGTGCACCGCGAAGTGCTTCAGCGTGGCGACGGTCTTGAGGTAATGCGGGTCGTCGCCCTGGAGCCCGCGGACAAAGGCCACCGCCAGGCGCGAGGTAAGGAACGGGTCCTCGCCGTACGTCTCCTGGCCGCGGCCCCAGCGCGGGTCGCGGAAGATGTTTATGTTGGGCGACCATATCGTGAGGCCCTCGTAGCGCCTGCTCGAGCCGCCTGTGCGGGCGACGGTCGCGTTGTTCTTCGCGCGGAACTCGGTCGAGATGACGCCGGCGATGCGCCCGTGGAGCTCCGGGTTCCACGTCGCGGCGAGCGCGATCGCCTGGGGGAAGACCGTCGCCACCCCGGCGCGCGCGACGCCGTGCAGCCCCTCGTTCCACCAGTCGTAGGCCGGCACGCCGAGGCGCCCGATGGCCGGCGACGTCATCATCATCTGGCTGACCTTCTCCTCCACGGTCATGCGCGAGATAAGGTCGTCGACGCGCGCTTCGACGGGCAGGCCGGGATCGCGGAACGGCTCGGCTGGCTCGGCCCCCGGGGCGGCGCGCGCGAGCACGAGGATTCCGGCGCAGGCACTCAATAGGCGAAGGCGGGTCATGGGATGGGCGGGTCAAGCCGGCCGGCGGGAACCCGGAGTTTGGTTGCGCGGTCTTCGATTGCGAGCCCCGAGGGCGCCGGGGCCCCGTCAGGGCTCCCTCACGAGGAGGAGCGCCCAGTCCTGGCGGTCGGGCGTGCGCGGGGACACCCACTCGGGGCCGCCCGCCGGGGCGAGCGGGATGACCTCGCCCGTCGACGCGCCGAACCAGTGCGCGGAGTACGTCCCGGGCGCGAGGCGGACCGTCACGTCGCCCTCCCTCGGCAGGTAGACGGCGTAGACCTCCCCGGGCCTTGCGAGGCAGTAGGCGCCGTTGTTGACCAGCTCGTCGTGCGGGTCCGTCCTCCACCACTCGAAGCTGGCGAAGAAGTCGACGATGTGGCCGAAGCCGACGAACATCGTCATCGTGTCGTCGCCGCGCCCGTTGAGCCAGCCGCCGCCGGTGTCGGGCCAGATGTTGGTCCCGCGCCGGCAGCTCTCTCCGACGAGCTGGTAGCCGCCGGCCATGTAGATGTCCCAGGCGGTGCGGCGCAGGACGTCCGCCGAGTCCGAGCCCGGGCCGGGCGCCCAAAGGGGGTAGTGGTCCTCGTAGCCGTACTCCTCGTTGGTCTGCGGAATGATCCTGCCCGTCCTCTCCTGCGCCGCGCGCTGGCGCAGGATGTACGCGTGCTGGCTTCGGCCCCATTCCTGGAACGAGGTGAAGTCGAACCAGTCCGACGTCCGGTCCTGGTGCGTGTCCTCGACCGGATGGCTCGTCGCGAGGTGCCTGTACGGGTCCCATTTCTTGATGAGCGTGCCCGTCTCGTGGGTCCACGCGTCGGAGCGGTAGCGCTCCAGGTCGTCGCCGAGGTCCCAGGTGATGTTCGACAGGGCCCCGAACCGGGCGATGGCGTAGCGGATGAACCGGCGCTCGTCCTCGCTACCGGCGGCGGGGTGGACCCTGTTGTCGTTCATGTCGAGGACGAGAGAAAGGATGACGTCGCGGTCCCTGGCGTACTGGATCCCGCGCTCGAACTTGCGCCAGTACCCGAGGTCGAAGCGGGTGTAGTCGAAGCCCGGATGGTACAGGTCGTCGGCCTGCTGGGCCGGCCACGGGGTCGGGAACGTGCTGAAGTTGTCGCCGTTCATGACCGGCTCGCCGAAGAACGTCGCCTCCCGGCCGGCGATCGTCACGCGGATCCGGTTCACCTTGAGGCGGTGCAGCCGGTCGATCGAGTACCGGATGACGCGCTCGTCCTTCCAGCCCATGAGGAAGTAGGCGGTCGTGCCGTTGAAGAAGTAGTGCTCGCCCGTCCCCTCCCAGATGAAGTGCCAGGGGTACTTCGGATCGACGCGGATGGGGCCCCGGCGGTGGCCCGGCGAGGCGCGGAACCGCCCCGTCCCCGTCGCCTCGAAGCCCCCCTGCCGGTAGGTGAGCGCGTACGCGTAGTCCCCGGGCGAGGAGGGCATGAAGCGGATCCGGTATACGCCGCCGTCGGCCGAGTCGCAGAACCCCTCGACCTCGCGGCGATCGGTGCCGTCGGCCCTTGCGAATGTACCGATGAGAGCGGCGTCGGTGAACGGGTTGGGCGCGTCCGGGCGCTCCACGTTGGCGGCGACCTCCACGTAGTCGTAGGCCTCGACGGAGGCCGGCGCCTGAGTGAATGAGACTTTGAGCGGCCCGGCCCAGAGAGGCGACAGCGACAATGCCGGGACGAGCAGGACGAGCCTCGGGACGAGGCTGCGGCGAGGGCTCGAGCGGACAAACGGTTTGTTAGTCATGGGGACTCGGGATTGGAAACCGGCTCTTGGTATCTGGGACGGGGCCCGGGCAGCAGGATTGGACGGCATTGAGGGCTTCGGCTCGGATGGCCGGCGGTCGGGAGGGCACCCTTGGCTTAGGCTGAAAGCCCGGCCCCGGCCAGCCAATCCGGAATCCCTGGCCGCGGCGGATCGCGGAGGCCGTCGCGGGCAGGGGAAGCATGCCGGTGTCGACGTCACCGGCCGACTTCGCACCGCGAGTGGCTGTCCGGCGCGTCCGGATGGTCGTCGAAAACGAAGTGAACCCGCGCGCGCCCAAACGGGTGGCCGCGACGTTTACGCTCTCCATCGCCCTGGTCCCGGCGGCGGTTCCCGCGTGTAGGGCGCTGTGCGTGGATCCTATGGTCGCGCTGCGCAATCAGCAGGCCGGGGCCGCTAGAACGGCACGTCCTCGTCGACGCCGTCCTTTGGCGCCGCCGGGCCCCTGGGCGGGCTCTTCGGCGCGGGTGCCGCCTCTCCCGGGCCGGACTCGGCGGCCTCGCCGCCCGCAGCCGCCCCGCCCGCGCCGGGGGCGCCGTCTCCGCGGCCCCCGATGAACTGGAAATTCTCGAGGACGACCTTGAGCTTGCTGCGCTTCTGGCCCGAGGTCTTGTCCTCCCACTGGTCGAACTTGAGGCGCCCCTCGACGAAGAGGGGGCGGCCCTTCGTGCAGTACTTCGAGATGACCTCGCCCTGCTTGCCCCAGGCCTCGATGTCGACGAAGGCGGTCTCCTCGCGGGTCTGGCCGCTCTCATCCTTCCACGAGCGGCTGATCGCGAGCCCGAACTGGCATATCGCCGTGCCCTTGGGAGTGACCCGCATCTCCGGATCGCGGGTCAGGTTCCCCATCAGGTAGACCTTGTTGAAGTTTGCCATGGGATTTAGGCCTTCTGCACGAAGGTGCGGTAGACGCTGCCGTTCAGCCTGAGGCGCTCGCGAAGCTGCGCGGGTCCCTCCGGGGGAGCGCTGAAGTTGACGTGGACGTACGTGGCGCCCGGGAACTTGCGGTCGGTGACGCGCGCGAAGTCCCTCTTGCCTATGTTCTCGACGCCCGTCACATCGCCGTGGATCGCCGCTATCTCCTTCTTCACGCCGTCGACGATCTGCTCGACGGTCTCCTGCTTGCCGCGGTTGTCCAGGATGAAGGTCGCGCGGTACTTGTGCATGATGGGTGTACTCATGGGATGTCTCTTCGGTTGAGCTGGTTCATGGCCCTGTCGGGGCCCCATTCAAGGAGCAGTTCCAGGCCCTGGACGTAGGCGTCGGTCTTGTTTTGGATTAGGTTGAGTTGTTCTGTTGTAAAGCGGGCGAGCACGAAGTCCTTGATGTCCATCTCCGGCGGCTGCTTGGGGCCGACGCCCAGCCTCAGGCGGGCGAAGCCGGTTCCCAGGTGCTCGAGCAGGCTCGCGACGCCGTTGTGGCCCGCGTCGCTTCCGAGGACCGACACCTTCAGGAGGCCGATGTCGATCGTCAGGTCGTCGTAGACCGCGGCGACGTCCTCCGGGGCGATCCTGTGGTACCGGGCAAACGAGGCGACCGCGCGGCCGCTTCCGTTCATGAAGGTCTGGGGCTTGATGAGCCAGAGGGCGCGCCCGGGGCCGAGGTCCCTGCGCGCGGTCAGGGACTCAAACTCGGGGGCGCCCTTCCACGCGAGGCCGTGCTTCCTGGCGTACGCGTCGACGGCCACCCAGCCCAGGTTGTGGCGGGTGAGCTCGTATTCGCGGCCCGGGTTTCCCAGGCCTGCGACTAGCGAGATGGACATGACTCAAAGAACGGCCGGCGGTCGGACCGCCGGCTGGCTTCCTTACTTCTTGCCGTGCGGAGCGGGCTTGGACCAGGCGGCGGGCGCGGCCGCCTTCTTGTCCCCGGGGGCCGGGGCGGCTGCCTTCTTGTCGCCGGGGGCCGCGGCGGCCGCCTTCTTGTCGCCCGCGGGCGCGGCGGCCTTCTTGTCCCCGGGAGCCGGGGCGGCCTTCGCGTCGCCAGGCGCTGCGGCCTTGGCGTCGCCCTCGGGCGCCGCCGCAGCCTCGCCTTCGGCGGCCGGGACCGCTTCGGCGCCCTCGACGGGCACCTCGGCGACGGGAACCTCCTGGACAATCTCGGCGACCGGCTCCACGCACGAGACCACGGGCTGGCCCTTGTCCTCGAGAACGAAGACTCCCTCGATGGGCTTGAGCTCGCCCACCTTGATCGTCTGGCCGACGTTGAGCGGGGTGACGTCCACCTCGATCGCCTCGGGAAGGTCCTTGGGCAGGCAGCGCACGCGCAGCGCGTGGGAGGCGATCTCGAGGACGCCGCTCTGGTTCTTGACCCCGAAGGACTCGCCGGTGACGCGCACCGGCACGCGGATCTCGAACTTCTCGTCGGCCTTGACCTCGTGGAGGTCAACGTGGAGGAAGCGGTCCGTCATCGGGTCGCGCTGGACCTCCTGCAGGAACGAGAGGGCCTTCTCGGCCTTGTCGTCGCGGGTCAGCTCGATGAGGAGCGCTCGGCCGGCGACCGACTTGAGGAGGCGCGTGAACTCGGGCGCCTCGACGGAGAGCTTCTCCGGGGCCGAGTGCTTCCCGTAAAGGATGGCGGGAATGAGGTTTACCTTGCGCAGGCGACGCGACGCGCTTCGGCCGGTCTGTGCGCGCGTGGCGACTTTGAGGATGAGCGGAGTTTTCATGGATTCGTTCCCCCTGGGACCCCGAGAACCGGGGGCAGGCGTAATTGAAAGGGTGGATTAGAAAGGCCGCCCAAACGGAAATCAACCAAAACTTCAGTGCGTCCACTCGACGTAGGAGACGTCGAGGGCGCTGTTGGTGAAGGTGAGGATGTCGTCGATGTCGCCGTGGGCCGGGATGAACTCCTGGCGCTTGAGCACGGGAGGGACCCCGTCGGTGATGAAGTTCATGCCTATGCGGCGGATCCCCTGCGTCGTGACGCAGAGGATCTCCGAGGGATTCATGACCACGACGTTGTCCGTGTCGTTCCTGATGACGATCTCCACGCACCCGAGCGAGTCATGGAACGAGGCCGAATGGAAGCTGACGATCGTGCACCCCTTGTACGTCGGGTCCTTGGTCGGCCTCGGCGTCGGCGTCGGCCTCGGGGTGGGCCTCGCGTAGGGCGCCTGGCTGACTCCCGACTGCGGCGAGCTGGGGTTGAAGGTCTGCATCACCGTGTCCTGGCCCGCTGACGGGGCCGGCTTCACGGGGTAGGCGTCCGCCACCGCCTGGGGAAGGTTGGACTTGGCTATCTTCAGGAGCCCCTCGTCCGCCCGGACCACGATGCTCGTGCTCTCGTCCGACTTGACCTGGACGTTGTGCAGCAGGCGCCCGTCGTTTAGCCTCAGCGCAGCGATCGGCGTCGGCGTGGGAAGGGTCTCCGCCGCACGGGCCGGGGCCTGGAGAAGCAGGCACGCGGCCAGCGGCAGCAAGCGGAGACAAAATGCGGAGCGTGGCTGGACCCTCATACGGCGCCATTCTCAATTGCAGGGGCCGCGGGAGGCAAACATTGTCTGTCCATGCACCCCACCCTCTCGGCCCCGGGATTCGCTGCGCTGCTGGCCCTGGCCTCGGCCGCGCAGGCCGGCAGCGCGTCCTGCTGGGTATATTTCGGAACCTCAGCGACGGATTCGCGGCGCGGGATCTACTTGTCGAGGCTGGACCAGGACTCGGGCGGCCTTTCGCCGGCCGCGCGCGCCGCGGACAAGCCGGACTCGGTCTTCTTCGCGTTCTCCCCGGACAAGAGACACCTGTACTCGTTGGCCGAGGCGCCGGGTCCCGGAGGCGGCCCGGTCGAGGCGATCGAGACCTACGCGGTCGACGCGGCATCGGGGGCCCTGACGCCCGCCGGCGAGCGGGTCGCCGGCGGCCCCGAGTCGTGCCATATCAGCGTGGATCCCTCGGGAAGGTGCGTCCTGACCGCCGACTACGACGGCCCCTACGTGGAGGTCTTCCCCATACTCGCGGACGCGACCGTCGGCCCGCGCTCCTGCATCCGGCGCCACGAGGGCTCGGGGCCCAACCGTTCGCGCCAGGAGTCGGCCCATCCCCACTCGATCAACACTGATCCCACGGGCCGGTTCGCGATCGTCGCGGACCTCGGCCTGGACCGGCTGTTCATCTACCGGCTCGACGCGGCCAGGGGGATCCTTTCGCCCGGCGATCCCCCGACCGTTCGGGTGGCCCCGGGTGCCGGTCCCAGGCACTTCGCCTTCCATCCCGACGGCAGGCACGCGTTCGTGATCAACGAAATGGGGGGCTCGATCACTGCTTTCAACTGGGACGGCTCAAGGGGCCTCCTGACTCCCTGCGGGACGGTCTCGATCCTGAGGAGGGACTTTGTAGGGTTGAACACTTCGGCCGAGGTGGTCGTGGGAGGTTCGGGAAGATTCGTATACGGCTCAAACCGGGGCGACGACAGCATCGTGGTCCACGCTTTTGATCCCGCAACCGGGACGCTGACTTTCGTTCAGAGGATGGCGGACGGCGTCAAGGTCCCGCGCAACTTCGCGATCGACCCGTCGGGCCGCTGGCTGGTGTGCGGGAATCTCAAGGCGGACACGGCGACCGTCTACAGGATCGATCGCGAAACCGGACGATTGACGCTCGCAGGGTCGATCGACGTCCCGGAGCCGCTCTGCGTCCGTTTCCTGCAGATTTGAGAGCGGGGGGCCGTAGTTTATTCTTGCCCGCGCTCCCGCGCTCTCCGTATTACCACCGTTCCGGCGCCTTCCTGAGGCGCGGTCTGAATTGCCCGGTAGCTCAGTGGCAGAGCAGGTGACTGTTAATCACTTGGTCGCTGGTTCGATCCCAGCCCGGGCAGCCATTTATC
>CAZCAJ010000093.1:0-11243 GCA_964496645.1 uncultured Opitutaceae bacterium
CGGCCTTGCCCAACCGGTTGCCGGGGAAAATGGCGGAGAGGGAGGGATTCGAACCCTCGGTACCCTTGCAGGTACACATGATCTCCAATCATGCACAATCGACCACTCTGTCACCTCTCCGGGTGCCGGACGAGCGGTGTCCGCGTCCGGGAAAGAGGTACATGAAACGTCGCAGAATCATGCTGGGTCAAACCGATTCTCGTGTTACCCAACCGCCTCGGACCGCTCCAAAGCGGGCCAGCGCGCGCGCCGGGATGGACTGGCTTGCGGAGCATACGTTTGACATGACAAGGCCCGAGGCAGTAATCCTGCCTTGAATGACGGCGCTTCCACCTACCCCTAACAGGGTTAAGGTAGCCAGTGGCCCGCCATTCAGATTCGGCGCGGGAATTGTGCTGGCGCTTCTCTCCCACGGACCGCAGCTCCGAGCAGATTGGATGCAACCTTGGCGGCCGGTCGATGCGGCTCAGCTCCGGGAGAAGCAGCCGGCGCTCAGTCCGGACGCACCTGCGGAGGTGTTAGATTGGAGCATCACGGTCGACGATAGCCAGCGCCCCCAGCAGAGCACCATATACGAGTACGTGCGGTACAAGATATTTGACCCCGAGAAGGCGGTGAACCTCACGCGGGTTTCGGCCACGCGCTTTTCGAGTGGCGGTTCCGATTACAAGAACGTGGATGTGCGCGCCCGTCTCGTCCTGCCCGACGGTACTTCGAAGGAGTTTGGCAAGGAGTCGCTTCAGGAGCGCGACCTCCAGAAGAGTGGCGGCGAGAAAACGTGGATATCGCGCCTGCTTGGCACTTCTGGCGTGGAGGTGCGGGAGAAATTCCTTGCCATTGGCGGAATTGTGCCCGGCTCCGTGGTCGAGTTTCAGTTCCAAACCAAGCAGGATAACCCGGGGAGCTTTTATGCGTTCCTCTTGCAGAGAAGAAGCGTCCCTGTTCGCCGTCTGAGATTTGAACAGGTCTTTGCTGCGACGCATCTCTTCTCGGCCTCGCCGACGCTGCTAAACGTGTCGGGCCTAGATGTGAAGGAAACGGCCGACGCCAAGAAGACATCCCTCATTGTAAACGCCGCAAATTTGCCGGGATTCGAGGACGAGCCATTTGAGGGCCCGATCTATAGCCGGGTCCTCACCTATATTGGGAAATACCGTTCCCGAAATGAGAGGCTCATCACAAACTACCCGTTCGAATCGAGGGATTTCGGGCCCAATGCGGGGCCCTGGGTGGGCTACGCAACCATGGCCTACGTGGCCGAGCAGGACGTCACTCGGCCATCCAAGATATTGAAGAAGCTTGCCGACAGCGTCACAATTGGGGCGACTTCGGACCAGGATCGTGCACGCCGCATCCACGACTACGTGCACGACCTTTACTTGAGGTTTACGAAAGGCACGCGGCAATCGACGTACCGCGGGAATGGCGCGTGGCCGATCGCCGAGTACGTCGCTGAATATGACAAGCACCCCGAGCAGTTATTTAGGCCGGTGAACTTCCTGCACCTGGCGGTTGCCCTCTACCGGGAGGCTGGCTTTGAGACGCAGGTCCTCATGCTTCCAAACTACGATTTCGTCTTTTTCTCGCAGAGACTTACGTCGGACGTGTTTCTACCGGACGCATGCGCCAGGGTGCGCGTCGCGGGCGTTTGGATGTATTCGATGCCGGCGGCAGGCATTCCGCTGGCCTTCGGCGCCCTGCCATGGCAGAACCGGGGCGGCGTCGCCCTTGTGGCCCAGGACAGCAAGGCCGAGTTCGTTGATGTCGCCGAGGCCCCGGCCTCCGAGACGTGCGTAGCCAATTCCGGGACATTTGATCTGCGCGCCGATGGCGGCTTAAGCGGCAAATGCCGCCGGACCATTAGCGGCGAGATCGCTGCCCGCGTTCGGCAGAATATGAGCACCGAAAACATGGACGGCGTTAAGCGCCGCCTCGGCGACGGCCTTCGAGAGGAGCTCAAGGCGGAGTCGGCCAGCGTGGTGTCGGTTGACGGACTTGGCGACCCTGAGAAGCCCGTGTCGATTGAATACGATATCCATTGGGACAACTACGCCGAGGTTTCGAAGGACAGGATAATCTTTCGACCGTCGGTTTTCCACGGACTCACCCAATCTCCGTTTTCCGCCGACACCCGCCACAACCGGATCGTGTTCCCCTACAAATGGACTGAGCAGGATAATTCAACCCTCCAGCTTCCCGAAGGATTCGCCTTGGAATCACCATCGACGCCTCCCTCGCAGCCTGGAAAGGCGCTGGACTACTCGATATCGATCTCCCTTCTTCGAAAGACAAACCAACTGGTCCTAAAAAGGTCGTTTACGAGCAATGCGGAGGCATTCAACGCATCGGCCTATTCCGCGGTCAAGGAATGGTTTGATTCGATGGCGCAGAGCGACGGTCACGAATTGATTCTCGTCAAAGGGCCGAATTCCGAGGCGAAGAGCGCCGACGGCCATTCGCATCCGGCAACGCAATGAGCGCTTTCTCGCGCTTTGTTAGGGGACGGATACGGCGTCTTGCAGCGGCCGCGGCGCTTTGCGTTGCGATGCAATCGGGATCCCGGGCATCGCTCCCCGATTGGGCCCGCCTTGCGGTCGCAGCCGACAACCCGCCCTGGGTTCATGAAGGCGGAGGGCTGGTGTTGTTGGACTCGACACAGGTCCGGTTCGTTCCCCGAGAGGCTTCCAAAGCGAGTGCGGTCGGTGCGGGCCTGGAAGAGTGCAGGGTTCAGGTGTTGTGGCGCGGTGCCGCTAGGCTGACCGGATCCCCCGAGAGAAGCATCGAGTACGCTTCGCTCCCCTATAATCCAGGGTTTACGCGGGTAATATCCGCGTCGGCGTGGGTCGTTTCGCCGGACGGTCGCAAGACGGAATCATTCGAGAAACGCGACTTCGTGGATTCGGTGGCTGTCTACAACACCTTCTTCTGGGACAACCGTCGTGTGCTCAGGTTTCCGAGCGAGGAGAGGGTTGGTGCCGGAGGCGTGCTCGCCTGGGAATTCCGATTCGAGATGGACGACGTTTTCCGCGAATACGGGAAGCCGTTTCTTCCCAGCCTCCCGATGCTGCGCGCCGAATTCGAGGCGATTCCCGCGCCCGGGACGCGATTGGAATTCGAGGCCGGGCATCCCCGTCTTCGCAGTCCGAAGCCCGGTGGCGAGCCGGGATCGCTCAGGTGGGAGGTATCCCGCGAGTTGCCGCTGCCCGAGCATAGGCCGACTGGGTTTTTTGCGAACCCCATGGCCGTCTTTGTGCGGTGTATGCCATCGTCCCAAGGTCCGACCGATTATACGTGGAGCGTGGTTTCTCAGAAGGCCGCGAGTATCCTCGAGCCGCGCATCGAGCCCAATGCAATGGATATTCGCGGGCAGGCCATGTCACTCGTGGAGGGAAAGACCGGCCGATGGGAGCGGGTGCGCGCCCTGTCCGAGTTTGTGCAGGGCTCTATCGCCTACCTGGAGATAACGATCGACCAGGACGCGCTTGCTGGAATGCGCCCACACCACCCCTCCGATGTGCTTCGCAACCGCTACGGCGACTGCAAGGACAAGGCTGTCCTCCTGGCCTCAATGCTGCGGGCCGTCGGGGATGACTCGCGCGTCGCCCTTGTCTCCTCGGGAAATCCTCTGGCGGTAGTGGAGACCTGGCCTGCCAATTCCTTCAACCATGTCATCGTCCTGATTCGAGCAGACGGATCCGAATCCCCATCATGGCCCGTTGTCGATGGCGGCGAAGGGGCTCGTTGGGTCCTGTTCGATCCCACCAATTCGTTTACTCCGCTCGGCGTTCTTCCCGACGGCGACGCTGGCGGATTTGGCCTCATTGTCTCGCCGCAGGGCGGAAGGCTCTTCCGGGTGCCGTTCAGTGATCCGGCTACTAGTCGGTCGCTGCGCAAGATCGAAGCCGTCATGGATTCGCGGGGCGGCCTGAGGGCGAGTATAGTTGAGGACACCTTTGGGAAGATGGCGGCGGCCCAATACGGCGGGCGCTACAACAAGTCGCACGAACAGTATCAGGATCTTATCAACGCCCGCGTGCACCGAGCGAATCCGCTCTGCAAGGACCTTAACTGGACGGACCACTGGAGCCCGGCGGATGCTCATTACCGTCTGACGATCGGCTTTTCTGTGGCTTCTTACGGGCGCGCGATGCCGGGTGGACTGATGCTGGTCTCGCCAGACGTCCTGCCTGGCACCGCCAAGTTTGAGCCTTGGTCTGTGGAGAATGACGGCGTGTCGGTGCTCGGCCCGGACGAGGTTGAGGAGGAGGTCCGGCTCTCGATTCCTGAAGGCTATTCGGTGGAAGAGCTTCCGGATGGCTGGAAGACAGACCAGGCTCTGCTGAGCGCGGAAATAACGTACCGGGTCGACGGCTCTTCAGTCGTCCTGACCAAGCACTTATCGCGCAAGGCGGGGTTCTTCAAGAAGGGCGACTATGAGGCGCTCCGGAACCTCTACCGGCAGGTTCATGAGGCCGAACGTCGTTCGGTGATATTGCGAAGGCAACCGGTTAAGACCTAGCCCGCTCAGCATACCGTGCCGGCATCCAGCTATTAACTAATAACGAGGGATCCGTAGGAAGGGGACGGGGGTTAGTTGTATCCGCATGTCGGGTACCCATAAAGGTTTGAACGGACCCCGCAAGATGCGTTCCGGCTCCAGAGATGCAAGCCCGAATGCCCTGCTCAGCGCATTGCCATTAATAAATGACGATCGCTGACAAGGAGTCACGTTGGCCTGCTTAGTGCGCGGATGCTGATAGCGAGCCTAGCGCAATCGAGCGCTCCCCCGTTTCCTTCAAGCGCCTGGCGACCGGTACGATCGTCGGGCGATAGGGTGGCGGAAGCCCGATCGCACGGAGTGGGGCCAAACGGAATCTCCTGGGTGGCGACTAGGGCCTGGACCCGAGGGGCATGAGGCGGTCTGAGGGGCGCTCCCGCGGAGCTTCCAAGTGCAAGCCCAAGGATGAGGTCGCACATCGGTGGCCCGTTGTCCGCCCGGGCATCCGCCGGCGGGCGCCCGGGCCGCGCGAATCGACTGGCGCCGGCCTTTGCTCTGGGCTTAGGTATCGCCCATGCGCCCCCTGCGCTTGCTTGCCGCGGCCTGCGCGCTGGTCGGCGTCCATTTCCGGGCGCGGGCCTCGGACGAGCCGGTCGGTCGCCAGAACATCGGCCTCGACCCAGGCTGGAGATTCCTCCCGGCGGACGAGCCCCGCGCCGCGGACCCCGGATTTGACGACCGGTCGTGGCAGCCGGTCGACCTTCCCCACACGTGGAACGCGCTCGACGGAGAGGACGGCGGGAACGACTACCGCCGCGGTCCGGGCTGGTACCGGCGACACGTTTCCCTGGATGCCTCTTTCGCCGGCAGGAGGCTCTACCTCCAGTTCGACGGCGCGAGCCTTATGGCGGACGTCTACGTGAACGGGGTCCACCTCGGCAACCACAAGGGCGGATTCGCCCGCTTCAGGTTTGACGCCACCGGCGCCCTGAAGACGGGGGCTGACAACGTGATCGCGGTACGCGTGGACAACGGGCACCTGGGGATCCCGCCCACGTCGGCGGACTTCACCTTCTTCGGCGGGCTTTACCGCGACGTGTCCCTGCTTGTGACCGATCCCGTCCAGGTCTCGGCGACGGACTACGCCTCGCCGGGCGTCTTTCTGGAGCAGGTCCGCGTGACTGCCGACTCGGCCACGGTCCTCGTCCGCGCCGAAATCGAGAACCACAGCCCTTTCCCCCGGGAGATCGACGTGGGCCTCAAGGTCATCGACGCGCACCAGGCCGGCGCGCCTTGGCGAATCCAGGCCTCGCCGTTCTTCAGGATCCACCTGGAGCCGAACGGATCCGAGGAGATCGCCAAGCCCGTCACGATCACGCGCCCGCACCTCTGGAACGCCCGGGCCGACCCGTACCTCTACACGGTCCGGGTCGAGCTTCACCCCGTCTCCGCCGACGGGTCGGCGGGGGCCCTTTCGGACGCCGTGGAGCAGCCGCTGGGACTCCGGTCATTCAGCGTCGACCCTGACAGGGGCTTCATCCTGAACGGTGGCCACCTCGACCTTCACGGGTTCAACCGCCACCAGGACTGGCCCGACAAGGGATGGGCGATCTCGGACGCCGAGGAGGCGGAGGACTTCGAGATCCTGAGGGACTCCGGCGCAACGGCCGTGCGCGTGTCCCATTACCAGCAGTCGGACTCGTGGTACTCGCGCTGCGACCGCTCCGGGATCGTCGCCTGGGCGGAGATCCCGTTCGTGAACGGAGCACTGGACACCCCGGAGTTCCTCGAGAACGCGGGGCAGCAGCTGCGCGAGCTCATCCGGCAGAACTTCAACCACCCGGCGATCTGCTTCTGGGGCGTCGGCAACGAGACGAGCGGGCCCGCGGCCGACGGGGTGATCGCGGCGCTGGCGCGGGTCGCGCGCGCCGAGGACCCGGCCCGGCTATCGACATACGCCTCCAGCCACGACAACGCCGACCCGAAGAACTGGCACACGGACGTCGTAGCCTTCAACCGGTACTTCGGATGGTACCAAGGCAGCTTATCCGACTTCGCCGCGTGGCTGGACAGGACGCGCGCCGACTACCCGAAGGCGCGCTTCGCAATGAGCGAGTTTGGGGCCGGAGCAAGCATCATTCAGCACGAGGAGAACCCGGGCGCGCCAAAGCCAGGGGGCCGGTTCCACCCCGAGGAATACCAGAATACCTTCCACGAGGCATACTGGGGCGCGCTAAAGGACAGGCCGTACGTCTGGGCCAAGTTCATCTGGTGCCTCCACGACTTCGCGTCGGACGGAAGGAACGAGGGCGACCATCCCGGACGCAATGACAAGGGCCTGGTGACCTACGACCGGACCGTGAGGAAGGACGCCTTCTTCTTCTATAAGGCCAACTGGAGCAGCGACCCGGTGCTGCACATCACCAGCAGCAGGTTCGCGAGGCGGACGGAGCCGGCCACGGAGGTCAGGGTCTACTCGAACGCGCCCGAGGTGGCGCTCGAGGTGAACGGCGTGCCCCTCGGCGC
Source organism: uncultured Opitutaceae bacterium (assembly GCA_964496645.1). Lineage (GTDB taxonomy): Bacteria > Verrucomicrobiota > Verrucomicrobiia > Opitutales > Opitutaceae > Palsa-1447. The sequence continues at coordinate 7,025 of CAZCAJ010000093.1, forward strand.
GAAGAGGGACGCGGCGGGCGGCCGAGTCTTCGTCTGGACGGGCGTGACCCTCGCGCCCGGGGCGAACCGGGTCTCGGCGAGCGCCAAGTTCGGCCCTGCTACCGCGACGGACTCGTGCGTCTGGACGCTCGAGGCGCGCTGAGGCGCGGCTCGCCGCAAAACCTTCTTGCGCGACCTAGGGGGCGCGGTACCGTGGTGTGGCTTATGGCCAAATTACACCATGGTCGCCTCCGATACTGAACTGGCCTACGACAGCAAGATTGAGGGGGAGGTAATCGTCTCCCGCGCCGATGCGGTGATCAACTGGATCAGGAGCAATTCGATGTGGCCCATGCCGATGGGCCTGGCGTGCTGCGCGATCGAGCTCATGGCGGTGGCCGCGAGCCGCTTCGACATCGCCCGCTTCGGCGCCGAGGTGATGCGGTTCTCGCCCAAGCAGGCCGACGTTATGATCGTCGCCGGCACCGTGACCTACAAGATGTCCTCGGCCGTGCGCCGGATCTACGACCAGATGCTGGCCCCCAAATGGGTGATCGCCATGGGGGCGTGCGCGAGCACCGGGGGCATGTACCGCAGCTACGCGGTCATGCAGGGGGTAGACCGGATTCTTCCCGTCGACGTGTACGTCAGCGGATGCCCGCCGCGGCCGGAGGCGCTCCTCGACGCACTCGTCAAGCTGCAGAGCAAGGTGGTGCGGGAGCCGTCCGCGAGCAAACTCCTGTCAGCCTGATGCCCGCTGCACCCGACGCCGTCGCAGCGCTGAAGGGCAGGTGGGCCTCGGTGACCGATCGCGCCAGCCTCGACCACCCGGCGGTGAACGCGCCGGCCTCCGACGTCCTGGGAGTGCTCAGGGCGCTCAAGGAGGAGTGGGGGTTCGACATGCTGGCCGACGTGACGGGGGTCGACTGGGGCGCGGGCGCCAAGCCGCGCTTCACGGTCGTGTACCACGTGTTCTCGACGGCGCGCCACGAGTACGTCCGGGTCGCGTCGGACTGCGCGGACGAGGCTGCCCCGGAGATGCCCAGCGCGGTCGGGCTATGGCCGGGCGCCAACTGGCACGAGCGGGAGGTGTTCGACATGTTCGGCGTCCGCTTTGCGGGCCACCCGGACCTGCGGCGGATCCTGATGTGGGACGGCTATCCGCACTTTCCGCTGAGAAAGGACTTCCCGCTGGCGGGCATCGAGACCGAACTGCCCGACCCCGAGGTGGTCGCCGAGACGAAGGCCGGGGCGATCGCCGCCCCGATGATGGGAGGCCCTTTCGTGGCGAAGGCAGGGACGATCAACATGGGCGAGGCCGAGCCGGGCGCGAAGGACGAGAGCTGGAGCGAGCGGCGCCCGAAGCCCGGCGCCTGAGGACCGAAGCCGACATGCCCGTCGAACACGCATTCCCGGATTCCGCGGCGAGGGGCACGCGCGGCGAGTTTGAGGCGGAGAGGATGTCCATCTCGATGGGGCCGTCGCACCCGTCGACCCACGGCGTCCTGCGCCTGCAGATGGAGCTCGACGGCGAGGTCGTCAAGAAGGCCGAGCCGGTGATAGGCTACCTGCACCGCGGCGACGAGAAGATTGCCGAGAACATGACCTACAACCAGTTCGTCCCGTACACGGATAGGCTGGACTACCTGGCGCCGCTCGCAAACAACATGGCCTACGCCATCGCGGTAGAGAGGCTCGCGAAGCTCGAGGTCCCGCCGCGCTGCCAGGCGATCCGCGTGATCACGGCGGAAATGGCCCGGATCTCGGCGCACCTGCTTGGGCTTGGCGCCTTCGGGATCGACGTGGGCGCGTGGACCGTCTTCCTCTACTCCTTCACGGAGCGCGAGAAGCTCTACAGGCTCTTCGAGGAGCTGACGGGGGCGCGGTTCACGACGAGCTACACGCGGATCGGCGGCGTTGCTCGGGACGTGCCAGACGGGTGGACGGGAAGGGTGGACGCGTTCTGCGAGCAGTTTCTTCCGCACCTCGAGGAGACCCTGAGCCTCCTCACTCGCAACAGGATATTCGTGGACCGCACGGCCGGCATCGGCGTCATATCGCGTGAGGACGCGATCGCGTACGGGCTCACGGGGCCAAACCTGCGGGGCAGCGGCGTGCCGCTCGACCTGCGCAAGGACCGGCCGTACAGCGGATACGAGCAGTACGACTTTGACGTCCCGGTGGGGTCCAAGGGCGACGGATACGACCGCTACCTCGTGCGCGGCGAGGAGATGCGCCAGTCCGTGCGCATCATACGCCAGGCGATCGCCAAGTTTCCCTCCGGGAGCTGGTACGCCGAGGACGCCAAGCGGATCATCAAGCCGTCCAAGGACAAGATCCTCACCTCGATGGAGGAGCTGATCCAGAACTTCATGATCGTCACCGAGGGGCCGCAGATGCCGGCCGGCGAGGTGTACTTCGAGGCCGAGAACCCGAAGGGGGCACTCGGGTTCTACATCGTCTCGAAGGGCGGCGGCGTCCCGTGGAGGCTGAAGATCCGCGCGCCCTCGTTCTGCAACCTCTCGATCCTCCCCAAGGTCTGCGTCGGCGCCATGGTGGCCGACGTGGTTTCGATCCTGGGCTCCCTCGATTTTGTCATGGGCGAATGCGACCGATGATGAACCTCAACCCCGAGACGCTGCAAAAGATCGACGAGGTGATCCCGCATGACCCGGTGAAGCGCAGCGCCGTTCTCCCGCTGCTGCACTTCGTGCAGGAGGAGCATGGGTACATCTCGGACGAGGCTATAGAGTGGATCGCATCGAGGCTCGAGATCCAGCCGATCAACGTTTACGAGCTGGTCACGTTCTACCCGATGCTCAGGCGCAAGCCGATCGGGCGCAGGCACATCAGGGTCTGCCGCACGCTTTCGTGCGCGCTCATGGGCGGATACCGGACCTGCGCAGAATTCCAAAGGCAGTTCAACACGGGTCTCGGCGGGGTCTCGCCAGACGGCGAGGTCACGGTCGAATTTGTCGAGTGCCTCGCAAGCTGCGGGACCGCACCGGTCGTGATGATCGACGACCGGCTCCATGAGAACGTGGACCCTGCGAAGGCCCGCGCGCTGTCGCAGGAGATCAAGGCCGCGGCCCCGGCCGCCGGGTCCCGCTAATCCGCCGCACGATGCCCGCACCCGAACAACACCGGCTGATCTTCAGGCACATCGACGAGCCCGGCTACTCGAACGACCTCGCGTGCTACCTGCGCAGCGGCGGCTACGAGGTGCTGAGGAAGTCCGTCAGGCGCAGGCCCGAGGAGCTCGTGGACGAGGTCAAGAAGTCCGGCCTGCGGGGCCGGGGTGGGGCGGGATTCCCTTGCGGAGTGAAGTGGTCGCTTCTCGACCGGAAGAGCGGCAAGCCGATCTACCTGATCGTCAACGCGGACGAGTCGGAGCCCGGCACGTTCAAGGACCGGTACATCATCCACAAGGACCCCCACCAGCTGATCGAGGGGATCATGATCACGTGCTTCGCCAACAGGGTCGAGCGGACCTACATCTACATCCGCGGGGAGTTCCCCGAGGGCGCGAAGATCCTGGAGAGGGCGATCGCGGAGGCGAGGGCGGCGAACTTCGTCGGGCCGGACATCCTCGGAACAGGCTACGGGTGCGAGATCTACCTGCACCGGGGGGCGGGTGCGTACATCTGCGGCGAGGAGACCGGCCTTATCGAGTCGCTCGAGGGCAAGCGCCCCTATCCGCGCATCAAGCCGCCGTACTTCCCGGCCGTCCTGGGCCTCTACCAGTGCCCGACGATCGTGAACAACGTCGAGACGATCTGCCACGTCAGGCACATCGCGGACATGGGCGGCGACGCATTCTCGAAGATTGGGACCCCGAACAACACCGGCACGCGGGTCCTGTGCGTCTCGGGGCACGTGCGTCGCCCCGGCTACTACGAGTTCGACGTCGGCAGGCTGACGATGGGCCAGCTGCTTAACGAGGTGTGCGGGGGACCGCTGCCCGGGCGCAAGCTCAAGGCCGTCATCCCCGGGGGGTCGTCCGCAAAGGTCCTCAGGTTCGGAGAGCGCTACAAGGGCAGGCGCAAAGTGGGCGCGGAGATGGTCGAGTACGACTGGGGCGTCGAGGACATCCCGATGGACTTTGACTCGCTCGCGATGGTCGGGTCGATGGGCGGATCGGGCGGCGTGATCGTCATGGACGACTCGGTCAGCATGGTCGAGGCCCTCGGCAACATCAACGCGTTCTACTCCCACGAGAGCTGCGGCCAGTGCACGCCCT
>CAZCAJ010000094.1:0-11146 GCA_964496645.1 uncultured Opitutaceae bacterium
CCCGAAGCGGTCGACGAACCGCTGCAGGTGGGCGATCTCGCGCTGCTGGTTCTTGTGGAGCGAGAGCTGCTGCTCCACGTGGGCCTCCCGCTGGCGCACGAAGTCGTCGTAGTTGCCGGTCCACCGCTGGAGCGCCTGGTCGCGGATCTCGAGGATCCCCGTGCAGAGCGCGTTCAGGAACGCCCGGTCGTGGGAGATGATGACGAGCCCGCCGGGGTAGCGCGTGAGGTAGTCCTGGAACCAGAGGAGGACCTCCAGGTCGAGGTGGTTCGTCGGCTCGTCGAGCAGGAGGAGCGCGGGCTCGCGGACCAGGAGCCGCGCAAGGTGCGCGCGCATGACCCAGCCGCCCGAGAAGGTCCTCGCCGGCCGGTTGAAGTCCGCCGGCCTGAAGCCGAGGCCCGTGAGGACGATCCTCGCCTTGGTCTCGACCGCGTATCCGCCGAGCTCCTCGAAGCGGTGGCGGTCGTCGAACTCCGCCTGCATGCACGCCGTCGAGCCGCCCGCGTCCGCGGCCCGCAGCCGGTCGCGCAGCTCGGCGAACTCGGGGGTGACGGCGGTCGCCAGGTCGAGGACGGTATCGTCGCCGGCGGGCGCCGTCTCCTGGGGCAGGTACCCGAAGCTCGCGCCCCTCTCCCAGGTGATCTCGCCCGTGTCCGCCTGCTCCTTGCCTGCGATGACGTTCAGGAGGGTGGTCTTGCCCGCGCCGTTCGGGCCGACCAGCCCGAAGCGGTCCTCCCGCCCGATGAAGAGCGAGACGTCCCCGAACAGTGTCCGGGGCCCGTGCGACTTGGAGACGCCTGCGAGCGTGAGCATGAAGGCGGCTAGAGGACACCCGGCCGGCGGCCTCGTCAATCGCGCCGGTTTAGGGTGGCAACGCGTTTCGACAGGGTGCAGGATTTGGCCCCATGAGCGCGGAATCCCGTAAACGTCTTCCCGAGGCGGTCAACGCGGCGCTCGCCCGCAGGAAGGGCCCGGTTTCCAAGTTCATCGCGCGCCACTACAGGCACTTCAACTCGGCGGCGCTCCTGGACGCGGCGAAGGCCTACGAGGCCCACCTCAAGGCCGGAGGCAAGATGCTCGTCACGCTCGCGGGGGCCATGTCCACGGCCGAGCTCGGCATATCGCTCGCCGAGATGATCCGCCGCGACAAGATCCACGCGGTCGTCTGCACGGGGGCCAACCTCGAGGAGGACGTGTTCAACCTGGTCGCCCACGACTTCTACGAGCGCGTCCCGGGCTACCGGAACCTCACAGAGGGGGACGAGCAGGCGCTCCTCAAGCGGCACATGAACCGGGTCACCGACACCTGCATCCCGGAGAAGGAGGCCATGCGCCGGATCGAGGAGGCCGTCCTCGAGGAGTGGGTGGCCGCCGACCAGGCGGGCGGGCGCCATTTCCCGCACGAGTTCATGTACAAGCTGCTCAGGGGCGGCAAGCTCGGCAGGTCGTTCCAGATCGACCGCCGGGACTCGTGGCTCCTGGCGGCCTGCGAGAAGAACCTGCCGGTCTTCGTGCCGGGGTGGGAGGACGCGACCCTGGGCAACATGTTCGCGGCGCACCTGATAACGGGCGTCGTGAAGAACGCCCACACGGTGCGCACGGGGATCGAGTACATGGTCGAGCTCGCCCGGTGGTACACGCGGACGGCGTCGAAGCTCGCCACCGGCGAGGGCTCGGTGGGGTTCTTCCAGATCGGAGGGGGGATCGCGGGCGACTTCCCGATCTGCGTCGTGCCGATGCTCCACCAGGACCTCGGCAGGAGGAACATCCCGCTCTGGGGCTACTTCTGCCAGGTCAGCGACTCGACCACGAGCTACGGGAGCTACTCGGGCGCGGTGCCGAACGAAAAGATCACCTGGGGCAAGCTGGGCGCGGCCACGCCGAAGTTCATCATCGAATCCGACGCCACGATCGTGGCCCCGCTCGTATTTGCCTGGGTGCTCGGCGAGTAAAGATGCCGAACCGGCTCGCGAATGCGACGTCGCCGTACCTCCTGCAGCACGCGGGCAATCCCGTGGACTGGTTCCCGTGGGGCGATGAGGCCTTCGAGGCCGCGCGCTCTGCCGACCGCCCCATCTTCCTCTCGATAGGATACTCGACCTGCCACTGGTGCCACGTGATGGCCCACGAGTCGTTCGAGGACGAGGCGATCGCGGGGCTCCTGAACGAGAGCTTCGTGTGCATCAAGCTCGACAGGGAGGAGCGGCCGGACGTGGACCGGGTGTACATGGCGTACGTCCAGGCGCTCACCGGGCAGGGGGGCTGGCCGCTCAGCGTCTGGCTGACGCCCGAACTCAAGCCCTTCTACGCGGGAACGTACTTCGCGCCCAGGGACGGCGGGGGGCGCGCCGGGTTCCCGACGATCCTCAGGGCCATCGCGCGGGGATGGAGGGAGGACCGGGCCGGGCTCGTCGGCGAGGCCGAGCGGGTCGTGGACTCGCTCCGGGCCCGCGCGTCGGAGGGGGCGGCGCCCGGGGCCGGCGCCCCCGCGCCCCTCGCCGAGGCGGCGGGCGCCGCCTTCGAGAAGGCCTACCAGCACTTCGCCTCGAGCTTCGATCCCCGCCACGGGGGCTTCGGTGGCGCGCCCAAGTTCCCCAGGCCGGCGGGCCTCGCCTTCCTGCTGCGTTGCGCGGCGCTCCAGGGCCCCGGGAGCGAGGCCGGGGGAGAGGCGGCCGGGATGGTCGGGCGCACCCTGGGCGCGATGGCCCGGGGGGGGATCCACGACCATGTCGGCGGAGGGTTCCACCGCTACTCGGTGGACGACGAGTGGTTCGTGCCCCACTTCGAGAAGATGCTCTACGACCAGGCGCAGCTTGCGTCCTGCGCGCTGGAGGCCTGGCAGGCGACCGGCGACGAGCGCCACGCCTGGCTCGCCCGCGACATCGTCGAGTACGTGCTGCGCGACATGACGGGGCCGGAGGGCGGGTTCTACTCGGCCGAGGACGCGGACTCGCAGGCGCACGACGGCACCGGGCCGGCCGAGGGCGCGTTCTACGTGTGGGGGATGGCCGAGGTCGAGCTCGTGCTCGGCCGGGACGCGGATCTCGCGGCCGAACACTTCGGGATGAGGCCGGAGGGAAACGTCCCCCGCGAGCGCGATCCCCACGGGATGTTCTCGGGCAAGAACATCCTTGCCCAGGCGCGCCCGCTTGGCGAGACGGCGAGGCGGCGCGGCCTCGATCCCCAGGCGGCGAGCGACCTGCTCGCGTCGTGCCTCGCGAGGCTGCTCGAGGCGCGCTCGGCGCGGCCGCGCCCGCACCTGGACGACAAGGTCGTCGCCGGCTGGAACGGCCTCATGATCTCGGCGCTCGCCCGGGCCGCGGTCGCCCCCGCCGAGTCCCTCCTCGACCGGCGCGGGGAGTACCTTTCGGCGGCGCTACGCGCCGCCGCCTTCGCCGGGCGCGAGCTCCTCGACCTGCCCGGCGGCCTCCCGCGGCGCTCGTGGCGCGCCGGCAGGGGGTCCGCGGCCGGGTTCGCGGAGGACTGCGCCTTCCTCGTCCAGGCCTGGCTGGACCTCTACGAGGCGACGTTCGACGTCGGCTGGCTCGACCGCGCGCTCGCGCTGCAGCGGGCGATGGACGAGCGGTTCTGGGACGCCGCCGGGGGCGGCTACTTCAACTCGGCGGCGGGGGCGGCGGACGTCGTCCTGCGGCTCAAGGAGGATTACGACGGCGCCGAGCCCGCGGCGACCTCGGTGGCCGCCATGAACCTGCTCAGGCTCTCGTCCCTGGCGGGGGACGAGGGCCTGCGGGAGCGGGGCCGTCGCGCGATCGCCGCCTTCCGGGGGAGATGGGAGGAGGCGCCGCACGCGATGCCCCAGCTCCTGTGCGCGCTGGAGCCCGCGCTCGAGGCCCCGCGCCACGTGGTCATCACCGGGTCGCCCGGGTCGCCGGGCTTCGCCGCCCTGGCCTCGGTCGTCCACGAGCGGCTCGGGCCGATCCGGGCGCTGATCGCGCCGGACGCCTCGCCGGCCGCGCGGGCCTGGTTCTCGGCCCGCCTGCCCTGGCTCGCCGGGATCGGCGCCAAGGGGGACGGCCCGGCGGCCTATGTCTGCGAGGAATTCACCTGCCGGGCGCCCGCGCGCACCGCCGGGGAGCTCCGGAAGGCGCTCGGCCGCCCCCCAGGGGAGGCCTAGCGGGCGCAATCAGCATTGTTTACATTCGGCCAATGAGTGGCTTGCATTGCGACATATCACGATGAAGGTCCTTGCCGTTGAAGACGACGATCTGTCCCGTTCTGTCTTGCGCCGCTCGCTCGAACGGCTCGGGCACGAGGTGATCGACACCAAGGACGGCGAGGAGGCCTGGATGGTCTGGCTCAAGGAGAAACCCCGGGTGGTGGTGAGCGACTGGCGGATGCCGAAGCTGGACGGGCTTAAGCTCTGCAGGCGCCTGCGCGCGCAGCAGGGCCAGGAGTACCTGTATTTCATCCTGCTGACCGGCACGGGGGGATCCGGCCAGAACCGCCGCGCCGCGGCGGATGCCGGCGTGGACGATTTCCTGACCAAGCCGATCGACCTCTCGGAGCTCTGGATGAGGCTTCGCGTCGCCGAGCGGATCCTCACGTACACGATAAAGGTGCACCGGCTCGAGGAGATGATGCCGATGTGCTCGTACTGCAAAAAGATCAGGGACGACCGCAACTACTGGCAGCAGATCGAGAGCTACATCAACGAGAGGACCGGCACCGAGATCAGCCACTCGGTGTGCCCCGACTGCTACCAGAGGGTGGTGATCCCCGAGCTCGCTCGGCTCAAGCGGGAGGCGCTGAAGCCGCCCGTCGCGCGGAAGGCCTCCGCGGCTAGAAGTCCGCGGTGAGGTGCTGCTGCGCGCCCGGCTGGACCGAGCGCTCGCCCAGCGCCGTGCACTCGATCTCGTCGTTCTTGTAGAGCTTGAACTTGACGGGCGCCGTGGCGTCGTCCGTCTCCCAGCGCCACTTCCCGATCGAGACGAACGTCAGCGGCACGCCCTTCTCCCAGGTCAGCCCCGGGCCGGCGCCGCGGATGAACAGCCGGTTGCCGATCCCTATGTAGGCGGTGATGACGAGCCGCGTGGCGCCGTCGGCCGAGATGGCCGATTCGGCGTTCTCCGGCGCCGCGCGGGACGGGCCCGTGTCGAGGGCCAGGTCCGGCTCGGCCGGGGCGGCGGGCTTGCGCGGCGGCCGCTTCGGCGGGGCAGCCTCCGGGGCCGGCGCGGGCGCGGCCGGGGCCGCCGGCGCAGGCGCTTGGGCGGGGGCGGGCGCCGGAGCGGATTTCGCCACCGGTGCCGGGACGGCGGGCGCGGGCTTGGGCGCGGGTGCGGGGGCGGGCTTGGGCGCGGGGGCGGGCGCGGGCTTGGGCGCAGGTGCAGGGGCGGGCGCCGCGGGAGCCGGCTTGGGTGCGGAAACGGGCGGGGGCGGGCTGACGAACGGCGATATCGAGGACACCACGGCCGGCCGGATCTCGACGATCTGGCTCGCCGGCACGGGCGGCACCTCAAGGGGGATCGGCGCGGGCGGGGGCGCCGCGCGGACGGGCTCCTGCGCCCTGGACACGGCCGCCTCGAAGTCGGTCGCGGCCTTCGCGATCTTCTTCGCCACCGCCTCCAGCCTCGCCGCGGAATCGTCGTCGTGCTCCTTCGCGGCGGCGAGGACCGTGTGGAGCTCGGCCATCTTCTCCTTGATCTGCTGGGCGACGCGGTCGGACTGGGTGAAGTTCTCCTGGGCGATGCCCGCGAGGCGGTCGAGGCCGCTCGCCGCTATCGAGACCTGCTCCGAGGCGGAGGTGACCGTGGCCGCGAGGGCCTGGAGCGCGCGCTGGCGGTTGTCGAGGGCCTCGTCCTGGCGGCGCGCGTAGTCGGCCACGAAGGGGAAGGCGCCCAGCACGACCGCGACGGCGACGCAGATGGCGATGGCGACGAGCGTGGACCCCGTCATCGGGCGCGCCGACTGGTCGGCGATGTACCACGCCGCGAGGAGGAGGAAGGCGTCCCCGGTCAGGAAGATCCACTTCGGCAGCCTCGGTGTGTCGCTGGGCAAATCCATGTGATATGGGGGTCGGTCCTTTCTGCGGCCAAGGGCCAGTCTTTTCAACCGGAAACGCGCCGGCGCGCGGCGCCGCCTCCGAATTTCGCCGACACCGCCGCGAACAGCCTGTCCCACTCGGCGGGGTTGAGGTCCCGCTTCCTCCCGGGCGAGACCTGGCGGTGGTCGGCGATGCGGTCGATCCCCCAGCCGAGCCGCGCCCAGCGGGGCTCGAGCCATTCCAGGGCCGAGGCGATCTGGGGGCCGGAGAGCGGGGCGAGGTAGGTGTCCCCGGCGAACGACACCCCGAGGAGGAAGTCGTTGCACCGGTCGCGCCCGAGGAACCGCGAGGCCCCGGCGTGCCAGGCGATCCGCGCGTCCGGGACGAGGGTGCACCGGGCGCCGTCGACGTCGATCAGGCAGTGGTAGCTCACGCGGCTCCCCGGGTCCAGCATCCTGGCGACCGTCTCCCCGAAGCCGAGCCCGCTGTGGTGGAAGAGGGCGCCGAGGCCCTCGTGCGCGGCGGGCGCGCTGTTTGGCGAAAGCCGCTCGAATTCCCTGAAGGCCATCGGCTGGCCGGCCCCTAGGCCCGGTGCCACGCTATCACCGAAAGCGCGAAGAGGAACCCGATCCTGGCCGAGCCCTCGATCGTCATGACGACCAGGATCCATTTCAGGGGGCAGTTGCGCCGGATCGAGTACCCCGCCAGGGTCGCCGCGGCGAGGGCGAGGGCGTATGCCCGGGACATCGGGCTCAACAGAAGCGCCACGACCCATGCGGCGTAGACGATCAGGCCCGCGCTCCAGAGGAACGAAACCACTTCGCCTGGGCCCATTTCGCGGGGATCGGCGCCCCGGGCGATCTGCTTGATCCCGACATAGCGCTCGCCCATGGCCAGCTGCCAGGCCTCGAAGGCGAGGAAGACGGGCGCGAGGAGGGGAAGGCCGCTCACGCCCCGAGCCTGCCCGCGCGGGGGCCCGGCGACAATCCAGTTTGTCGGAGTTGCGCTTGCGCCCCGCTCCCGAGAGGGTCAATCTGCCGGCGAAGTGCCGATACGTACTGTCATTATCGACGATGAGGTCGTATTCCGCCAAATGCTGGCTTCCGCGCTGAGCCGGGTGCGGGGCCTGGTGGTGGCGGGTGCATTCAAGGACGGCAAGTCGGGCCTCGAGCACTGCCTGAAGGACCCCCCCGGCCTGGTCGTCGTCGACCTCTACCTGCCCGGGATGCACGGGCTCGAGGTTGTGCGCGAGGTCCGCGCGAAGCTCCCGAACACGCGGATACTGGTCCTGACGGGGCACCCCGACGGCGACCTGCCCGCCCGGCTGATAGCGCAGGGCGTGCACGGGTTCGTGGACAAGAGCGCGCCGCTCAACTACGTGCTGCAGGCGATCGAGTCGGTGATCGCCGGGGGCATGTTCTTCGCCGCCCACGTCCCGCCGAAGGCGGCCGGCGCCGCAGCAGCCGCCCAGCTTCCCAAGGTCGAGCCCTCGGTCAAGGAGGGCCCGCCGACGACCTCGGTCGACGCCGTCCAGACGCTCTCGGCCCGGGAGCTCGAGGTCGCGCGGCTTGTCGCCGAGGGGTTCTCGTCGAAGGAGATCGCGGACCGCCTGGACCTCAGCGTCCGCACGGTCGAGAAGCACCGCGCGAACATCATGGACAAGATCAAGGTCAGCGAGGTCGCCAGCCTCGTGCGCTGGTGCGTGCAGGCCGGGATCGTCAAGTCCTGACGCCGGAGGGCCCCCTCAGGGCCCCGCGTATTTCCTGAGCTCGCCGGCGAGCGCCTCGAACTCCCCGACCGCGTCCGCCAGGTCCCCCTGCGCCAGCGCGACCCCCGGATGGGCCAGCTTGTCCTCGATCCGGGTGATCAGCTCCGAGAGCCTTCCCGCTCCCATGTGAAGGGCGCTGCTCCTGAGCCCGTGGGCGATCCTCATCTGCTCCTGGCGGGTGCCGGTGCTCAGCGAGCGGACGGCCTCGGGGAAGGTGGACAGGAAGAGCCGCACGATCTCCCGCGCGGCGTCGTCGCCGACCAAGGCGGCGAGATCCTGTAGGGCAAGGTTGGGGGGAGGGGCGCTCAAGGCGACAATCGCCGCGCATAAACGGCCCGGTCGCAACCGATAAATAGCTCCGGGCCCCCTAGAGGCCCTCGATCTCCAGGTCCCCCGGCTTCAGGAGCGGCGTGAACAGCGCCTTGTTCGCGGCCTTCATGTAGGCCTCCCTCGCCTCGATCGTGCCGTCCTTGACCCGGTTCATGAGGCTCGTGTCCATGAGGACCATCCCCTCGGCGCCGCTGCCCTCGATGATCGCCCTGATGTTGGAGATCTGGCCGCTGCGCACCGTGTTGCCGAGGGCCTCGTGCTGGAGCAGGATCTCGTGGACCGCGCACCGGCCCTTGGGGATGCGCGGGCACAGCAGCTGGGCCACGATCCCGGCCAGGCAGCCGGAGAGCATCACGCGGACCTGGTTCTGGTCGTCGGCCGGGAACGAGTTGATGATCCTGTCGACGGTCTTCGGGGCGTTGTTCGTGTGCAGCGTCCCGAAGACGAGCATGCCCATCGAGGCGCAGCTCAGCGCGAGCTTCATCGTCTCGAGCTCGCGCATCTCGCCGATCAGCACGATGTCGGGGTCGTGGCGCATGGCGCTCTTGAGCGCGGCGGGGAACGACTTCGTGTGCTCGCCGACCTCCCGGTGGACGATGATGCTCTTCTTCACGGGCTGCACGAACTCGATCGGGTCCTCGATCGTGATGATGTGCCGGCACATGTTGGTGTTGATGTAGTCGATCATCGCCGCGAGCGTCGTCGACTTGCCGCTTCCCGTCGGGCCCGTGACGACGACCAGCCCCTCGTGCAGCGTGCAGAGCTTCTTCACGGCCTCGGGGAGCCCCAGCTGCTCGAGCGTCAGGATCCTTACCGGGATCTCGCGCAGCACGACGGCCTGGCCGAAGTGGGTGTAGAAGAGGTTGCCGCGGAACCGGGCGAGGCCGGGGATCTCGTAGGCGAAGTCCAGGTCCCTGCTCTCGAGGTACTCCTTCCACCGGCGCTCGGGGACGAGCTCCTTCAGCATCTTCTCCATCGCCTGGGCGGTGACCGGGGCATCGCCGATCGGCTGGATCGACCCGGATATCCGCGCCCTGGGCGGCAGGCCCACCGAGAGGTGAAGGTCCGAGCCCTCCTTCTCGACCATCGTCCGCAGCAGTGCGTCTATCTCGGCCATGGCGGTCTAGGTGATCCTCGCGCGGATGACGCGGTTGGAGATGTTCGCCAGGGCGGTCTCCCTCGACACCCTGCCCTCGTGCCACAGCCCGTAGACGACGCCGTCCATGAGGCACATCCCCTCGCGCACGCCCGTCTCCATGGCGTTGCGCAGGCCGATCGTCTTGCCGTCGCGCACGAGGTTGGCGATGGCCATGGTGTTCACGAGGATCTCGCAGCCCATGACAAGGCCGCCGCCGGTGGCCGGGAGCAGGCGCTGGCAGACGATCCCGCGCAGGCTCTCGGCGACGCTCGAGCGGATCTGGGGCTGCTGCATCGCGGGGAAGACGTCGAGCAGCCGGTTAAGGGTCGTCGCGGCGTCGCTCGTGTGCATGGTGCCGATGACAAGGTGGCCGGTCTCGGCCGCGGTGACCGCCATCTCGATGGTCTCCAGGTCGCGCAGCTCCCCGATCACGATGATGTCGGGATCCTCGCGCAGGGCGCTCATGAGTGCGGTGTAGAACGTCTTGGTGTGCGTCCCGACCTGGCGCTGCGTCAGCGTGCAGCCCTCGGCCTCCTGCACGAACTCGATCGGGTCCTCGACCGTGATGATGTGGTCCCGCCTGGTCTCGTTGAGGTAGGCCACCATCGAGGCGAGGGTCGTCGTCTTGCCCGAGCCCACGGGCCCCGTCACCAGGACGAGCCCGTTGTGGTAGCTCAGCAGCCTCTTGAGGGTCTCGATGTGGTGCGCGAACCCGAGCTCGGCCATCGTCTTCACCTCCTTGGGGACGATCCGGTACGACCCCGCGGACCCGTCCTTCTGGAACATGAGGTTGACCCGGTACCGCTCGTGCAGGGCGGGCGCCAGGGCGCAGTCGATGTCGTGCTCGTGGAGGAACCTCTCCTTCAGCTCTGGGGACAGCAGCACGGTGTTCAGCCGGAGCGCCTCCTCGGCGTTCAGCGTGTGCTCGCTGATGTAGTGCAGGACCCGGTTCTTGCGGATGAACGGGCGCCGTCCCGCGCACATGTGGAGGTCGCTTGCCTCGTGGCGCCCGGTCGCGCTCAGGAGCTCGCGCACGCCCTCGGCGAGCGCCCTGTCGTCCATCCTGGCCACCGACTCGAAGGGGAACTCGGGCGGAGGCCCCACGGCCGCCTTCCTGACCGGGGCGGCCACGATGTCCTCGACGAGGTCGTCGGCCGGGACGAACGGGTCGGCAGGAGGCGGGCCGTCGCGGGCCTTCACCGACGCCCTGCTGGCCAGCTTCTCCAGCATCTCGACGTTCGTGACGACGTCGTCGTCGATCAGCTTCTGCGCGAACTCCAGCAGCCCGGGGCCGCCGCCGAGGTCCGCCCTCACCCTCACGCACTCCACGCGGGTGAACATGCCCGTCTCGATGCCGATCCGGACGAACCAGAGCAGGTCGGGATTCAATGCGGGCGGTTTCACGCACCCTTATCATGCTGCGCGGGAATACCCTGCCAAGCGTGAATCGGGCGCCGCGCGGGGCAGATTGGGGGATTGCAAAGCCGTGCGAATGCACGGACCATGGTCCTTCATACACAGAAGATCATGCTGCGAAAGTTCATTGCCAGGCTGCGCGAGTCGTTTGCCCCCGCCCCCAAGAAACCGGCCCCCGTCGCGCCCCAGGGCGCCGCGGCCCCGCGAAGACCCGGCCAGCCGGGCGCGGACCGGGCGCGCGGGCACGGGCAGCGAGCGCAGGGCAGGGGCCAGTCCGCGCCCCAGGGAAAGACCCAGGGGTTCCGCCCGCGCGGGGAGGAGAGGCGCCCGGAGGGGCGACGCCCGGACGAGAGGCGGATGGAGGAGCGGCGACCGGGGGAGCGAGGCCAGGAGGAGAGGCGCCCGGAGGACAGGCGACCGGGGGAGCGCTACCCTGAGGAGCGCCGGCATGACGAGCGACGGCCGGAGGGCCGCGGCCCCGCCAGGGGCGTCC
>CAZCAJ010000095.1:0-11140 GCA_964496645.1 uncultured Opitutaceae bacterium
CCCCTCGGGGATGGTGAGCTCGTTGATGAGCTGCTTCAGGCGCTTGCGCTCCTGGGGGTCCTCGATCTTGCGCGAGATGCCGCATCCGTCGCTGTAGGGCGTCAGGATGAGGTACCGGCCCGGGATGGACAGGTTGGTCGTGGTGCGGGGGCCCTTGGTACCGATGGGACCCTTGGTCACCTGGATGACTATGTCTGAGCCCGGGGGATAGAGACCGGGGATGTCCTTGACCGTCACCTCGCCCTTGGGAACTGAGTCGCGCTTCTTGTTGATGCGGACGATCTCGTACGAGGAGTCGGTCGCGGCGGGAAGCATGTCCCAGTAGTGCAGGAAGGCGTTCTTGGCATAGCCTATGTCGACGAACGCGGCCTTCAGGCCCGGGTCGAGGTTCTTGATCCTGCCCTTGTAGATGCCGCCGACCATCCGGTCGTCGGACTCGCGCTCTATCTCGTATTTCTCGAGCCGGCCGTCGACGAGCAGCGCAACGCGCTTCTCAAGGGGCTCGGAATTGATGATGAGCTCGCGGTACGAGCCCTTCTCCTTCTTGAATACCGCGACGATCTTCTGGAGCAGCGGCCGCTGCTGGGCCCGCTCCGTTGCGCCCGCCTTTAGCTCCGCGGCGCTGACGGATGCGACCTCGCGCTGGATTGGGGGGCTCGCGAGCTCGGAATCATACTTCTGAGCGACGTCCTGCGTGACGTCGGGGTTGGGTTGCGATGTTTCGCTCATGGGGCACTCTGTCTTGGTTGTACACGGGGCCCCTCCGGGCGCGGGTTGCGGCGCAGGAGATTCCGGCAGGGCGGTCGATATCGCGGGTCGGATGCAGGGTCATGCGAAATCCTTCCGGAAGCGATAGACGCTCTGGACCAGTCCTTGCAACAAGCAGCAACTGAGCACGAAGGAGCCACCGTAGCTTATGAAGGGAAGCGGTATGCCCGTTATGGGCACGAGCCCGATGGTCATGGCGATATTCACGAAGACATGCACCATGAAGAGCACGGTGACGCCAAGCGCCAGCAGCGTGCCAAATCGGTCCCGTGCGAGACCGGCGATGCGAATGCCGTTGAACAGCATCAGACCAAACAGGCTGAGAACCGTAATGCTTCCCAGAAATCCTTTCTCTTCTGCAATTACCGAAAATATGAAGTCGTTGTGAGCAACGGACCTGGGCAGGTAGCCGAGCTGCGCCTGCGTGCCCTCCGTCCAACCCTTGCCCGAGAGGCCCCCGCTGCCCACCGAGATGAGCGACTGGCGCTGGTTCCACCCGATGCCCATCGGGTCTATCTTGTCAGGGTCGACGAACGAAAGGATGCGGTTGCGCTGGTAGTCGTGCAGGGGCACCCAGCTGTGCTTCTCGTAGAGGCCACGGTCGTTCTGGAACGAGTACCCATGCGACTCCATGTAGTCCATGTAGCGCCAGGTGTCCCATGCCACGACCCCCGTAACGACGAGGAACGCGGCCAGTGCGCCGGCGAAGAATCGGCCGGAGAGGCGCGACACGTAAAGCATGGAGAACACCATCGGGGGGAGGACGATCGCGGACTTTAGGTCCGGTTGTAGCAGAATAAGGAGCATGGGTGCACCCACCGCAAGGGCCAATTTCCCAAGGACCCCGAGCGACTGCCTGACAGTGCCTATCTCGCTGCGCACCAGCAGGCTGGCTGTGATGAGGAGCACGGCGACCATCGCCGTCTCCGATGGCTGGAAGGAAAGCATGCCGAGGTGGATCCAGCGCTGCGAGCCGTAGACCTCCGTGCCGACCCCCGGCACCAGGACGAGGACCAGCGGAACCAGGCAAAGGGCGTAAAACCAGTGCGCGACACCCAGCCAGAACTGGTAGTCGATGAGCGAGACCGTCACATAGACGGCGGCGCCGATGAGGAGCCAGAGCGACTGCACCATCCAGCCGCGGCCCAGGACCGGGAGCTGCGCCGAGTAGATGAACGCGATCCCGAAAGCCCCCAGCCCCGCCATGGCGACCGGCGTCATTAGGTCCCAGCGCTCGCGAGTGGCTGTCTTGAAGACGCTTGTGCTGTCTACGGGCAGGCGGAGGTTCACCGTGGGCGCGAATCAGTAGCCATTGGGCCGGCGTTTGCAACCGGGCATTCCGGCGGGGCGGCCGCCGCGGAAACCGAAGCGGGGGACTCGGCTGCCGCGCCCGGGGCCGCCTGGGCGCGCGAATTGGCGAGCCCGAGGACCGTCCAGAAGATGACGGCCCCCATGGGAGACTCGAGCACCACGCCGACGCACGAGCTTATCCAGATGACGCACGTCGCGCTGGCAAGCCCGAGGCTGTCGGGGTCCCCGCGCCGCAGCAGGCGCCAGACTATCCGCGCCATCGCCGAGGACGCCGCGAGCCAGATCGCGAGGCCGATGAAGCCCATCCGGCCAAACGTCGTCACGATCATGCTGTGCGGGCTCCGGGCCGAGAACGTCTCGTCCCCAAGCAGGTCGTAGTCGGCCAGGAAACGCGCGGCCAGGTCGCTTCCAAATCCCAGCCCGAACACGGGGTTCGTGGTGAGCGTCTCGTCGATGACGTCGGTCCACCAGACCACCCGGAATCGGTTGTTGCTGCCGGGATCCCCGCTCTCGGCGTTTATGTACGAACCCGTCCCCTCCGGGTCGAATATGGATACGGCGTGCTCGTACACCGAATAGGGGGCCGACGTCCGCGGGTCCCGGCCGGAAAGGGCGACCGCGGCCAGCGCGAGGGCCGAGCCGCCCAGCACGATGGCGAACTGCACGGCGGCGATGCGCCACCGGCCGGCGATGATCCAGAGCAGGGTGGTTATGACGGTGGCCGCCATCGCGGCGCGGGGCGACACCATGAGCCCGATCAGCAGGAGGCTCGCCGCAGCGAGCAGCGGCCACACGAGCCCGCCGTTGGGGTGGCGGCGCGTCCAGAGCCAGAAGAAGCCCGCGGCGAGGGAGGTGGCGATCAGGTCGCTCTTCTGGTAGATGACCGGGATCCCCTGCCAGGTGAGGTGCTCGAGCAGGAATTCGGGAAAGAGCTGGATGCTGACGACGACGGGCAGGAGGGCGGCGAAGCCGACCGTGAGCGCCCGCTTCAGCAGCCTGGCGGAGGCGGCGTGGACGCCGAATGCCTGCCCGACGTAGAAGAACGAGGCGTAGTAGATCATCGCGTAGTCGCGCAGCGCCGTCACCCCGAACCGGCCAAGGTCGAGCGGCAGCCGCATGGTCCCGTAGGCAATCCAGGCCAGGATCAGGTAGTTGATGCTGTCGTTCCTCAAGCCCGACGCCCGCTTGTTGGCCATACGCACGATCAGCGCCGGGATGGTCACCAGGAGGACCGCCTCGGCGGGCAGGAGGGGGATATGCCTGGCGGGCTGGATCTGCGCGAATCCCCTGTTCCCCACCATGTAGCCGACCAGGACCGCGCCGAGAAGCCAGGCGTCGGGCGGCGCGTCGCTCGTGCGCTCGATGATGAGCCAGCAGGAAAACAGCGCCACGAGGACCGCGACTCCGTAGTGCTCGTCGGAGATGTCCGCCGCGATGAAGACCGCAATCGCGGCGCCGGCGACAAGAAAGAGGGCGAATCGCAGCCTCGGGCTCATGGCGCGCGGGCCGGGGCGCGGCCGAGCTTCAGCCTGCAGGCGGCCTCGACCATCTGCTCGGTCCAGTAGGTCATGCAGGCCATCGGGCTCGCGCGGTTCGCGCATCCCTGGACAGGCTCGGTCAGCCTCTCGCATGGAGCGCAGTGCAGGTTCGGATGGCGCAGGGCGGTCCAGCGGTCCGTGACCCAGTACGGATCCCAGCCGGACGCGGTGGGCCCGGTCACGGCGACCCCGGGGCGGCCGAGGGCGTTCGCCAGGTGCATCGGCCCCGAGTTGTTGCCGAGGAACAGGTCGGCCCCCGCCAGCTGCCGCGCAAGCTCCCCCAGGGACGTGACCCGGGCCGCCACGGCCCCCGTGGGGGCGGAGCCGATGCCGTCGCCGTGCTCAACCCAGACGACGTCGAAGTCGCGCGACAGCGCCGACGCCACCGAGGCGAACCTCTGCGGCGGCCATTGGTTCAGCTCGCGGCTCGCGCCCGCGTGGACCACCACCCGCCGGCGGGCCCCGGCGGGCGCGGTTGCGCCCTTCAGAAGGTGGCGGAGGTCCGGCTGCGGCGGGCCGTCGGGCCAGTCCGCGCCGCCGCCGAACGCGCGGGCGAGCGCCCGGGCGATCCTCCAGTTCCACGTGGCCGGCCGGGCGTCCTCGGGAATCGGTATGTCCTCTGTCAGCGACCCGCCGACCCGGATCCGCCCCGGGTTGGCGCCGATCCGCACCCGCGCCCCGCTGAACCTTGCCACGGCGTGCGCCGCGTTGGACTGGTCAAAGGCGAGCAGGCAGGCGCCCGGCCGCCTGCGCCTGACCGCCCACACCCAGCGCGCGAGCTCCCAGGGCCTGCGGTAGGACTTGTCGAACGAGAGCTTCGGGCAGGTGAGGACCTCCTGCGGCCCCACGGGGCCCCCGTACAGCTCCGCCGCGCTTGGCGTGGTCAGGACGGTCAGCTGCCAATCGGGGAAGCTGCGGCGCAGCGCCTGGGCGGCGGGGAGGAAGGCGATATTGTCGCCCA
Source organism: uncultured Opitutaceae bacterium (assembly GCA_964496645.1). Taxonomy (GTDB): domain Bacteria; phylum Verrucomicrobiota; class Verrucomicrobiia; order Opitutales; family Opitutaceae; genus Palsa-1447. The sequence goes on from CAZCAJ010000095.1 coordinate 4,579, forward strand.
GGTGGTTGAGCTTGAAAAGGACGACCCTCATGGGCGCGGGCCTCCGCTCTCGCGCATCGCGCCGACCGCCGCCCACGCGAGCAGCGGCAGGAGCGCGACGGCGAGCCCGGCCGAGCCGGCCTCGAGGACGCCGCCCACGGATCCACCGCGGGAGGCCCAGAACAGGGCCCCTGCGGACGCGAGGAGCCCGGGAGTCGCCGCCCACGCCAGCAGGTGGAGCCTTCCGACGCCGATGAGGTAGTAGATCAGGGGCTGGGCCGCCATCTGCAGGATGCACCAGGTCGCGGCGAGCGCCGCGAGCCTGGGCCCGGTGGCCACCGCCGACGGCCCTATCCAGAGCCTGAGCAGCGCCTGCGACTGCCACGCGACGGCGGCCACCCCGGCGGCGAGGACGAGGAATGCGGCGCCCGTCCTCCAGAACGTGCGGCTCACCCACGGGTGCTCGCCGCGCGCGTGCGCCTCCGTGTACGCCGGCCACACGGGGGTGAGCAGGATGAGCTGCCCCTGCTGAAAGGGGCCGAACAGCCGCATCAGGAGCGTGTATCCGGTCACGGCGGAGGAGCCGGCGGCGACGGAAATGGCGATGGCGGGGGCCGACTGCACGAGGGCGAGCCCGGTCTGGGGGAAGGCGAAGAACAGGCTCGACCGGAGCATGGCGCGGACCTCCGCGCCGGGCGCCAGCGCCGCGGGCCTCCACGGCCACTCGAGCCTTCCCATGAGATGGACGAACAGGCCGAGGCCCTGGATGACGGGGACAAGCAGGCTCGCGGAGAGGAACCACAGGAAGCCCCAGCGGCCGAACGCCGCGGCCGCGACGAATGCCAGGGAGAACCCGCTCCCCGCCGCGATCCACCCCGCGTGGATCCACCCGCGCTGGACGGCCGCCGCGAGGCGGGCCACCGCGTTGAACGGCATGCCGGCTGCGACCGCCGCGATCGCGATGGCGAGGGCCGCGCCCGTCTCGGCGCGAAGGCCGGGGTCACGGATGTGCAGGATGTCCGGCCAGGGCGCGAGGAGGGCCGCCGGCAGGCCGGCGGCCAGCATGAGGCAACCCAGGAGCCCCATGGCGGCCGCGCCCGTCCAGAACACGCGCCTCATCGACGCCATGTCGTCGCTCCCGTAGGCGCGGGCCATCGCATGCTGCATCCCGACGCCCAGGCCGAAGTCCACGCAGTTCAGGACGATCACGACGCTGAAGAGGGTGACCCAGAATCCGTACGCCTCGGTCCCGAGGTAGTGGAGCGCGAGGGGCACCTGCGCGAGCGTGCACAGGCCCGAGAAGGCCTTCGCTCCGACCGAAGCGGCGACGGTCAGCCGGATCGCCCGCTCGCGGCGAAGGACGTTGGGTGAGGTCGGAACGGACACGCAGGACCACCGTGAAGCCGATGGCGCCGGGTGACAATAGCGCGTGGGCGGGGGAATTTCGCTTGGCGAAACCCCCGGGGAGTCTGGAATGGGCCCGTGCGCGTGAAGCTAGCCCTTTCGACGCTCTGCGAGGACCCCGGCCGGCGCACGGGGCTGAGCACCCTCTTTCCCGAGTTCGTGTCGCACGCCCGCCGCGCCCATCCCGACGTGTCCTGGATAGTGTTCGCGGGAAGGGATGCCCCTTGGCCCGGGGGCGACCCCGGCGTGGAGCTGTGCCGCGACTTCCCGTCGAACGAGAGGCCCCTCCAGCGGCTCCTGGCGGACCACCTGAGGGTGGCCCCGGAGGCGCGGCGCCGGGGCGCCTCGATGCTCCTGACCGTGGGCTTCTTCCCTCTGCGCTCCGCCGGCCTACCGGTCGCGATGCACGTCGTCGCGGTGGACAACCCGCGGAGGGGCGACCGGCTGCGCGCGGCCTACCGGCGCTGGGCGGTCGGCCGCGGCCTGAGCCGCGCGGCGCTGGTCATCGCCAACTCCTCCTGGACGCGGTCGCGCCTGGGCCCCGCGGCGGCGCCCGTCATCGTGAGCCCGGAGGGCCTGCGGCACGACCTGTTCAGGCCCGAGGGACCGCGCGGGGCGCCGGGGGCCCCCCCGCGGTACCTCCTGTGGGTGTCCAATCTCTACGGCTACAAGCGCATCGAGCTCGCGCTCGCCGCGTACGCCCGCCTGGCGCCCGAGAGGCGTTCCGAGTTTCCGCTGGTCGTCGCAGGGGGCGACTGGGCGGGCGGCCGGCGGCGCGCCGAGGCGGCCGCCAGGCGCCTCGGCATCGGCGCGGACGTCCGGTTCCTGGGCTGGGTGGAGGACCGGGACCTGCCGTCGCTTTACCGGGGCGCGCACGCGCACGTCCTGTCCACTTCGCGGGAGTCCTTTGGGCGCGGCGTGCTGGAGGCGATGGCCTGCGGCTGCCCGAGCGTGGTCCAGGACCTCCAGGTTCTTCGCGAGGTCGCCGGCGAGTGCGCCCTGTACGTCGACTACCTGGATGCGCAGCTTGCCTCCGCGGCTCTGGAGCGGGTCTGCGCGGACGCTGCGCTGAGAAGCCGGCTGATCGGTTCCGGAATCGGGCGGTCCGCGGACTTTAGCTTCGAGCGGCTCGCCAGGGAGCGGGTCGACGCGGTCCTGGAGAGGCTGAAGGAGGGGGCGCCGTGACGCCCGAGCGGGACAGGCTTCGCGCGGCGCCCGCCATCCTCTGCGCGGCGGCAGGGGCCGTCCTGTTCCAGCTCTGGGGCAACGCCACTCGCGGCTACATCGCCACCAATTCGCTCTTCCACTGGTGGTTCTACCAGTGGGTGAACCCCGAGTCGGACACGGGGCACGCCTGGCTGATCCTCGCGCTGAGCGCCTTCCTCTTGTGGAGGAACCTCGGGGGCCAGGGCGCGGGCCGGCGCCCCATCGCGGCCCGGGCCGCCCTCGCGCTCCTGGGGGCCCTTCTGCTCCACGCCGTTGGATTCGTGGCCCAGCAGCCGCGGATCTCGATACTGGCCCTCCTCATGTACGCATGGGGCGTCATCGCGCTGGCGGGCGGGGACCGGTGGGGCAGGGCTGCCGCATTCCCGGTGGCGTTCATGGTGTTCGCCATTCCGGTGAACGCTCTCGATACGGTGGGATTCTGGCTCAGGATGTGGGTGGTCGGGGCCGGCGAGCGAATCGCGCACGCGCTCGGAATCGGCATCATCCGCTCCGGCACGCAGCTCCTCGCGCCCGACGGCCGCTACCAGTACGACGTCGCAGCCGCGTGCTCGGGAGTCCGCTCGCTCATGGCGCTCGCCGCCCTTTCGCTCTTCATCGGCTACCTGTGGCTCAGGCCGGCGTGGCTGAGGGCTGCGATGCTGCTCCTCAGCGTCCCTCTTGTGTACGTCGGAAACGTCCTCAGGATCCTGTCGATCGTGATGGCCGCCCAGCTGGGCGGCCAGGCGTGGGGCGACCGGGTCCACGGGGCCATGGGGATTGGCGTCTTCGTCGTCGTGGTCGTTGGCGTCATCGCCGCCGCCGGAGGCATCGCGCGCGCAAAGCCGGCGTGGGCATCCGACCCGCGGCCGCCGGGAATCCCGGGTCCGCCGGAGGGCCGCGGACGCCGGGCCGAGGCCGCCGTGGCCGCCGCCGCCATTCTGGCCGCGGTTGCCGAGGGCCTGCTCCTCGGCCATCACGCGGCGCGCCAGCCCCTCGGGAGCGCGGGCATCGCCCTCGCGCCTGGCGGCGTGAACCCGGCCGAGCTGCCGGCCTTCCTCGGCTCGGACTGGATGGGGAGCGCGATAGCGCCCACGGCCGTCGAAAGGGCGGTCCTGCCTCCGGACACCGGGTACTCGACGAAGCTGTACGTGAGCCGGGAGGGTCCGAACAGGCAGGTTCTCCTTTCGATCGTGCTCAGCGGACGCGACCGGACCTCGATCCACCGGCCCGAGCTCTGCCTCGTCGGCCAGGGATGGACGATCAACGCCTCGTCGTCGCATCGCTTCAGCTACCCGGGCCGGCCGGCCGCGGGAATCGAGGCCACCGTCCTGCGCGTGCGCCGCCAGCGGGCCGGGGCCCGCGCGGGCCTGCCGGTGCCGGAGCTCGTTGTCTACTGGTTTGTCGGGAGCGACAGGACCGTGCCCTCGCAGGGGGCGAGGATGGCCCTCGACGCGTGGAACCGGCTCGTTCACGGGCGGGCAGACCGGTGGGCCTACGTGCTCCTTCAGACGCCCGCCGATGACGGCGAACAAGCGGGGCTGGCGAGGATCCAGTCGGTCCTCGACTCGGCGCTTCCGTCCTTCCAGCCCGCCCTCGCGGGGAGGCCCGGCGGCGGGTAAAGAGTCTTGAGGTTGGCGGCCGTGCGCCTATCTTGAGCGGACCCTTTCCTTGGTATTATCAACCGCAGCCGAATTAGCATCCAGCCTGCCGGGCGGACTCATTGACGCGGCGCTGCCAGTTTCCCTGGTCGTTGGGGTGCTCCTGGGGTTCTTGGCGGTTTGGCTATTCACCCGCTACATCCGGCGCGCGGCCCACGAGCAGGCGGCTGAGCTGATCGAGGTCGCGCATCGGCAGGCGTTGGTCGAGGCCGGGGAGGCGAAGCAGAAGGCCGAGGCGGAGATCCAGGAGAGGCGCGCCGAGCTCACCCGGGAATTCGACAGGCGCGAGATCGAGTCGGACGTCAAGCTGCGCGAGATCCGGGCCCATGAGGAGTCCCTGGCCCTCCTGGACTTCCAGCTGGAGCAGCGCCAGGAGAGGCTCAACCGCGAGAACGCCGCCATCCGGCAGGCGCGCGACGCGATACGCGACCTGTCAAAGAACGTGCGAAAGAGGCTCGAGGGCGTGTCGCAGCTCGACGGCGAGGAGGTGCGCAAGCAGCTGCGGGAGGAGGTGCTCCTTGAGTGCCAGGACGAGCTGCGCGCGATGCGGCGCGAGACCCTCGAGAAATCCGAGCAGGAGCTCCAGACCCAGTCGCGCAGGATCCTGATCGCGTCGATGCAGCGCCTGGCGAGCAAGCCCAACACGGACCTCACGGCCTCGCTGGTCCACCTGCCGAGCGAGGACATGAAGGGGAGGCTGATCGGGCGCGAGGGCCGCAACATAAAGTCCTTCGAGGCCGCGACCGGTGTCACGCTCCTCATCGACGAGTCGCCGCAGCTCGTCCTCCTCTCGTCGTTCGACCCCGTGCGGCGCGAGATTGCGCGCAACGCCCTCGAGGCGCTGGTCAAGGACGGGCGGATCCATCCGGCGAGCATCGAGGAGTACGTCAAGCGGGCGCAGGACGAGATCGACCTGACCACCACCGAGGCCGGCGAGGACGCGGTCACCAGGCTCAACATCAACGGCCTCCACTCGGAGATCATCAAGCTCCTCGGCAAGCTGAGGTACCGGTTCTCGTACAACCAGAACGTTCTCGAGCACTCGATCGAGACGGCCTTCCTCGCCTCGCTGATCGCGAGCGAGATCGGCCTCGATCCAAACCTGGCCAAGCGGGCCGGCCTCCTCCACGACATAGGCAAGGCGGTCCCCGGGGAGATGGAGGGGAGCCACGCGGCGATCGGCGCCGACTTCATCAAGCGCCACGGCGAGACCCCGATCGTCGTGAACGCGGTCGCGGCGCACCACGAGGAGGTGAAGCCCGAGACGATATACGCCGGCCTGGTCATCCTCGCCGACACGATCTCGGCCACGCGCCCCGGCGCGCGGGCGGAGACCACCGAGAGCTACATCCAGAGGCTCAAGCGCCTCGAGGAGCTCGCGATGTCGATCGAGGGCGTCCAGCAGGCCTTTGCCATCCAGGCCGGCCGCGAGATCCGGGTCGTCGTCTCGCCCCAGGAGGTGACCGACGACCGGGCCCGGGAGATCGCGAAGGAGCTCAGGGCCAGGATCGAGAGCGAGCTCCAGTACCCGAGCACGATAAGGATCACGGTGATCCGCGAGGCGCGGTACACGGAGACCGCGACCTGAGCCGCGCAAGATGGAGGCCCACCTGATCGAAATGCTGGGCATGCTGCTCCGCTGGCTGCATGTCGTCGCCGGAATCGCCTGGGTCGGCTCGTCGTTCTATTTCGTGTGGCTCGACGACAGCCTCGAGCCCCCGCCGCCGGGGTCGGAGGAGGCGAAGAGGGGAGTGTCCGGCGAGCTCTGGGCGGTGCACGGAGGCGGCTTCTACAACCCGCAGAAGTACGCGGTCGCCCCGGCGCGGCTCCCGGAGAGGCTCCACTGGTTCAAGTGGGAGGCCTACACGACGTGGCTCTCGGGCACGGCGCTCCTTGTCGTCGTCTACTGGATGAGGGCCCAGGCGATGATGGTGGACCCGTCGGTGGCCGCCCTCACGGGCGCGCAGGCCGTCGGGATCGGGATCGCGAGCATGGTCGTCTCTTGGGTCGTTTACGACCTCCTGTGCCGCTCGCCGCTCGGCAGGCACGACGGCGCCCTTGCGGTCGTCGTCTTCGGCCTCCTGACGCTCCTCGCATGGGAGCTCTGCCGGACGCTGGGCGGCCGGGCCGCCTACATCCACGTGGGCACGTCCATCGGGACAATCATGGCGGCGAACGTGTTCTTCGTGATCATCCCGGGCCAGCGGCGGATGGTGGAGGCGATGAGGGCCGGCCTGAGGCCCAACCCCGCCGACGGGGCGCGCGGCAAGCAGAGGAGCGTCCACAACAACTACTTCACGCTGCCGGTCGTGTTC
>CAZCAJ010000096.1:0-10941 GCA_964496645.1 uncultured Opitutaceae bacterium
GGCGCCCGGACCTGCCCGTCGGGCCGGACGGGGTCCAGACCGGCAACCGCCCGCCCACCGAGAGCGAGATGGCCCACTGCCTTCCCTACCTCCGGGCCCAGATCGAGATCGTCGACCCGCGCCTGCTGGTGGCGCTCGGAAGCACGGCGGCCAAGGGCCTCCTCGGGCCGCGCGCCTTCGGCGCGCTCGGCGAGGTCCGGGGGCGCTGGCACGACCTGGGCGGCAGGCCCCTCATGGTCACCTACCACCCGAGCTACGTCCTTCGCAACCCCACCAACCGGACGAAACGCCTCATCTGGGAGGATTTGCTCAAAGTCATGGAGCGCGCTAGCCTTCCCGTGTCCGAGAAGCAGCGCCGGTTCTTCCTTTAGCCATGAGCTCCCGCAGCATCATCCTGTTCCTTTCAGCCGCCCTCGCCGCGACGGCCCCGCGGGCCCGCGGGGCCGACGAGGTTTTTGACTTCGAGGTGCTCCGCTATGACGCGAAGATGCTCGCGGCCAGGCCCTACGCGCCCAAGCCGAGCCCGGTCCCCGAGGCGCTTCTCAAGCTCAGCTACGACCAGTTCCGCGACATCCGCTTCAAGCCCGCCGAGTCGCTCTGGCGCCGCGAGCGCCTGCCCTTCGAGCTGCAGTTCTTCCACCCGGGGTTCAACTTCGACCAGACCGTCCAGATCAACATCTTGCACGGCAAGGGGATAGACACCGTGCCGTTCTCGCCATCGCTCTTCGACTACGGCGTGAACCGCCTGCCCTCGATGCGCCCGACGATGGGGTTCGCGGGTTTCAGGATCCTGTACCCGCTCAACAAGCCGGGCGACGAGCTCGGGGCGTTCCTCGGCGCGAGCTACTTCCGCTTCCTCTGCCAGCGCGCGGTCTACGGCCTCTCCGCCCGGGGCCTCGCGATAAACACCGGGGAGCCCGGGGGCGAGGAGTTCCCGGTGTTCCGCGTGTTCTGGGTGGAGCGCCCGCAGCCGGACGCCAAGACCATCGTCGTGTACGCCCTCCTCGACGGGCCGAGCGCCACCGGCGCGTTCCGGTTCCAGGTCACGCCCGGCGCCGACACGGTGACCGACGTCCACGAGGTCCTCTACTGCAGGCGCAACCCTGCTGTTCTCGGGATCGCGCCGCTGACGAGCATGTTCTGGCACGGCAAGAACAGCAACGCGAGCTACGACGACTTCCGGCCGGAGGTCCACGACTCGGATGGGCTCATGATCTACACGGGGGCGGGGGAGTGGATCTGGAGGCCCCTCACCAATCCCAACTCGCCGCGCATCGCGTCGTTCTCCGATGAGAACCCGAAGGCGTTCGGGCTGATCCAGAGGGACCGCCAGTTCGAGGACTACCAGGACCTCGAGGCCTACTACCACATGCGCCCCAGCGCCTGGGTGGAGCCCTCCGGCCGGTGGGGCAGGGGCAGCGTGAGGCTGGTCGAGCTGCACGGCCCCGACGAGACCGCCGACAACATCATAGCCTTCTGGGTTCCGGAGACGCTACCGCAGGCCGGGGAGCCGATCGAGCTGAGCTACCGGATCCACTGGTTCATGGACCAGATCCACCCGCCGGCCGGGTACGCGGCCGCCACGCGGCTCGGGCGCACAAGGACGCACGAGACGGAGCTGGAGCGCTTCGCCGTCGACTTCGACGGGGCCTACCTCAACAAGCAGGGCCCCGATCCCCTGATCCAGGCGGAGGTCACCGTGGGGCCCGGGGCGTCGCTCGTCGGCTCGACGGTCCAGAAGAACCCGTTCAACGGCACGTGGCGGGTGGCCTTCGCCTTCAACCCCGACGGGTCCGGGCGCCCCGTCGAACTGCGCTGCTTCCTACGGAAGCCGCCCCATGTGCTCACGGAGACGTGGAGCTACCTGTGGCAGCCCTGACCTACGAGCCCGGGGACGCGCCGCAGCAGGTCGCGCTGCCCGAAGCCTTCCGCCCGAGGACGGGCACGATGGAGTCCTGGAACGCGGCCTACGTGCGGGTCGAGGACTACCTCAGGGCCCACCGGATCCACAACCGGCTCCACCAGAGCCGGCTGATCCAGAACATCCTGGAGCGGGCGGCCAAGCGCCACGAGGAGCACCCGGCGCTCGATCCGACGACGATCGCCTCCGAGGAGGCCGAGCGGCTGATGGAGGCGTGGTTCGCCGAGGTCCTCGACGAGAAGGGCGAGCCGCCCGACAGGCTGGTGGTCGACGGCAGGGTGGCGCTCATGCTTTGCGACGGTCCCGAGCACTGGCCGTACGCCTTCCTCGACGAGGAGCACATCCCGGCCGACTTCGCCAAGGCCATGAGGACCAGCCACCTCAACGCGGGCCCGGACCTGGCGGTCTCCAGCATGGTGCCCCGGCCGATCGACCTGGGCCGGATTACGGAGGCCGCCGGCGAGACGCTCGAGAGGTTCGAGCGTTGGCCCGTCATGCGGGCCCTGTTCCTCTGGCTGCTCTTCGCCTCGGCCCTGGCGGGGATATTCTACATGACGCGCTGAGGGCCCTCCGCGATGCCCCACCTCGTCTACGAGCACATGGACCCGGCCCGCCTGAACCGGCGGCGATTCTTCTTCTTCTCGGCGGTGTTCGTCCTCACGAGCTTCGCGACCTGGTTCGTCGCTGACCTCTACTGGCGCGACGCCGACGGGCTGACGGGCCTGGAGATCGCGCTCCTGCTCCTCTTCGTCCCGCTCTTCGCGCACATTTCCGTGGGCTTCTGCACGGCGTTCGTCGGCTTCTACGTCATCAACCGCGGCGGCGACCACTACCGGATATCCTCCAGGGCGCCCGCCGGGGGGCAGGCCCGGCTCGCCTCGACAGCGGTCGTTATGCCCGTGTTCAACGAGGACGTCAGCCGGGTCTTCGAGGGCATCCGGGTCGTCTTCACCTCGGTCCAGCAGACCGAGGGAAGGGACCACTTCGATTTCTTCATCCTGAGCGACTCGAACCAGCCCAACCAGTGGATCCGCGAGGAGGTCGCGTGGGCGGAGCTGTGCAAGCAGGTCGGGGGATTCGGGAAGATCTTCTACCGCAAGCGCAGGCAGGCGATCAACAAGAAGGCCGGCAACGTCGCCGACTTCCTGCGGCGCTGGGGGAGCAACTACCGCTACATGGTCGTGCTCGACGCCGACTCGGTCATGACCGGGGAGGCGCTCGTCAGGCTCGTCACCATGATGGAGGCCAACCCGTCGGTCGGGATCATCCAGACGGCGCCGAGGATCGTCCGCGGCGAGACGCTGTACTCGCGGCTCCAGGCCTTCGCGAACCGCCTCTACAGCCCGCTCTTCCTGGCGGGCCTCAACTACTGGCAGCAGCACGAGGGGAACTACTGGGGCCACAACGCGGTGCTGCGCGTGCAGCCGTTCATGGACCACTGCGCGCTGCCCGACCTGCCGGGAAACGAGCCGTTCGGCGGGCGCATCCTCTCCCACGACTTCGTCGAGGCCGCGCTCATGCGCAAGGCCGGATGGGCGGTGTGGCTCGCCTACGACGTCGAGGGAAGCTACGAGGAGGGGCCGCCGACGCTGATCGAGAGCGCCAAGCGCGACAGGCGCTGGTGCCAGGGCAACCTCCAGCACGCCTGGCTCCTGACGGCGCGCGGCTTCCGCCCCGCCAACCGCTTCCACCTCCTCATGGGGATCATGGCCTACGTGTCGTCGCCCCTCTGGCTGCTGTTCCTCATCCTGAGCACGGTCGAGATGATCAACCGGAGCGCCCGCGGAGCCGCCGAGGGCGCGTTCGGCCCCGCCGACACGACGTCGCTGTTCGGCTACACGGTCGCCATCCCGGAGGCCCTCACCCTGTTCTCGCTGACGATGCTCCTATTGTTCCTGCCGAAGTTCGTGAGCGTCGTCGTCACCCTCGGACGAGGGGCGGAGGTGGCCCTCTACGGGGGCCGGGGCAGGCTCGTGGCGAGCGCGGTCCTGGAAGCCGCGGTCTCCATGCTCCTCGCGCCGATCAACATGATCTTCAACACGAGGTTCGTCATATTCACGCTGCTCGGCCAGGGCGTCAGCTGGGTCGCGCAGAAGAGGGCCGCCGACGTCGACGGGACCGACTGGCGCGAGGCGATCATAACCCACGGGTTCCAGACCGTCTTCGGCGTGGTCTGGGGCGTCTCGTCGATGATCCTCATCCCCGCGTATTTCGCGTGGCTGGCCTTCGTGCTGGCCGGCCTGGTCTTCTCGATCCCGGTCTCGATCTTCCTCAGCAAGGTGGCGCTCGGCCGCAGGGCCCGGGAGCTCGGGATCTTCCTCACCCCTGAGGAGACGAGCCCGCCCGCCGACCTGGTGCTCCTGGAGCGCAACCTGGCCGAGTGCTACCGCCACCTGCCCCCGTTCGAGCCGCTGCGGGCCGACTACGGCCTCATGCAGGCCGTCCTCGACCCCTACATCAACGCGATGCACGTGGCGCTCCTCAGGCAGCGCCGCCCGAGCGCGGGGGCCCGGGAATGGTTCGCGAAGCTCCAGGCGCGCCTCCTCAGGGAGGGGCCCTCGAGGTTCACGACAAAGGAGAAGATGGCGCTCCTGCTCGACCCGCAGTCGATGATCCGGCTGCACCGCGAGCTCTGGAGCCTGCCGTCGGAATCGCTGGCCGACTGGTGGCGCCTGGCGATGAGGCAGTACAACGTGCTGGCGGCCGTGCCAAGCACGGCGCTCTACCGGTAGCCCCCCGCCGGGCCCTCAGGCCAGCAGGGTGCGAAGCTCGGCCGCCGCCCGCCCGTACTGCTGCTCGCACTCGGCGACCAGGGCCGCCACGCCTCCCAGTCCCTCCTTCCGGGACAAGGTCTCGAGGCGCTCGGCGACGCCGGCCAGGACCACGGCGCCGACGTTCGCGGAGCTGCCCTTTATCGTGTGGGCCGTGCGGGTGAACAGGACGACGTTGCCCGACGCAAGGCTCTCCTTCAGGTCCTGGAGCCGCTTGGGCGTGTCCTCGAGGTAGATGCCCACGATCTCCTTCAGGAAGGCGCCGTCGTCGTCAGGGTTGAGCTCCTTGAGGGTGGCGATCGCCTCGGGGTCGATGATGTTCGGGTCTGGCATGGGGGTTCGGGGACAAGTTTCTGGGGGTTCTGGCCGGGGGACCGCGCTACGTCGCCCACTCGAACGACGTGTTCTGCTCGATCTCGTCAATGGTCGTGAGGCCCAGGAGGACCTTCTTGAGCCCGTCGTACCGGAGGGGCTTGTAGCCCACCTTCGCCGCCGCGCGCGTGATCTCCTGGACGCTGCGGCCCTCGGAGATGAGCGCGCGGATCTCCTCCGTGATCAGCACCAGCTCGTGGATCGCGACGCGGCCCTTGTAGCCGGTCCCGCGGCACTTCTGGCACCCCTTGCCGCGGTAGAACTTCACGTCGGTCAGGCCGTCCTCCTTGAAGTACTTCGCGAGCGTCTCCCGGGTCGGCGAGTAGGCCTCCTTGCAGTTCTCGCAGATGCGCGCGGACAGGCGCTGGGCGAGCACCCCTATCACCGACGGCGCCACCATGTACGGCTCGACCCCGATCTCGATCAGGCGGGTGATGGCCTGGGGAGCCGAGTTGGTGTGCAGGGTCGCGAACACGATGTGCCCGGTGAGGGCCGCCTCGGTGGCGATCTTCGCCGTCTCGAGGTCACGGATCTCGCCGATCAGGATCACGTCCGGGTCCTGGCGCATGAGCGCCCTCAGGAGGTTCGCGAACTTCAGGTCGATCGTGGCGTTCACCTGGCTCTGGGTGACGCCCTCGAGCTGGATCTCTATCGGGTCCTCGATCGTGGAGATGTTCAGCTCGGGCTTGTTGATCTCGTGGAGCGCCGAGTAGAGGGTGGTCGTCTTTCCCGAGCCCGTGGGCCCCGTCACGAAGATGATCCCGTTCGGGTTCTGGATCAGGCGCCTGAACGGAAGGAGGATCGACTGGGACATCATCATCTTGTCCAGCGTGATCATCGACTTCTTGCCCGTCATCGCCAGGATTCGGATGACGACCTTCTCGCCGTACGCCGAGGGGATGGTCGAGACGCGGAAGTTCGCGGTCTGGTTCCCGATCGGGAGCGAGAACCTGCCGTCCTGGGGGATGCGCGACTCGGCGATGTCCAGGTTGCACATGATCTTGATCCGGGAGACGAGGGCGCGGTGGAGCTTGCGCTGGAACGCCACGATCTCGCGCAGGTTGCCGTCCACGCGGAAGCGGATCCTCGAGTTCGCCTCCTGCGCCTCGATGTGGATGTCGGTCGCCCGCTCCCTCATCGCGTAGTAAACGATCTCGTCGAGGATCTGGACGAGCGCGTTGTTCTCCGCCAGCTGGGCGAGTTTGTCGCCCGCGAACTCCGGCTGGTCGAACAGGCTCGAGCGCTCGAGCTGCCCCAGGCTGTCCTCGAGGCGCTCCTCGTTGGAGTAGTGGATGGCGATCGCGTCGTCGACCTCCCTCGGCAGCGCGAAGACCGGGCTCACGGGAACCCGGGCGATCTGCCCGAGCCTCTTCACCGTCTCCAGCTCGTCGGGGGCGGCCATCGCGACCGTGAGGACGTTGTTGAAGATGTAGAGGCCTACCGACTTGGTCTTCTTGGCGACCTCGAGCGGGATCTTCTCGATCGCCTCGTCGGTGATCACCGAGACGAAGGGGTCCACGTAGGCGACGTTCATCGTGTCCGCCCAGGCCCTGCAGGCGTCGTCCTTGCTGACCATCTTGGCGTCGACCATCGCCTGGACGAGATCCGGGACGTCCCCGTAGTGCTCGCCCATGCTGCGCAGCTCCGCGTGGCCCACGAAGTTCGGGGTCTCCTTTATCCGCCCGAAAAACGTCTCAACTCTTTGGCTTAGCACGGGCTGGCTTCTTTGACTTGAACAGCTTGGTGATCTCGCCCTGGTCGAGCTTCTCCATCGCGAACGACGCCGAGCCCCGCTCGGCGTCCAGCTCCTGGAGCATCTCGGGGAGCGAGTACTTGACCTCGGTGAGCGCGGCAGCCTTGGCCGCCTCGGCGTTGCTCTCGGGCCCGGTGGGGTCGTGGGGGCTCATCGTCAGGGCGGCGGCGCGGCGCCCGGGTCGGGCGCGTCGGGCTCGAAGCACGTGTCGATCGTCTCGGCCAGGGCGCGGCCGATCTCCTCGAAGGGCGCGTCCTTGCGGATGTAGTTCGAGGCCCCGTTCCTGACGGCATCGTCGATCGTCTGCCGGTTGGCGAGGGACGTGAGCATCACGACGACGCAGTCGGGATTGATCTTCTTGAGCCCGCGAAGCGTGTCGATGCCGTCCATCACGGGCATGTTCACGTCGAGCAGTATCAGGTCGGCCTTCTCCCTCTGGTAGACCTCGAGCGCCTCGGTTCCGTTCTTCGCCTCGAAGATCCGCTTCACGCCGAGGTGGCGCAGCAGGAGCGAGATGAACTTCCGGATGTGGGCCTCGTCGTCGACGAGCAGGATGCTTCCGCCGAAGTTCATTTGAAGCGGGGCAGGCGGACCACGAACTCGCAGCCGCGCCCGGGAGTGTTCTCGACGCTTATGGTGCCCCGGTGCGCCTCGACGATCTTGCGGCAGATGGCAAGGCCGAGCCCGGTGCTCTTCTCGCCGCCGGTCGGCTGCGCCGACAGGCGCCCGTAGTCCTTGAACAGCTTGTGGCGCTCGTTGTCCGGGATGCCCGGGCCGTTGTCGATTACGGAGAAGCCCGAGGAGGTCTCGTCCGCGTTGATCTTCACGGTTATCAGCGAGCCGCGAGGCGAGTACTTGACCGCGTTGTTGATGAGGTTGTCGACCACCTGGCGGATCTTGTTCCGGTCGACGTCGATCATCGGGTTCTTGGTCTTGTTCACCATCTCGATCCGCGTGTTCTTCTTGGCCGCCTCGATGCCGCTCAGGCGGATCGAGCGATTGACGATGTCGGCGATCCTCGTCGGCTCCTTGGCGAGCTTGAGGTGCCCGGCCTCGATGGTCGCGACGTCGAGCAGCTCGTTGACGAGCTGGAGCATGGACTGGCTCGCGCCGTGGATCGTGTTTACGATCTCCCTCTGCTCTTCCGTCAGTGAGCCGATGGCGTTCTCGCTCATCAGCTCGGCCAGCCCGCGGATCGACGAGAGGGGGTTTCGCAGGTCGTGGGCGCACATTCCGAGAAACCGGTCCTTGGCGGCGTTCGCCTTGCTCAGCTGCTCGAGCAGCAGCTGGTTGCTCAGGTGGGTGCGGATCCGCGCGAGGACCTCCTTCGGCCGGAACGGCTTCGTCAGGTAGTCGACGCCGCCCGCGTCGAAGCCCATGACGATGTCGTCCGCCTTGCTCCTCGCCGTGACGAAGATGACGGGGGCGCACGTCTCCCCGTAGGTCTTCTTCAGGGTCCGGCAGGTGGCGAATCCGTCTATGCCCGGCATCATGACGTCCAGGAGCACGAGATTGGGCCGGAATTCGGCGTAGACCTCCAGCGCCTGCTCGCCGGAGGCGGCCTCGGTGATCTCGTATCCCTCGTGCCTAAGTATGCCCCCTATGATCTTCAGGTTAACGCGGTCGTCGTCCACGACCAGGATGCTGCGCCCCTTCAGATCGATGGACGGCGTGTTCTGGGATTCATCCATTGATGTGCTTAGCCGTGTATAACATATCCGACAGAGGCTTCAGGCCAGAGAAATACGTAAGCGGGCAAAACCGGCCTTCTGGAAGCTTCGCATCACTAAATCGAGATATGTTGATATTTAGCTTGCCTTACCCCCGTTCGAGCCGGTTCGCTTGCGGGGTTCAAGCCGATCCCAAATGCCAAAATCGTTCGTATTCTCTTCCGAGTCCGTAGGCGAGGGCCATCCCGACAAGGTCGCGGACCTCATATCGGACAGCGTCCTCGACGCCTGCCTGGCGCAGGACCCCCTGAGCCGCGTCGCATGCGAGACCCTGGTGAAATCGAACCAGGTGGTGATTGCCGGCGAGATCACGACCGCCGCCAAGATCAACTATGAGCTGGTGGTGCGCGAGGCCGTGCGGGACATCGGCTACGTGAACGACGACGACGTTTTTCACTGCGACAAGGTCTTCATCCACAATCTGCTCACCCGCCAGTCGCCCGACATCGCCCAGGGCGTCGACGCGCGCAAGGCGGAGGGCAAGGAGACCGCCGAGCAGGGCGCCGGCGACCAGGGCCTCATGTTCGGCTACGCCTGCAACGAGACGCCCGAGATGATGCCGACGGCGATCATGTACGCGCACCGGCTCGGCCGCGAGCTCACCAAGCTGCGCAAGGCGGGCGTGGTCGGATGGCTGCGCCCCGACGCCAAGTCGCAGGTCTCGATCCGCTACGAGGACGATCACCCGGTCAAGGTGGAGAACGTGGTCATCTCGACACAGCACACGCCGAACGTGAAGCACGCGGACATCCGCGACTTCCTGATCGAGCACGTGGTCAGGAAGGTCATCCCCGCGGAGATGATGGACGCCTCCACCCATTTCCTGATCAACCCCACCGGCCGGTTCGTGGTCGGCGGGCCCGAGGGGGACTCCGGCCTCACCGGGCGCAAGATCATCGTCGACACCTACGGCGGCTGGGGCCGCCACGGCGGCGGCGCGTTCTCCGGCAAGGACCCCTCCAAGGTCGACCGGTCGGCGGCGTACATGTGCCGCTGGGTGGCGAAGAACGTCGTGGCCTCGGGGCTGGCCGACATCTGCGAGCTTCAGGTCGCCTACGCGATCGGATACCCCGAGCCCGTGAGCATCTGGGTGGACGCGATGGGAACGGCGAAGATCCCGGAGGAGAGGATCAGCCGCGCCGTCCAGAAGGTCTTCAGCTTCAAGCCGGCGAACATCATCAAGCAGCTTGACCTCCTGCGCCCGATCTACCGCTCGACCACGAACTACGGGCACTTCGGCAAGGCCGACCTCCCCTGGGAGCAGACGAACAGGACCAAGCAGCTCGTGGCCGCGGCCAAGTGACGGGCCTGCCGGCGCCGATCCGACCCCTTCCAACCATGCCAATAACCGCCGCCACCCGCCCGTCCGTGGATTTTCACGTCAAGGACCTGTCGCTCGCCGAATGGGGCCGCAACGAGATATCGATCGCCGAGCACGAGATGCCCGGGCTCATGTCCCTGCGCAAGAAGTTCGGGGCGGCGAAGCCGCTGAAGGGGGTCCGGATCACGGGCTCGCTTCACATGACGATCCAGACCGCGGTCCTCATCGAGACCCTGGTGGAGCTCGGCGCGTCGGTCCGGTGGGCTTCCTGCAACATATTCTCGACCCAGGACCACGCTGCCGCCGCAATCGCCAAGGCCGGGGTCCCGGTGTTCGCGTGGAAGGGTGAGACGCTCGAGGACTACTGGGGCCTCACCTGGAGGGCCCTGTGCCATCCGGACGGCAAGGGCCCGCAGCTTGTCGTCGACGACGGCGGGGACGCGACGCTCCTCCTGCACAAGGGATTCGAGCTCGAGGAGGGCAGCGATTGGGCGAGTTCGCCCTCCGCATCCCACGAGGAGGACGTCATCAAGGCCCTGCTGAGGAAGATCCACGGGGAGTCGCCCTTCGTGTTCCACGAGATGGTCAAGGGCTGGCGCGGCGTGTCCGAGGAGACGACGACCGGCGTGCACCGCCTCTACCAGCTCCACGAGAAGGGCAAGCTGCTCGTTCCGGCGATAAACGTGAACGACTCGGTCACTAAGTCGAAGTTTGACAACCTCTACGGCTGCCGCGAGTCGCTCGCGGACGGGCTGAAGCGCGCCACGGACGTCATGATCGCCGGCAAGGTGGCGGTGGTCTGCGGCTACGGGGACGTGGGCAAGGGCTGCGCCCATTCGCTGCGCGGCTTCGGCGCGAGGGTGATCGTCACCGAAATCGACCCGATCAACGCGCTCCAGGCCGCCATGGAGGGGTTCGAGGTGGACACCGTCGAGAGCGCGCTCGCCGAGGGGGACATATACGTCACGACGACCGGCAACTGCGACGTCATCACCCTCGAGCACATGGAGGCGATGAGGGACCAGGCGATCGTCTGCAACATCGGCCACTTCGACAACGAGATCCAGGTCGAC
>CAZCAJ010000097.1:0-10633 GCA_964496645.1 uncultured Opitutaceae bacterium
GTCTTCCGTCACGTAGACACGGCCGTCGGGCCCGAAGGCGAGTCCCGCGCAGGAATCCGGACTGACCGAGCACCGTTCGAGCTTCCCGCCGGCGCCGATCCTGCGGATCCCCCCGCCTCCGGCATCCCGAAACACGACCTCGCCCTGCAGGTCGGACGCAATCGCGCCTGAGGATTGATAGTCGCCCGGGACGGGCTCCCAGGACTCCCCCGGAAGCAGAATGCCGCTGGAAGGCCGGCCGGCCGAATTCGGAGGGGGCGGGGCCCCGGTGAGGAAGACGTTCCGGCCCACGCCCGCGGTGACCGGTTTCGGCCAGTCCCTCCACAGCCAGCGCATGGCATCCGGGAATATCGCCGTCGCGTGTCTGCCGTTGTGCGTGCCCTCGCCCCAGACATGTTCGACCTGGTAGCCGGCAAACTCCAGCGCCCGCAGCATGGTCTGGTTGCCCATCCACCAGTCGCCGGCCTCGCCAATGGCCCTTGTCAGCTCGTCGTTGGAGCCGTCCTGCATGAAGACGCGGATTGGCTTCGGCTCGGTCTTGCGCACCAGGACCGGATAGCGATCGCCGCCGCGCATGCCCACGAACGTGCCGATCGCGGTGAACACCCTCCTGAAAGCGTCGGGGCGCTCCCATGCGAGCGTGAAGGCGCCTATCCCCCCGGTGCTCCCGCCTCCGGCGGCGCGGTCGTTGGGGTCCCTTGACAGCAGGATCGGCAGGCCGTCTGGACTCTTGCGGCGCTCCACTTCCGGGAACACCTCGTCCAGCAGGAACCGCGCTAGGTCGCCGTTCAACCCGTCGAACTCCAGGCTCCGGTTGAACCGGGGGTCATTGGGCGCATCGGCCGATTCAACCCTGCCCGGCGGCACGCCGATGGCGATCGTCACCGGCATCTCATGCTTGCAGATCAGGTTGTCGAAGACCACGGGCGCCTCGAAGCCCAAGCCGTCCAATCCGACGTACACGCAAGCGGGCCTGTCCGCCCGGTACTGGTCCGGAACGTAGACCGTGATCGTCCGCGTGGTGCCCGGGAAGACCCTCGAGTGGTCGAACGTGAACTCGAAGGACTTGCCTTCGGGCACGCTGGGCTGCCGCAGGGAGTCCGGGCCGGGCACATATTGGTCGTCGGGCGACGCGACGGGGGTCCCGGCCGCGTGCTGCTGGGCCTGGGCGCTGACGAGCGGCGCACCGGCAATCACAAGCGACAAGAACCGGTGACAGTGACGGGCCATCAAGAATCGCATGGGTATCGGCCGGGGCCGCGTCGCCTCTAAGCCAGGAATCTCGCCAACGGACCCCAATAGTGCCCGTTCCACCCGGAAAGGAGGCCGTCATACTTCCCTTCTGGGAAGCCCGTGTGATCGAAGACAATCGTGGCGCCGGAGCCTTGCGGCGTGACCTCAAACCTGGCGATCGAGTAGATTCCCTGGTCCCAGCTCGCAGGTCGCCAGGCTTGCACGATCCGCTGATAGGGGACCAATTCGATGTTTCGCCCGCTGACCAGTCCCCCGAACAGCGAAAAAGCGCCGCCCTCCTTCGGGTCGATCTCCGCCGGCCTCCCCGTAAAGGCGGCGAACTGTTTGGAATCCAACAGGGCCTCATAAATCCGCTGGGGGCCGGCCTTGAAAGCGACCTCCTGATGAATCGACGTGCGCGCCTGGTTCTCCTTCGTGGCCGGTGTCTCGGCCGTCGCTTCCGGAGTGTCGCACAAGGCCCTGGAGCCCGCGGCCAGGCCACCGAACGCAACCACAATGCCTGCAATCGCCTGCCGCCGTGTCACGGCACCGGCCAACCCGGCCGGGTTTTCTGTGTCATTCATATGTGTTTCGCCTTTCCCGACGTATTGAAGCCGAGTGAAGCACGGGGCCAAAATATGATAAAGATAATGTTTTGAATGCGGGGCATACTCCCCGTTGAGACGAGGGGAATCACGCGCCGTACGCAGTCGGACATCGCATCGCAGTATGAAAGAAGATGATCGATAGCGTTCGCAGGCTCTTCAATCGCCTCGGCTTTGAAAATGTTTCCGTCGCGCAGATAATGGCGGGCGCCGGCCTCACCCGCGGCGGAATCGTTGCCCGGGCGGTGGTGGATCGCAAGGTGGCGGATGAATTGCGCGAAGCGTGCATGGTCGTGGCGCTGGGCCTCGGGGGATGGAGCAAGGGGAGCAGATTCGACAGGGAGAAACCGGAGCGGTGCCGCACGCGCTTTTCGCCAAGGCCGAGGGCCTAGGCAAGGGCATGAACTTCCTGGCCTACGGAGGTGTCCAAGAGCCTGCCTCTCCTTAAACCCCACCGGTCTTGTCAGCGTGCTCACTCCCCAGGGGCCGCTGTGCGCCGCGGATCCTTGATCAGGCTCTTTACCCGGGCCCGAAGAATCTCTATGGAAGCCGCGGTCACATGAGGTACGCCCTTCGCCAGCTGGCCAAGAACCCGGGATTCACGGCCTTCGCCCTGGCCACGCTCGCCCTGGGCATCGGGGTCAACACCACGGCCTTCACCGCCCTCAACCGCCTGCTGCTGCAGTCGCTCCCGTTCCGCGACCCCGGCCGGCTGGTGCAGATCTGGTCCTCGACGTCCCAGCAAGGCTATTGGGCGCAGTCGCCGGGCGACTACATCGACGAATGCGACCAGAACACGGTCTTTGAGAATGTCGCCGCGTTCACTCCCGGCGCCCACGCGAGCCTCGCCGAACCCGGGCAGCCCCCCGCCCAGTACGTGGCCATCCGGGTGACGGCCAATTTCTTCCCGCTGTTCGGCGTACAGGCACAGATGGGCCGGACCTTCACCGAGGCCGAGGACAGGCACCTCGACCCTCTTGCGGTGGTCAGC
Organism: uncultured Opitutaceae bacterium; assembly: GCA_964496645.1. Taxonomy (GTDB): domain Bacteria; phylum Verrucomicrobiota; class Verrucomicrobiia; order Opitutales; family Opitutaceae; genus Palsa-1447. The sequence goes on from CAZCAJ010000097.1 coordinate 2,830, forward strand.
AATTCATTCTGGCACGAGCACTACGGCTCGGACCCGAAGATCCTGGGCCGCACGGCCAAGCTTAACAGCAAGGTGTACACGATCGTCGGGGTGATGCAGCCCGCCCTGGACGACCCCACCCTCTTTGAGGGCAAGCCGGCCTTCTTCCTTCTGGACGGCACCCGGGTGAACACGAACTACCGGGCCGGGAATTGGTACCACGTGGCCGCGCGTCTTAAGCCGGGGGTCACGCTGAAGCAGGCCCAGGCTGAGATGGACGCCCTCGCGCAGAAGCTTGCGCACGACTTCCCGAAGACCAATGCCACCCGGGGGCTCAAGGTGGTCCCGTTCCCAGCGAACTCGATGGGCGAGGTCGGCGCCGAGCTCACTTGGCTCGTCATGGCGGTCTCCGGCGTGGTCCTCCTGATCGCCTGTGTGAACCTGGCAAACCTCCAGCTCGTCCGCACCACCCGGCGCGCGCAGGAGATCGCCATCCGCCTTGCGCTCGGCTGCTCCCGCGCGCGCCTGGTGGGGCTCCTGCTGACCGAGAGCCTCGTCGTCTCGGTGGCCGGCGGCGCTCTCGGGCTCCTGATAGCAAAGTGGAGCAACGGCTACGTCGCCCGGTTCTTCGAGATCGACATGCCGCTCGACGTCCGGGTGATCGGCTTCACATTCGCGGCCGCGCTTCTGACCGGAGGCGTCTTCGGGACCGTTCCCGCATGGCTCGCCTCGCGCGCGGACATCAACTGCGCGCTCAACACGAGCGGGCGCGGGGCGACCTCCCACCGCTCGCGCCACTGGCTTCGCCAGGGCCTGGTCGTCCTCGAGCTGGCGCTCGCCCTCACCCTTCTTGCCGGCGCGGGCTTCTTCGTCAGCGGCATCTACAAGGTGACGCACAGGGACTTGGGCTGGCACGGCGACAACGTCGTGGTCGGGTACATCGAGCTCGATCACGACCACTTCGGGGAGCAGAAGGATCCCCGCTCCCTGGCCTTTGGCAACCGGATGCTCGCCAAGCTCCGGGCGCTTCCCGGCGCGGAGGCCGCCGCGCTATCCATGGATTCGCCCGCATGGGGGCTCCGGGGCACCCCCTTCAGGGTCGAGGGGCAGCCTGCGCCGGAGCCGGGCAAGGAGGACAATGTGGGGGCGACCAATGCCAGCCCGGGGTACCTGAGGGTGTACGGGATCCCGCTCGTCCAGGGCAGGGACTTCGACGAGGCGGATCACCCGGGCGCGCCCGCGGTTGTGATCGTCAACGAGTCCATGGCCAGGAAGTACTGGCCGGGCGAGAGCCCGATCGGGAAGAGGATTGGCGGCACCGACCCGGCCAACCCGGATTGGGCCGAGGTTGTCGGGGTGATGGCCGACTTCGCGGGAGCCGCCGATTTCTACAACCCGAACCAGGACAGCTCCAGGTTCCTTAGGCCGTGGGCCCAGAACAACCACCGGTTCATCACGTTCAACGTCCGCTCCGCGGGGGACCCGCGGCCCTTCAAGGAGACGGTGCGCAAGGCCATGGCGCTCCTCGCGCCGGACGTGGCGCTCAGCATGGTGCAGACGGCGCCGGAGATCATGGACGAGGAGGTGTCCTATTTCAGCTTCCTCAGGAGGATGCTCCTGCAGACCTCCGCGCTCGGATTCCTCCTCGCGGTCGTCGGCATCTACGGCGTCGTCGCAAACCTGGCCGCGGAGCGCACTAGGGAGATCGGGATCCGCATGGCGCTGGGGGCGCAGCCGGGAGGCCTCGTCTGGCTCTTCGTCAAGAACGGTGGCCAGCTCGCCCTGCTGGGCGCGGCCGTCGGGCTCACAGCCTCCTTCTTCCTTGTCAGATTCCTCGGCAAGATGCTTCCCGCCCTTCCCGGGAGCGATCCATGGGTCGTCGTGACCGTGGCCGCCGCGCTTGTCGCGAGCGCCCTCGTCGCGTGCTGGCTGCCCGCCCGCCGGACCACGAAGACAAGCCCGATGATCGCCCTCAGGGCCGAGTAAGAGCCGCGCGGAATTCGGCGGCACCCGGCTTCCCCGTCGCGAATCGTGAGTCAAGGGCGGCGCCGCGGGAGCCGCCGTGAGCGGCGGTCAGTTCCGCCCGGAACAGCCTTCCCTCGGGAAGGCGCCGGGCACGGCGGGCGCCTTGCAATAGCCGCGCGCCAATCCCGGTTCCTGCCAGCCAGGACGGTCGGCGAACCCGTGCAATCGATTCATCGCGCCATAATGGAACCCGCGGTCGTCCTGGTAGCCCTCGGGCACGTCCAGCGCATCCGAGGGGAGCCGAAATAAGGCTGCCGCGGAGGCCTGTATTGCCTCCAACAAGGCGCGGAGGGGCTGTCTGAAGCGGGCGCGGGGCATTTGGGAGCGCGGTCATCGTAGCGCAGGGCGGGCGGGGCTGCTGCGCATGATTTGGCTAGGTTTCGCCGAAAATTGCCAAACCGGGCCCTTTTTTGCCGAGGCCGGCTGGATTCGCGGGACGGGAGCGGCCCGGCTTACGCATTGACCGCGGAACATTTCGTTGCCGTCCGATGCGCCGGCGGCTAAGCTCCGTACCAGCCCATGCAACATCTGGGACTGCTTTTCACCCTGAGCCTCCTGGCGGTCAACCTCTGGGGGCTGATGCTGCTTACGGGCCTGTACTGGCGAAACCGCTGGTTCGCCTTTGCAACGGGGCCAATCCTTGCGGTGACGGGGATCTACGCGATCGAGTGCCACCACGGCCTCGGGCGGTCGCTCTGGGGCCTCGGGCTCTTCTCCACCTTGTTCTCCTCGGCGATGATCGCGGCAAGCCTTGTCGCCTGGGAGCCCCGGTGGCTCGGCGCCCGCGGCGTCGCGCTCATCAGGGAGTGGAGGGCCGAGTTCGCCCTGAGGAGGATCGTCGGGTGCTTCGGGGTCTGCGCCACGGTCTTCGTGTACGCCATGAGCTGGCGGTTCACCTACCCCAACATCGACGGGTCGTCCGAGAAGATAGCGGATTTCTCCTACATCTGCAGCTATTACACGGGCACGACGATCCCGGTGCCCGACGTCTGGTTCTATCCGTACCTGTCGACGCAGTACTACAGTTTCCAGCATTACGGCGCCGCGCTGATGGGCAGGGTCCTCCTGCTTCCTCCCGGCTCGGCGTACAACCTTGGATACTGCCTGCTGATAGCCCTCGGCGGGACCGCGTTTGCGGGGGCCGTCTGCATGGTGGCGCGCAAGGCCTGGACCCGCACGGCCGTGATCGCGTGCTTCGTCATTGGGGGCACCGGCATCACCCTTCTCGACCACTTCACCGACAAGAATGTCACGCCGTGGACCACCATGCGCTTCATAGGAAGCGCGCAGATGGACAAGCCGCCCGTCGGCACCTGGCTCAGGGCCTACCAGGACAAGTACAAGGTCCTTGAGGTCGGGGGCAATTCGTTCCCGATGGAGCTTCCGGGGGAGATCTACTCGTACGTGGTCTTCCTCGGGGACTACCACGCCCCGCTCTCGGGCTATTACCTCCTGGGCCTCGCCGCGATGTCGATGCTGCTCTGGACGCGCACCCGCCAGAGCCGCTACCCCGTCATCGCGGGATGCACCCTCACCTGGACGCTGCTTGCGAACACGTGGGTCCTCCCGCTGCAGGGCCTTGCCATATTCATGTGGCTTGCCGTCAACTGGCGGGACTGGCGGCGCCTGGTGCCGGCCGTCGCGGCGGGGGCGGCGATTGTCTGGCTTGCCGCGTGGGTCTACCTGTCCGCGTTCACCGCGGCCGCGTCGGGTTACGACACCGCGGTCAAGCTGGTCCCGTGGGTCGAGCACACGCCCCCGCTGCTGTTCGGGCTCTTCTTCCTCCCGACGATAGTCTTCATCCTGCTGGGATTCGCATCGGGCACCCCCCAGGGCCGCCGGCTCGCCGTGTTCTGGCTGACGCTTCTCCTCTTCACGGAATTCTTCTTCGTGGACGACGAGTACTCGGGCCACTACGACCGCTTCAACACGACGCTCAAGTGGTGGCCGTGGGTCATGGCCGGGACGCTGATGACCCTCACCCCCTACCTCCTCGAGCAGGCCAAGCGCCGCTGGGTGCGGATCGCCGCGACGGTGTTCTGCCTGTACCCCTGCTGCTACGTCTACGACCTGTGGGAGCCGATGTGGAACGGGCCCAAGGACTCGGTGGGCAAGATCGAGGGGACCTACTACCTGACGAAGGACGAGTTCCCCCGGCTCATGCTCGGCCGCCTCAAGGTCGAGAAGCCCGGCGTCGTCATCGAAAGGCCGGACGAGCAGGGCGGATTCGTCAATTCCGCCGTCATCCCGCTCTTTGCGGGCCAGCAGATGTGGCTCGGCTGGTGGGGCCACGAGCTTCTCTGGCGCGAGAATCGGGAGGATGTGCGCAAGCGCCACGAGAAGCTGATGCTGTTCTACGCCGGCGGTGTGCCCGACGCGGGCAAGTGGCTCGTGGCGCAGGGAATCGACTACGTGCTCTGGTATCGACCCGGCGACACCCCCCAGCTCTGGGAGAAGGTGAACAAGGCGGTGGGCCCCGAGTACATCTGGTGCGACATACTCACCTACCAGGATGAGGACGGCCGGCGTGTCGGGCTGTGGAAGCGGGCCCCCTCGGCGGCGCCGTGACCCTGCCGGCGCGCGCCGAGGCCTGAGTTGACCGGCGGGAGGAGCCGATGAGGAGCCACGCAAGCCGGGACCTGATCCGATCCCGCCTCCAGCACGACGTGCTCCGGCACATCGTGACGCTGAAGATGCTCCAGCTCTACGGCGAGGCGATCGAGCTCAGGTTCGCCGAGGACGGCGACGGCTGGGCCCTGGTGTCGCTGCTCCCGGTCCAGGTGTCCGATTTCGACAGGAGGGCCTATGCCGAGTCGAGGTTCGTCGTCCTTGTCGACGGGACATCCGCCGCCTGCAAGCTGGAGCTGCTGGAGGGACTGCCCACGGACCGCCTCGTCATCAAGACGTACGACGACCTGGTCAGGCGGTTCGCGCTGGCCAGGCTTCGCGCGAGGAGGGTCCAGACCTTCGTCTCGCTGACGCTCCCCGCCGGCGCGCGCCCCGAGGCCGCGCCGCCCGGGGTCGTGGAATCCGGGGGCCTGGTGCCCGAGGTCGCACGCATGCTTTCCAACAACGGGTACACTCCGGAGGACCTCGCCGCCCAGTTCGCGGCCGGGGCCCGCTGGTTCGCGACGCAGGAGGGGGGCAGGACGGTCTCGGCGGGGTTTGTATTCCCGAACTTCGACGCCGTCTGGGAAATAGGGGGACTGTTCACCGAGCCGGGGTGGCGCCGCCAGGGGCGTGCGCGCAGGATCGTCGTCGCGGCGCTCAACCACCTGGTCTCGCGCAGCCGCGTTCCCCGGTATCAGGCGCGCTCGGACAACCTCGAGTCCATCCGCCTTGCGCAGGCCGCCGGCCTGCGGGAGTTCCTCCGGCTGGACCACCTCCTGGCGAACCAGGACTGAGCGCCGCAGGCGGGGCCCCCCGGGCCCGTTCGCGTCTTGCTACGGCCGCACGCGGGGGTTCAAACAGTTTGGCCGCCGTGGATCTTCACCCCCTTCAAATCGCCGGGTTGTCCGTCTGCGCAGCCGCGCAGCTCCTGGCCACGGGCGCCCCCGCGCGGGCGGAGCTCGCCGAGCTGCTCGCCGATCCCACGCCGGCGCAATGGAGGGAGCTGTCGCGCTTCGACCTGGCGCTGACCCGGCGCGACTTCGAAACCCGCCTGGACAGGGTGTTCGACCCGGGCCACGGGCTCAGGCCGTACCTGCGGATGAGCGAGGACAGTGTTGCGATCTACGCAGCCCCCGGGGGGGCCGGCGAGGCGGCCGCCCTCGTGCGGTTCGCCCCCTCGCGGGACGCGGTGCGGCCGGCACCTGTCGATTTCAGGACGCCCGGCCAGTTCCGCGGCCTGCCCTCCCCCGCGGGCGGCCAGCCCCTTTCGGGCCTGCGGGTTGCGATCGAGCCGGCCGACATAGGCGGGCGCTGGGCGAGGATGGAGGATCGCTCGGTCGAGTTCCGCGGGTACGGACTGATCAACGAGGGCGACCTCAATCTCGTGGTCGGCAGGCTGCTCGCCGAGAGGCTGTCGATGCTCGGGGCCTCGGTGTTCCTCGTCAGGGACCGCGCGGAACCGATCCTGGCCGCCAAGCCGGAGGAGCTTGGCGCCCTGGCGGAAGACGTCATGCGGAATCGTCCATGGCTTCTGCCCGAGTCCTTCCGGCGGCTGACCGCGGTCCTGCCCGCCGGCAGCCCCAGGCGCCTGCAGGTTGCGGAGGAGATGCTCCTGACGAAGACGCTGGAAACGCGCGCCCGGGTGGCCCTCGTGCGAGGCTCGTTCAAGCCGGACATCACCATCGTCGTGCAGCACAACGCGACGCCCGACAGCACGGAGGGCCGGCTCAACCCGATCAACCGGAACATATTCTTCGTCAACGGAGCCTACACGCCGGACGAGCTGGCCGAGCCGGAGCAGCGGTTCCGGCTGTTGACCAAGGTGTTGGAGGACACGACGCCCGCGGAAACGGCGGTGGCTGCGGCCATCGCTGCTCGCTTCAAGAAGGCGACGGGTTTTGGCCCGGTCCTGTACGGGAACTCCGCAAACACGCGGCTGGTCCTCCCGGACGACCCGTACGTCGTCGCCCGCAACCTCGCGTTCAACCGCGAGCACGACGGCCCGGTCGTGGTGACGGAGCCGTATTTCATGAACCAGGCGGAGACGCTCGCCCGGCTCCTCGCCGGCGACTACGCCGGGGAGCGGATCGTGGCGGGGAAAGCCCGGGTCAGCATTTACCGGGAATACGCCGGCTGCGTGTCCGGCGGCCTCCTCGACGCGTACCGCGGCGCCCGCGATTCGGGCCGGTGACGGTTTTGCCTGCCGGGTGCGCAAGGCCCGCGGGTCCGCTCAGCCCTCGGCGGCGCAGGCGAACATGCCGATGTCGAGGAGCCGCAGGAGGCGCAGGACCCTGTCCTTGCCCCCGTCCGCCTGCGCGACGTCCAGGGGGATCCCGCCCTCAAATGCGAGCTCCGGGGAGGTGAGCCAGTTGGCCGCCCGCTCCGCCGACCCCAGGCAGTCAACCGCGGCGAGCAGGACCTCGGCGTCTACCGCGGCCAGCCGGTCCCTCATCGCGCTGCGGCGGGCAACCTCGCGATCAAATGCGGCGGTGACGTCGTCCACCTTGCCCCTCAGGCGCTTGCGCATGGGTGCAGGGCTCTCGAAGGTCTGGACGAGGCCGATCATCGGTACCGCACACATAACACCGCCCTGCCCCGGTTTGTTACAGGAACCCGCGCCTTTCAGTTGGCCGGGGATACGGGCGCGCCGCACCGGGCCGCCCGGGCGCCGCCCTTCGGCAGCCTTGAATATGGGTGGGCCCTTGGATATTGGTGTAGGCTGTCGTTTCCCATGTTTGCAGCGCCGAACAGATTCCGCGTGGAGAGAGGCCCCAGGCCGCCGGCCCCGGCGTCGGGGCCGACACTCGAGCGCCTGCCCGTGCGGCAGGGCTGAAGGGGCGCCGCCGTCCATGCAGATCCCGTATATCATCCTCGCCGCGATCTTCGTTTCGCTCCTATTGCTCAAGCTCAACCAGCGCCTGGCGTCGCCGGTCGTGGCGATCGCTGAGCGCTGGCTCCGGTGGATTGTGATCTCGATCGGCGGGGCCCAGATCTGCCGCGACTTCGAGCTCATCGACCGGCCCTTCTGGGTGCTGGCGCTCGCGGTGTTCATAGGCTGGTTCCTCGTCGAGACGCTCTACAACTGGCTGGCGATCGCGGCGCTCAGCGTGAGCCCGTTTCCGCTCTTCCCGAGGTATGCGCTGAACAGCAGCGGCGAGGAATGGCCGGTCCAGCCGCGGTTCCTCAGGAT
>CAZCAJ010000098.1:0-10575 GCA_964496645.1 uncultured Opitutaceae bacterium
TGGACGCTACTGGGCTCGAACCAGTGACCCCGTGTGTGTGATACACGTGCTCTAACCAACTGAGCTAAGCGTCCAAAAGGGGCGCTAGGATTGAAGGTCAAGCGCGCCTGATGCAATTCAGTATTTCATCGCCCGAGAGCTACCGTTCGGGGGCGCAATCGCGGCGGAACACGAAGTGAGCAATTCACGGCAGGACCTCTTTGTCTCCCGCCGCGCGAGGCGAGGGGCCTCAGGCGCGCCGGCGGCGGCGCAGCGCGAACGGCACGACGGCCAGGACGCCCAGCCCGAGCAGCGCCCACGTCTGAGGCTCCGGGACGGGTGTGAAATTGAGGAACAGCTGGTCCATGCCGACCTCGGAAATGCTGAACGTGCCGCCGTTCGTGGGGTTCATGAAGCCGGCCGTCAGAATGTTGAACTGGGTCCCGCCCGGGAGGAAGCCCGAGATGGCGCTCGAGGAGCTCGCGAACATCCAGGAATAGCTATTGCCCGAGCTGAAGTTGACCGCCATGGCCGGCGCCCCGCTGGCGTTGATCGTGTTCACGTTGAACGCCAGGGAGCCGGCGCCGGCGGTCATGTTCAGCGTTCCGCCCGTGACGCTGAAGGAGCCGAAGCCCGTGCCGGGTGCTCCGTTGGCGTCGATGAGGTTGAATGAGATCGACCCGTTGGTCGCAAGCGTCAGCCCGTTGCTGAAGGCGAGCGTGCCCAGGGGGCTGCCAAGCGGGTTTCCCGGGGAAAGCATCACCGTGCCGTTGATCGTCACCGCGGAGGCTATCGTGCCGCTGCCGCTGATCACGTTGCCCGAGCCGATGCTGGCTATCGGATTGGCAATCGTGACGCCGCTGTTGACGCTGAGATTCGCGGTCTGGCCGCCCTGCGCATCGACGATTACGGGATTGCCCGGGGCGAACGCCTGGTCGTTGGCGGCGAAAACCGTCCCCCCGTTGATGGTAGTGGAGCCGTAATAGGAGTTCGATCCCCCGAGCGTGAACGAGCCGGCGGAGTTTGCGGAGTAGGTGATATTACCTGCGCCTGTGATCTGGCCCGTGAGATTCAGGGCGTTTGCGTCGGCGGGACCTGCGCCAATCTGCGCGTTGCCCGTCAGGTCGATGTTGTTCGCGAGGGTGACGCTTGGGATTGCGGCGGCCACCGTGGTTCCATTCTCAAGCGTAAGGACGCCTGTGCCGATGGGGCCCGACACGATGCTTCCCAGTACGCTCACGGTCGAGTTCCCCAGCAGAAGCGTGCCGTCCCGCATATCGACGCCTCCCTGGAACGTGTTGGCGCCGGTGAGCTCGAATGCCGCGGGCGTGCACCAGTCGAATCCGCCGAGACCCGTGACCAGGCCCGTCAGGGTCAGGTTGTTGGCCCCGCCGTCGTCGTTGTCGACGTATTCCCCGTCCGTGTTCAGGAAGATCGCGTTTGCCAGCGTGACGTTCGCTGAGGGTGACAGCTCGGCGCCGCTCGTGAATGTCAGCGGCCCCGTCCCGACCGGCCCCGCCGTGAAGCTCCCCGGCGGCCCGTTGGTGGAGCTGCCGACAAATAGCTCGGCCGCCACCGTGGTGCCGCCCGAGTAGGTGCTGGCCCCGGAAAGGGTCTGCGAGCTGCCCCCGATGATGGCGAGGCTCCCGCCACCTGCTATCGTCCCCGGGAACACGGAAGCCGCGAAGACGCCGTTATTCAAAGTGGCGCCACCGGCGATGTTGACCGTACCGCCGGTATCCAGGGCCGAGAGGCCCGCGATCGCCTCGTTGAAGTTCACGTTGAGGCTCGAGCCGGAGTTCACAACCATCGGGCTGTTCGGGGAGAAGCTGTTCGCGGCGCCGTCCGTGAGCGTCCCCGAGTTCAGCGTCGTGTTTCCGGAATAGACGTTGCTGGTGCCGGAAAGGGTGACCTGGCCCGATCCCTGCAGCTGCACGTTGAGGAGCCCGGTAAGTGCCCCGGGATACGTGGTGTTGCTCGAGAGGTCGAATTCCAGCGTTCCGCCGCCCGACACACCGGGGCTGTTGATGCTGCCCGTCGCTCCCCCGTTGCCCAGCACGAGGGTGCTCCCCAACCCGAGCGTCGTGGGGCCGCTGTAGTTGTTGGCTCCCGTCAGCGTGAGCGAGTTGTTCCCCTGGAGGTGAAGCCCGCCGCCCCCCCCGATGGAGCCCGAGAACGCGGTGTTATACGGGCCGCCGTTGCCGGTCATCGTGAGCGTGGTCCCGGAGTTCGCAATTATGACGGCGCCATTGTTGCTGCCCAGCCAGCCGATCGACTCGTTGAAATTGGCCACGAAGAAGCCGGGAGAGGCGACCTCCACCAGGCTGTTCGGCGAGAAGGCGTTCGCCGCGCCGTCCTGGAGCTCTCCCGCGGTCACCGTGGTCAGCCCCGAGTAGGTGTTGCTGGTCCCCGAAAGCGTGGTCACGCCTGCGCCCTGCTGGAACACGTTCAGGGCGCCCGAGAGGCTGCCCGGATAGGTGTAGTTGCCGGATAGCAGGAAATCCAGCGCGCCTGCGCCCGAGACGCTGGGGCTCGCCAGGCTGCCGGTCTCCTGCCCAAGGTACCCGATGGATATCGTCGCCCCCGGACCTATCACGGTGGGGCCCGTGTAGGTGTTGTTGCCGGACAGCCCGAGGGTCCCCGTGCCATTCATCGCGATCCCGCCGTTGCCCGAGATCACGCCGGACAAGGTCGTGGTGAAGGGGCCGACCATGGTGAGCGTCGTCCCGCTGTTGGGGATAACGACGGAGCCGTGGGCGCCAGTGTCATCGCTGAGCCCGCCGATGGCCTCGTTGAAGTTGACCTGGACGACGGCATTCGCGACCTCAAGCACGCTGTTCGGCGAGAAGGCGTTCGCCTGCCCGTCGGCGAACGTTCCCGAATCGATCCGGGTAACGCCCGACCACGTGTTGCTCGTCGAATTCAGGGTGAGCGTGCCGACGCCCGGCGCGAAGAGGCCCATGACAAACTCCCCACCTCCGTGGATCGAGACGCTGACGGAGACGGGGTTCGCGTCCTGGTCGGAGAACTGGTTCGTGATCGTCAGGACAGAGCCGCCCGAGGAATTCAGCGTGAACGCGCTCGTCGTGAGGCCGCCTATGTCGAGGTTGCCCACGGTGTAGGCCGAGTCGACGGTCGAGGTGAAGGCGCCCGTGCTCAGGTTGAAGAAGACGTTTGTGGACGGGCCACTGGGCGGGACGCCGACCGACCAGTTCGCGGCGGTTCCCCAGTTGGTGCCGGGCCCCGCACCCGTCCACGAGTCGTTGACGATCTGCGCCTGCAGATTCACGGCGCCAAGCGCGACGACGGCCAGGACGAACGTCGTGAACCGGGATCTCATCGGCGGGCAGCGTCATGAAAGCCGCCGGCCCCATCAAGACCATTCTGACAGGAATCCTTAGGCGGAGAATAAGGGAATTGAATGGCCCGCTCGCGGCTCCCCCGGCCTGGGAACGGCCCAGGCGATTGGCGTCAAATGGATTATGTGTTCCCGCGTCCCGCGCCCTCCGCCCGGTAGGCCTCGGCGAGCAGCACGACGGGGTGCACGACACGGGGGATTTCCCGCGCTTCGGGGGCGCCCATTGCCAGGCCCCGCTGGATCTGCAGCTGGCAGCCCGGGTTTGCCGTCGCGACGATCGCGGCGCCGGTCGAGCGAAGATGGCCGACCTTGCGGTCGCGCAGCCAGCCGGAGGTCCGCGGCTGGGTGAGCGAGTACACCCCGGCGCTCCCGCAGCACATCGTGGACTCGGGGCACTCCACGAGATCCACGCCGGGGATCGCCCTCAGGACCTCGCGCGGCTCGGCCGTTATCCCCTGCCCGTGGCAGAGGTGGCATGCCTCGTGGTAGGTGACCGCGGCCGGCCGCGCGCCCGACTCGGGCGCGGCGGGCCTCCGGAATCCGATCTCCACCAGCCACTCCGAGATGTCGCGCACCTTCGCCGACCACGCGGCGGCGCGCCCGGCGTACCCGGCGTCCCCGGCCAGGAGGTGGCCGTAGCGCCTCAGGTGGGAGCCGCAGCCCGCCGAATTCGAGATGATCGCGTCGTACCTTTCGGGATCGATCGAGTCGAGCTGGCGCCGCGCGAGCCGCGCGGCCGCCTCGAGGTCGCCATTGTGTACGTGCAGCGATCCGCAGCAGGACTGCGCCCGGGGCGTCTCCACCTCGCAGCCGTTCTCGAGGAGCACGTCGACCGTCGCCCGATTCACGTCGGAGAAGCCGATGTCCTGGATGCACCCGGTGAGCACGGCGACCCGGAACCGCGCGGGCCCACGCGGCTTCTCGTTCGGCGCGATGATCGCGTCGGAGAAGCGCCTGCGGACCGGGAAGGCCTGGCTCTCGATCTCGCCGAGCCTCGCGGGAAGGAGGGCGAAGAGGCCCGACCGTCGCAGCAGCCGGCGAAGCCCGCTCGACTGGTAGAGCCAGAGGAGCCTGGCCGCAGCGCGGAGCGCCCGCGGGCGCAGCAGGAGGAGGCGCAGCGCCACCGCGCGGATCAGCCTGCGCCGGGGCCCGGACGCGGCGCCGCTGCTCTCGGCCTGGGCGCGCGCCGCCTCGAAGAGGGTGCCGTAGTCGACCCCGGCGGGGCACGCCGTCGTGCACGCCAGGCAGCCGAGGCAGTAGTCCATCTCCTTCGCGAAGCCCCGGGTCGTCTCCAGCTCGCCGTCCGCGATGGCCCTCATGAGCGAGATCCGCCCCCTGGGCGAATGGCGCTCCCGGCCCGTCTCGAGGTACGTCGGGCAGGCGGGCAGGCAGAGGCCGCAGTGCATGCACTGCTGGAGCACCGAGTAGTCCAGCGAGCGCAGGAGGTTCGGCTCCGCGCTCACGGGTCGAAGATCTTGCCCGGGTTGAGGAGGTTCGCCGGGTCGAGGGCCTTCTTGACCCGCTTCAGGAGGGCGTGGCTCGAGTCGCCGTACTGGTCCCTGAGGAACGCCTTCTTCGCCAGGCCCACGCCGTGCTCGCCCGTGATCGTCCCCCCGAGGGCCAGCGCCTCGGCGAAGATCTCCCGCATCGCGAGCCCGACCCGGCGCATCTCGTCCGCATCGCGCTCGTTCGTGAGGAAGGTCGGGTGGAGGTTGCCGTCGCCGAAGTGCCCGAAGGTGGCGATCTCGAGCCGGTGCCTGAGCGCGGTCTCCTGGATGAACCGGATCATTCGCGCGAGCTCGCTCCTGGGGACGGTCGCGTCCTCGAGGATCGTGGTCGGCTTCACCCGGGCGAGCGCGCTGAACGCGCTCCGCCTCGCGGTCGCGAGCCGGGCGGCCTCGGCCGCGTCGGCCGCGACCCTGACCGACGTGGCCCCGCTGGCGGCGCAGAGCTCGCGCACCCTCGCCGCTTCCTCCGCGACGGCCGAGGGATGGCCGTCGAGCTCGATGAGGAGGAGGGCGTCGGCGTCTAGGGGCAGGCCGACATGGGCGTAGGCCTCGACGCAGCGGATGGTCTTCGAGTCGAGGAACTCGAGCGTGCACGGGACGATCCTCGCGGCGACGATTTCCGAGACCGTCCGGGCCGCGGCCTCCATGAGCGAGAAGGTCGCGAGGAGCGTCTGGCGGGCCGCGGGCCGGGGCAGCAGCTTGAGGAGCACCTCGGTCACGATGCCGAGGGTGCCCTCGCTTCCGACGAAGAGATCCTTCAGGCTGTAGCCCGCGACGTCCTTCACGCACTTGCTGCCCAGGCGGCAGATCTCGCCGCTCGCGAGCACCACCTCCAGCCCCATCACGTAGTCGCGGGTCACCCCGTACTTGAGGCCGCGCAGCCCGCCGGAGTTCTCCGCCACGTTGCCCCCGATCGTCGAGACTTTCATCGAGCCCGGATCGGGCGGGTAGAAGAGGCCCGCTGCATCAGCGGCGTCGTAAATCGCCTGGGTGAGGACCCCGGCCTGGGCGCGGAGCGTGAAGTTGCGGGCGTCGAGCTCGATCAGCCTGTCCATCTGGACCATGCACAGTACGATCGAGCCCGGGACGGGGACGCTGCCTCCGGACAGGCCCGTTCCGCTCCCGCGGGCGACGACGGGCGCCCCGTGCCTCGCGGCGATGGCGAGCACGGCGGAGACCTCCGCCGCGCTCCTGGGGAAGACCACGGCCCTCGGGCGCTCGCGCAGGGCCGCGGTCCCGTCGAAGGAGTAGGGGATGAGGTCCTCCCTTTCGGTCAATACCTGCGCCTGTCCGAGGAGTTGGGTGAGTTCGTCTGTCAACGCTGTCGGGTCCTTGCCGGGGAGACTTGGGGCTTGCCGGGCAAAAATCGAGCCCGCGCGGGCTTGCGTGGCCTGCCGCCCGGGTGCATCTGTTCCGGTACCCCCAGGCCATGAAAGCCGACATGACGAGATGGATGCTGGCGGCCGCGTGCCTGCTTGCGCCGGCGGCCGGCTCGCGCGCGGCGGATTCCCCGAGGAGGCAGGAGACCCTGGACTTCGGATGGAGGTTTTTGCTCGGCGATCCCGCCGGGGCCCAGGCCCCCTCGTACGACGACTCCGGGTGGCAGGCGGTGGACCTGCCGCACGACTGGAGCATCCATCTCGGCTTCGACAAGGGCTCGCCGACGGGGCGGCCCGGGGCCTACCTGCCGGCGGGCGTAGGCTGGTACCGGAGGACGTTCCGGGTTCCGGAGTCGGACAGGGGCAGGCGGGTCTCGGTCGAGTTGGACGGCATCCGCGAGCGGGGCGAGGTCTGGATCAACGGCCGCGCGCTGGGGGAGCGCCCGTACGGATACACAAGCGTGGCGTACGACATGACGCCGTACATCAGGTTCGGGGACGAGGACAACGTGCTCGCGGTGCGCGCCGACAACTCCCACCAGCCGAATTCACGCTGGTATGCCGGCTCGGGGATATACCGGCACACGTGGCTGCTTGTCACGGACGACCTGCACGTTCCCCAGTGGGGCACGCGCGTGACGACCCCCCGCGCCGCGGCGGACGCCGCCACCGTCTCCGTCGCCGTCAGGGTGGTGAACTCCGGCTCGGCCGCGGCGGACTTCACGGTGGTCTCGGCGCTCCTCGACCGGGAGGGCCGGGAGGTCGGGAGCGCGCAGGGCCCCGGCGCCCTCGAGGCCGGGGGCCAGGGTGAGTTCGGCCAGGAGATCGCGGTCCAGAAGCCGAGCCTGTGGTCGGTCGACACGCCGTACATGTACCTCGTCCGCACGGCCGTCAGGGTCGGCGGCCGCGACGTCGACCGGTATGACACGCCGGTCGGCATTCGGTCCACATCCTGGGACGCCGACAGGGGGTTCATCCTGAACGGGGTGCCGGTCAAGCTCAACGGCGTGTGCCTCCACGCGGATGGCGGTCCGGTCGGCGTGGCGGTGCCCGAGGGCGTGTGGGCCAGGCGGCTGGCGGAGCTGAGGCAGATGGGGTGCAACGCGATCCGCACGGCCCACAATCCGCCCGACCCCGGCTTCCTCGACCTGTGCGACCGCATGGGCTTCTGCGTGATGGACGAGATGTACGACGAATGGCTTGTGCCGAAGGGCCAGACGCCCGAGGGGTGCCACCTGTTCTACGACGAGTGGCACGTGCGCGACACGACGGACTTCGTGCGCCGGGACCGGAACCATCCGTGCGTCGTCCTGTGGAGCGCGGGCAACGAGATCGGCGAGCAGACGACGGCGGGCGGCGCCGCCGTCCTGCAGGGCCTGGTCGACATCTTCCACAGGGAGGACCCGACGCGCCCGGTGACGTGCGCCTGCGACAAGGTGTACGCCGAGCCGGACAGCGCCACTCCCGAGTTCATGGCCCTCCAGGACGTGGCGGGCTACAACTACGTCGACCGCTGGCGCGACCGGGCGAACTCCTACTACAGCCTCGACCGCCACGAGTTCCCGTCCCGGAAGTTCATCGGGACGGAAAGCGTCTCGATGGGGGGTGCCCGGGGCGACTACGGGACGGTGTTTCCGGCCCCGGTCGGGTCCGCCCCGGCGGGCCCGGCGCAGCCGGCCGCCGCCTTCTGGTCCAGCTGGCGCAGCTGCCTTCCCAAGATTAACGTCGAGCAGCTCTGGAGGTTCGTCAGGACCCACGACTACGTCGCGGGCGACTTCATGTGGACGGGCATCGACTACCTGGGCGAGGGCGGGGTGGGCTCGGCCTCCGGAGTCCTCGACACCTGCGGATTCAGGAAGGACGGGTACTACTTCTACCAGAGCCAGTGGACGGCGGAGCCGATGGTGCATCTGCTGCCCCACTGGAACTGGAGGGGCAACGAGGGCGGGACCCTGACCGTCTACGCCTACTCGAACTGCGATACCGTGGAGCTGTTCGTGAACGGCAGGTCGATGGGGGTGAAGGCCTACGAGTTCCCGAGGAGTGGGGTGGAGGGCTCGTGGAACAACCTGCCGGCGCGGGCGCGGGGCCCCCACACGACGGGCGACCTGCACCTGTCCTGGGACGTCACCTACGAGCCCGGCACCGTAAGGGCCGTCGGCATGCGGGCCGGCCGGGTGGTGGCCGCCGACGAGATCGCGACTACCGGGGAGCCGGCGGCGGTCAGGCTGACGCCCGACAGGGCGTCCCTCGTCGCCGACGGCCGGGACGTAGTCCATGCGGTCGTCGAGATCGTCGACGCGGAGGGTCGGGTCGTCCCGACCGCGGACAACCTCGTCGAGTTCGAGGTGCGGGGCCCGGCGAGGATCATCGGCGTCGACAACGGGGCCCTCTCGATCGACGAGAGCTTTGGCGGCGGCGAGCGCCACGCCTTCCGCGGCAAGTGCCTCGCGATAGTGCAGGCGGGCCGGGGCGCGGGCGAGATCCACCTGGCCGCGCGCTCGCCGGGGCTCGTGGAGTCCTCGGCCGACCTGGCCTCTGCGCCGTGAACGCGCGCGGGCCTGCGCCATTCTTGGCGCCCGCGCGGCGGCCACTGTGCCGAAATGGCCGCGCCCCGGGCGCTAACCGTGGGGATTCCCCATGCGAACCAACGGGTTGCGCTTGTGGCGCGGCGCATGCAAGATAGCGACGGAATGGACCTCAACAATTTCACGCAGATGTCGCGCCAGGCCGTCTCGGACGCCCAGGCGACCGCCAGGCGCCTCAACCACAACGAGGTCGAGACCTGGCACCTGCTCTCGGCGCTCCTCGCCCAGGAGAACGGGCTGATCCCCGGCATGATCGACAAGATGGGCCTTTCCGCGAGCGCGCTCGCCCTCGCGGTCGACCGCGAGCTCGAGCGGCTGCCCAAGGTGACGGGCAGCGTCGACACGTCGAAGGTCTACGTGACGCAGGCCGTCAATGACGTGCTCACGAGGGCCGAGCAGGACGCCAAGGCGCTCAAGGACGAATTCGTCAGCGTCGAGCACCTGTTCCTCGGCCTGATCGAGGTCGGCCGGCCGGACTCGCTGAAGAAGCTGTTCAAGGGCTTCGGGCTCGACCGCGCCAAGGTGATGAACGCCCTCAAGTCGATGCGCGGCGGCCAGCGCGTCACGACGGACAACCCCGAGGCCACCTACCAGGCCCTCGAGAAGTACGGGGTGGACCTCGTGGACCGCGCCAGGAAGGGCAAGCTCGACCCGGTCATCGGCCGCGACGACGAGATCCGGCGCACGATACGGATCCTTTCCCGCAAGACGAAGAACAACCCGGTCCTGATCGGCGAGCCCGGCGTAGGCAAGACGGCGATCGTCGAGGGCCTGGCGCAGCGGATACTCCGGGGCGACGTCCCCGAGGGCCTCAAGCAAAGCACGGTCTTCGCGCTCGACATGGGGGCCCTGGTCGCGGGCGCCAAGTACCGGGGGGAATTCGAGGAGCGGCTGAAGGCCGTCCTGAACGAGATCAAGCAGTCCGACGGCCGCGTCATCCTCTTCATAGACGAGCTGCACCTGATCGTGGGGGCCGGGAAGGTCGAGGGCGCGATGGACGCCGGCAACCTGCTCAAGCCCATGCTCGCGCGCGGCGAGCTCCACTGCATCGGCGCGACGACCCTGGACGAGTACAGGAAGCACGTCGAGAAGGACGCGGCGCTCGAGAGGCGCTTCCAGCCGGTCCTCGTCGAGCAGCCGAGCGTCGAGGACGCCATCTCGATCCTCCGCGGGCTCAAGGAGCGCTTCGAGCTCCACCACGGCGTCCGGATCCAGGACAACGCCCTCGTGAACGCGGTCGTCCTGTCGAACCGCTACATCTCCGACCGCTTCCTGCCCGACAAGGCCATCGACCTGGTGGACGAGGCGTGCGCAATGATCCGCACCGACATGGACTCGATGCCGCAGGAGCTCGACGAGCTCACCCGGCGCTCGCTCCAGCTCGAGATCGAGGAGACCGCGCTCGCGAAGGAGAAGGACGACGCCAGCAAGGAGCGGCTTTCGGCCCTGCGCAAGGAGCTGTCCAATGTCCGGGAGAAGGCCAAGGGGCTGAAGCTCCAGTGGGACAAGGAGAAGGCCTCGGTCGGTCGGGTCCGCAAGCTGCGCGAGGAGATCGAGGCCAGCCGCCTCGAGATGGAGAAGGCCGAGCGCGCCTACGACCTTAACAAGGTGGCCGAGCTGCGCCACGGAAGGATCCCGCAGCTCGAGGCCGAGCTGAAGAAGCTCGAGAAGGCTGGCGGGACCGCGACCCTCTTCAAGGAGGAGGTCTCCGGGGAGGAGATCGCCGAGATCGTCGCCAAGTGGACCGGGGTGCCGGTCACCCG
>CAZCAJ010000099.1:0-10489 GCA_964496645.1 uncultured Opitutaceae bacterium
TGGCGCACCCGGAGGGAGTCGAACCCCCAACCTTCTGATCCGTAGTCAGAAGCTCTATCCAATTGAGCTACGGGTGCGTGTATTTGACCGGTAGGGGCTTACAACAGGATTGCCGGTTCCGGTAGCACATCCGAGGTCAATCCTCGCAACTCGGCGCCGATGAAGCGCCAACGAGCTACCGGGGAAGACGCCACCGACCGAAATCTGTTAAGGAACCTGCCGAGCGGTAGAGGCTACGGACCCATGGCGATTTCCAGCAAGCAGAAATGGAGCGACCGCTCCGTGGGCGTTGGGTCTCCAGCCAAAGAAATCAGATCGTCGGCCAAAGACATTGGCGGGGAGGTGAAGCAGCGCCACGCTTGGGCCAGGCTGCCATGCGCCCTCCGGTTTGCGCTCATGGGTAATGGCCGATCCCCCGAAGGCTAAACCATTTCGATTGAACCGTCTTCAAGGCGGGAATACGACCGATTTTGGATGAACCGCCCAACGCTTGCGCGGCAGCTCGCATTCTGGTCGCTCATAATTGCAATCGGGCTGACCTACGCCCTGGCAGCGCTAGGTCAAAACGCGCCCTTGGCTACCAAGGAGCCACACGGGTACTACGGCGCGTTGACCGACTCCTTTTTGTCGGGACAGCTGAACCTAAAGGAGCGATTCGATCCGCGCCTGTTGAATTCGGACAACCCGTATGTGGCGCAGCTGGATGTTCAAAGGCCCCATGACGCGAGCTTCTACAAGGGAAAGTATTACCTCTACTTCGGGGCGGTCCCGGTGGTTCTCGTCTACCTGCCGTGGAGAGTGGTAACGGGGACATGGCTTGCCGACCGGGTGGGGACTCTTGTTTTTTGTTTCGCTGGGGTCGTTCTGGCCGCGGCCCTATTGAGGCGTATTCGGAACGTTTACCTCAAGGACTGCGACGATTCCTGGGTACTTCTCGGCATCGCCGTCATCGGCTGGGGAAGCCCCATTTTCTATCTCGCGCAGGATGGCACGTTTTACGTCGTAGCGGTCAGTTCGGCGTTCTTCTGCATGATGCTGGCGGCTGTCTCGACCGAGCGCGCGCTGGCATCAGCCGCGATCCGCGCCCGGTGCGCCTGGATCGCCACGGCCAGTCTCGCGTATGGACTCGCGATCGGATCCCGGCCCAATTTCATATTCGGCCTGCCCGTATTCATCTTGCTCTGCCTTTTCCTGGTCGTGCGTACAACCGAAGGCGGGGTGGGAGTCCGCTTGAAGCTGCTCTCCTCGGCAGTGTTGCCGGTGGCCTTCGTCGGAGCCGCAATCGGCGCCTATAACTTCCTCCGTTTCGATAGCCCGTTCGAGTTCGGGGCGCATTACGCCTTGATCGGGGCGGGGGCCGACATGCGCCACGCAAGACTCTTCGGGACCGAGTTTCTTCGGGAGAATCTGTTCAGCTACCTCTTCAAGCCCGCGGTATATGTGAGGTATTTCCCCTTTTTCCTGGTCGACCGCGCCTATGGGATGGCAATTTACCTGCCGTCCGCGCTTCTGGGGCCTGCCTTTCTCCTGGCCGTTGCATTCTGGAGGATTCCCCGCGTTCCCGCGGCTCTCGCGGTTCTGTGCGCGATGCTTTTCGGCATTTTCGCATGCAACCTGTTTTCGCTGGGATTGTTCTACTATTTTGGCGAACTCCGCTACATGGCGGATTTTGCCCCGGAGGGGCTCCTTCTGGGCGCCATTGCGGTCCTGGCCGTCATGGATCGCGCGTCCCGGACAAGCCGTCCTGCAAGGCTGGCCTCGGCAATCGTCGTCGCCGGCTTGTCAGCATTCACGATATTCAACGCGAGCCTCGTGGCGTTGCAGGCGTCGACATCCTCTTGGATCAAGACCGGCCTGGCGAGGTGCTTGGATTATCCGGCTTACTGGGCCGAGCGCGCCGCCGGAACCAGACAAGGCACGATGGAATTGGAGCTGGAGTTCCCGACCGGCAGGGCCAGTCACCGGGAGCCGCTCCTGAGCACGGGCCTGCCCGGGCAGGGCGACATCGCCTACATCGAGTACCTCGGGGCCGACCGCGCCCAGATCGGCTTCTTCCATCTGGGCTCGGGTGGGCCGACAAGCGGCGAATTCACGCTCTCCCCCGGCCTTCACCGCGTGGACCTCACGCTGGGATCCCTCTATCCGCCGAGGGAATACCCTGGATTCGCCGGATACCCCGCAGCCGCCGTGGAAAGGCTCAAGCGCCAGCTAGAGGTGAGCGTGGATGGGAAATCGGTCCTGAATTCCTCGACGAGATTCTACTTCGCGACACCGGGCTTGGTCCACGTGGGCGCCAATCCGCTTGCCGAAGACGTCAGCGACCCTGCGTTCACCGGCCGCATCGCCGGTGTCTCGCGCCTGGGACTGCTGGCCATCGAGGAGTATTCGAGGAGAAGCCCGGAGAGCGGCCCGCTGCGTCTCCATATTCGCTTCCCGAAGGCCAAAGGCGGGCCGGGAGAGCCGCTTGTCAGCACCGGAAAACCGGGGGCGGGCGACATCTTCTTCGTGACGTACCTAGGGGGAAGTCGCGTCCGGTTCGGGCACGAGGACATGGGAAGCGTCCTGACGACTGATCCCGTGAGCATCGATTTCGACCAGGAACACGTGGTCGATCTGGAGATGGGTTCGCTTTACCCGCCAGGCGACAAATTCCCGGGCCTGTCGGATGAGGAAATCAGCGCCGTCAGGAACCGCTACAGGGTCTGGCTCGACGGGAAGCTCCTGATCAATGTGCCCCGGAACTTTCAGCCCAGCGAATCGGACGAGGTCGTGTGTGCGCTCAACACCATCGGCGCATCCACGGCAGAAGAGATGTTCTCAGGCTCGATCGGAGAGACCGAGCGAATCAAGCCGCCGCCGCTCCGCAATGAGGCGCTTTGGGGCCCGGTGGATGCCCTGGTCCGCTTTCCGCAGAATATGACCGGACAGACGGAACCAATTGTCGTGACGGGCATCGCCGGGAAGGGGGATTTCATCTTTGTGCGATACGAGGACGCGGGCCGGATTCGCTTCGGGTTTGATCACTGGTCCGTGGGAGGCCGTGTAGGAAACAGCGTGGCGGTCGACATGACCAAGCCGCATCACCTGGAGGTGACGATGGGATCACTGTACCCGCCGACAGAGGACCGCCTGTGGCTCGCGCATCCGGCCGCCCCGAGGGACGCGCTTAAGGCGAAGATCCTGGTGAGGCTGGACAATGTGGTCGTCTTGGACGCCGAGTCGCCGACCTATGACGTCCAACCCGATCAGATCACGCTCTGGCGGAATCCGATCGGGGGCTCGTCCTGCCGCGTAGACTTTACCGGGGCTGTGGTGAAGTCGGGCCGGGCTGAATGGTAGGCGTGCCAACCTGATTCGCGCCAGGGGAAACCGGGGAGGTCGCCACCGACCGGAGCCTTTCAAGGAGCCTGCCGAGCGGTAGAGGCAGCGGACCCCGGGCGGATTTCAACGAGCAGAACTGGGGCGAGCCGGGCACCGGCCCCGGTGGCGCGCCTAAGCCGCGGCCGCCGGGTGGGACTCGTGCTCCTCGCGGGAGAGCCAGAGGAGCAGGAACGCGACCGCGCACACGCCCGTGCAGACGAGGAAGACCGCCCGGTGGCCCAGGCCGGTGGCAAGCGAGCCGTAGAAAAGGTAGCCGGCCGTCGAGCCGATCCGGTTGGCGTTGCTGTAGAGGTTCGTGGCCGTGCCCGGCTGGTTGGGAATGTAGCTCTGGAAGAAGGTGATCGCGATGCCCGACAGCACGGCGATCATCGCGGCGCTCAGGATCTGTATCGGGTAGATCTGCCACGGCGCGCGCACCTGCGAGAGGAGAAGGTAGTACGCCACCGCGATGACGACCCCCCAGCGGATCAGGGGGCCGGGCTTGCCCCCCTTTGACGCCGCCAGCCCGAACAGGAGGAGGAAGGGCAGCTCGAAGAACGGCGCGACGCTGTAGGCGATCCCGATCTGCCTCTGCGTCCCGCCGAGCGTCTGCAGGATCATGAGGGGCAGGTTCATGATGCCCATGGTCATGCAGAGAAAGACCAGCACGAACGCCAGGAAATAGCAGAGCAGGTCGGGCCGCCTCAGCAGCCGGGTGAGCGGCACGCGGGCGGCGGAGGCCGCCACCCTCGGGGGCCGCGACGGCACGAAGAGCCACACGGTGACCAGCAGGGCGACGAAGAGCGCCGCGCAGACCAGGAACGTCCCCTTGTAGGAGTAGCGGACCATGACCCAGGCCGCGGCCCCGGGCCCGATCGTCCACGCCAGCGAGAGCGTCAGCCGGTAGATGTTCATGTACAGCGGGGCCTCGTCGTCGGGCACCCCGTGGCGCTCGATGGCCTCCCGGGCGTAGGCAAACAGCTGCGAGAACGTGATCGACGCGATCCCGAGGCCCACGGAGCCGATAACGGTCAGCCACAGGACGCTGCGGACGTAGGCGTAGCCCGCGTAGCCGGCGGCGCCGGACGCGCACCCCAACAGGAGTATGGCCCTCCTGCTGAACCGGGTGTCGGACCAGCGCGCGAGCACCGTGCTGATGGCGATGCCGGCGACCGACGTGATGGTCATGAACACGCCGAAGGTCCAGTTCGACATCCCGACCTCGATGGTCCCGAACATCGAGTAGAACGGCCCGACGAACGAGAAGGCGAGGCCGAGCAGCAGGTTGCACACCAGGACGATGGTCAGGTCCCGGTGGGCAAGAAGCGTTCGCGCGGGGACGAGGACGCGTTGCATCGGAGGGGAGCCGGACGCGCCTAGCCCTGCGCGGACCGGCGCCAGTCGACGAGCTCGAGCTGCAGGATCCGCCGGTCGTTGAAGAAGTTCCAGTTGAGCTCGACCGCGAGGTCGAGGCCCACGCCCACAGGGGGCAATCGGTCGGCCATCTTCCAGGCGACGCCGCTCAGGGGCCGCCCCCGCGAGTCCTCGAGCCAGAACCGGAAGTGCCGGGCCTTGAAGACCTCGGGCCGTCGCCGCAGGGCGACGCCGCGCAGGCCGAAGACGGGCTCGGGGTTGCCCTGGCCGTACGGGTGGAGAAGGTCGAGCTCGTCCATCAGCCCGTCGCTGACCTGCTCCGGGGCGAGCCACGCCGCGATGTTGAGCCGGGCCTCGGCGATGGCATCGCCCGCGTGCCTGCGCACCGCCGCGGCGAACCTCGACCGGAACCCGTCGAGCTCGCTCTTGGGAAGCGACACGCCGACCGCCATGGGATGGCCCCCCCAGCTCGAGAGGCCCTCGGGGCACGTCGCGAGGACGTCGACAAGGTTTATTCCGTCGACGCTGCGGCCCGAACCCTTCGCCATGTCGCCCTCGTTGCCGAGCACGATGCACGGCCGGTTGTAGTGCCGGCTCACCCGGCCCGCCACGATCCCAACGACGCCGGGGTGCCAGGCCTCGCTGAAAAGTACGATCCCCGCGTCGCCGGAATACCGCTCCTCGATCATCCTCTCGGCCTCCTCGGTCATCTTGCGCTCGATGTCCTGGCGCTCGCGGTTGAACGCGTCGAGCTGGCGGGCGGTCTCGCGGGCGAAGCCCTCGTCATCGCTCAGGAGCAGGTCGACCGAGAGCGCGGCGTCGGCGAGGCGGCCCGAGGCGTTGATCCTCGGCCCCAGGCGGAAGGAGATGTCCACCGGCAGGATCATCTGCATGGCCGTGATCCCCGAGACGTCCATCAGGGCGCGCAGGCCCGGGCGCGCCGTCTCCTGGAGGATGCGCAGCCCGTTCTTGGCTAGGATGCGGTTCTCGCCGACCAGGGGGACCAGGTCGGCGATCGTGCCCATCGCAACCAGGTCCAGGTAGTCCCGGAGCCTGATCCGGGCCGCGACGGGATGGTTCTCCAGGCGCAGCTGCTTCAGGAGGCCGTGCAGGAGCTTGAAGACGAGGCCCACCGTGCACAGGTGCTGCCACGCCTGCTGGGGCGCGCCGCCGCCGGCGGCCGCCACGTGGGGGTTGATCAGCAGGCCCCCGCTGAGCCCCCCCAACTTGGACCGGTGGTGATCCACAACAAGGACGTCGATCCCCTGCCCCGCCAGGTACGCGACCTCCTCCTGGGAGTTCGTGCCGCAGTCGAGGGCGATGAAGAGCCCGGGGCGGCCGGCCTCCAGGGCGCGGTCGATGGCGCTTCGGGACAGGCCGTATCCGTCCTCGGAGCGGCGGGGGACGACGAAGGAGGGGTCCAGGCCGAACCGCCGCAGGACCGAGACGAGCAGCGCCGTGCTGCTGACGCCGTCGACGTCGTAGTCGCCGAGGACGATCACCCGCTCGCGCGACGCTATCGCGGCCTTCAGGCGGGCGACCGCCGGGACGATGTTGGAGATGGCGAGCGGGTCGCCCAGCCCGGACAGGTCGGGGTTCAGGAACTCCGCAGCCTCGGCGGGGTCGCGGTGGCCCCCGCGCAGCAGGAGCTCGGCGAGGACGGGGCCGACCCCCGCACGCTTGCTCAGCTCCGCGACGTCGCCCGCCGCGATGGGCGTGTAGATCCAGCGCATCTGGCCGAATCCACCGTCACCGCGACGCCCTGCTTGATCCCGTCCACTCGTACTTCGGGGCGACGTCGGCGTGCGCCTCGACGTGCTTCCGGTCGCCCTTGTGCCACCAGTAGAACACCTGGGAGGCGATGAAGATCGCCGAGAACGTGCTGGTGACGATGCCGACGAGGAACGTGAACGAGATGTCGCGCAGGACGCCGCCGCCGAACATGTACAGGGACATGGCGGCGAGGAACGTGGTCGACGACGTCATGATCGTCCGCGCGAAGACCTTGTTGATCGCGGAATTCACGATCTCGCGCAGCGACCCGGTCGGGCTGAGCTTGAGCTCCTCGCGGATCCGGTCGAAGACGACGACGGTCTCGTTGATGGAGTAGCCGGCGATGCACAGGATCGCGGCCACCATCGGCGCCGAGAACTTGTGGCCCGTCAGCACGAAGATGCCGATCGTCATCAGGATGTCGTGCGCAATGGAGACCATGGCCCCGATCCCGAAGCCGAACTCGAATCGGAACGCGATGTAGAGGAGGATGGTCATCATCGAGACGCCTATCGCGAGGAGGGCGTTCAGCATGATCTCCCGGCCGATCGACGCCCCGAGGTGGTTCTCGCCGATCTTGACGAGACCCGCCCCAGGGTGGGCCTTCTGGAGTGCCGCGAGGAGGGCCTCCGACTTGCCCTCGGGCGTCTCGATCTTGAGCTGCTCCGCCCCGCCGCCGAGCGCGCTCTCGTAGGCGACGTTGATGTCGTCGATCCTGGCGGCCTCGGCCACCCTGCGCAGCTCCGCCACCTCCAGCCGGTCCTTGAACTGGAGCGTGATCTGGTCGCCGCCCGAGAAGTCGATGCCGAAAATCCGGTGTCCCTGGTAGATCACCGTGCATATTCCTAGGAGCACGATGAGCCACGCTCCGACGAAGGCCCGCACGCCGTAGCGGATGAAGTCCACGTGGATCGGCCCGATCAGGCGCCGCAGGGTTATCTTCTTCACCGTCCCGGAGTCGATCAGGAGCTCCATGACCAGGTGGACCGTGATCAGCACGGAGAACATGGTCGAGAGGACGCCGATCGCCAGCGTGACGCCGAAGCCGCGGATCGCCCCCGTGCCGAGCCAGATCATGATCGCGCAGATGATCAGCTGGACGACGTGTGCGTCGACGATCGTCATCAGCGCCTTGGAGTAGCCCATCTGGTTGGAGTTCGAGAGCGACTTGCCCACGGCCAGCTCCTCGCGCATTCGCTCGAAGATCAGTATGTTCGCGTCGACCGCCATGCCTATCGTGAGCACGATGCCCGCGAGGCCCGGAAGCGTCATGGTGGCGCCCAGGTTCGACATCACGCCGCCGATGATCAACAGGTTGACGGCCAGGCCCACGAGGACGGCGACGACGCCCCCAGTCGCGTAGAACGTGACCATGAACGCCGCGACGGCGGTCAGGGCGATGATCGAGGCCCGCACCCCGCTTGAGACCGCGTCCTCGGCGAGCGACGGGCCGACCTCATACTGCTCCTTGACGACCAGGGGCAGGTCGAGGGGATTGTTGAGCACGTTCGCGAGGTCTATGGCCTCGCGGTCGGTGAAGGATCCCGTGATCACGGCGGAGTTGCTGTTGATCTCCTCCTTGACCGTGGGGGCCGAGTAGAGCGTCCCGTCCAGGACGATCGCCAGCCTGCCGAGCCTGCCCGCCCTCTGGCCGGCCTCGGCGATCTGGCGGGTCACGTCGGCGAACCGCTTTTTACCCGCGTCCGTGAAGCGCATCGCGATCTCGGGCTTTCCGTAGAGGTCGTGCTCCATGAACGAGTTGGAGATCATCTCGCCGGTCATCTCCGGGATGCGCTTGACGAAGAGCTCCTCGGGTTGGCCCTGGCCGATCGAGCCCTCCCGGTCGAGGACCTTGATCTCGTAGCCGGGCGGGATGTCCGACGTGGTGGCCGGCGTCGCGTCCGGGTAGACCAGGCGAAAATCGAGCCTCGCGGGCTTCTTGACGTTTTCGAGGACCTCGGGGTTGTCCTTCGTGTTGATGCCCGGCAGCTGCACCTCGATCCGGTTTGTGCCGACCGCGCGGATCAGGGGCTCGGACACGCCGAACGAGTTGATGCGCGCGCTGATGATCTCGATCGCCTTCGAGAGCTTCTGCTGGCGGGCGCTCTCGGCGTCCAGGCCCGCCGTCTTGTCGCCGAGGTCGGCCTCGAGCGTGAATCCGACGCCGCCCTGCAGGTCGAGCCCCAGCTGGAGCTTGCGCTTCGAGCGCCTGAGCAGCTCGTTGAGCAGGATCGTGTTGCGCTTGTCCACGTTCTTGAGCGACTCCTCGAGGCGGATGTCGGGGAAGAACTGGGTGAGGTCGATCTTCGAGTCGTGCCCGATCTGCTTGAGCGCCACGAACTCGCTCGGCGCGGCGCCCGACTTCCAGCGGGCCGCCGCCTTGTCCAGGAGCGCGCTGAACTCGGCCGTCCCGGCCGTCGCGTGCTCCTTGGCGTACACAGGGAAGGGCACGTCCTTCAGGGGAAGGAGCTCGGAGACAGCCCAGCCCGTGATCACCAGGCTCAGGATAATCTTCCAAAGGTTGCGTTTGAACATGTCGGATTGTGGGTTAAGGGGTTCTCGGGCCGCGTCCCGACGCGGCCCCGGCGCCACCGGGGCGGCCTCGCCCCATTCAGGAGGGGCCGGGCTCCTATGACGACTTCTTCTCGTCGGCGCCCGTCTTCTTCGCGACCGACTGGATGAAGCCCTTGCCGACCTCGATCTTGGTGTTGTCGGCCACGCGCACGACGAAGCGGTCCTCCTTGACGTTAGTGATCGTGCCGTAGATCCCGCCGGTCGTGATGATCTCGTCGCCGGTCTGGAGCGAGCCGAGCATCCTCTCGTGCTCCTTCTGCTTCTTCTTTTGCGGCGCTATGAAGAGGAAATAGAATCCACCGATGAACAGCAGCCACACGAGAATCATCGACGGCGGGAAGCTCGGGCTGGAGGCCGGGGCGGCCGCTTGGGCTATCATTTTAGTCATTGCGTATTGCGTTCTTCTAAAGAGAAAACACGCATCTAACTGAATCAACGCTTGTGAAGGCAAGCCCTCAGTGGCGGCCTCAATCCAAAAACTTGAAAAGCAAATCCGCATCAGCATGGTCGGCAGCCAAATCCGAGGAGCTCTACGGGTTCAAGCGCTGGGGCTCGGGGCACCTTTCCGTCGACGACGAGGGCTTCGTCAGCGTCCAGCCCCTAGCCGACGGTCGCGGCATCCGGGTGCTGGACGTCATCAACGAGGCCCTGGGGATGGGGCTCAAGGCCCCGATGGTGATCCGCTTCCAGGACCTGCTCAGGCACCGGGTCGTCCAGCTGAACGAGGTGTTCAGGACGGCGATCAAGGAGGAGGGCTACAAGGGCGAGTACCGGGGCGTCTTCCCGATAAAGGTGAACCAGCTGCGCGAGGTGGTCGACGAGATCGTCGGCGCCGGCAGGGACTACCACTACGGTCTCGAGGTCGGCTCGAAGTCCGAGCTCATGATCGCGCTGGCGATGCTCGAGGGCACGAGCCGCCTGATCATCTGCAACGGCTACAAGGACCACGACTACATCCAGCTCGCCCTGATCGGCAGGAAGCTCGGCAAGCGCGTGATCATCGTGGTCGAGCAGCTGTCCGAGATCGACGAGATCATCCGGATATCCGCGGAGACCGGCGTGAAGCCGATGATCGGGCTGCGGGCGAAGCTCCAGACCCGCGGCGAGGGCAAGTGGGCGCTGTCGACGGGCGACAACGCCAAGTTCGGGCTGAACACGGCCGAGATCCTGATCGCGTGCGGCAAGCTAAAGGCCGCCAAGCTCAAGGCGTGCCTGCGGCTATTCCACTTCCACATCGGCTCGCAGGTGCCCAACATCATCACGATCAAGAACGCGGTGATCGAGGCGGCCCGATTCTACTGCCAGCTTGCGAAGCTCGGGTTCCCGATGGGCTACATCGACGTCGGGGGCGGGCTGGGCATCGACTACGACGGCTCGCGCACGAACTTCGAGAGCTCGATGAACTACT
>CAZCAJ010000100.1:0-10367 GCA_964496645.1 uncultured Opitutaceae bacterium
GTTGTGGCTGATTGGGGGTTAAGGACGCTCGAAAGACGCGGCACTTATCCCCCCTGGAGTTTTGAGCGTCAAGCGCGGGTGCGCACCGACTTCTCTCAGTATGGAAAAGAAATCCCTTTCCGCCTCCGCGGAGCAGCCTGCTGCGCCCGCACCGGACACCGGAGCCGCCGCGGCGGCTCCCGATGCCGCGGCGCCCGCCGGCCCTGCCCCCGACAACACCATCCGCGTCGAAGGGATCCTCGACATCGACGTGACGAAGGGCGGCAACGGCCAGTTGCTCGACATGGCCAAGAACGGCAAGCGGCGCCCGACCGACACGTTCGTGCCGAAGGAGCTGATCCGCCGCTTCAAGCTCAAGGCCGGCTCGCTCGTCAGCGGGACGGCGTTTCCGCCGGAGGGCCGCTTCCCGAACCCGAAGATGCGCTACATCGAGATGGTCGACGGGATGACGCTCGAGGAGCGCCGCAGCAAGCTGGACTTCGCCGCGCTCACCACGGTCTCCCCGGACAAGCACCTCAAGCTGGAGATGAAGGACGGGCGGATGACGACGCGGGCCGTCGACCTGTTCTGCCCGATCGGCAAGGGGACGCGCGGACTGATCGTCGCTCCGCCCCGCACGGGAAAGACGATCCTCCTGCGCGACATGGCGCTCGGCATCCTCGAGAACAACCCCGAGTGCCACGTGATGATCCTCCTGGTCGACGAGCGCCCGGAGGAGGTCACCGACTTCAAGCGCAGCGTCCCCGCCGAGATCTGGGCCTCGTCCAACGACGAGCAGATCGAGAACCACATCCGCATAGCCGACCTGTGCATCGAGCGCGCCAAGCGCCTGGTCGAGGCCGGCAAGGCCGTGGTCCTGTTCCTCGACTCGATCACCCGCCTGGCGCGCGCCCACAACACCCAGCGCAATTCCGGGCGCACCGGCTCGGGCGGCCTCGACGTCCGCGCCCTTGAGAGGCCCCGGCAGCTCTTCGCCGCCGCCCGCAACACGGAGGAGGCCGGCTCCCTCACGATCATCGCCTCGGTCCTCGTCGAGACCGGCAGCAGGATGGACGACGTCATCTTCCAGGAATTCAAGGGCACGGGCAACATGGAGCTCGTCCTCGACCGCAAGTGCGCCGAGATGCGGCTTTGGCCCGCCATCAACGTCGCCGCGTCGGGCACCCGAAAGGAGGAGCTCCTGATCGAGCCGAAGAAGCTCGAGGGGATCCACTTCTTCCGCCGCGCGCTCGTGCAGCAGAAGATCGAGGAGGCGACCGAGACCATGATCGCCCGCCTTTCGAAGACGAAGAACAACGACGAGTTCCTCAAGCTGATCGCACGCTGACCCCGATGCCCGCGCCAACCCCAACCCCCATCCACCTACCCGCCGCTGATCCAAAGCATGCATAGCTTCTCCGAGCAGTGCCTCGACATGGCCCGATCGATGCTGGGGCACAATCTCGACTCAATCCAACCCGACGGCACCGTTCTTCCCATCCCAGGCGAGCAGTCGCGGCCGGACGAGCCGGGCCATGTCGCGTTCGCGCTGGGCGAGTACTACCGCGCGACTGGCGAGACGACGCTCAAGGGCTATGACATGATCGACCTGGCCGCGCGCTGCGTGACGGCCCAGATGTTCACGGAGCCGCCCGCGGAGAACGGCCTAGCGTACGCCGCCCTCGGCCTCCTGTGCTTCGGGCCATCGAAGGAGCGCAACCCGGTGTGGGAGCGCCTCGTCGAGGAGACCCAGCAGCGCATCGACAAGCAGCTGCTTCACCGCAGCGACTACGACAACCACTGGCAGGCGTTCAACATCGCCAAGGCGGTGGCCCGCTTCAGCTTCGGGCTATCCAAGAAGGACGAGACCTCGAGGCTCATCGAGCGCATGGTCGAGCGGATCAACCAGACGAGCTCCGCCGGGTTCTTCGACGACTCGGTCTCCGGCTTCGGCGGGAACTTCAGCCTGTACGGCGTGATGGCGCTCGTCTTCATCCGCTCGGCCCTTCAGCTCCACGCGAACAGCGGGGTGCGCGACCGGAAGCTGCCCACGCTGCGCACCTACGCCGAGAAGTACATCCGCATGATGCCCGACCTCGTCCGGGCGGACGGCCTCGGCTGGGCCTTCGGGCGCGCCGCGGGAGCCTACGGGCAGATGCACTGCGTGAGCCTCATCCTCCAGGGCCTGCGCGACGGCTGGATTCCGGATGACCAGCGGGCGAGGTATTTCGACATCCTCCGCCGGCTCTTCCTGTTCTTCTACCAGACCTACCTCGACCAGGAGCAGGGGTTCCTCGACCTGCGCGACGACGAGCGCACGGCCTACGCGCCCCACACGACCCGGATGGCGAACTTTGACGCCGCCCGCTACCTGTGCCAGTGGTCGCGCCTGGTCAAGTCCGTGCAGCCCCCCACGGGGGCGCCCTGGTCGGAGCCGCCCCGCACGTCGGGCCGGTTTGTCGTCTTCGACAAGGCCAACCGCAAGGAGCAGGGCATCTTCCTCTACCGCGACGCGGAGTCGGGCCTCCACCTCACTCTCCCGCTCATCAGCTGCGGGGGAAACCTCTCGAGCGACGCGCTCCCGTTCCCCCACTCGCCCGGCGTCTTCGACTGGCCGAACAACGTGTACCTGCCGGTCATGCTGCCCGAGCTCACCTTCGGCGACCACGTCACCCTGCCGGCGTTCTACGGCAAGAACTGCGTCACGGGGCTCGGGGTGCGCAACAGCTTCTTCTTCCGGTACGAGCAGCCAGACCTGATCACGGTCAAGGAGGAAATGGTCCGCAACCTGGGCACCGCGAAGGTCCAGTGGAACTTCTCCGGATTGAAGGTCGCCTGCGAGTTCGCCTACACCGTCAAGCAGCAGGTGACGCTCGACAGGTTCAGGTACGTGCTCGTCGTCGCCGCGCCCCACTCCAAGTACCGCGTTCCGGGCTCCCCCGTCCTCGGCCCCCTGGGCCACCGCTGCAGCGTCATCAAGGACGACTTCCAGGCGACGTGGCAGGACACCGAGGTCGTCAGCGCGGACCCGACCTATCGGACCAACTTCGGCAAGATCCACTACCTCCAGTTCCTGATCAGGGACCACCCGCTCATCATGAGGCCGGGGCACGTCTACCGGCTGGCCGTCAACTTCGAGCCGGACGTCGCACGCGAGGAGGGCTGATGCTCTCGCGCCGGATCATCCCCTGCCTCGACGTGACCGCCGGGCGGGTCGTGAAGGGCGTCAGATTCAAGGAGCTGCGCGACGCGGGCGATCCGGTCGAGTGCGCGGCGGCGTACGACGCGCAGGGGGCCGACGAGCTCGTGTTCCTCGACATTACGGCGTCGAGCGACGGCCGCCGGATCATGCGCGACGTCGTCGCCGCGACGGCGGAGCGCTGCTTCATGCCGCTCACGGTCGGCGGGGGCCTCCGCTCGGCGGACGACATCGGGGCGATGCTCACGGCCGGCGCGGACAAGGTCTCGCTCAACACGTCCGCGATCGCGAATCCGGGCCTCATCCTCGAGTCGTCGGACCGCTTCGGCTCCCAGTGCATCGTGCTTGCGATCGACGCCAAGTTCGACCCGGGCCCCGAGCCGCGCTGGCGCGTGTACACGCACGGCGGCCGCAGGCCGACGCCCCTCGACGCGATAGAATGGGCCGTCAGGGGCGTCGAGATGGGCGCCGGCGAGATCCTGCTGACAAGCATGGACCGGGACGGCACGCAGGCCGGCTACGACATCGAGCTCACCCGCCGGGTGAGCGACGCGGTCCCCGTGCCCGTCGTGGCGAGCGGCGGCGCCGGTCGCCTGGAGCACTTCGCCGACGTGCTTGGCCGGGGCGGCGCAAGCGCCGCCCTCGCGGCGTCCCTCTTCCATTTCGGGACGCTCACGATCCCCGCGGTCAAGCGGTACCTGTCGGAGCAGGGCGTCCCGGTGCGCCTTTAGCCGCCCCCTGCCCGGGCCCCGCGGGCGGGCGGCCGCGGCCGGGAGCCGGGAGCCTGCCCAGCAGCGAATGGAGGACGTGGCTTATGAGGACCGTGACCGCCAGGGCGACGGCCATCCCGGTGGCGATGGACCAGGGTGTCATGGGCCTGCCCGGGAACATATGCTCCTGGGCGAGGATGTTGTACGCGCGTATCAGCGGCTGGTGAATGAGGAAGATCTCGAGCGAGCGCTCGCCGAGGAACCTCAGGATCGTGCGCTCGCTCGCGGTAAAAACCGGCCTCAGAAGCAGGGCGTAAAGGGCCATGACGCTCAGGCCCACCCAGAACGAGGCGAATATCAGCCCGTTGACGTAGGGCACGTACAGCACGAGGCCGAGCGCCGCCCCCAGGGCCCATGAAAGGCGCACCTCGAGGCGGCCGGTCCTGAGCAGCTGGCCGATGAGGAGACCCAAGAAGAATCCCGGGATGCGCAGGGCCAGGTGGCTGAAGGCGTTGGACTGGCCGGCGTAGAAGTAGGCCAGCGTCGGAACGATCGACGCCACCGCCCCGAAGAAGACGATCAGGTCGGGCCGGCCCACAAAACGCCTGATCAGCGCGAACACCGCGTAAAGACCGACGATCAGGGAGATGAACCAGAAGGAGTCATTGATCGTCATCATGTAGGCGTCGCCAAAGAAGGCGTGCACCCCCAGGTAGTGCAGCACGATGTCCTTGGTCCCGAATTGGAGCCCCAGGAAATGCGCGTCGGCCAGGAGGAACGACGTGAGGATGATCCAGTAGCCGGGATAGATCCTCCAGAACCGGCGCAGAAGGAACCGCCACGAGCCCTCCTTCGTCGAGCTGAGCGTGAGGCCGATGCCGCTCAGGATGACGAACATGTCGACGCCGACCTCGAGGTGCAGCGTGTCCCTCCAGACCAGCACGCCGCCGGCGTGATAGAGAATGATGAGCAGGATCGCCACACCCTTTAGCTCGTCCAGGACGCTGATGCGGCCCGACGCCGGCGCCGGCAGCTCGATTCGCAGCGCGGTGTTCACAAGGCTCGCACGGGCACCGCCGGCCGCCCCGGACCGCCCACGTGCACGCCCGGGCGCATCCCGGCGGAGACGGTGCCCGATGCGGCGCGGTGATGCGGGTTCATCTGCAGTTTGGCTGGGCCAGTCTTGCCAGCGCCCACCCACAGTGGAAGCCACAAAAGCCCGCCCCGGGCCGCCCGGTGGCATCTCGGGCGGCCTCCCTTCAGCCGGATGCGGCAGGCGGGCGGCCCTTGCCGGGCTCGGGAAGCCTCTGCAGCAGGGAGTGCAGCGCGCCGCCGAGGGCCACCGCGACAGCCAGCGCGACCAGCATCCCCACCGCCAGCGACCGCCCCGTCAAGGCCGCGCCCGGGAACAGCCGATGCTGCGCGAGGATGTTGTATTCGCGCATCAGCGGCTGGTGGATGAGGAAGATCTCGAGGGAGCGGTCGCCGAGGAATTTCAGCGCGCCGCGGGTCCACGCGCTGAAGAACGGCCGGATGAGCAGGGCGTAAGCGACGATGAGCGCGGCGCCCACCCAGACCGAGGCGAAGACGAAATTCTGGGTGAAGGGCACGTAGAAGATGACCAGGCACGCGGCCCCCAACGCGGTCGACGCCGAGATGTCCAGGCGGCCGTTCTTCAGCAGGCGCCCGAGAAGGAGCCCTAGAAAGAAGCCCGGAAAGCGCTGCGAGACATGGTCATAGCCGACGTACTGGCGGGTGCGGAAGCAGTAGATGGCGGGCACGATCGAGACGAGGGCCCCGAGGAGCAGGAGCCGGTCGGGCCGATCGACAAATCGCCTCAACGGGACGTAAACGATGTAAAGCGTGACGATGAGCGTGATGTACCAGAACGAGTCGTTGATGCTAAGGGCGTACGCGTCCCCGAACCACGCCTGCATTCCCACGTAGTGCAGGAGGATGTTCGCCGTCGAGAAATGCCTGTTCCACACCCAGGCGTCGCCCGCGAGAAAGGCGGTGAGCGCTATCCAGTACGCGGGGTATATCCGCAGGAAGCGGCGCATGAGAAACTGGCCGGTGGTCCCCTGCGTCGAGCTCAGCGCCAGGCCGGCGCCGCTCAGGATGACGAACATGTCGACGCCGACCTCGCCGTGCGCGGTGTTGTCAAGGCCCAGGACCCCGCCGGCATGGTAAAGAATGACCAGGAGGATCGCTACGCCCCGGAGCTCGTCCAGTGCCAGGACCCGGCCGGCGGCCGGAGCGGGCAGCTCTAGGCGCAGGCCGGCCATCAGGATGCTGCCGGGGCCGGACTGCCGGCCCCCGGCTGCGGCGCCCCGGGCTCCCCGACGAGGACGCCCAGCTGCTCGCGCACGGCGACGAAAAACTCCGGGCCCAGCTCGATGGCCGGCACCTCGAAGAGCTGCTTCGTGCGCGAGTGCTCGTAGAGGTCCCTCTGCCCGTCCGGCGTGCGCCCCCGCTGCCGGAGCACCCTCTTGCGCTCGAGCAGGAGCGCCAGGAAGCGGACGAGACGGGCCGTCTCCGGCGTGGCCTCGGTCGCGGGGTCGGCCAGCGTGAGGAAGAGGTTCTCGGCCGAGAGCTTCAGCGCGCGCGCCGGGTCCCCCGCCCTCGCGTGCTCCCTGTAGACCTGGACCCAGCGGCACGCGACGAAGCCCTCAGGGCGCAGCAGGCCCGCCTGGGACTCGAGGGCGTCGTAGCGGGTGACCTCGCCCTTGTCCGTCCTCGACAGGAGGCTCGCGACGCGGTCGCCGTCGCGGAAGGATTGGCCCGACACGAAGCACGCGGCGGCCCGGGGTTGCAGGATCATTTCCATGGGCTGGAGCCTTTCTTGTTTACTTCCACGCCGGGTGGACGCTAGCAAATTTGCGCCGCAACGCCATCCGCTGCAGCATTCCCCAATGACCGGACGCCTTATAGCCGTGGGAGACATCCACGGCTGCCACGTCGAATTCGCCGAGATGCTCGACCTGCTCCAACTCAAGGACGGCGACCGCCTGGTCCTCCTCGGGGACCTCGTGAACCGCGGCCCCGACAGCTTGAAGGTGATCGACCTGGCGCGGGCGGCCAAGTCCATCTCCCTTCTGGGAAACCACGAGCTGAGGCTGCTCAGGTTCCGCAAGACCGGCGACAACCGGTTCATCAAGGAGCGCGACCTGGAGACGTTCGACGCGCTCCGCCCCGAGGACTGGGCCTACCTCGAGTCGATGCCGCTCACCTACGAGGAGGCCGAGCTCAACACCGTGTTTGTCCACGGCGGGTTCCTTCCCGGCGAGCCCTGGCAGAAGCAGCCGGCCGAGGTGGTGACCCGCATCCAGGTCGTCGACAAGGACGGCAAGCCCAGGAGGCGAGCCGACGAGCCCGACGCGCCGAGCTGGGCGGACCTCTGGGGCGGGCCGCCCTACGTCGTCTACGGCCACACGCCGAGGCACGAGGTCTACAAGCTCAAGTGGTCCATCGGCATCGACACGGGCTGCGTTCAGGGCGGGCACCTGACCGCCCTGGTCTTCCCCGAGAAGCGGATCGTTCAGGTAAAGGCCCGCCAGCGCTATTTCACGTGAGCACCCCCGAAACGCTCCGCGGCGCCGCGCTCCTGTGCCTTGACATGCAGCCCGTGTTCCTGCGCGCCGTTGCCGGCGGTGCGGGGGTCCTGCGGCGGTGCCAGTTCGCGGTCGCGGCCGCGCGGCTCCTGGGCATCCCGGTGGCATTCACCGAGCAGGTGCCCGGCAAGCTCGGCGGTACCGACCCGTCCCTCCTCGCCCTCGTCGAGGCGCCCAGGGTGTACGCGAAGGACGCGTTCTCGGCCCTGGCCGCCGGCAGCCCCGTCCCGGACCCGCTCGGCCCCGGCGGGGGCGCCGAGCACCTCCTCCTCTGCGGCGTCGAGACCCCCATCTGCGTCTACCAGACGGCGGTCGACGCGCTGCAGCGCGGCCTGGCCGCGACCATCCTCGCGGACTGCGTCGGCGCGCGCCGCGAGGCGGACGCCAGGCTGTGCCTGGACGCGCTCGCCCGCGCCGGCGCGCACATCCTGCCGGCAGAGACCGTCTTCTACTCCATCCTGGGCGGGGCCGGACACCCCCTGTTCAGGCCCTACACCGAACTCGTCAAGAACCATGCCTGAGTCCCCCACCCCCCTCTCGACCGTGCGCGAGCTCAAGGCCGCGGACGCCTCCGCCGGGCGCGCGTTTGCGAGCGTGCTCGTCCTCAGGAGGCTCGCCGCCAAGACGGCCTCCACCGGCAACCCGTACCTGAGCGCCGAGCTGGGCGACAGGACCGGATCGTTCAGCTGCACCGTCTTCTCGGACAACCCAGCGTTCGAGCTGTTGCGCGCCGCCGAGGAGGGCTCGGTCGTCAGGATCGAGGGCAAGGCCGAGACCTACCAGGGACGGCTCTCGCCGAGGATCACGCGCGCCGCGATCGTGCCGCCGGAGGAACTGTCGTCGCCCGAGGTGATCTCGAACCTCGTCGAGACGGCGCCCGAGGACGCGGGGGCCCTCTGGGACGAGTTTGGCGGGTTCGTCGAGTCGATCACCCGCGCCGAGCTCAGGGGCACGGTCCGCCTCGTCATGGACGATATCGGCGAGGCCTTCCGGACGGCGCCGGCGGCGACCTTGATGCACCATGCCTACCGCCACGGGCTCCTCGAGCACACGGTCCACATGGCCCGGGCCGCCAGGGCGCTCCTTCCCCTCTATCCCGAGGTCGACCCTGACCTCGCCATGGCCGGCGTCCTCCTGCACGACGCCGGCAAGACGGTCGAGTACGAGGGGGCGCTCGCGCCCAGGCGCGGCCGCCGGGGGATCCTCGAGGGTCACGTCGTACTCGGCTACCAGCTCGTGCGCCGGGCCGCGATCAAGGCGAAGCTCGATCCCGACCGGACCGAGCGGCTCGAGCACATCATACTCAGCCACCAGGGGAAGCTCGAGTGGGGGGCCGCGGCGCTCGCGGCGACGCCGGAGGCCGTCTTCGTGTCGAAGGTGGACGAGCTCGACGCCAAGATGGGAATGGTGCAGCGGGCGCTGCGAAACGCGACCGACGACGACGAGTTCACCGAGAAGATCCTCGGCCTCGACACCCCCCTGCTCGTCAGGCGCCCTCCGGACTGAGCCGGCAGGGCCCGGGATCAGAGTTCGCGCAACCGGGCCCCCATCTGCACGAGCTTGTCCCTCATCACCACGGGGTCCTGCGCCTTGTCGAGGGCCTCGTCGGGCGAGATGAGCTCGCGGTTGACGAGGTTCATGAGGTGCGTGTCCATCGTGATCATCCCGAGGTTTGCGCCCGTCTGGATGTCCGAGTTGATGCGGAAGGTCTTGTTCTCGCGGATCAGGGACGAGATCGAGCTGGTGGTGATCATGATCTCGTAGCTGGCGATCCGGCCACCGCCGATCTTCTTGCAGAGGACCTGGGAGATCACGGCCACCAGCGACGATGCCAGCTGCGTCCGGATCATGTCCTTCATGTTGGCGGAAAACGCGTCGACGACGCGGTCGATCGTCTTGGCGGCGCCATTGGTGTGGAGCGTGGCGAACACGAGGTGGCCCGTCTCGGCTGCGGTGATCGCCGCCTCGATCGTCTCGAGGTCGCGCATCTCGCCCACGAGGATGATGTCGGGGTCCTGCCGCAGCCCGCGCCGGATCGCCTCGGAGAAGCTGGGCACGTCCACGTGGACCTCGCGCTGGGTCACAACGCAGCGCTTGTGGGCATGGTAGTACTCGATCGGGTCCTCGATGGTGATGATGTGGCCGTCCCGGTTCTCGTTAACGTAGTTGATCATCGAGGCCAGGGTCGTCGACTTGCCCGAGCCGGTCGGCCCCGTGACAAGGATCAGGCCGCGGGGGCGGAAGAGAAGCTCGCGCACCTTGTCCGGCAGCCCGATGTCCCTCAGGCCGAACATCCGGTTCGGGATCTGGCGCAGGACTATGCCGTAGTTGCCCTTGGACCGGAGCACCGACACCCGGAACCGCGCCTTCTCAAGGTACGAGAACCCGAAGTCGGCGCCCCCGTTCAGCTTGGTGCCCTGGACGTGGATGTCGGGCGTTATGGAGAGCATCAGCTTCTCCGTGTCGAACGGCGTCAGCGGCGGGCCGTCAATGGGGGTCATGCTGCCGCTCAGGCGCAGCGTCGGGGGCTGCCCCACCTGCAGATGCAGGTCGGACGCGTTCTGCTCGAACACGAGCTCGAGCAGCTCATTCATCTCGTAGTTTAGGGTTGGCGCTGGCATGAAGTCTACTGCCGGCTGAGGCTCAGCAGGAATTCAGCGTTGGACTTGGTCTTCTTCAAGCGCTGAATCAACATTTCCATGGACTCGATCGGCCCCAGACCCTGCATCGCGCGCCTGAGGCCGTAAATCCGCTGGAGCTCCTCGGGGTGGTAAATGAGCTCTTCCTTGCGCGTGCCGGAGCGGTCGATGTTGATGGCGGGGAAGATCCTGCGCTCCACGAGGCCGCGGTCCAGGTGGAGCTCCATGT
>CAZCAJ010000101.1:0-10322 GCA_964496645.1 uncultured Opitutaceae bacterium
CACGCGAGCTTCGCGCTGCGCGAGATCGGCTTCGAGACCGTCATGGTCAACTCGAACCCGGAGACCGTGTCGACCGACTACGACACGAGCGACCGCCTCTACTTCGAGCCGCTCACGCTGGAGGACGTCCTTGAGGTCTACCGGCAGGAGGGGTGCGAGGGCGCGATCGTGCAGTTCGGCGGGCAGACGCCGCTCAACCTGGCCGTCGCGCTGAAGGCGAACGGCGTGAACATCATCGGCACGTCGCCCGAGTCGATCGAGGTCGCCGAGGACCGCAAGCTCTTCGCCGCGGTGCTGGACAGGCTGCGCCTGCGCCAGCCCCAGAACCGCACCGCGATCGGCGAGGGCGAGGCGGCCGCCTTCGCCCGCGAGATTGGCTACCCGGTGCTGCTGCGCCCGTCCTTCGTCCTCGGCGGGCGGGGGATGTTCATCCTCTACAGCGAGGAGGAGCTCAAGGCCGTCGTCAGGCAGGTGTTCGAGGTCATGCCGGGCAAGCCGGTCCTCATAGACAAGTTCCTCGAGGACGCGATCGAGCTCGACGTCGACTGCCTCTGCGACGGGGAGACGAGCGTGATCGGCGGGATGCTCGAGCACATCGAGTTCGCCGGCGTCCATTCCGGCGACGCGGCCATGGTGATGCCCCCCCACACGCTCGGCAAGAAGATGCTGGCCCAGGTCCGCTCGGCGACCCACGCGCTCGCGAGGGACCTGCGCGTCGTGGGCCTCATGAACGTGCAGTTCGCCATCAAGGACGGGCAGCTGTACGTCCTCGAGGTAAACCCGCGCGCCTCGCGCACGGTGCCGTTCGTCGCCAAGGCGATCGGGGTGCCGATCGCCAAGCACGCCGCCAAGGTTATGGCCGGGATGAAGCTCTCGGAGCTCGGCTTCACCCGCGAGACGACCCCGAAGCACTGGTGCGTCAAGGAGGCGGTCTTCCCCTTCGTCAGGTTCCCCGGGGCGACGATCACGCTCGGGCCGGAGATGCGCTCGACCGGCGAGGTGATGGGCCTCGACGCGGACCTGGGGATCGCCTTCGCCAAGGCGCAGGCCGCCGCGAGGCCGGGGCTTCCGGCCGGGGGCAACGTCTTTCTGAGCGTGAAGGATGCCGACAAGCCGCGCGCCGTGGAGCTCGCGCGCGCCCTGGCGGGGATGGGCTTCACTATCCTCTCGACGAGCGGGACGGCGAAGACGCTATCCGACAACGGCATCTCCGTGAAGCGGGTCCCGAAGATAGCCGAGGGCCGCCCGAACGCCGTCGACATGATCAAGAACGGCCAGATCCAGATGGTGATCAACACCCCGAGCGGCATGATGCCGAGGCGCGACGAGAACCTTATCCGGGCCGCGGTCTACAGCCACAACATCTGCATCATGACCACGATAGGGGCGGCGCGCGCGGCGGTAGACGCGATCCGCTCGCTGCGGACCAATCCCGTCGGCGTCCGCCCCATCCAGAAGTACCGGGGCAACGTCACCGTGGTCTGAGGGCCCGTTTCCGGGTTTACAGGTGCCCGGGGATTCGCTTTCGTCATCGGTTCACCCAGGAAGCTCACACCGCCTATGCCCACGCCCCCGACCCCGTCAGACCCATCGGCCGCCGCCCCGATCCCGGTGCCCCATGAAGAAAGGTTCCGCCAGGCCTGGGAGCGGTATGGGAACACGGTTTACACCATGTGCGCGATTGTCGTGGCCGGGATCCTGGCCAAGGGTGGATGGGATTATCTCGTTGCACAGAAGGAACTTGGCATCGAGAAGGAATTTGCCGAGTGCACGTCGGCCGAGGCGTTCAGGGCTTTTGCCTCAAGCCATCCCGGCCACCCCCTTGCCGGGGCGGCGGACCTGAAGGTCGCCGACAATTCGTACGGCCAGGGCCATTTTGCGGATGCGGTGGCCGGCTATGAAAGGTGCATTGCCGAGCTGCCGGCCGGCCCTTTCCAGGCGCGCGCCAAGCTGGGCCTGGCAATCGCCCAGGCGCAGTCCGGCCGGGCGGCCGACGCGGAGGCGGGCCTGCGCCAGCTCCTGAGCGATCCAAACCAGCTCAGCTCCATCCGATGCGAGGCGGGTTACCACCTGGCCGAGGTCGCCTTCGCCGCGGGGCGGGCGGAGGAGGTCCAGAAGCTCGCGGAGCAGCTGATGCAGATCGACGCGACGAGCGCCTTCGCCGAGCGGGCCTTCGCGCTGCGCGCGGAGATGCCGGAGTCGGCGGCCCCCCCGGCGGGCCCGGCCGTCTTGCTGCCGCAGAAGCACTGAGCCCCGCCGGGGCGGCCCTAGGGCGAGCGCTGGCCCACGCCGGTGCCGAACATGATCGTCTGGGTGACGGGCATCGCGGGCTCGTACGTGGAGTCTCCCATTTGCATCGCCTGAACCGTCACGAGGCCGCCCTGCGACGTCAGCGATTCCCCGTTCAGGGTCGCCGCGCCCGAGACGACCTCGAAGCGCACGGGCAGCCCCGAGGAGGCGCTGGCGCTGAGGACGACCTGCTGCCCCGCGGAGACGGCGGCGCCCGAGGTCTGGAACGTGATGGACTGGTGGCGCTTGCCGACGAACACGCGGGCCGGCGCGCTGGTCGCGCTCCCCATGGCGTTCGAGGCGACCGCGTCGTACGCGCCGGTGTCGGTCAGCTCCGCCGCCGCGATCGTGAACGTGGGTCCCGTCGCCCCCGTGATGGGCACGCCGTCCTTGCGCCATTGGATGTCCGGGGGCGGCTCGCCGGAGGCCCGGACGGAAAGGGCAACCGAGTCGCCGATGACCGCGTTCCTTCCGAGGGGCCCGGACTGGATCGCGGGAGCGATGGGCCTCGGCCGGACCGTGAACGCGCGCTCGGCGTCGCGCGCCGGCAGGTACGCGGCGTCGCCGGCCTGGGACGCCTTGATGATTACCAGGCCGGGTACGCCGGTCAGCCTGAGCCTCGCCCCGTCGAGGACGCCGGGCCCCGCGACGACCTCGAGTTTGAGCGGGAGGCCGGAGGTCGCCCTCGCGGCGATGTCGAACGGCGGGTCGTCGACGGAGCGCGCCGAGATCTCCTCGAAGACTATCTCCTGCTTCTTGCGCAGGTCCTGGGCTGCGGCGTCGGTCGCGAGGGCGGCCAGGGCCGCCAGGGCCGCGAGGGCCGCCAGGGAGCGGCGGGGGGTGCGGGTATCCATGGTGTCAGACGTTCACGTGCACGACCTTCGCGGGGGGAAACCCGTTGAAATGGGTGGACGACGCGTGGCTGTAGGCGCCGATGTTCTCGCTGTAGACCAGGTCGTCGCGCTCGAGCTCGGGCAGGTTCTCGGCCATCGAGATGACGTCGAGGGCGTCGCACGTCGGCCCATACACCGCGCTGATCCTCGTGGGCCCCTTCTTGAACGCCCTGACCGGGTACTTGCAGTGGTCGAAGATGACGCCCGAGTAGGTGTGGTAGACGCCGTCGTCGATGTAGTAGCTGGGCTTGCCCTCGCGCACGGCCTTGCCGATCACCTTCGACACGGACTTGCAGGCCGTGGCCACCAGGAACCGGCCGGGCTCCGCGAGGATCTGGATGTTGCTCGGGAAGAGCCTCCTCAGCTCGCGGTCAATGGTCCTGGCGAGCTCGCGGAAGGGCTTCACCGTGTCGTCGTAGCGGGCCGGGAAGCCGCCGCCGATGTCGAGCAGGTTCATCTTGCGGTAGCCGCGCTCGCTCGCCTCCTTGAAGAGGTTGGCGCAAAGCGCCAGCGCCTGGACGTAGTTCTCGAAGTTCGTCGTCTGGCTGCCCACGTGGAAGCTCAGGCCCTCGCAGGTGAGGCCGAGGCTCTCCGCAAGCAGGATCAGGTCCACCGCCTCGCCGGGCGCCGCGCCGAACTTCGACGAGAGCTCGACCATCGCCCCGGTGTTCGGGACCTTCAGGCGAAGCACCACGCCCGCCTGCGGCGCGTGCTCCCTGATCTTCTGCAGCTCCTCGGCGTTGTCGAACGTCACGAGCGGCTTGTACCCGTTCAGCTCCTCCAGGGTCTCCTCGGGCTTGTTGGGGTTCGCGTAGATGATCTTGTCCCAGATCCAGTCCTGCCGCTGCTTGGGCGGCATGTCCTTCACGTTGTCGTAGACGATGTTGAACTCGGGCATCGACGCCACGTCGAAGCTCGCGCCCTCGAGGTAGAGCGTGCGCACGATCTCCGGAAGCGGGTTGGCCTTGACCGCGAAGTACGCCTGGACGCGGGGGAGGTGCCTCTTGAACTCGCGGTAGTTCCTGCGCAGCGCATCGTGGTCGACGACGAACAGCGGCGTCCCGTGTTCGCGGCCGAGCCTGCGCAGTTGGGCCCTGGTGATCATCGGTGCGGGTCAGATTCGGCAAAAACCGGGCGAATGCAAGAGGTCCGAGGATCCGCCCGGGGTGCGGCCGGGCCCGGCGTCAGTCCCCGTCCTTCACCAGGAAGTTCTTGAACTGCCATGGATCCCTGGGTTCGAAACTCGGCCTGTTGTAGCCGCTGAAGGCGTTCCTGTAGTCGCGCAGCGGGGTCCAGTCCGAGCGGGTCGAGATCCACTTGCCCAGGTACGGCTTCGAGACCGCGAGGACGTACTCGTGCGGCAGGTCGTCGGGCACCCTGACGCCCTCCTCGGGGTTCGCGATCATCCACATGGTCGCGGCCACCACCGAGATGGCGACCTGCATGGTCGTCGCGTTCTGGTGCGGCACCAGGCGGCGGGACTCCTCGATCGAGAGGTCGGAGCCTATCCACCATGACTTGTAGGGGTGGCCCATGATGAGGGCGCC
This sequence comes from uncultured Opitutaceae bacterium, assembly GCA_964496645.1. Lineage (GTDB taxonomy): Bacteria > Verrucomicrobiota > Verrucomicrobiia > Opitutales > Opitutaceae > Palsa-1447. The sequence goes on from CAZCAJ010000101.1 coordinate 4,730, forward strand.
GAGGATGTCCGCGCCCTTGGTGATCTCGTCGTTCATGATGCGCAGCCCCGGCTGGAGCTCGTAGCTGCGCCCCCTGAGCTCGTTCAGGGAGGCGATCGCCTCGTCGCACGGGCAGTAGGCGTAGTGGACCGTGGGCCGGTAGGCGGCCTTCCCGCCCTCCCACACCGTGAGCGAGTCCGAGATGGTGAAGGCCTCGCCGTGGCGCACGACCATCCCAAGGATGGTGTAGTCGGGTACCCACGAGCGCACCCACGTGTTGATCCCCATCCGGGCTAGGCAGATCTGGTTCCTCGGCCCCGCCTTGTGCCTGTAGGCCAGGGGCGGGAGGGCCTTTTCGTGCGTGCCCCAGCCGAGCTCCGCCGTGGTCGTTCCCTCCTCCCGGAAACCCTCTATGCTCCATGTGTTTACGAACTCGTCGATCTGCTTCGGCACGTCGGTGATCTGCGTGTCGCGCTCGCTGCAGTGGATCACCTTCACGCCGAGCGCCCTTGCGAGGCGGTTGAACTCGCGCGCGGCGATGAAGCCCTGGAGCGCCTCGGCCTTCCTCCCCTTGGCCCTGCGCTCGCCGATCATCGCGTTCGCGATGTCGACCAGGCCCTGCCTCGTGAAATGCGAAATCAGGCCCGGGTTCGCGCCGTGCTCGACGACCGCCGTCGCGCCCTTCCTGTCCCAGCCCGAGCGCATGCGGCGCAGGTTCATGTGCCTCCAGTAGAGCGTGCGCTCGGTGGGGTGCTTCCTGCCGCCGGCGTACGGGTCCCAGACCTCCACGGATGTATTTATGTATAGGATACCGTTGTCGTGGCACCACTGGAGGATGACGCAGGCGTCGATGTTCCACGCGAGGTCGATCAGGATGTCACCGGCCGAGAGGTGCCTGCCGAGGAGCGACGCGAGGTTCTCCTGGGTCACGCGCTCCCTGAGGAAGCGCACGCCCTTGGCGGTCCACTCCCTGAGCTTGTCCTCCTTGCTCTCGAAGTCGATCACGGTGACGTTGCCCGGGGGCACGTCGACCAGCTGGAAAAGGATGGGCAGGGTGCACTCTGCGACGGCGCCGTAGCCGACGAAGAGGATCTTTTTGCGGAATTCGGTCATGGATCTAGGTTGAGGTTCAGCTGGCGTGGGGACGGTTGAGGGCAGATGTCGGACAAAGTAAAGGCCGCGTTCTCCGGCGGATGCAAGAAAGACAGGGTCCGGCGGGAACCGGCGCCGCGGCTTCGCCGCATCGTCACGCGGCCGCGGCCGCCGTCAGCGTCGGGGAAATGGTCGGGGCGGAGAGATTTGAACTCTCGACCTCCTGGTCCCAAACCAGGCGCTCTACCAGGCTAAGCTACACCCCGAAAGGCTGAGGGCAGGGCCGTTTCCGGGGGGTGTCAAGGCGGGATGTCCCAAAGTGCGCAATGTGCTTGCGTACCATGGATATTAAGTCTCAGATCACGTTCCTTACCTTACCTATTCATGGATACTATTTCACGCGAAAACAACAGCATGCTCCCGATGGGTGGCGTCATAGTCGGCGCCGTGGCTCTCATTATCGGCGGCTACGCTGCCATCAGCCTTTCCAAGGTCAACCGCACGCTTGCGGCGCAGGCGGACAAGGTCGCGAGGATCGACGATCTCTCGACCCAGGTCTCCTCGGCCCAGGCGGCGAGCGACAAGGCCGCGAGGGACATTTCGTCACTGGCGACGCAGACGCAGAGCGCCGTCACGCAGATCGCCAACGACCTTGCGGGCATCCATGAGCAGATCAAGCACATGGAGGAGACCCACGCCGCCAAGGCGGCCGCCAAGGGCCCCAAGGGCGAGCCGGCCGTCGCCGGCCCGGGCGAGTACATCGTCAAGGCGGGTGACACGGGCATGAAGATCGCCCGGGCGAACGGCTGTTCGCTGGCCGACCTCGAGTCGGTCAACCCCGGCGTGTCCTGGACCCACCTCAAGGTCGGCGAGAAGCTGAAGCTGCCCGAGAAGAAGTGATTCCCGGGAAGCCGTCCCGGTGGTTGCGCGGCGGCGAGCGTGTGCTCGCCTCGACGCGGGTCCTCGAGCTCAGGAGCATTCGATACCGCCATCCCGCGCGGGGCGACGAGCGGGACTATGTCGTGGCGCATGCGCCTGACTGGGTGAACGTCGTCGCGGCGACCCCCGTGGGCGGCATCGTCCTCGTGAGGCAGTTTCGGTTCGGCACCGGCTCTCTCTCGCTCGAGGTTCCCGGCGGCGTGATGGAGGCCGGGGAGGACCCCGTCGCCGCGGCCGTGCGCGAACTGTCGGAGGAAACCGGGTACGGCGGGCCGGCCAGGCTGCTCGGCAGCGTGCATCCAAACCCGGCGATCATGGACAACCGCTGCCACGTCGTCTTGGTCGAGGGCGCGGCCCCCGTGGGCCCGGTCAAGTGGGACGACGACGAGGAGATCGAGGTGCTGGAGGCGCCGGTCGCGGACGCGCTCGCGTGGGCGCGCTCCGGCGCGATCACCCACAGCCTCACGATCGCGGCCCTCATGCTCTTCGAGGGAGTCCGGCGCGTTTGACTTAGGCGTGCCGGCGGGCACCTTACACCTCGCCCCGCACCTTGAGAACGAACCGCCCAAGGCCATGAACGCCTCCCTCTTCGCCAACAGCATGTCGGCGCTGGGCGGCCCCGCGGACGAGGGTTTCGTGCCGGCGCCGCTCGAGGAGGAGATCCGCAGGATCTACTCCCGGAGCCCGATCTACGGGCGCCGGTTCCCCCTGCACAAGGAGGCGCTGAGGTGGTCCTGCTACCGCGAGATCCCGGCGCTGTCCAAGAGGGAGATCGTGGAGACCGGCCACCAGTCGTTCTTCCCCGACTATCGCGAGGTCGAGCGCGGGCTGGCCGACCACCGCTTCGAGTACGAGAACACTTCGGGGACGACCGCGGCCCCGATGACGATCATCATGGAGGACGGCTGGTGGGCGGCGCAGACGCGCAGGGCTTACCGCGCGTCCGGCATCCTGCGCGAGTTCGCGGACCGGGCGCACCGCAGGTGCGTGCTGGCCCCGGTGGGGTGCTCGAGCAACCTGTGCCCCTACGAGGACCACCCGTTCCCGCACCGCTACTTCGACGGGACGGTGTACCTCAACCTCTCGAGCGACCCCTTCGCCTTCTCCGAGGCGGAGTGGGACCGGATCGTGGTCGAGCTCCAGGCCACCCAGCCGGAGATCCTCGAGGGCGAGCCCGTCTACCTCTCGCTCCTGGCGCGCGCGGCGCTGCGTCGCGGCGTCAGGGTGCCGAGCATACGCGCCGTCATCCTGACCTACGGCAAGGCGAGCCGCCAGCACGGCAGGCGCATCGCCGAGGCGTTCCCCGCCCCGCAGGTGGACCTGTACGGCTCGACCGAGGCCGGGTACCTGTTCGTCGGCGAGGCGTTCCGCGACGACTCGAGGGTCATCGACGACAACGCGTTCATCGAGCTCGCGCCGTGGCGCCCCGGGCTGGACGGCGTCCACCAGATCTACGTGACGACCCGGGGCAGGGAGGCCATGCCGCTCCTGCGCTACCACACGGGCGACATCGTCCGCTCGATGCCCGGGGGATTCCGGATACTCGGCCGGGAGCGCGACCTGTACCTCAGGCCCGACGGGACGCTCGTGTCGCCCGCCGACGTGGACGCGGCGCTGCCCGCGGATTTCGCATGCTGGCACTACTGCCTCACCCAGACGGCGCCGAGCCGCTGGGACTTCCACTACGTCTCGGACAGGCCCGCCCACCACGGGAGCGTCGACTCGGCGCTTTCGGGCTTCCTCGGCGTCGGGGTGAGGGTCAATGCGTTCCGGCGCAAGTCGATCGCCCCGGCGGCGAGCGGGAAGTTCGCCCTCCTGAAGCCGCTGGCGCCGGCGTGAGCGCCCCGGCGCCCGGCGGGGCCCCCGGTCCCGTCGCGATTATTCCGCATTCCGGGTCTTTACTCGGAGGGCGGCTCCGGTAGGAATCAAGGCCGGCTATCCCGCGATGGAACTCCTCCGCAACCTGTTCGGAAGCACGATAGGCAGGAAACTGCTCATGGCCGCGACCGGCCTGGTGCTCATCGCATTCGTCATCGGGCACCTTGTCGGCAACCTCCAGGTCTTCGAGGATCCCGACAGGATCAACGGTTACGCGCACTTCCTGCGGTCGCTCGGACCCGTGCTCTGGGCGGTCCGGGCCGTCCTTATCGCGTGCGCGGCGGTCCACATCTGGGCCGGCACGGTCCTCGCGATCGAGGACCGAAGGGCCCGCGGCGACGAGCCCTATGCGGTCAAGACGTGGATACAGGCGACCGTGTCCTCCCGCTACATGCGCTGGACGGGCTTCGTGGTCCTCGCTTTCATCCTCTACCACCTCGCCCAGTTCACGGTCGGCGCCGCGCAGCCGGCGACGTTCAAGGAGAACCTCCCGCACTACACGATGAAGGGCGACTACCACGTGCTGGGCCTCGCCGTGGTAAAGGCGGGGACCGACGTCCTCGACGTCCGCAGCATGGTGATCCTCGGCTTCAGGAAGCGGGTCGTCGCGCTGTTCTACATCGTCGCCGTGGGATTGCTCTCGCTGCACCTGCTGCACGGCGCCGACAGCCTCTTCCAGACGCTCGGCTGGCGCAGCAGCCGGTGGGAGCGGGGGCTCAGGGCGGTCGTCGCGCTGTTCTGCGCGGCGTATTTCCTGGGCAACCTGTCGATCCCCGGCGCCGCGATCCTGGGGTACCTGCACTGAGGACACGCACCCGCGCCATGGCACAGCTCGAATCCAGGATCCCGTCCGGCCCCCTCGCCGACAAGTGGCGCAGGCACAAGGCGGAGATCCGGCTCGTCAACCCGTCCAACAAGCGCAAGTACGAGGTCATCGTCGTCGGCGCGGGCCTGGCGGGCGCCTCGGCCTCGGCCTCCCTGTCCGAGCTCGGCTACGCGGTGAGCTGCTTCGTGTTCCACGACAGCCCGAGGCGCGCGCACTCGATCGCGGCCCAGGGCGGGATAAACGCGGCCAAGAACTACCAGAACGACGGCGACAGCGTGTACCGGCTCTTCTACGACACGGTCAAGGGCGGCGACTACCGGTCCCGCGAGGCCAACGTTTACCGCCTGGCCGAGGTGTCCTCCCAGATCATCGACCAGTGCGTCGCCCAGGGCGTACCCTTCGCCCGCGAGTACGGCGGCCTCCTCGCCAACCGGTCGTTCGGCGGCGCGCAGGTCTCCCGCACCTTCTACGCGAGGGGGCAGACGGGCCAGCAGCTCCTGCTTGGCGCGTACTCGGCGCTGTCGCGGGCGGTCGCCTGCGGCGCGGTCAAGCTCCACACCAACTCGGAGATGCTCGACCTGGTCGTCGTCGGGGGCCACGCCAAGGGCATTGTCGTGCGCAACCTGGTGACCGGCCAGGTCACCCGGCACGCGGCCGACGCCGTCGTCCTGGCGACGGGGGGCTACGGCAACGTCTTCAACCTGTCGACCTACGCGCGGGGCTCGAACGCGACCGCGATCTGGCGCGCCTACAGGAGGGGCGCGTGCTTCGCCAACCCGTGCTTCACCCAGATCCACCCCACGTGCATCCCGGTGACCGGCGAATACCAGTCGAAGCTCACGCTCATGTCGGAGTCGCTGCGCAACGACGGGCGCATCT
>CAZCAJ010000102.1:0-10278 GCA_964496645.1 uncultured Opitutaceae bacterium
CTGTCAAATCAAACCCGCAAGGATCCGTTCTTAGAGGGTTCCAAGTGGGGCGGCCGACGGGACTCGGTCTTGCTAAGCCTAGCTGGCAGCGGCCCGGTTCAAATAGGCGTTGGCATAATTCGGGTCGAGGCCCATGGCCTCGCTGCGGACGGCGATGGTGGCGCACGAGCACGACCGAGAGATGCCCCTCGTCATTGTCGGGATGGCGGAATCCGAGAGACTCAACGCTTGTCGGCCGAAACGCCCAGGTGCCCGTCCAGCCATTCGAGAGTCTTGGCCCACATGGCAGGCGTATAGACGTGGCCCAAGCCGAGATAAATGACGCTCTGAAACTCCTTCTCCCTCCCGTACAGCCGATAGACCCGGCCCACGACCGATTCGACGACGCGGATCCCGTCCGTGGGTGATGCCGAGTCCTGTTCCCCGGTCTGGAACAGCACCGGCCGTGGGGCGATCAGCGCCACGACCGCCTCGCTGTCGAAGTGGTTCAGCATGTTCGGCACGAAGTAGCCTATGTCGTGTCCGCCGAGCGATCCGTGCCTTATCAGATTCTGATAGCGCGTGATGCAGGCGACCGCAACGCCGGCCTTGAGCCGGTCGTCCATCGCCATCAGCCACCAGGTCCGGGTCGCGCCCATGCTCATCCCGGTGACCCCGATTCGTTCCGGATCGACCTCCGGGAGCGACGCCAAGTAGTCCAGCGCCATGAGGTCGTCTCGCAGCAACATGCCCCAGTACGTTCGCCCCACCCACAGGTCGAACTTGCTGGCCGTCTCTTCGGAGGCGTAGTCCTTTTCGTCCGGGCCGTCGGGGCCCTTTCCGTTTCGCTCTCCGAAGCAGCACGCGTCGATGGCCAGGACGACGTATCCGTGCCTCACAAGGGCCGGTCCCGGTTCCACCGGGGTATGCCTGGCCTGAAACAGCTCCTCCTTGCCGATGTCGTATTCTCCGCCGTGCCAGTGGCAGTACAGGATGGCGGGGTGCCTGTCGGGCGGGCTCTTCGGCAGAAGCAGGTAGCCGGGGACCGTCGAGCCCGCCTCGTTGTCGAACTGGAATTTCTCCACCACATACCCGCCGCGGTCCTCCCGCCAAAGGATCTCGACGTTCGGCGTCTTCGGACGCCGGGGCAAGCGGCCGAGAAGATTCCAGAGCTCGGCCCTTATCTGCCCGCGCTCGACCTCCCACGCCTCCCTGGAACTGGGCACCGCAAGCGGCGGCGCCAGCTCGGCCTTGGCCAGCCAGCTCTCGGCGGCGGATGGATCCGCCAGCGCGATGCTGGAAACCATGCAACTCAAGACCAAGCATGCGGCGATCGGGCTATTCATGGTGGAGAGTTTCGGCGCTGCCCGACCGGGCGGGGTGCCTGCGACGCGGCGCCTCTCGTGGGCACGAGGCATCGCGAAGGTGGGCGCCGAGCGGGCGCCGGCCGGCGCCTGCGCCGCGAACCAGCGGGTCGGACCGATCCGCGCCTTCTTACCTGTACGCGCCATATTTGTCGACCGCCTCGAAGAACGCCAGGACGTTGTCCCAGGGGACCTCGTCCTGCAACAGATGCGACGGGCCGAGCAAGAGGCCTCCGCCCTTGCCGACGGTCTCGATTCTGGTGATGACCTCTCTCCTGACGTCGTCCGGCGTGCCGAAGGGCATCGTGGTCTGTGTTCCTATCGTTCCCCAGAAGGCGAGCCGGTCGCCGTAGAGCCTCTTGATCTCGGCGGGGTCCATGCACTCGGGCTGGATCGGATTGAGTATGTCGACGCCGATCTCAATCAGCCCGGGGATGACCTCGCGGCAGTCGCCGTCGCTATGGTAGAAAACGAGTATGTCGGGCCTGATCTCCCTGGCGGCCCTGATGACGCTCGCCAGCCGCGGCTTGAGCCATTCGGCCCACGTCGCCTTCCCGATCATCATGCCGCGCTCCGTGCCGACGTCGTCGCCCAGGCGCAGCACGTCCACTCCCGCTTGGGCGAAGATCCTCGCCATTTGGCAGCGCACTTCGGTGATCCGGTCCAGGAGCACCCGGGCCATCTCCTTGTTGTCCAGCATGTCCATCAGGAAGTTCTCGAAGCCCCTGACGCCCCAGGCCACCTCGAACAGCGTCATGGACATGGCTCCCATGGCCGCGAGCTCCCTCCGGTGAAGCGCCTCCACCGCATCTTGCACGTGCTCCCAGCGGTACTTGGCGAGGAAGTCGGGCATCGGGTAGGCCTCGATGTCACCGTAGGTCTGTGCGTCCCCAAGGGCGTAGTGGGCCGTGACGACGACGTTCTTGTGCTCGCCCCGCACAAGTATGTTGCCCCAATCCCAGTCAATCTCCGCGTCCCGGGGAAGCTCGGCTGGGATGTAAGCCTTCAGTTCGGGCCTGGGCGCAGGCGGCTTGAAACGGACCTGACGGACCTCGTACTCGAAGAACTCCTCGGGCAGCGACGCGCCGGTCCTTTCCTTGAATGTCTGCATCAGCTCCGGCGCAAAGGACTCATAGTCGATCCACTTCGGCACTCGGTCCGGAACCTGCCTCCTAGAGGTCGTCAGGACCCGCTCACGCGGTGTCATCTTCATTGCGATCGGCCGGTCTTATTGGATCCAAACCCGCGGCGATGACGACGATAATGGCCGCCACGATGACAAGGCCGAGAAGCGACCAGCCGCTCCTCCAATGCCAATGAATGAACCCGAGTGCTTCGTTCATCTTCTGATCCTTCGCTGAGACGCCCGGCGCTAAGTGGGGAGGCCGGACTTCCCCGGACCTGACAATTTCATCAGGCAGGGCGACTGCGTGCAATCTCCGTTGTTATGACTTGCCCTAGCCATTCGGCAACGGGTGGCGGCTGCGAAGGAGGGTTCGAAGGGGATTGTTTCCGTCGCGGATGGCGCCGGTACCTCGGGCTACGGAGACGTTCTCGGGCAGATTGATGAAGAGAGCGGATGAGGAGTATGTCGGCGGCTCCGGAGTCCTCGCGCAGTCGCCTCGTCAATCGGATGTCGGCAGCGCCGGGACGGGGTTATCACTCATGCTATATCCGTCGGGCGGCAGGCTTGGGGATTATTTCGATGTGATTCGGCACTTTATTGACACAACGCCGGGAAAGGCGGGAATTAAGCGCATGGTCTGGTCCCTCGCTGATGCCGGCCCGACGGGACGATGTCCACGGAGCCCCCCTGGCCCCTTGCAGGATGGCGTACCAGGCGAGACTTGGTGTGCCATTTTCTTATGTCAGTTCAATCAATTCCCCCGGCGGCTTCGCCTGGGGGTCATCGAGCCTTGACTGGGAGGCGCTAGATTTGAGCAAGGAGCGCAAACGGGACATGCCCTCAACAAAACCGCGTCGAGAATGTGCTGATCAGCGCCGTATTCTCCCGAACACTGCGGGAGCCTCAGGCATAGAATCTCAATTTCAATAACAAGACCGCGCGGGATTCTGGAGACACTCGCTGTCAACCCTAATGGGAAGACCGTGCAGTGAATGCCTCGATCGCCCATAACAACATCTTTCTTTCATGAAAATATCCCAGATAGCGGTCACGCTCTATTCGGTACGCGATTTCTGCAAGAATGCGGCGGACTTGGCCGTAACGGCCCGGAAAATACACTCGATCGGCTATGGGGCCGTCCAGCTCAGCGGACTCGGCCCCATTCCGCCGGAGGAGATCGTAAGGATCATGGCCGGCGAGGGCCTGACGATCTGCGCCACCCACGAGCCGGGCGCCATGATTCTCGACGAGCCGGAAAGGGCCATTGGAAACCTGCAGAAATTAGGCTGCCGACTCACGGCCTACCCTTATCCGCAAGGCGTCGATTTCAGCGATGCCCAAAGCATCACTGCGCTTGTGCGCAAGCTCGATTCGGCCGGCGCGAAGTTCAGTGCGGCCGGGCTCACCTTGGGCTACCACAACCACGACATCGAGTTCTTGAGGTTCCGAGGCGCGACGGTGTTGGACTACATCTACGCGCAGAGCAATCCGCGGAATCTCGTCGCCGAGCTTGACACCTACTGGGTTCATCACGGCGGCGGCGATTGCGTGGAGTGGTGTCAGAAGCTCCGGGGGCGCATGCCGTTTATCCACCTCAAGGACTACTCTATGACGCTCGAGCGCAAACCCAACTATTGTGAAATCGGCCTGGGCACCCTGCCGTTCAAGCGCATCATAGAGGAAGCCGAGCGGTCAGGATGCCAGTGGTTTATCGTGGAGCAGGACACTTGCCCGGGTGATCCCTTCGAATCCGTCCGGGGCAGCTACAATTACCTCAAAGCAAATCTCATATCGTGACCCGCGACGCGCCCCTTCGTCCACACCCATGAACGCCTACAGTGTTGTCTTCACCGGCACGAGGAGAGTCGAGCTGCAGCCGCAGCCCCGCCCAAGCGTCGCGGCCGGCGAAATCCTGGTGCGCACGGAGCGCACGCTGATCAGCCCCGGGACCGAACTTGCCCTTTATGAGGGCACGCATTCCGCGCTGCGTGACCCGGAGATTCCCTTCGCCAAGTATCCCCACCGTCCGGGATATGCGGCAGTGGGCCGGATAGAGGAGTGCGGGGCATCCGTCGACGCGTTGAAGCCCGGCGACCGCATCTTCTTTTTCGGGAGGCATGAATCCTGGGCTCTGTTGAAACCCCGTGAGGCCATCTGGCTCCGAGCGCCCGCGGAGCTCCCGGCGGACAAGCTTCTCTTCGCCCGTCTGGTGCAGATTGCGACGACGGCGTCACATTGCTTTCGCCGCCGGCCCGAGCGGGTCGTCGTGCTGGGAGCGGGCCTGATCGGACTGCTCGCAGCCCAGGTACTGCAGGTTCTGGGTGTCCGCCAGGTGGTCGTCCAAGATGTCAACGCCGCGCGCTTGGCGCTCGCGGCTCGCTGCGGAATTCGCAGCTGTGCGCTGGGCACGGGCGCGAGCCTGGAACCATCCCTGAGAGAACTGGGCGCCCAGCCAGATGCCATAGTGGAGGCGACAGGGCTTCCCGGCCTGGTGCCGGCTGCGCTAGCCGCGGTTCGAAATCGGGGCGACGTCATTCTGCTCGGCTCCCCCCGAGGGCCCGCCGAGATTGACCTCTATAAGCACGTGCACCGCAAAGGCGTTGCCCTGATCGGTGCGCACGAGGCGATGTTGCCCGATCGAGCGCCCACCGGAGAGCCCTCACGCCAGGCCTTGCTCGAGCAGGCGGTAGGCTGGTTGCTCGGCGGACAGATTTGCATCGACGGGCTGGTAACAAACATCGTGCGACCGGAGGATTCGGCGGCCACCTACGAGCGGATTTCCACCGACAAGAGCAACGTGCTGGGCGTCGTGGTCGACTGGAGATGAGAGAGCATGTCCGCATCAGCAATCTGATCCTTCCCTGCGACGCCATATTTCACTTTCTTGAAGATGGGCCCCATTACCCATCAAGGCGGCCCAGCGACTGTGACCATGCGGAATATTGTTAGGCGATTTCATCGTCGCCTCGGACATGGAATCGCCTGGGGCGCCAGAACCGTTTTGCGGTGAGGACATGCGCGCAACATTCATGACGGTCGACGAAAACGATCGCAAAGACTTCGACTCCTCGATCGGTTTCGCTGCAGAGCCCGTGATCGGACCTTGCGTATCGGCGCCGCGACGCCGTAACAAGGAGGGGATTCATCCCAGCCTGACGATTCCGTGAGGAGCAGCCTCGCGTGCGACGGGCGGCCTCTGGTGCAACCCCATAGCATCCTCTCCGGTTTCTTCGCGGCCACGGCCTTAAAGCCAATTCGCCGTGGCCGGCTGCGAGGGAGATTCGGGGCGGTGTGGCGGTGACCTTCGCGGAAATTGAGGGAACAGGGATGATCGGGCATATCTGGCGCACAGTTATCGAGGACAAGCGGCTGCATATCGCGGGCGACGCGAGTAACCGGGAATTGCGTATCACATGACTGCCCAGGGAACACTGAGTCTGCGGGAAAAGATCTGCTACGGCGTCGCGGATCTCGGGGGAAACCTCTATTGGAACACGTTCGGCACCTATCTGCTGTTTTTTTACACGGATGTGTTTGGCCTCCCCGCCGCCGCGGCCGGAACTGTGTGTCTTGTCGCCTGGCTGTTGGACGGCGCGATGAATCCGGTCATGGGCGTGATCGCGGACCGCACGGAGACGCGCTGGGGCAAGTACCGGCCGTACCTTCTGTGGATCAGCGTTCCGCTTACGGTCATGGGCTTGTTGACGTTTACGACCCCCCATCTTGCGCCGGAGGGCAAACTGGTCTGGGCGTATGCCACCTATGTGCCCGTCATGATCCTTTTCGCGGCGTTCAGTGTTCCCTACTCGGCTATGCTGGGTGTGATCTCTCCCGATCCGAGCGAACGGACCAGCCTTGTGTCGATTAAGTTCATCTGCGCTTACGGTGGCGCTATGATCGTTGCCGGGAGTCTGCTGCCGATGGCCCGGGCGCTCGGCGGCGGCAACCCGGCCCGCGGCTGGCAGCTTTCCTTCGTCGCCTATGGCATCGCCTTCCTGGTCCTCATCTGCTGCACCTTTTTCGGCACCCGCGAGCGTCTGCGGCCGATCCCGAGGGGAGCGACGTCGGTGAGGGATGACTTGCGCGATCTGATGAGGAATCGGCCCTGGATCATCCTGGCGTTGATGACCATCACCTTTATCGTGGCTGCAACCATCCGCGCCTCAATCACGGCGCACTACTTCAAGTATTTCGTCGGCTCCCGAAGCGTTTCACTTCCCTTTGCGGGCGGCCCGCGCACTTTCAGTTTTGTCGAGCTGGTCTCGGCCTTTAACGCAACCGGAATGGTTGGGTCGGTCTTGGGGGTCACGTTGCTGAACTGGTTCGCGCGACCCGTGGGCAAAAAACGAGGGATCGGCATACTGGCGGCTATTTCCCTTGTCAGCAATGCAGCGTTTTTCGTTCTCAAACCCAACCAGTTGGCGGCGATGTTCTCATGGAGCTTCCTCGGGGGCCTTTCCGGTGCACCGCTCTTCGCGCTCCTGTGGTCGATGTTCGCCGACGCCGCCGACTACAGCGAGTGGAGGACCGGGCGACGGGCGACCGGACTGGTCTTCTCCGCATCACTCATGTGCACGAAGATCGGCGGCGCGCTCAGTTCGTCCGGGGCGGCGTGGCTGCTGGCATGGGTCGGCTTTCAGCCCAACGTGACCGAAACTCCGCAGGTGCTGCGCGGGCTCGTACTACTCATGAGTCTGATTCCCGCGGCTTTCTGGGTCGTCGAATTAATCTTGGTGTCTTGCTATCCACTTAATGAAAAGAGACTCGCGGAGATGGAGTTCGATCTGGGTGTCCGCCGTGCAAGCACACCGCCCGTCCGTGGGTGAGGCCGAGTCTTGTTCCCCGGTCTGGAACAGCACCGGCCGTGGGGCGATCAGTGCCACGGCCGCCTCGCTGTCGAAGTGGTTCAGCACGTTCGGCACGAAGTAGCCGTTGTCGTGCCCGCCTAGATCTTCATCGCGATCGACCGGCCCTGTCTGAATCAAACCTGCGGCGGTGCAACGCTGCGATCAGAACCGCCGGGCCCCGGCAAGCCATCGCCGCGGCGGCAAGGGATAAGGCGGCGGGAGCCGCCGGAATCATCCCCGGGGTGGGCGGCTGCCAAGCGTCAAGTCAGGAGGCCTCCTGAAGGACCCGGGCTATGACGCTCAAGCTAAGCTCGAGAGCCTCGGGAGGGGCGTTCTCGGTGACGCCGATGGCGAATCCGCGCCGGCTTTCGGCCTCGCCAAGCAACTGGCGCGTGTGCGCCTCGATCCGCGCGGCGGACTCGAGGTGCATCGAGCTCGTGAAGTTGATCCATAGCGCCTTCTTGGGCCAGGCGAGGCGGGCGGCGCGGACGGGAAGATCCCCTACCGGGGGAGGGGTGAATCCTTCGACGATGTCGCAAGCGGCTCCTGAGATCTGGTCCGCCAACCCGCGCAGGCGACCATCCATGTGCACCGCAAGCAGCTTGCCCGTGGAGGCGATGCATGCCTTCAGCTTGGCGTATTCCGGGGCGAGGTAGTTCAGGAACCGCTCGGGCCCGATGACATCCGCCGTCACGTTGTCTGCGAGCTGCAGGATCTCCACGGGTGCGCCGGCGGCCAGACGATACAATTCCTCGCTCCGGGCGGCCATCGCGGAGTGCAGGCCGTCAAGCAGGTCCCTGTTCTCGTGGTAATCCACCGCGAACCGCTCGTAACCCAGCATGAGATACAGCATCTCCTGGAGCGGCGACTTGCCCACCCGGACGAGAACGACGCCGTCGTCGCCAAGCCGGCGCTTCATTTCGTTTATGGCCCCATAGTTGTCGCAGTACACGCCATCCCGCACATACGCCGCCATCACCGGATAGTCCTCCGGTCCCTTGATGAAGTGCTCGTGGATCCACTCCGACGAGTAGCCTTGGTCGGCCTCGATTGTTTGCCAGAGGTGCCCAACGGGCGTCTCGATCGTGCGCCGCAGGAGCTTGCGACCGTCCTCGAAGTACTCGCAGCTCGTGATTCTCGATTGGCGACGCGCGACCGTGTGCGCCGGCAGCCGGAAGATGAGGCCGAGTCCCGCCTCCCGAAGCTGCCGCTCCGCCAGTCCCCGCGGCATGAGATCATGGTAGATGGTGAGGGGAACGCGGTCCGGGCTGCCCCACATGAGGGCCGTCATTATCCGTTCTCGGGTGGTCATGTCCTTGGGGCGGGGCGAGCGGCGTCTTCGCGGAGCGGGCAGGAAACAGGACTTGGTGGAGGGAAGGCCGCCGATTGCTAGTATCCCGGGGTCGCGCTCGGCTTGGCGCGGCCCTTCGAGGGCCGATCGCTCATCCAGTCCCGGAAGCCATATTGCTCGTAGAAACGCACGCGGTCGCTGATGGATTCGTCGGCCATCCTGCGGGCCGCCTCGCGGTTGCCCTTGAAGTGATGCTCGACGAGCCATTTGCGGCCGTAGTTGACGTGGGCGATCTCGTCGGCCCAGTCGAAATCCTGGAAGGTCGTCATCAGCGGATGCCTCGCCACGTCGCGGCAGTACTCCCACTCGCCGCGTTTGCCCCCAGGATAGGCCATGGCTCCGGCTTCGATCGCCAGGGAAAGGTGGGCGAACGCCTTCTGCGGCGACTCGGCGAGGGCGTGCATTCCGAATCCGATCCAGCTTTCGAGCGCCTGCAGCGGGAATCCGGCCCCCTCGAGCGCGGCCTGGCCGAAGAGCGAATGGCGGGCCTCGTCCCAGCATTGCCGGGCGAGGTCCACAATCGCCTGGGTCGGCAGATCGTCGCCCCAATCGTAGAGAATTACAGCCACGGTCTCGGCGACGCAGAGTTCCTCCCTTCTGACCCACATCATCGTGCGCAGGGGATCGTCCTTGACCTGGCCCGGCACGATCTTGGGAACGACCGCGGTGAAACGCTCGTCGCGGGCGAACTCGTGGGTCGGCCGGAAGGCCGCCGCCGCCCGGGGCGCCGGCTTCGTATGCCCGTCCGGCAACGGCTCCCGACCCAGCACGCCCAGGGCGGCCGCAAGAATCCGCTCCAAGTGGCCCCGCCAGTCCCTCGCGATCGCCTCGCCGTCCTTCTGCTGTTTGAGCGACACGAGAAATGCGGCCCCGAGCCGGAGGCGTTCCTCTTCCTCCGCGAGGATGCCCTTGAGCAGGCGCACCGTTGGGAAGTCCGCCAGCGGCTGCGTCTGCGAGAGGTAGTCCCGGATCGCTGCGCAGTAGGCGGGGGAAAGCACTTCGAACAGTCCGACGCAAAGCTCCAGGGACCCGGGGCTGTGGAGGATTTCCCAGAGGAAGTCGCCGAGCTGGTAATCCAGCACCTTGCGGACGGCCTCCTTGTTGGACCGAAGCTCGGCGACGCGGTTCTCCAGCGACTGGTAGTGCGTGGCATCCTCCCACATCCACCTTGCCAGCGCCGTCTTCAGCTCGAACTCCCGCACGTCGGGCATGCGCGCGGCCGCGATGAAGACGCATTGCCTCTCGATGGCCGCGAAGCGGGCGACGAACGCAGCGCACTGCTCGACCGAAAGGCCGGCGCGGTCGATGCCGGCTATGCCAGAGTAGCGCGGCAGCTGGTCGAGATAGGCACGGCCCTGCGCCCGATAGTCCTGGGCCTGCTGACGGACCTGGGGAAGAAGGGGCGGCGATGGATTCATGTGGGTCATTTTGGGGGGTGGTGGATGTGGAAACGGGGCCTTTGGCGGTCGTTCTGCGCCAACCGGCCGCGCTTCGCGCATCCCTGCGCATTCAAAAGGAATGGGGCGGCCAACGGGACTCGAACCCGCGACCCCAAGATCCACAATTTTGTGCTCCCGTTGGAAACAAGCGCTTTGTGAAACCGCCTCTCGG
>CAZCAJ010000103.1:0-9642 GCA_964496645.1 uncultured Opitutaceae bacterium
TCATCGTCTACTGGATGAGGGCGCAGGCGATGATGATCGACCCGTCGGTCGCCAGCCTGACCCCGGCGCAGGCGGTCGGGATAGGGCTGGCGAGCATGGCCGGCTCCTGGATCGTGTACGACCTTCTCTGCCGGTCGCCGCTCGGCCGGCGCGATTCCGCGGTGGCGGTGCTCACGTTCGGGCTCCTTACGCTGCTCGCGTGGGGGCTGTCGCACGCGCTCGGCGGCCGGGCCGCCTACATCCACGTGGGCACGGCCATCGGGACGATCATGGCCGCCAACGTGTTCTTTGTCATCATCCCGGGCCAGAGGCGGATGGTCGCGGCGATGAGGGAGGGCCGAGGCCCCAACCCTGACGACGGGGCGCGCGGCAAGCAGCGCAGCGTCCACAACAACTACTTCACGCTGCCGGTCGTGTTCATCATGGTCAGCAACCACTACGCGGCGACCTACGGCCATCCCTACGCCTGGGCGGTTCTCGCGCTGATAAGCGCCGCGGGCGTTCTGATCCGGCACTTCTTCAACCGCAGGCACAAGGGGGCCTGCTCCTGGCAGTACCTTGCGGCCGCGGCCGCCCTGCTCGCTGTCGTCGCCGTGTGGACGGCGCCCCGCATCCAGGCCCTGCCGCCCGTGCGGGGCCCGGTGACGCTCGACAGGGTGCGCACGATCGTCGGCCAGCGCTGCGTCGCTTGCCACTCGCAGGCTCCCACGTTCCCGGGCATCACCCAGCCTCCGGCGGGCGTCGTCCTGCAGGGCGCGGACGCCATAGTCCAGAACGCCCAGCGGATCTACCAGCAGGTCGTCGTCACGCGGATCATGCCCCTTGGCAACGCCTCGCACATGACGGACGAGGAGCGCGCCGTCATCGCGGCATGGGTCACGGCCGGCGCGCCCGCCCAGTAGGCCCGGCGACGTCAGGCGTTCATCGCGGCGATGACCTGCGCGTGCAGCTCTGCGGTCGCCGCGGCGACTACCGACGCGGCCGGGTACGCGGGCCCGCCGCGGGGGTCGGTGATCACGCCCCCGGCGCCGCGGATGACGGGCACCAGGGCCGCGACGTCCCAGACGTTCATCAGGGGATCGAACATCACGTCCGCCCAGCCCGTCGCGACGAGCAGGTAGCCGTAGCAGTCGCCCCAGGTCCGGGCGAGCCTTGCGCGGCGCATGAGCGACCCGAATCCGCGGCCGCAGGCGTGCCTCTCGGCGTTGAAGGGATCGCTCGTGAGCACCGTGGCGTCCTCGATGCGGCGTGTGGCGCGGGCGCGGGCGGGGCGCCCGTTCATCGAGGCCGACAGGGCGTCGCCGACGAGCAGCTGGCCCAGCACGGGCTGGTTGATGCATCCGAGGACCGGCTGGCCCCCGTGCAGGAGCGCAATGAGGGTCCCGAACAAGGGAACAGCCGAGGCAAACGACTTCGTGCCGTCGATCGGGTCGAGGACCCACACGAACTCGGCGTCCGCGCGCTCGGAGCCGAATTCCTCGCCTATGACGCCGTGCCCGGGGAATCTGCTCTTGATCAGCCCTCGCATCAGCTCCTCGGCGCCGCGGTCGGCGGCCGTGACCGGGGACCCGTCCGCCTTCAGCTCCACCTCTACGTCCGAACGCCCGAAGTAGGGGCGGATGAATTCGCCGCTCAACTCGGCAAGTTCGATAATGAATGAGCGGTAGGGATCGAGGTTCACGCCATCCTTGAAACCGCGATTGGGCCGAAAGACACGAAAAATTGAGCTCGGACCCGTGGGCAATCCGCGAAAGATGCGCAAATGCGCTGGATGGAGCAGCCGGTGTTTTTCGTCGACTTCGAGGGCAGCCTGGCCTCGGGCGTGCTCGAGTACGGCATAGCCACGCTGATGGGGGGCAAGGTGACCGCGACCCTGACGCGGCTGTGCGCACCGGCGGGGCGCGTGCGCAGGGAGGACACCGAGATCCACGGACTGCGCGCGGAGTCTCTTTCCGGGTGCCCGCCGTTCTCCGCGGATTGGGAGGTGTTCGCGAGCCGGCGGGAGAGGGGCCCCTTTGCCGCGCACTACGCGGGCGCCGAGAACTCCCTCCTGAAGGCGGTCTGGCCCTACCCGCGAAGCTCGCCGGACTTCGCCCAGACGGGAAGCCGCATCGCGGACTGGGGCCCGTGGATCGACTCGGCGAGAATCTACGCCCAGCTTTACCCCGGACTGGAGTCCGGCCGGCTCGAGTCCCTAGTTGGGGTGTGCGGCCTCCAGGCGGAGCTGGACGCCCTTGCGACCGTCCATTGCCCCGCCGGCCGGGCGCGGTACCACGCCGCGCTCTACGACGCCCTGGCCGGCGCGCTCCTCCTGGGGTCGCTGGCGCGCTATCCGCAGCTGGCGTCCCTGACGGTGATGCAGCTTCTGGCACTGAGCACGCTCGACCCGGCCAGGCGCGACTCGATCGTGCAGCGGGAGCTGTTCTAGCCGAGCGGGTAGTCCCGGATGCGCAGCTTCTGGGCGGCCGCCCGCAGGACGAACACCGGGTTGGTCGTCAGGTACCGCAGGCCCAGGCGGCGCGGCTCCACGCACAGCCGGAATAGCCACTCGAGGCCCGAGCGCTGCATCCAGCGCGGGGCCTGGCGCAAGCGCCCCGAAAGGAAGTCGAAGGCCGCGCCGACTCCCACCGTGAGCGCCGTCTCGAGAGTCCGCCCCGGGCCGGCCATGAACCGCTCCTGCTTGGGCGTGCCCAAGCCCACCCACACGACATCGGGCTGCGCCCGGGCGATGTCGGCGCTCAGGCGCGCCATCTCGGGCCCGTCGAGCTCCCGGAACGGGGGGGTGAAGGTGCCGACGACCTGGAGCCCGGGAAAGCGGGCGGTCAGCGCCGCGCATAGCTCGCCGGCGACCCCGGGCTTCCCGCCGAATAGGTAGTGGCGCAGGCCGCAGGACCTGCCCGCGTCGCACACCGCCAGCATGAGGTCGGGCCCGTAGACCCGCTCGACCCCAGGCGGACCCATCCACACCACGGGCATCCCGTCCGCGGTGGTGAGCCAGGACTCGTTCAGAATCCGTCGGAACCCGGGGTCCCTGCGGGCCTCGCCGAGGCCGTTTACCGTGCATAGGCAGACATAGCCGGCGCCCCGGGCGCCGCGAACGCCGACAATCATGTCGCGCGCCTGCGCGAGCGAGAGCGCCGAGACGCCCACGCCCAGCACGTTGTAGCGCGGAACCGGGGGACGGTTCATGGCCCGAAGCGTGCCACCAGCCCGGCCAGCGGGCAATCTGCGAGCGACCCGACGCACAGGTCCGCGCCGCCGAGATCCTGCCCTCCGGTCGAGGCGTTAGGGACGGCGACGGTCCAGAGCCCCGCCCGCTTCGCGGCGAGCAGTCCCGTGAGGGAGTCCTCGAACGCGATCGCCTCCCTGCCGCGCAGGCCGAACTCGTTGAGCACGAGCCTGTAGATGTCGGGTTCGGGCTTCGGCGAGGCGACGTCCTCGCGGCAAGCGACGAAGTCGAAGCGTCCGAGGAGCCCGAGCCTTGCAAGGTGGCCCTCCACGTGCGCGTGGCCCGAGTTCGAGGCGAGGCCTATCCTCAGCCCGTCGTCCCTCGCCTGGACCAGGAGCGCGACGACACCCGGGAGTATGGGGTTCCTCTCGTTGCGCGCCCGGTTGAAGGCCTTTCTCTCGGCCTCGAGCGCTTCCCGGTCGGCCGCCGGGCTGAACTTGTGCCACGGGTCGAACGCGAAATCGGCGTGGCCGACGCCCCGGGTGAAGAGCGCCCTGTCGAACGCGATCCCGTGAGCCTGGTGGACATCGCCATAGGCGTCGATGAGCGCGGTCTCCGTGTCCAGGACGAGCCCGTCGAAATCAAGTATGATGGCCCGGATCATCGGCGGTGCATGGGTGCGACTTTTTCGTTGCGCCTGGGGCGAGGCAAGCGTTGACCGTCAGCCGCCACCCCATGCTCGCTCGCCTTTACCTCGTCTGCGCGGTCCTTTGCGGAGGCGCCGTCCGCGCCGACGACGCGTTCACCAAGGGCCTGTCGCCGGCCGACTTCAAGGCGGCGGGCCTCGACAAGCTCTCGCCCGAGGAGCTGGCGAGGCTCGACGCGCTCGTGAAGGCCAAGCAGACCGGCGCAGTGGCGAGGGCGACGGAGGAGACGACCAAGGCCGTGAGGGCGGAGACCACGAAGGCCGTCACAGAGCAGGTCCGCCAACAGGTCCAGGCCGAGGCCCGCGGCGGCGCGCAGAAGCAGGCGGCGCCCTCGGGCTTCATCGACCGGATGAAGGTCGTGCTCAAGCCCGGCACCGAGATCGAGTACACGACCCTGGACGCGGTGCTTGCCCGCCCGTTTGACGGCTGGCAGAACGGGACCATCCTCACGCTGACGAACGGCCAGCGCTGGGCCGTGACCGAACACGACGATTACTACACGACCCCGACGGGCAAGCCGGTCCACGTCAAGATCGTCCCCGGCTCCCTCGGAGGCTTCTTCATGGAGATCGAGGGCGGCGGCCGCCCCCGGGTGCGGTTCCTCGGCACCATCGCAGTCCCCCAAGCTGCGCAGCCGCCGGCGCAGCAATAGAGGCGCGCCCCCCGGGATGGTTCCTCTCAGGCGCCCCGCATCCTCTCGAAATAGCGGTTGGGGTCGCCGCGCGGCGCGTATCTCCGCGTGACGTCGGCGTAGCCGTGGCCCTTGAGCGTCTCGCAGACATTCCGGCCGGAGGCGCCGAATCCTGCCAGGTGCTCGTCTATGACCTCGACCACCACCGCCGGGCCCTCCCGGTCGAGCAGCCGCGCCATCCCCAGCAGGACCCGGAGCTCCGCGCCCTCCGTGTCGATCTTGCAGACCGAGACCGGCCCCACCGGGTTTTCCCTGAGCCAGTCGTCGAGGGCGACGACGCTCACCGGGTAGGGCTCGGCCCCTGCGCAGTCCGAGCCGACCAGGCGGGAGCGGCCCGTGTTGCCCGGGCACGACGTCATTCTCATCGTCGCGGGCGCATCCGACAGCGCGAGGCGCTCCACCCTGACGAGGCCCTCGACCCGGTTGTGTCCAGCCGATCGCTGGAGCAGGTCCGCGACGGGCCGCTGGGGCTCGAACGCGACCGCCCTGGCGCGGCCTACGGTAGCCGCGAGCAGCGAGAAATAGCCGACGTTAGCCCCGACGTCGAGGAGGGCCGTGCCGGGCTTGAGGTGGTCCAGGATGAAACGTTCCGTGCCGGCCTCGTGCTGGCCGTGAAGCTTGATCCAGTCGGACGTCAGGTCGCCCGCAAGGGTGTATATCCTGAAGCCCCGCCGCGTCTTCGTCGGGTTCTCGAGGGAGGCGAGCCAGGCCCGGCACCTCGGGTCGTCCCTGAGCGCGCTCAGCATGGGCCAGCGGCCCCGGTTGATCGTGCTGCGGTGCGCCAGGAACCTGAGCGCGGACGGGGCGAGGCGCCCCAGCGCCCGTACGGCGAGTTTCGAGGGGGAGACTTCCACAAGATTTGATCCCGCCTTGCGCGGCGCCTTTGCCGGGCCACGCGCGTCGGCGCGGCCCGCTCACGCCTCGAACGGGGAGGCGGTCTCCTCCTCCGTCTCGACGATCCGGGCGATGTTCAGGAGCTTGTCCCCCTCCGCGAGCGTCAGGAGCTTGACGCCCTTGGCGCCGCGGCCGGTCTCCCTGATCTCGCTGACGCGCGTGCGGATGCTCTGGCCCTTCGCCGTGAGCAGCATGACCTCCCCGCCGTCGCGCACGCTCAGCGCGCCGGCCACGTTGACCGAGCCGTCCTCCGGCAGGTCGATCGCGATGACGCCGGTGCCGCCGCGGCCGATCAGCCGGTAGTCCTCGAAGGGCGTGCGCTTGCCGATCCCGTCCTCGCGGGCGATGAGCAGCCGGTCCTGAGGATCGCAGACCTCGATGGCCTTCACGTGGTCGCCGCCGATCTTGAACCGCATCCCGGTGACCCCGACGGTGTCGCGGCCCTGGTCGCGGAGATCGTCCTCGCTGAAGCGGACCGCCTGTCCCTTGTAGCTGACGAGGACGATCTCGTTCTGGCCGTTCGTGAGGACGCAGCCGACCAGGGTGTCGCCGTCCTCGAGCTTGATGCCCCGCAGCCCGCCCTCGCGGGTGGCGTTCGTGTAGTCAGACAGGTTCGTCTTCTTGGTGACGCCCGCCTTGGTCGCCATCACGACATGCAGCGTGCCCTCGAAGTCCTTCACGCAGAGCATGGCCGCGATCTTCTCGCCCTCCGCCAGGCGCAGGAAGCTCGAGACCGACTTTCCCTTCGACGCGCGAGTTCCCTCGGGCACGTCGTAGACCTTCTTGGCGTGGCACTGGCCCGTGTTCGTGAAGAACAGGATGTAGTCGTGGGTGCTCGCGGTGAACAGGTGCTCGACGAAATCCTCGTCATAGGTCTCGGTCCCGATGATGCCCTTGCCGCCCCGCTTCTGCGAGCGGTAGTCGGAGACGCGGGTGCGCTTGATGAATCCCAGGTGCGACACCGTGATGACGCAGCCCTCGTTCGGGATCACGTCCTCCATCCGGAACTCGCCGGTGGCCGCGATGATCTCGGTGCGCCGGGGCGAGGCGTACTTGGCCTTCATCTCGAGCAGCTCGCTCTTTATCAGGGCGAGCAGCCTGGCCTCCGACGCCAGGACGGCGCGCAGCTCCTCGATGAGCTTCATGAGGTCGAGGTACTCCGCCTCGATCTTTCCGCGTTCCAGGCCCGTCAGCTGGTAGAGGCGAAGCTCCAGGATCGCGTCGGTCTGCCTCGCCGAGATCGGGTACTTCGCCATCAGCCTGACCTTGGCGTCGTCGCGGCTCTCCGACGCGCGGATGATCTTCACGAAGTCGTCCAGGTGGTCGAGCGCGATGATGTAGCCCTCGAGGATGTGCGCCCGGTCCTCGGCCTCGCGCAGCCGGAACTGCGTCCGGCGGGTAACGACGTCGCGGCGGTGCTCGATGTAGCACTCGATCATCTCCTTGATGTTCATCTGCTTCGGCCGCTTCCGGTCGAGGGCAAGGAGGGTCACGCCGAACGAGGACTCGAGCGCCGTCTTCTGGAAAAGCTGGTTGATCACGACCTTGGTCTGCTCGCCGCGCTTGAGCTCGACGACGATGCGCGTGTTCTCGTCGGACTCGTCGCGCAGGTCGCGAATGCCATCGATCTCCTTCTCGGAAACGAGCTCCGCGATGCGCGTGACCAGGTTGGCCCGGTTCACGTTGTAGGGAATCTCGGTGATCACGATCTGCTCCATCCCGCCCTTCAACTCCTCCGAGTGCGCCTTGCCGCGGATCCGGACGATCCCCTTGCCCGTCTTCAGGTAGCTCAGGACGGCCTCGCGCCCCGAGATGACGCCGCCCGTCGGGAAGTCCGGGCCGTGTATGATCTCGCAGATCTCGTCGACGGAGACCGACGGCCTGTCGAGTATCGCGCAGGCCGCGTCGATGACCTCGCTCAGGTTGTGCGGGGGTATGTTGGTGGCCATTCCGACCGCGATGCCCGTCGAGCCGTTCATCAGCAGGTTGGGAAGCGCCGCGGGAAGGACGGTCGGCTCGGTGGTCGACTCGCTGTAATTCGGGGCAAAGTCGACCGTCTCCTCCTCGATGTCCTTCAGGAGCTCCTCGGCAGTCTCGTTTAGGCGGCACTCCGTGTAGCGGTAGGCGGCCGGAGGGTCGCCGTCCACCGAGCCGAAGTTGCCCTGCGGGTCGATGAGCGGGTAGCGCATGACCCACGTCTGCGCGAGGCGCACCAGCGTGTCGTACACGGACGCATCGCCGTGGGGATGGTAGTTCTTAAGCACCTCGCCCACGACGCCGGCGCACTTCGTGTAGGAACGGTTGTGCAGCAGCCCCTCGCGCAGCATCGCGTAGAGGATCCTGCGCTGCACGGGCTTGAGGCCGTCGCGGGCGTCGGGCAGCGCGCGCGCGACGATGACCGACATCGAATAGTCGATGTAGGCCGTCTGCATGATGTCGGTGATGTTCGCCGACGTGTGTCTTTCGGTGCCGGTGTACACGGTGCCTTGGGAAGGGGTTGGCTGGCCTGCGGGCGCTCAGACGTCGAGATACTGGACGTTGAGCGCGTTATCCTCGATGAACTGCCTGCGGGGGGGCACCTCGTCGCCCATGAGGAGCGTGAAGAGCGAGTCGGCCTTGGCGGCGTCCTTGACCGCCACCTTGAGCAGGCGGCGCTTCTCGGGGTCCATCGTCGTCTCGAATAGCTGCTTCGGGTTCATCTCGCCTAGTCCCTTGTAGCGCTGGATCGAAAGGCCCTTGCGGCCGTTGGCCCGGATCTGGGCGACTATGTCGAGGGGCGCGCGAAGCTCGGTCGTCGCCTCGGTCTTCTGGCCCGGGTTCTCGGTGATCGTGTACCGCGGCGCCTCGGTGGGGCTGAACCGGGTGATGTCGAGCCCGATCGCTGCGACGCCCTTGAGAATCTTCGCCATCTCGGTGCTCTCGAAGATCTCGTGGAGAGTTACCCGCCTCGGCGCGGCCGCCGGCTTCGCGTCGGGCCTCTGCACGTCGCCGTTCGCCTCCTCGAGCAGGTCGGCGTCGAGCCCGCGCTCCTTGGAGAACCTCACGCGCGCAGCGTCGTCCAGGAGGAACTCGTGGGACTCCTTGTTCCCCTCCCTGATCCGGGCCACGTAGCGGGGCAGGGCACTGGTCACCTTGTCGTACCTGTCGAGATAGTCATTGAGCCGCGCGCCGTACCGCGTGACCCCGCCGCCAAGCATCTCGAGCGCGGCCAGGAACTCCACGATGCGGTCGATCTGCTGCGGGGTGAACGCGTGGCGGTCGGCCAGGCGCGTGAGGACGACGTCCTCGGAGCCCAGCTCGAGCAGGATCCGGTTCAGCTGCTCGTCGTTGTCGACGTACTGCTCGCGCTTCTTGCGCTTGATCTTGTAGAGCGGCGGCTGGGCGATGTAGACGTAACCCAGGTCGAGCAGCCCCCGCATCTGGCGGTACAGGAACGTGAGCAGCAGCGTCCGGATGTGGGAGCCGTCCACGTCCGCGTCCGTCATGATTATGATCTTGTGGTAGCGGGCCTTCTCCACGTTGAAGGCGCCGTCGCCCTCGGCGTCGCCGATGCCCGTTCCGATGGCCGTGATGAGGGTGCGGATCTCCTCGTTGGAGAGGACCTTGTCGAGGCGCGCCTTCTCGGTGTTGATGAGCTTTCCGCGGAGGGGCAGGATCGCCTGGTAACGCCGGTCGCGGCCCTGCTTCGCGGAGCCGCCGGCCGAGTCGCCCTCGACGATGTAGAGCTCGCCGAGAGCCGGGTCGCGCTCGGAGCAGTCGGCGAGCTTCCCCGGGAGACCCCCGCCGGAAAGCGCGCCCTTGCGTACCGTCTCCCTGGCCTTCCGGGCGGCCTCCCGGGCGCGCGCCGCGTTGAGCGTCTTCTCGATGATCCGCTTGGCGATCCCCGTGTTGGACTCGAGGAAGAACTTTAGCTTCTCGCCGACCACCTTCTGCACGATCCCATCCACCTCGGAATTGGAGAGCTTTGTCTTGGTCTGGCCCTCGAAGCGGGGCTCCGGCACCTTCACCGAAATGACCGCGACCAGGCCCTCGCGGACGTCATCGCCTGTTATGGCCGGGTCCTTCTCCTTGATGATGTTGTTGCCCTTGGCGAAGTTGTTGATGACGCGCGTCAGCGCGGTCCTGAAACCCGACAGGTGCGTGCCGCCCTCGAGGTTGTAGATCGAGTTGGCGTAGGCGAA
>CAZCAJ010000104.1:0-8602 GCA_964496645.1 uncultured Opitutaceae bacterium
GGGCGGGCGCGGGGGCATCGGCCTCACGCTCCTCGGAGCGCTCACGATCGGCTACCTGGAGAAGGTCCTCAGCATCAACGCTGTAGGGGAGTCAAGCCGCCTCATGCTGACGGGCGCGATCATCATCGCGGCGGTTCTCCTCCAGCGGCGCAAGGCCGGCTAGCGCCCCCTCCCCAGGCCCACCCAACCCAACCCGGAATACACCATGCACAAGGCAATCCCAGCGGCCCTGCTCCTAGGCGCGCTCATCCTCCCCGCCGCCGCGGCCGGGCCCAAGCACGGCGACAAATGGATCATCGGCATGAGCCAGTGCAACCTCGGCGAGCCCTGGCGCGTGCAGATGAACGCGGACATCCGGAGGGCGGCGGAGGCACACCCGGGGCTCGAGGTGGTGTTCAAGGACGCCCAGAACGACACGTTGCGCCAGCGCTCCCAGATCGAGGAGTTCATCGACGCCGACGTCGACCTCCTCGTGGTCTCCCCCAAGGAGGCCGCGCCGCTCACGCCGCCGGTGGCCGCCGCCTACCGCCGGGGGATCCCCGTCATCGTCCTCGACCGCAAGGTGCTCGGCGACGAATTCACGCAGTTCATCGGAGCCGACAACCAGAGGATCGGAAGGGCGGCGGGCGAATGGGCGGTCCGCAGGCTGCTCTCCCTCCCGCAGGTCAGGGCCGGGGGACGCGCGAGGATCGTCGAGCTGACCGGCCTCATGACATCGACCCCGGGCCAGGACCGCCTCGCCGGCTTCCACGCGGCGCTGAGGGGCCAGCCCGTGGACATCATCTTCTCGGCCGACACCCAGTGGCTCGAGCCCCGAGCGCGCGAGGAGATGGAGTCGGCCCTGGCGGTGAACCCCAGGATCGACCTCGTCTACGCGCACAACGACCCGGCCGCGCACGGCGCCTACCTCGCGGCGAAAGCCGCCGAGCGGGAGAAGGACATCATCTTCGTCGGCATCGACGGGCTCCCCCAGGAGGGCCAGGTCTATGTGCGCCAGGGCCTGCTCGCGGCGTCGTTCGAGTACCCGACGGGCGGACGCGAGGCCGTCGAGACGGCGCTCAGGATCCTCCACGGGGAGTCCGTCCCGAAGCGCGTGACCCTCAACTCGCGCTTCTTCACGATGGAGAACGTCGGCGGGGGCGGAGAGTGGCTTCCGTGAGCCGCGCCGCGCACTACACGCCGCGGCCCTCGTCGAAGCCGAAATTGCGGTAGTGGTACTCGCCGGAGGGGAAGATCCTCGCCCGGACCCCGTCGCGGACGTCGGGATGGCGCCGAAGGTAGGACTC
Source organism: uncultured Opitutaceae bacterium (assembly GCA_964496645.1). Lineage (GTDB taxonomy): Bacteria > Verrucomicrobiota > Verrucomicrobiia > Opitutales > Opitutaceae > Palsa-1447. The sequence continues at coordinate 1,287 of CAZCAJ010000104.1, forward strand.
CTCGGGGAACGGGAACGCCGGGCTGAACGCTTCCGGGTCGGGCCTGACCGGGAGCTGCTGGCGGCGCATCCAGCAACCCCCGTGCAGGGGAACCACCTCCAGGTCCCGCTCCCGGCAGTCCGACTCGCCGAAGTAATGGCAGACCATCGAGGCGCGAGTGCGGCCCGCGTCCCTGATGGGGCTGCCCCCGTGCACGAGATCGGCATGCCAGATGAACACGTCGCCCTTGCGGGCGAGGAACCTTCGCTGCTTGAGGCCGCGCAGCCGGATCTGGACGTCGATGTAGTCAAACCAGTCGGCCTCCTCCTCGCGCGAGGCGTGGTGCGAGCCGTCGTTGAAGCGGTACAGGGGGATCCTGTGGCTGCCGGGGTAGAAGAAGAGGGGGCCCGCGTCCGGGTGCACGTCCTCAAACGCTATCCAAACCGAGGCAAGCGAATGGGGGGTGCGCGGCGTGAGGTAGAGGGAGTCAATGTGCATGTGCTGGGAGCTGCCCCTCTGGAAATTGGTGCTGCTGAATAGGACGGCAGGCTCGCCAAGGAGCGTCTCGAGGACCGATGCCAGCTCCGGGTCGAGCGCCAGCTCGCGCAGCTCCTCGCTCAGGAGGTAGAGGTCGTTGAACTCGTAGTTGCGGTACTCCCGGCGATCGGCCTGGGCCCAGAACATGCGCCGGCCCGTCCTCAGGCAGTCGACGACCACCTCGTTCGGCCTCCCCGCGAGCAGGTCGCGCATCGCCGACGCCGCTCCGTCGACCCGATCCGGCGCAAAATACTTCTCCAGAACAAGATAGCCGTCCCGCTCGAATTGGGACTGGCTGGCGCCCACCTCGATCTCGCTGGTCTGATTCATGGCTTGGTTGACATCGTTCTATGACAGCCGGGAGGCCCCGAGCCTCTACTCGGTGAAAAAAAGACAGGCCGAACCGTCTTTGGTTCGGCCTGCCGCGGGAAAAAGGGGGCGCGCCCCGGCTGGCGCCTAGTCGAGGAGCACCTCGTAGACCTCGACGAGGGCCGTGCCGGTGTCCCCGCTCGCCCCGGCGACGATCGTGGTGTAGGCGCCGGCCTCGAGCTGGATGAGGATGGCGTCGTCACCCGCGTCCGGGGGCTCGAGATGGGTGGCCTGGATCTCGGAGACGAGGGTGGCGTTCGGCTGGTTCTGCCAGCCGGTGTTCGACTGGAGGGAGGTCTGCCCCTTGTAGAGGGTGACCGTGGGGTCCATCAGCGGCGACGTGATCCCGTAGTTAGCCAGCCCGGGCCCGAGGACCCGGATCAGGACCAGCTTTGGCCCGCCCGCGATCACGAACCCGCCGATGAGCACATTCTGGCCCGTGCCGACGAAACCGCGGGTCGACAGGTTCCCGAAGCGGTTGGCCGCCGCGTCGCGGAAGGCGACGAAGTTGAACGTGCCGGCCGAGTCGGTCAGGGTGCCGGCCATCGTGTACGCGTTCGTCGTGAACGTGCCGCTGAACACCCCGCCCGTTACGCTCGTGAACTGGAGGGTCCCGCCGTCGTCCGTGGAGTCCGGGGTGACCGTGCCGATCCCGCCGGTATAGGTGCCCGCCGCGTACTCGTGTATGACGTACAGGTTGTTGTTGGCGTCGACGATGAAGGTGACGTTGGTCTCCCCGGCCGTGGTCGCGCTCGAGCACTTCCCGGTGAAGCGCCCGTTGATGATCGAGATCCCGCCGCCGTTGTTGACCCCGAAGAAGACCGTCCGCGGCGCCGTGAATGCGACGGGCGCGGACCAGCTGGGGTTCGTCACCGATCCCGTGATCGTGGCCGACGCGCCGGTTGCGGAGAGCGTGCCGGTCATGCCGTATCCGATCACTCCGGCGAGGGTGAAGTCGCCCGAGGAGTCGATCGTCGTCGCGCCCTTTCCCACCGCCTGTTGGCCGGTGTCAAAGAGGAAGGCGTCCAGGCTGTTGTTGTCGTGCACGGCGATCACCGCCGTGAGCGTGCTGTTGACCGCCGATGTGTAGATGCCGCGCAGGCTGACCTGCGCCGAGGCATGGGTGAGGCCGGCAAAGAGGACCGCGGATAGGGCCAGGGCCAGTTTTTTCACGGAGTTCATTGTGATTCGGTGCGATTTTATTTTGGGATGAAGCTGGAATTCTCAATGCGCCGAGACGCCTCGCGCCGCCGGCGGTTACAATCCGGCTGCGGGTTTTGCCCACTAATCCTGCGAAAGACCGGCCCACTACAGGCGGAAGTGCCTATCCAGCCATGCGTTCGGCCCCGGCGGGAACCCCCCGGACCGCCGCTCCCTAGATCTGCGAGAACGCGGCCGGCATGAGGAAACGGCTCGTGATCCGCGACACGGTGTCGGCGTACTGCGGGTCGTTCTTCAGCCGGACCCAGGCCGGGTGCGCCCCGAACGCGGCCCAGTTCCGCTTGTGCGTCGCCATGTCCGGGCTGCACAGCATGTAGGTGAGTTCCGGCATGTCGCGGCCCACGAGCACCTGGCCGTAGAACACCGGCGAGAGGCCGAGCTCCTGCATCGCGCCAATCTCGCCCGCGTTGAACATCTCGACCTTCTTGAGCGCCTTCAGCTCGCTGAAGCTCTCGTAGGTGCGCATCTCGAAGATCCGCGGCTTCCTCTGCCGGGCCAGCGCCGGGACGGCCAGCCTGGGGAGCCCGGCGAAGGCCGCGAGCAGCCAGCTGTCGATGCGCTCGAACGCGGGGTCCGCGGACGTCGGCGAGCTGAGGTAGCCGGCGCCGGCCGCCTGGACCGCGGGCTCCAGGTTGATCGCGCCGGCCACGAAGGCGACCGAGTCGAGCGACGGATGCGGGATCAGCACCCACACGGCCGGGCCGTCCTTCGCGTCGGGCTCGGTGAAGACCCCCACCGCCTCGACGCCGCGCGCGTTGAGCGCCGGTATGAGCGCCCCCTCGAGGTAGCCGTCGAGGAGCGCGTGGGGCGCGCCGACGCTCAGCCGGTAGCGGCGCAGCTCGTAGTACTCGCGTCCCCGCGCCGGGGCGCCCGGCTCGTCCGCGCCGGAAAGGGCCGCCGTGGCCGAGGCCGCAAGGGTGGCTGTCATGAACTCGCGCCGGCTCATTGTCTTCATAGGGGGGTTGGGCCCGGCCGCGCTAGCCGGGTGCCGGCGCCTGGTGCCCGGGAAAGAGCCTTTTCAGGCCGGCCTCGGAGGCCTCCGTGACGCCGCGCTCGGTGATGAGGCCGGTGACCAGCCGCGCGGGCGTCACGTCGAACGCGGGGTTGGCTGCGGCGCTGCCCTCCGGCGCGATCGCCACCGTGGCTACGCTCCCGTCGGCCAGCCGGCCGGCGAGATGGGTCACCTCCCGGGGGGACCGGTTCTCTATCGGGATCTCGAGCACGCCGTTGCGCACCGTCCAGTCGATCGACGGCGACGGCACCGCGACATAGAATGGAACGCCGTTGTCGTGCGCCGCGAGGGCCTTCAGGTAGGTGCCGATCTTGTTGCACACGTCTCCCGTGGCGGTGGTGCGGTCGGTGCCGACGATGACCATGTCCACCTGCCCGTGCTGCATGAGGTGGCCCCCGGCGTTGTCGGCAATGACGGTGTGCGCCACGCCGTGGTTCAGCAGCTCCCAGGCCGTCAGGCTCGCCCCCTGGTTGCGCGGGCGGGTCTCGTCCACCCAGACGTGGACCGGCACGCCGGCGTCGTGCGCCGCATAGATGGGCGCCGTCGCGGTGCCGACGTCGACCGTCGCCAGCCAGCCCGCGTTGCAGTGCGTCAGGACGTTGATGGGCGCGCCGCCCTTCCTGCGCGCGGCGAGCGCGCGGATGATGGGCAGGCCCGCGTCTCCGATCCCGTGGTTGATCGCCACGTCCTCGTCGCAGATCTCCGCGGCGTGGATGAACGCGGCGGCCGCGCGCCCGGCCGGCGCCAGCGGCCTCAGCCAGGCGGTCATCCGGTCGATGGCCCAGCGCAGGTTGACGGCCGTCGGGCGGGTGGCGATGAGCGCCGCCCCCGCCTCCCTCAGCCCGCGGTCCGAGGGGTCCGCGCGGAGCGCGAGCCAGAGGCCGTAGGCTGCCATCGCCCCGATCAGCGGCGCCCCGCGGACCTGCATCGTGCGGATCGCGCGGGCCGCCTCGCCCAAAGATTCCAGCCGCACGACGGCGAATTCGTGGGGCAGGCGGGTCTGGTCGATGATCTCTACCGCGGCGCCGTCCTCGGCGGGCCAGAGCGTGCGGTAGGGTCGCCCGCCGACGTTCATATGACGCGCTCGTTTCCGCCGTCGACGGGGATCTGGGCCCCGGTCGTCTTTGCGAACAGCGGGCCGCAGAGTTCGGCGGCGAGTTCCCCGACGTCGCGGCTCGCGACCTCGACCCTGAGCACGTTGTTCGTCCGGTAGGCCGCGACCGAAAGGCCGTAGTGGCGCGCGCGCGATTCGAGCACCTCGGGGGTCCATAGCGCGGTATCGAAGACCATGTTCGGGTGGAGCGAGTTCACCCGGATACCGTCGGCGCCCCACTCGAGCGCCGCAACCCTGGCGAGCTGGTTTACCGCCGCCTTCGAGGCCGAGTAGGCCGCGGCCCCAGGGCCGGGTGCCGGCACGTTCTTCGAGCCGATGACCGCGACGCGCCCGCCCCTTGGCGCGGCCCTTAGCAGCGGGTGGCATTCGCGGAGCATGACAAAGCTCGCGTCCAGGTTGACCGACATCACCCGGCGCCAGGCGTCCGTCCCGAGGTCGCCGATCCCCTTGCCCGGCGTGAATATCCCCGCGTTGAGGACCAGCATGTCGAGGCCGCCGAACGCCCTGACCGCCTCCTCGAGCGCCGCGGTCACGGCCGCCTCGTCGGTCACGTCGCACACGATCCCGCGGAAGTCCGGCCTCTTGTGCTGGCCGACGATCGCCGGATTCACGTCCAGTCCCGCCACGGCGGCGCCCCGCCGGAGGAACGATTCGACGCAGGCCCGGCCGATTCCGGACGCGGCCCCGGTCACCAGGGCGATCTCGCCGGCGAACACGGGGGCCGGGCCAGCGCGGCGCAGCTTCGCCTGCTCCAGGTCCCAGTACTCGACATCGAAGACGTCACGGGCGGGAAGGGCCTTCCAGCCCCCGAGCGCCGAGGCGCTCATGATGACGTCGATCGTTCGCGCGTAGATCTCGCCGGCGATGGACGCCTCGCGGGCGGAGCGCCCCGCGGCGACGAGGCCCCACTCCGGGTCCAGGATGACACGCGGCGCCGGATCGAGCATCGCGGGCCCCGGCGCGGCCCCGGCCGCGCACGCCTGGAAATAGGCCTCGTAGTCGCGGCGGAACGCCGCGAGGTCGCGCCCGACCATGGGGACGCGCTTCGTGCGCACGACGTGGTCCGGCGTCGCCGGGCCCTGCTGGGAGAGCGCGGCGACGTCGGGCCTGCGCGCGAAGCCGAGACACCGGTCATCGGCGCCGACCGAGAGGATCGCCGGGGCGCCCATCACCGCTGAGAGCTCGCGGCGGAATGCCGCGAGCCCGGCCCGCATCGGGCCCGACGGCGCCTTGGCCGGCGGCCATGCGATGTTCCAGGCCTTGCGCCTCGACAGGTATGCCTCCGCCATGCCCACGCATTCGATCATCCGCCCGTACGAGGCCTCGGCTGTGTCGCCGAAGGTGAGGACGCCGTGGTTCATCAGGGCGACCCCGACCGTGCGCGGGGACATCTCCTGGGGAAGCAGGGTCGCGCAAAGGCGCGCCAGCTTGAATCCGGGCATCACGTACGGGATGACGACGACCGTGTCGCCGTAGATCTCGCGGACCCGGTCAACTCCCCCCGGCGTGTTCATCACCGCTATGAGCGCGTCGGCGTGCGTGTGGTCGACGAACCTGGCCGGCAGGACCGCATGCAGGATGGCCTCCACGGACGGCGTCGGGGCCGACGGGTCCGTCATGCAGCCCCTGAGCTCGGCCACCATCCGCAGGTCGGAGAGCGAGTCCAGGCCCGCGAGCCGCAACAGGTGCGCCATCCGGCACGGCGAGAAACCCCCGGGCCCGATCGCGGCCAGGTCGCAGCCGCTCCCCTTCACGTACAGGAGGGGCTCCTCCTCGCCGAAGATATTCTTCTCCAGCACCTTGACCGAAGTGTTGCCGCCGCCGTGCAGGACGAGCGACGGGTCCCTGCCGATGAGCCGGGACGTGTATACCCTCTGGCCAAGGTCTCCCGGGAATCCCGCGGCCTCGGCGCTGTTCCAGAGGTTTTTCATCGGAGCGGAAGCGGGTCCGCGTCCATCCGCTGCGTCATCGGGAAAGAGGTGTCCGCACCGCGCCGCGGAGTCAAGTCCCCCACCGGCAGCGGTCCGTTTCCATTCGCCCGAAGGACATTGATGGCAGAAGCCGCAATCCGGCCTCCGCTTGGCGGCCGCGTTTTCTGCTTGCCGACCGGCCTTCCGCCTGTCGCCTGAAAAGGGTCATGCGCGCGCTGAGATTCGAACAGACGGGATCGCTGGACGGCCTGCGCATCCGGGACATCCCCGTGCCCGCGCCCGCCGAGGGCGAAGTGCTTGTCCAGGTGAAGGCCGCCGCGATCAACCCGAGCGATGTCAAGAACGTGATGGGAAAGATGCACGGAACGACGGTTCCGCGCACACCGGGCCGTGATTTTGCCGGCATCGTGGTCGGCGGGCCCAAGGGGTTGCTGGGAAAGTCCGTCTTCGGGTCGGGCGGAGACCTAGGCTTCGGCCGCGACGGCAGCCATGCGGAATTCCTGGCGGTGCCCGAGTCTGCGGTCGTGCCCCTGCCGCGCAACGTCAGCCTTGAACAGGCGGCGGGAATCGGCGTCGCATACATCACCGCCTGGTCCGCCTTGGTGAACTCGGCCCGCGTGCAGAACGGGGAGACCGTCCTCATCACCGGGACCGCGGGGGGCGTGGGCAGCATCGCGGCGTATATTGCCCGCCTAAGCGGTGCGAGAGTCCTCGGCACGGTGCGCTCCACGGTTGACCTCGCGAAGGTGGGCAACCTCCCGGTCGACGCGTGGATCGACCTGCAGACGACGGAACTCGCCGACGGCGTCAGGGCCGCGACCGCGGGCAAAGGCGTGAACGTTGCCTTCGACGTCGTCGGCGGGGCCATGTTTGAGCAATGCCTGCGGGCGCTGGCATGGCGCGGGCGCCAGGTGGTGATTGCGTCCGGTCCGGAGCCGCGGGTGAGCCTCAACCTGGTCGATTTTTACCACAACGAGTCGCGCCTGCTCGGAGTCGACTCGCTCAAGCTGAGCTTCGAGGAAGCCGCCGGGATCCTCCGCTCGCTGGCTCCCCGCATTGAAAGCGGTGAATTGCCCGCGCCGACGGTAAACGCCTACCCCCTCGATCAGGCGCCCGGGCTCTATCGGGGGATTGCGGATTCGACCCTCAAGGG
>CAZCAJ010000105.1:0-8424 GCA_964496645.1 uncultured Opitutaceae bacterium
CCGCTTCGACCCGAAGCTGTTCGGCAAGGACAGCCACACGACGATCCGCGGCAACATCGAGAAGGGCAGCTACACGGCTGACGCCCCCCGCGACATCCCGCCCGACGACTTGATCACGCCATGGTTCAGCTCCTCGATTACCGTCGGCGGCGTGACCAATCCCGGGTACAACCACATCATCGAGAACCAGTACAGCCTCTCGAACCCGAGCCCAGGCGGGCTGGTGCCGGGCGGGGCCGGCGGACCCCTCTCCGTGAACATGTTCGAGTTGAACGGCATGTATGAGGGCCGCGCCTACTGGCCGGACGTGCAGAACTTCTTCGAGGTCACTCCCGTAGCCCAGAACAACATCCCGAACGCGATCGCTCCCAGCGGCGTCCCCATAAAGGTCATCGATTCTGTGCCCAACGAGGGCCTAGCCAATAATGGAGGCGGAATTGCAGGCATGCCGAGTTACTCACCTGTCGGGATACCGGATTTCGCCACGTATGCGGACTACGTGGGAACTCAAGACAACCTAGACGGCTTCTACGAGCCCTTCAACGCCATTCCCGGCGGCGTGTACTACGCCGACAAGGTGATCACCGATCCGTCCTTATTCAACTTCTACAAGAAGCTCCTGGACGGCCCCAACAAGCATGAGTGGAAGCACTGGACCGCGTTTGACCTCGAGGTCGACCAGACGTTCTTCGACGACCGCCTGAGCTTCCAGCTCGCCTATGACCAGCAGTCCTACACGGAGGGTGCGGAACCCTGGCTGGAGGGAACCAATTACGAAATCAACATCGATGTAAACCAGACCTATGCCGACGGCTCTCCCAATCCGAACGTCGGGCGTCCAAACGTGGCAAATGCGGCGTCCGGTGGCAACTACCAGACAACGACGACCCGCGCGGTCTGGCGCTTCACGCCCACGGTCGAGGTCCGCACGTCGGACTTCACCAGCAACTCGTTCTTCAACTACGTCTTTGGAAAGAGCGACGTCACGGGTCTGTACGAGAAGAACAACGTGGTCCAGTCCACGTACCAGTTCGCGGAGTTCGCCACGACCCAGGCCTACACGGTGGACAACAATGTCAACTCGGCGTTGAACGCGGCCAATGGGCTTGGCTCCACTCGCAGCTTCGAGTGGCTGGCATACATCGGGCCGAGCCTATTGAACGCACCGTCCGCCGCGGGTTCGAACCTGAACAACCTGAACTACGTCATTCAGCCCGCGCCGGAGGAGAAGGCTCTCAACTTCAACTCCACTTGGAACGCCCCGAACGTGAACCCGAGCGCCCCGTACTCGTATGTGAGCACGGCTTCCGGCGCCACGACCACGAACTCCACGCAGTCCCAGAATCCGGCGAACTACGTCGGATGGTCGCCCAACTACGTGTACTACCTGTACGCGAGCAATCCGAACGACCTGCCGGCCCTGGTCATGTCGGCGGACAGGACCCGCTATCAGGATGAATCCGAGGGGATCACCTGGCAGGGATACCTGCTCGGCGGCGACCTGGTCCCGTCTCTCGGCTGGCGCAGGGACAGGATCACGAACTACCAGACCACCTCCCAGCCGGACGCGAACACGGGCTACGTGGCCCTGAGCTACCCGGACAACCTGCAGTCCCGGACGGACGTTGCGGGCACCAGCAAGACCTGGGGCGGCGTCTATCACTTCCCGAAGGCGATCATGTCGAAGCTCCCCGGGGATTTGACGTTCAGCATCCTGTTCGACCGCTCCGAGAACTTCAAGCCTGACGCGGCGCGCCTCGACCTGGACGGCAATCCGATCCCGAACGCGAGCGGCACGACAACGGAATACGGCTTTGTCACCACGGCCCTGGCCGACAAGCTCTCGCTCAAAGTCGACTGGTTCAAGACGACGGTCAAGAACGCCGCCCTCGGCGAGACCAATGGCAACTCGATCGCCGGCCTCGGAGAGAACGCCTACTTCGTCGCCGACGGCGTGATCTGGGGCTACGGATGGGCGGCGGCGCTGCAGGACGGCCTCGAGGGCAACCTCGGCAACGGCGCGTCCAGCAAGACGCCCGGCTCCAACTACTGGGACTACGGCGCGGGCAGCGGCTATGCCATCGGCAGCCCGCAATACCTGGCGGTCAATGCCGCGTCAGCGGGCATCGTCAACGCCTGGGTGGACAATCCATTCTCCGCGACGTTCTTCAGCAGTTACAACCTAGTGCCGCAGATTAACCCGACGCTCGCCCATACAACGGGCCAGATCGCCTCCGGGTTCATCGGCGCGTACAACGACGCCAACGGCCCGGTCCTGGGCGGCGGCTCGGACTTCGGCGACCACCAGACGACGGTCGATAACCTGTCCAAGGGCATCGAAATCGAGCTGACGGCCCAGCCCCTGAGGAACTGGCAGGTCACGCTGAACTACTCGCACGTCGACGCGACGCACGAGAACATCGACCCGGCCATGCAGAAGTTCATCAGCCAGGTCACCGGGTTCATGAACGGCCCCGGCGGCCAGATCCGCATGTGGTGCAACTCGTGCGGCACGCTGGGCGCGGACTGGAACTCGAGCATCGTCGCACCGTGGACCGTTCAGTTGAACGACCAGGGGCACGAGGCCCCCGAAGTGGCGCCGTGGAGGCTCAACCTCATCACGACGTACATCTTTGACCGCGGCCCCCTCAAGGGATGGTTTGTGGGCGGCGCGCTCCGCACGGAGGCAGGGCGCATCCTCGGATACAAGTACGACCCGACGTTCGTAAACGTGAACTCGACCGACCCGAATTATTCGGCAGTCGCAGCGGTGACCCAGGGCGGTCTCAACGTCAACGAACCGTGGTATGGCCCGATGGACACCCACGTCGACGCATGGGTTGGCTACTCCCGGAAGGTCTTCCGGAACGTCAACTGGCGCATACAGCTCAACATGTCGAACGTCGGCGAGAAGGATGCCCTGGTTCCGTCGGCCTACGAGCCGGATGGCAGCCTGGCCCTCATGCGCATCCAGGAGGGTGTGATTTATCGCCTGGAAAACTCGTTCGACTTCTGATTTCGAGCGCCTCTTGGGGCGGGGTGCCGCTTTAATACAGGGTGACAGATAGGACTCATGCAGACAAACGCCCGGCGGCTTTGACTATCGGACTTTTTCTTTGCCACGGGTGAAATGCGCAGGCCCCAGAAAAGAAACAAAATGGCAGAAAATGGCATGTCGCTCGCCGGAAAGGGCTAAATTGGGACCCCAATTTGCCCGATATGCGAAGGTCGACATTCCATCCATAGCGGGCTTACGGCGCAGTTCGATTTGATCGCCCGTATGTCGACCGAATTTGGGACGATGGCAGATTAGTTCGTTCTCATCGCAATGCGCACCGGGTTGCCTTACGGCGACAATGTTGCGATCGCGACGCGGAGCCGTTCCAACTCTCGCAGCGCTTCCTGCACATCCATCGTCAGTCGACCGGCAATCTTTTCGGGGGCAAATGTCGCGGAGGCTTGGTCCACCAGTTCCTTGCGGCGGGCGGCCTCGAAGGGGACAGAGGGATCAAGGAAGCCCGCCGAACGAATACTAAGGATGGCCAGATGCTTCTGGGCCCGCCAATAGTCGGGAAAACTCGGCACCCACCATTCATCGCCAGCCAGCAAATCGTCCAAACATTTTCTGGCCTGCGCCAGGTCGCCGTTTTTCCGCAGGGCCTCGACCCAGGAGTACTCGATGGCCCACACAACCATTTCGCTATCATCAACGCCGTGGGAGAATTGGTTCCCCTCGGCGATCTTCAACCGATCTCTCGCTGCCTGCAACCGCGGCGCAGCGTCCGCGCTCCGGCCCACGCCGGCCAACGCCAAGGCGGCGAACCCGTCCGCCATCGCCTGGCGTTTCAGCAGTTCCTCGCTGGCCGGCTGCTCCTTCAGTGCGGCCCCGCATCCGGCCTGCGCCTCCTGCGCCAAGCGCGCCAATTCGGACCAGTCGCGCAACCACCACGCACTCCAGGCCGACTCTTCCAAGAACCGAACGCGGGCGAGGCCGCGGCCTGGCGACCCTTCCGGCAGGCCATCGCAGTAGGCTTCGAATCGCTTCCAGGCTTCTGCGAGCCAGCTGGCGGCGTCGGCTTTGTCGCCGACGGAGGCGGCGAGTTGGGCAAGGTGCAGGCTGTTCTCCAGCCGCGTCCGCAGCACGCTCTCGTATCCCTTCCGCCCCACGAACGGCTCAAGCAGCGCATCGTATTGCCGAAAGGCCGCGCGCCCCGGTTCGACCTGTCCGTCCCACCCGAAATGCAGGTAGCAATCCATGCGGTGCGTCTCCGCGAAGAGAAAGCGGTACGCTCCGTTCTCTGGGAAGCGCGCCATCAGCGTGCGGCAGTTTTCGCGGGCAGCAAGTTCCGCCTCGCGCGCTTCGGGCGAAGAGATAGCCGAGGAGCACGGTACAAAATCCCACGTGGCCTCACCCGCCCGCGTGAACTGTTCGCTCGCGTCCGGGTCGGTCGCCGCCGCAGCGTCGAGCTGCCGTCCCGCCCTTTCCAGCGCCTCCGGCGCCAGGTTCGCCGCCGCGTCGACCCGCAGCCGCGCAATTGCCGCCAGGCTCTCTTTCCCGTACACCGAGAGCCGGCCGGCGGCCGCCGGATTGGTCAGCATCGTCTTCGCCCGGTCGGCGAGCCCGATGCGCCGAACCGCCTCCACCGAATCGCAAAGGCTCGCGGCGAGCGTCAGCGCCCCAGGTCCAAGGTTGCCCACGGTCGTACTCGTACTCCAGATATCGGGTCCGAGCAGCAGCTGTTCAGCAACCCGTCTGGCCGGTGCGAGATCACCGTGCTGCACGTACGACTCGGCAAGGGCCATTTGTGCAATCCCCAGAGTTGAGGCCAATCTAAGTGAGGAATAATCGCGTGGGGAGGCCCCGCGGATGAATTCTATCAGCGCCGGCAATTGGGCGATCGCCTCGGCGGTCCTGCCTTCGTGCTGCGCCGTGACGGCGAGAAAGACACGGGCATCAGCCTGGCGGCACAGCAACGGCCCATTGCCCGGCTCTCGTTTGAGCCCCGCCTCGATCTCCGCCAGGCATTCCCGTGCGGCCACTGCCATCGCCGACCAATCGCGCAGCCAATACAGCACATACGCTTTCATCGAAAGGAAATCAACGCGTGAGCTGCACCGCTCGTTGGAGCTCTCGGCTAACCTGTCCCAAAAATCGGTGAGACCAACCTGCGTCTGTTCGATCAGCTGACGGGCCTCGCCCGGTTTGCCCGCCCACGCCTGGAAGGCGGCGAGCCACAGACTGGGATAGATGAGGCCTCCATGAACTCCCGGCCCGTACAGCACGGATAATTCGCGAAAGGCCTTCGGCGCAGCATCGAGATCCTCACCGCGGGCAAATTGATACCAGAACTCATTCAGGTGCGCTGTGGCGTAGCCCTCCCGGTACGACCGATTGTCCGGGTCCAATTGGACGAGCACCCGATAGTGTTCGCGCGCGACGCGCTCCGCATCACGCTTCCCGTTCCAGGTGGGAGTGCAGTCGGCGAGATCGTGCGCCGCTTGCGCCGCAAAGAAATGCAATTTCACGTTGCCGGGATCAGCCTTCAAAGCCTCGGTGAAATAGGCCAGCGCCTGCTCAGCCACCGCTCCCGCGCGGGCCCTTTCACCGGTCCACATTAAACCCTCCGCCAGATTGATCAGGCTCTGCCCGAGTTCCTCCGTTGGCTTCTCCTTCCGCATGCCGGCCATCAGCTGATCGACCAAGACCTGGCATTCCGCTATGGCGGCCACAGCCTCGCGTGGCTTGTTATATGAGCTGGCGGCCCAAACAGCATAAGTACCCAGCAGACTCGCGACCAGGGTGTTCACCCGTCGATTGTCGGGGAACCGCGCGTGAAGCTCGCGTCCACGGCGGATCATCGGCTCCATCCAAGCCTCGGTTACTGGCGATGCCGTGTTAAACGGAGTCGCGGCGGCATCCTCCAACCATGCGGTAGCGGCCTCGGGATCGTCGGGAGTCTCCCGCACGATCTTCTCGCGCAATGCCAACGCCGCTCGCAAAGCCGCTTCGGCGCCCTTGAAATCGTGCAGCGAGCCCCCCCGCAGGCGTCCCAGCGCGCCCAGGGCGTCGGCCTGCGCCTGATCAGTCTGGGTGGTGCGGAGTTCCGGCGGCAGCGACTCGTAATAACGGACCGTGGCTTCGGTAGCCTTGAGCAATTGCTGCGACCCGCCCCGCTGTTCGACGACCGGTTTCAACTCGTGCGAAATGAGTTCGATCAGCTGCCCCGCCTGGCCGCGTGCGGCATCGGCCGCGCGCCGCTGCACGACGGCCCGGCGGTACTGGATCAGCGAAATCGCAAGCCCGACGACCAGCGCGAACAGGGTGACGCCAGTCGCGGCCACACCCGCGCGATGGCGCCGCGCAAACCTGTCCATCTGGTAGAGGGCGTTGGGCGGTCGTGCGCGGATCGGCCGCTCGCCGAGAAAACGCTCCACATCCTCGGCCAAATCAGCCGCCGTCGCGTAGCGGCGCGCCGGTTCCTTGTCCAGGCACTTGAGGCAGATGGTCTCCAGGTCGTGCGGCAGCGCGGGATTGAGCAGCCGGGGCGGAGGCGGATCGGTGTCGAGCACTAGCCGCAAGGTTTCCGTCGGGGTCGCGGCGTTGAACGGTGCCCTGCCGGTCACCAGATGGTAGAAGAGTGCGCCCAAACCATATACATCGCTGGCCACGGTGATCCCCGCTTCACGGCCCATCGCCTGCTCGGGCGCGGCGTAGCTTGGCGAACCGACCATCTGACCGGTCAATGTCGCTCCTTCCGAGCTACCGATCAACTTGGCCAAGCCGAAGTCGGTGATCCGCGGCCGGTTCTCGTCGTCGACGAGAACATTGGAGGGCTTGAGATCGCGGTGCAGGACGCCGCTTTGATGCGCGTAGTGCACCGCCCTGGCCAAAAGCTGAAGGAACTCCGCGGCCTTTCGCGCAGGCAGCGGCCGGCCGGAGCAAAGCTCCGTTAGGTTCTGTCCAGTCACAAGGTCCATTGCGTAGTACGGCTGGCCGTCCACCTCGCCGAAGTCATGGATCGCGACGATGTTCGGATGCTGGAGTCCGGCTGCGGCAGCCGCCTCGAGTTGAAACCTGCGCAGCGCCGCCTCGCTTCCGTAGGCGCCCTCTAGCAGGAGTTTCACCGCCACGGTGCGACCGAGCGCGGGTTGCCGCGCTGCGTAGACGACACCCATGCCGCCACGGCCGATCTCCTCGATCAACTCGTAGGGGCCAAATGTCCGAGGCAGCGCGAGATGGCCCGCCTCTGCCGCGGCTTCACAGTGCGACTCTTCCAGAGCCGACCGCAGCACGCAGGCCGGGCAAAGCCCTTCAGCCGAGGGCGGGCTCAACGGGGCGCCGCACCTTTGGCAGTTCGGGCTGGCATTCATGTGATGCGTGGACCCGTTTAACGATACTAACAGAAACCATGGCCGGAGTCACTGGCTCACCGCTTCGAGGAGATACCCCATCTCGTCCTCGAGGTCGGCGGGATCCAGGACGGTCTTGGCCACTTCGTCTTGGAGCGCCCTTGCGGCGCGCCGACGCAGCCTGAGTACCGCCATCTTGATGGCGCTTTCAGTAGAGCCGAGCTGGTGCGCGATTTCGGCATAGCTTCCGACGTCGCGCCCGCCCCACAAAGCCATCTTCAGCGAGTCGAACAAAGGTCCTTTGCCGAAAGCCACATACTCGCGGCGCACGGTGGCAAATGCTTGGTCTATAAGGCCTATCGCCCATTTTCGGTCAAAAACCTTCTCCGGCGAATCGGCGGAGACCGGTTCCTCCTGAAAACGCCACGCGGCCTCCTGCAGCGCCTCGAGCGGCACGAACTTGCAGCAACCGCCGCGTTTCAGAGTTGAGGCACGCGCCCGCTCGTGCGACTGGAAGTTCTTAAACGATGCGAGAAGGAAGGAGCGGAAGCGTCCGCGAGCCGCGTCGGCCTGCGCCACCGCGCCCCGCGCGAGCAGGTCCGCAAAGAACCCCTGGGTTAGGTCCTCCGCGTCCGCCGGCGCCAACCCGCGGTGCCGGGCATACCAGTAAAGCGGGCACCAATAGACCCGGCAGAGCTCTTCCAGGGCGGCTCGGCCCGTGGGCGTAAAGGCCCCGGCGGCGCGCACCACCAGACTCCAGTGCGTCGTTGCGAACGCACGAGGATTGGGGGCGGCAGTGGGACCGCCCACCGGCGGCACTTTCGTTCCCACAAGGGACACAATTAACGTTTTCCGGGATCGCACTCAAGCGCTGTGCGTGCCGTCCAGGTTTCGTGCACTTGGCATGCAGGAGGCGGACACGTGGCAGCGGCGGCGCCCTGTGACCTTCCGCCGCCCTTCGGTTAATACCTATTGGGCGCAACCAAAATTCCATGAATTGCGCGCAAGTAACAAGTCACGGTAATCGGAGATACGTTTATGAAGAAACTATCACTACTGTTAGCAATTGGATTG
>CAZCAJ010000106.1:0-8421 GCA_964496645.1 uncultured Opitutaceae bacterium
GCTGGCCGATCATCCCGTCCGCCAGCACCATCACGGGGTTGCGGTAGCGGTCGGCGAGGTCGAAGGCCAGCTGCGTGAGGTCGGCCGCCTCCTGGAGGTTTGCGGGCGCAAGGACCAACACCCGGTAGTCGCCGTGGCCGCCGCCCTTGGTGGCCTGGAAATAGTCGGCCTGCGCCGGCTGCACTCCGCCGAGGCCCGGCCCGGCGCGCATGATGTTGACGACCACGCACGGCAGCTCCGCCCCGGCGATGTACGAGATGCCCTCCTGCATCAGGCTGATGCCGGGGCTGGAGGAGGACGTGAGGACGCGCGCGCCGGCCCCCGCGGCTCCGTAGACCATGTTTATCGCGGCCACCTCCGACTCCGCCTGCAGGCACACCCCGCCGGCCTTGGGCAGCTCCCGGCTCAGGTACTCCAGGACCTCGTTCTGCGGCGTGATGGGGTAGCCAAAGTAGTAGCGGCAGCCCGCGTTGATCGCGGCGGCGGCGATCGCCTCGTTTCCCTTCATCAGTTTCTTTGCCATGGCTGTCGCCTCATCGCCTGACGGTGATGACCGAGTCAGGGCAGATCCTCGCGCAGCTGCCGCAGCCGTTGCACAGGGCCAGGTTATAGACGATCGCGGGGAAATATCCGCGCAGGTTCACCCGCGACGTGTCGAGCTTCAGGACCTTCGTCGGGCAGAACGTGACGCACAGCTCGCAACCCTTGCACAGGTTCTCATCGAAGATCACCTCTGGCGCAGGAGGATTCTCCCGGGCGGGACCGGCGGACGATATGGTGGTGGGCGCCATGGATGGCGGGACCGGCGACCGCTGACTGGTTGAAAGGCTCTGTACCTGGGCGGGCTAGGGGCGGAGATGGTCGCCGAAAGGGGCTGGGAATGAGGGGTGGGGAACGAGCGATGCCGACGTCGTCGAATTAGAGGCCGGCATGGGGTGCAAGCGAGCCAAAAGCGGCCGGGCGCGGGGCCTGCGGGAGACGCATGGAAGCCGCGGACTCGTGTCGTGTATGATATTATGCAGAAACGATTTACGCCCCGGTTCCAGTGGAGGTATTCTAATACCGCGCATTCAGCATATGTCTAGGAAGGCGGAGGGCCTTCGCGTGCCGGTTTGGCTCCTTTTCGGGCCCGTTTTCGCGGGCCCTGGGCCAACGGCGCAGGACCCGTCCTTCCGCCCCGCGCGGCGGGACCGATCCTAGTCCCTGCGGGTTGCTCCTGGGGACCCGCCCGGAACAAATGGGGCTTCTCAGGCGACAGCCATCAGTCTTAGCCTAGACAGGAACCCCAAGAGAACGGCACCAGAGTGAAGACACCCCTTGTTTCCCCGCTTCGTCCAGCGCTTGCGCTCCTCGCGATGGTGGCGGGCCCCCGGCTCGGAGCCGTCGGACAGGGCCCCTCGGACAGTGACGTGTCGGTGACGTGGACCCGGACGACCGCCGTCTCCCGTTCCACACCGACGCTTCAGGTGGTCGTGAACCCGCTGTTGCGCGCGGGCACGACGGCCCACGACGGGGCCTTCGCGGCCCTTAAGGCGATCCACGCGAAATACGTGCGCTACGTCCCGTGGTTCCCGTACCCGAGGCTCGTCGTGCCCGAGCTCGACTCGCCGACGGGAGCGGCGACCCACTGGGACTTTTCGCTTATCGACCCGATGACCAGGGACTTCATGGAGGCGGCCGGCGGCGAGCCGACTGTGATGAACTTCAGCACGATCCCTGCGTGGATGTTCAGGACCGACAAGCCCGTTGCCTATGCGCCCGATGCGGACGCCCTGAACTGGGACTACGTGCAGGGGACCGAGCTCAGGGACCCCTCGTGCCGGGAACTGGGCGACTACTTTGCGCGGCTGGTGGGCTGGTACGTCAACGGGGGATTTAGCGACGAGAACGGCCGGGTCCACACCTCCGGGCTCCACTACAAGTTTCCGATATGGGAGGTCCTGAACGAAGTCGACTTCGAGCACCACACGACGGCCGAGCAGTACGCGCAGAGGTACGACGCCATCGTCGAGGCGATCCGCCGCGTGAGCCCGGCGACGAAGTTCATGGGCCTCGGGCTCGGGGCGCCATCGGACAACGGCGCGATGATCGAGTACTTCCTCGACCCGGCCCACCACAAGCCGGGCATCCCGCTCGACTACGTCTCGTACCACTTCTACGCCACCCCCGCGCAGGGCGAGGGCCCCGACACCTGGCAGTTCACGTTCTTCAGCCAGGCCGACGGGTTCCTGAATACAGTGAGGTACGCCGAGCTGATCCGCAGGCGGCTGTCGCCCTCCACGAAGACCGACACGGACGAGATCGGAAGCATCCTGCCCGGCGACCCCGGCGCCCTGTCCGGCCCGCCCCCGTCGATCCCCGGCCGGTACTGGAACGCCGCGGGCGCCCTGTTCGCCTACGTCTACGCCAACCTCGCCGCGCAGGGGATCGACATCGTCGGCGAGTCCCAGCTCGTGGGCTACCCCGGCCAGTTCCCGAGCGTGACCATGATCGACTGGAGGAACGGACGGCCGAACGCGAGGTACTGGGTCCTCAAGCTGCTGGTCGACCATTTCCACCCCGGCGACCGGCTTGTCGCGACTAGCGTGAAGGGAGGCGGCGACGTCTTCGCACAGGGCTTCGTGACTCCGGCCGGACGCACTCTGCTCCTCGTGAACAGGCGCAACCGCACGGTCGACGTCGGCCTGCCCGCCGACGGCGGGACCGCCGAGATCGTCGACGAGGGCACCGGCGAGAACGCCCCGCGCGAGTCGCGCCCCGTCGACCAGACGCTGCCGCTCGCCCCGTTCGCGGTCGCGACGGTCTCGTGGCGCTGAGCCCGCGGCCGGCATGGGCCGGGCGCGGTCCCTAGTTGCTGCAGGGGCAGGGCAGCCCCGCCGATTCCACGTTGTCCTCCCAGGGGATCCCGGCCTTGCGCAGCGCCTGCACCCTGCGCTCAACCTCCGCGGGGCTGATAGCGGCCCCCTTCTCGAAATAGACCCAGTCGATGTCCTCCTCGTAGCTGCGGGGCTGCCTCGAGGGCGCCACCGCCTCCTTGTGGAACCACAGGTTGAAGTTGAAGCACATTATCTCCCGGGGATAGTACCGGCCGCCGTGGTCGCCGACCAGGCCCCCGTCCAGGAAATACCGCACACGGCCCCCGGCGACCTGGAGCACGAGGACGTGCCAGCCGCCCTCGGGCCCCCGGACGACGTCGTGGGTGTTGTCCTGCCCGCCGTCGGGCAGGGGCTCGTCGCCTCCCCAGCTCGTCACGAACAGCGCCGGCCCCTTCTGGCCCCAGCCCCCCCCGGGCAGGTACTCGAAGTCGCATTCGCTGTAGTTGGGGTTCTTGGGTATGTCCACGGTCGAGTAGGTGTAGCAGCTCTGGACCACCAGGTCGCCGGCCGGCCCCGTTGCCGGGCCGTAGGCGAAGTGCACGCGCGCCGCGTACGTGCCCTCCTTGAACTTGCGCTGCTGGCAGATCTGCGTCTCGAAGGTGCGGGCCGGCGTCCCGTCCGTCGACGAAGTCATCCGCAGGATCCGTTTGCCCTGCCTGTCAGGGTCGCCCGGGAAGGAGACGCCCGCCTTCCTCCAGGTGGCGCCCACGATGCCCGGCCAGCCGGGCGTCGTCCGGGCGGTCCAGCCGTGGGCCTCGAACTCGGCGACGCTCGCGTACGAGAAATCGTCGAAAAGCACCTGGGGGGCCGGGCCGGCGGAGTCCGCGGCGGGGGCCCCCGGGGCCAGCCAGGGCGCGGCGGCGAGGATCAACGCGAGTGGGCGGCGCATGACAAAGGGGGGAGGATGGGCGGGGAATCGCCCGAGTGCAACCCGGCCCGCGCCGGACGCGGCGTCAGGCCGGGGCCCTGCAGGCCCGCGAGAGGAGGCCTTCCGGAGCCGCTGCCCGTCGCCGGTCGCCGGCAGCCCGGGGGGGCTCCAGGGGCCCGATAACTGAGTCTCCACGAAGGCCTTACTTTAAGGTTTATTCACAAGAGTAGCGGTGCAAATGGGGTTGCGGGTTTGAGATGGGTGTGTTCTAACCCTGCCATGGCAATTTTCTCCTCTGCCTCAGCCGCCGCCGGGGCCCTTCGCCAGGATGGTCTCAAGAAGGGTGCCCAGGGCGTTCGCGCCGCACAGGAGCTCGCGAAGCAGAAGAGCCTCGAGAAAAAAGCCAAGCGCTACAAGCTGCCCCTGGGCGAGCTGACCATGTTCACGCAGCAACTGGCCTCGCTCCTGACCGCGGGCCTTCCCCTCGTGCAGTGCCTTGAGGCCCTGCAGGACCAGACCGAGGATCCCGTGTTCCGGATCGTGATCCGCGACGTCCGGCTCGACATCTCCCAGGGCAATTCCTTCTCGTCGTCGGTGAAGAAGTTCCCCAGGTCGTTCAACTCCCTGTTCATCTCGATGGTCGAGGCCGGCGAGGCGAGCGGCGGGCTCGCCGAGATCCTGGGCAAGGTGGCGGGCTACTTCGAGGCCACCGTCAAGCTGACGAAGAAGGTCAAGTCGGCCATGGCCTACCCGATCGGCGTCATCTCCCTGGCGGTCGTGCTGGTCAACGTGCTCCTCATCTTCGTCATCCCCGTTTTCGCGGCCATGTTCGCGGACTTCGGCGCCAAGCTGCCGATGCCGACGCAGCTCCTCATCGACGTCAGCCATTTCATGGGCCACTACTTCATCCTCATAGCGGCCGGCTGCTTCGGGGCATGGTGGCTCTTCAGGAGGCTCATCAGCACGCCGAGGGGCAGGCGCGTTAAGGACCATTTCCTGGTCAGGGCGCCCATATTCGGCAACCTGGTCCACAAGATCGCGCTTTCGCGCTTCAGCAGGACCTACGCGACGCTCATCCGCTCCGGCGTGCCCATCCTGAGGACGCTCGAGATCGTGGCCACGGCGAGCAACAAGGTGCAGGTCGAGGACGCGTGCCAGGAGATAGCCAAGCACGTCAGCCAGGGCGGCCAGGTCTCCGAGATCCTGGCTTCGAACGAGTTCTTCCCCCCGATGATGAAGCACATGGTCAAGGCCGGCGAGGCGACCGGCAACGTCGACGGGATGATGAACAAGATCGCGGACTTCTATGACGTCGAATGCGACGCGACCGTGAGCGCGCTCACCTCGCTCATCGAGCCGCTGCTCATCGTCATCCTCGGCATCATCGTCGGAAGCATCGTCATGGCGATGTTCCTTCCGATCTTCCAACTGGGCGCTGTGGCGGGCGGCATGGGTTAACGCCCCGCGGGCGGTTCGGCCGCCCGCCGGCAGCGGGCGTTATTGACTTGCCCGGGCTCTGTCGGGAGGCTCCACCTTCCCCCATTTAACCATGCCCTCCGTCCTCATCGTCGACGACTTGATCTCGATCCACGAGATGCTGGAGGCGGTCATTCAGCCGACGGGCTTCTCCACGGCCTTCGCCACGGACGGCGAGAAGGCGCTGGCGCGCTACAAGGGAGAGAAGTTCGACATGGTCCTGGCCGACATCGACATGAAGCCGATGGACGGGATCACCCTGCTGAAGCAGCTCAAGATGTACGACCCGAACTCCGTCACGATCATCATGACGGCGTACGCCAGCACGGAGAGCGCCGTCCAGGCGCTCAAGTACGGCGCATTCGACTACCTCCAGAAGCCCTTCCGCGTCGACGAGCTGATCGGGACCCTCAGGCGCGGGCTCGAGTTCCGCGAGATTCAGGCCCAGCGCGCCCTGATCAGCACCGGCGCGGGGCTGCGCCCCGACGACGTCGAGGGCCGGCTCGTCGGCAAGAGCGCCACGGTGAAGAAGCTCATCCAGAAGGTGAAGAAGCTGGCCGCGGTGCGCACGCCCGTGCTCCTGGTCGGCGAGAACGGGACCGGCAAGGCCCTGGTCGCGGACATCCTCCACGGGGTGACCGGGGCGGGCCAGCAGCAGTTCGTGCGCATCGACTGCTCGCTCAGCTCGGAGCAGAACTTCCGCGACGGCCTCCTCGGCAAGAACGGCGAGGGGGGGCCCTGGATCCGCGACGCGAAGGGAGGGACGCTCTACCTTCAGCACCTCCAGTGCCTCGCGCCGCCCGTGCAGAAGGAGCTCGTGAGCGTCCTGAGGAACACGGCCCACGCGTTCCGGCTGGTCTGCACGACGACCGAGGACCTCGAGAAGATGGTCGACGAGGGGCGCTTCAACGAGGAGCTGTTCTACCGGGTCGCCTCGCTCCCGCTCCAGATGCCGGCCCTTCGCGACCGCAAGGACGACATCCCGCTGCTCGTGAAGCACTTTGCGGTTCAGGCCACGAACCCGATCGTCGACCCCAACCTCATCGAGTTCACCAGCGACGCGATGGCGGTCCTCACGGCCTACCACTGGCCGGGCAACCTGGCCGAGCTGTCCCAGGTGATCTCGAAGCTCGCCTCGACGACCGAGACGCGGGTCATCACCTCCCAGCAGCTGCCCCTTCGCCTCTGCGACCTCAAGGACTGGCCGACGCTGGCCGACTTCCTCGAGGGCCAGGAGAAGCAGTACCTCGACCGGGTCCTGAAGGCGTGCCGCGGCGACAAGGCGGCCGCGGCCGAGGTGCTCGGGATCGACGTGTCGAGGCTGGGATAGCCCAATTTCCCTTGCGGCGGGTTTGGGCGGCCGCAACGGTCGGAGGAGTTCACGCGCTCCGATAATGCCCAAACGCACCGACCTACAGTCCATCCTGATCATAGGCGCAGGCCCCATCGTGATCGGGCAGGCGTGCGAGTTCGACTATTCGGGGACGCAGGCCTGCAAAGCGCTCAAGGAGGAGGGTTTCCGCGTGGTGCTCGTGAACTCCAACCCGGCGACGATCATGACGGACCCGGAGTTCGCGGACGTCACCTACATCGAGCCGCTTACGGCGGAAATCCTCGAGAAGGTCATCGCGGCCGAGAGGCCCTCGGCGCTCCTGCCGACCTTGGGCGGGCAGACCGCCCTCAACCTCTCGATGGAGCTGCACAAGCTGGGCGTCCTGGCCAAGTACGGCGTGGAGATGATCGGGGCGAAGCCGGAGGCGATCGCCAAGGGCGAGGACCGCGAGCTCTTCAAGCGGTCGATGCTCAGGATCGGCCTCGACATCCCGAGGTCGAGGACCGTCCAGACGCCCGACCAGGCCCGTGCCGCCGTGGAGGAGATCGGGACCTTCCCGCTGATCATCCGCCCGAGCTTCACCTTGGGCGGGCAGGGCGGCGGGATCGCCTACAACCGCGAGGAGTTCGAGCGGATCGTCTCGGCGGGGCTCGACATCTCGCCGGTGCACGAGGTGCTGGTCGAGGAGGCCCTCCTCGGCTGGAAGGAGTTCGAGATGGAGGTGATGCGCGACCACAAGGACCAGTGCGTCGTGATATGCTCGATCGAGAACTTCGACCCCATGGGCGTCCACACCGGCGACTCGATCACGGTGGCGCCCGCGATGACCCTGACGGACAAGGAGTTCCAGGTGATGCGCGACGCCTCGTTCGCGGTCATTAGGGAGATCGGCGTCGAGACGGGCGGCTCGAACATCCAGTTCTCGGTCGAGCCGAGGACCGGCAGGATGGTCGTGATCGAGATGAACCCGCGCGTGTCGCGCTCCTCCGCGCTCGCGTCGAAGGCGACGGGCTTCCCGATCGCGAAGATCGCCGCCAAGCTCGCCGTGGGGTACTCGCTCGACGAGCTTCGCAACGACATCACCCGCCTGACGCCCGCGAGCTTCGAGCCGACGATCGACTACGTCGTGACGAAGATCCCGCGCTTCACCTTCGAGAAGTTCCCGAACGCCGACCCTACGCTCACCTCGTCGATGAAGTCGGTGGGCGAGGTGATGGCGATCGGCCGCACGTTCAAGGAGTCCTTCCAGAAGGCGATCCGCTCCCTGGAGATCGGGGCGCTCGGCTTCGGCGGGGGGGGGAAGTACGGCGGCGACGAGAGGCCCGACGACGCCACGATCAAGACGAGGCTCGGCACGCCCAACGCCGAGCGGATCTTCTTCGTGCGTTACGCGCTCAGGGCCGGCTACAGCGTGGAGCAGATCTCCGAGCTGACGAGGATAGACCCTTGGTTCCTGCACCACCTGCGCGAGCTCTGCGAGATGGAGGGGCGCCTCATGGGCCAGACGCTGGCGGCGATCGACGCGGGGCTCCTGCGCCGGGCCAAGCAGTTCGGGTTCTCCGACGCGCAGCTCGCGCACCTGCTGGGGAGCGACCTCGCGTCCGTGCGGGCGGAGCGCGAGAGGCGGGGCATCAGGACGACCTTCCGGCTCGTGGACACCTGCGCGGCGGAATTCGAGGCGTTCACGCCGTACTACTACTCAAGCTACGGGGAGGAGAACGAGGTCATGCCGTCCTCGAAGCGCAAGATCATGATCCTCGGCGGCGGGCCGAACCGGATCGGCCAGGGGATCGAGTTCGACTACTGCTGCGTCCACGCGAGCTTCGCGCTGCGCGAGATCGGCTTCGAGACCGTCATGGTCAACTCGA
>CAZCAJ010000107.1:0-8317 GCA_964496645.1 uncultured Opitutaceae bacterium
AGTGCCTTCTCTGCAGGATGGGCCGGAGGCCCCCGGCATACCTGGACCGCGGCTCCGCGCCGGCATCCGCGCTCTCGGTCGATTCGGTGCGGGAGCGGATTTCAGAGACCAATATCAACGCCTGATGCCCGGCGCGCCGAGTGCCCGGGCCGTCAGGGCGGGTCAGGATTTCGAATTCGGATAGTCGGCGGTTGCCGTGAACACGATGGGCGCCTGCATATGTGTGTTCACCTTCCTGCCGGCCGGCGCCTCGGGCTTCGAGGGAGCCGTGGCATCGGGGGAGGGGCCCGCGACGCCGCTCAGAAAGTGCGAACGCCCGGCGCAGGCGGATCGGCCGCGCTGCCCCACGGGTCGGAAACCGCCTGTCCGGCACAGGCTCCGCCAAGGTGAATATTCTCGCATCTTCATTTTGCCCTTCCGACCCTAGTGTCGCCACCGGCGGCCGCCGTGCGTGTGATCACGAATACCCGGCTCTTCCCCCCACGGCTGCGAAGAAGCGCAGCGGTCGCCTGCGCCGTCCTGGCGGTTACCCGGCTGGACGCCGTCGACCTCCCCGCGCGGCCGGGGCTGCCCGAGCCCCTTCGCGGCGTCGATCCTCGCCGGATCTCTGGCGGAGTGTACGCCTCCCTGGTGGGCTCGGGGGCGTACGGGCCGGTTGCCCCGGCTGCAGGTGCGGACCTTGCGGGGCTTGCGCCCGCCTCCGGGATAAAGGGCACGCCGCCAGCGATCCTGGACGCCCGGGTTGCCCCGAGCCTGCGCCTCGGGGTAAGCCCGCCGGCCGTCGCGCCGGACAGCGACCAGCAGGCCGAACCCTTTGTTTTTCGTAGCATCGGCAATCCGGACCTCGTCCTGGCGACGTTCCAGCAGGGGCGATTCGGGGGCTCCGAAGGCGGCGCCGCGGACGGCAGCTACGCGCTCTCGACAGACGGGGGATTCACGTGGACGCGGGCGCTGACTCCCGGGCTCTCGCAGCTTTCAGGGGGGGCCTACTACCGCTCCACCGACCCGGTCTCCGCGATAGACCTCCAGGGCGACCTGTTCCTCTCGACTCTCGACGCCCGCGACAGCCTCTTCACGCTGGACGACCTCGTCGTCAGCCGCTCGCTGGACGGGGGGGCGACCTGGACCAACCACGTCGCCTACTCGACGCCGAATGCGCAGCTGTTTGCCGACAAGGACTGGCTCGCCGTGAACGACTATGCCGGGACCCCGAACGCGGGGCGGCTGGTGGCGACGTTCACCGGATTCTCAAGCAACGCCGCGGGCGAAACGACCGGCGACACGCTGTTCTCCGTCGAGAGCGACGACCAGGGGACCACATGGTCCCAGGCGACCGCGATCACGCCTTCGGGAGGCAACTACCAGGGGACGCAGCCCTTCTTCCTGCCGGACGGGACCCTGATCTGCATCTACCAGGACTACGCGTCGGGCACGGGCCTGACCTTCCAGCTCGAATGCCGCAGGTCCCTGGACGGGGGCAGGACCTGGCCCTCGGCCCCCGTCGTTGTGGCGCCCGGCCTCACCGAATTCGACGATCCGGTGGCGAGAACGGGGGGCGGCCTGCCGGCGGTCGCCGTGGCCCGGCAAACCGGCGCGATCTTCACCGTGTGGCAGGCGGTGGCAGCGGACGGCTCGGCCAGGATCTTCGTCACCAAGTCCACGGACGAGGGCGCGACGTGGGCGCCGGCGCAGATTGTGAGCGACAACCCTCCAAATGTCTCCGTATTCAACCCAGCCGTGGCGGTGACGCCGGACGGGAGCACCGTATCGGTCGTCTTCTACGACAAGCGCCTCGCGCCCGACCTGCTGAACTATGTGGATCTCTTTGCGGCCCAGTCTTTTGACGGTGGGGCCACGTGGCAGCCGGAAGTCCGAGTCAGCGACTTCACGACGGACCTGCGGTTGGCGCAGCTCAGCGACACGGGCTATATGCTGGGCGACTACCTCGGGCTGGCCCCGGCGCTCACCCCAAGCGAGGGCACCATCCCGATCTGGTGCGACACCCGATTCGGGTTCTCGGAGCCGTTCATCTCGCGGGTCGCTCCCGCGCCGACCCCCGGCTTCCAGGCGTGGCAGACCGTCCGGTTCACCAGCCAGGAGCAAGCCGACCCGGCCGAGAGCGGGCCGTCGGCCGATTTCGACGGGGACGGCTACTCGAACTTCGCCGAGTATGCGCTGGGGACCGACCCCCGCGTAGCCGAAAGCGGCGCGACCCTTGCCACCTCGTCCGCGCCGCAGGGCGCGGATACCGGCTTTTCCGTGAGCTGGACGCAAAGGACCACGGCGGACTTCGCGGCCCGGCTCGAGGCGTCGGCCGATGGCGGGCTCACATGGCAGACGCAGCCCGGGATCATCGCGACGACGGGTTCCGGCGCGACGCAGACCGCCAGCGCGACGCTCTCGATTCCTGCCGCGGTCCCCACGCAGGTGCGCCTCGTGATTCAGCAGACCAGCACGGGCTCCGACAGCGTCGTTCCCGACATCGTCGTCGCGAATGGGGCCTCCCGCCTCACCAACCTGTCATGCCGCGGCCCCGTGGGGTCCGGCGCCTCGCAGCTGATCGCGGGATTCGTGACCGCCGGCGGACCGAAGAGCCTCCTCATCAGGGCGGCGGGCCCCGCCCTGGCGGCATTCGGGGTGGCCGACCCGCTCTCGGATCCTTTCCTGACGCTTCAGGCCGCGAGTTCGGGAACAGTGGTGGCCGTCGACGACAACTGGCAGGACAACGGCGCGGGCCCGGCTGTCCAGCAGGCGGAGGCCAGGGTCGGGGCGTTTCCGTTCAGCCCGGGGAGCCTGGATTCCGCCCTTGTGGCCCCGCTGGGCGCGGGGGCCTACACGGCGGCGGTCTCGGGTTCGGCCGGCAGCACGGGGAGCATAACGCTGGCCGAGATCTACGACCTGGACCCCCCGGGGTCGGTGGGGAAAATGATCAATGTTTCGACGCGCGGTTCCGTGGGGACGGGAAGCTCGGTGATGATAGCCGGGTTTGCCATCGCGGGCCCGCAGCCGAAGCGGGTCCTCGTGCGCGCGTCGGGCCCCGCCCTGGCGGAATTCGGAGTCGCGGGAACGCTTCCCGATCCGCAAATCACGATCTACAACAGCGACGGGACCGCGGTCGCCTCAAACGACGATTGGATGATCGTCCGGGATCCGGCCGTGACCGAGGCGACGGCAGCCCGCGTGGGGGCGTTCGCCTTCGGCGCCGGCAGCCTCGATGCGGCCGTCGTCGTGACTCTGCCTCCCGGCGCGTACACGGCCGTGGTCTCCGGGGTATCCTCGGGCACCGGCAACGCGCTCGTCGAGGTGTACGATGCCGATTGAAGTGCGCCCAATGCGCCGGGGGCATCCGGGCGGAGGCCCATATGGGCGCCTGCGATCAAGGCGGGCTTATACCGGAATCCCCCGCCGGGTTTGAAGATTGCCGGGCCGAAGACATTGAAGGAGACTGCCACGGGACGGTGTTATGCCGTGTCGTCAGCCAGTCATCGTCGGCAATTGGGATCTCGGCCAGCAGCAACAGGAACCAAATGAGACAATCGCCCGCCTTCCGGAACGCGGCCCGGGCCCTTCTTGGGTGGGCGGCTCTTTTTGCGTCCCCGCTCTACCCCTCCGACGGCGATGAGGTTGCCGCCGTGTCCTCGCGGGTGAGCAGCGACTACTCCCGCCCGCGGCTGGCAGACGGGTCATTCGCGCCGGAAGCCTACGTCTTCGCGCAGGGCGGCGCCTGGAAGGGCGCAAGGCAGGACCCGACCATAGACAAGCTGGGCTTCCTGGACGTCGCGCATATGATCGCGGTCCCGCTCGCGGAACAGAACTACGTCCCGGCCAGGGACCCCAGGACCACCAGGCTGCTGATCATGGTCTACTGGGGCACGACCCGCGGCCCGGAGAATTCCAATGTATCGGCAGAATTCGCGAACCTCGAGGCGGCGGAAGCCGGGCTGAGCGCCAAGCAGATGGACGCGGGCCCCCCGCCTACGAGGCGCGGCGCCGGGAGCATACGGCCCCATAAACCCGCCGAGGAGGAGGCGTCGTCTAATGCCCAGGCCGCGGTCGAGGCGGAGGACAGGATGCGCGAACAGGACGACTTCATCAACGTGAAGATGCTGGGCTACGACTCATGGTGGGAGGCATCGGCGGGCGACAGGAGGGGCACGGCGCTTGAGCGCGACAGGCAGGATCTGCTCAGCGAGATCGAGCAGGACCGCTATTTCGTTGTCCTCATGGCTTACGACTTCCAGCTCCTGTACAACGAAAGGAAGCACAAGCTGCTCTGGGAAACACGCTTCAGCATGCGCCAGCAGAACCACGAGTTCGACAAGGACCTCGCGGCGATGGCGCGATATGCCTCTCAGTACTTCGGCCAGGACAGCCACGGCCTGGTCCACAAGGAGATTCCCCTGGGCCGCGTCGACATCGGAGACGTGAAATCCCTGGGCGAGGTGCCGGGGAAACCCGGCTCCGGCGCGGAGCCGGTGCCTGCGAAGCCCCAGTAGGCCGCGACCGGGAATGCCGGTGCCGAGTCGGGGCCGGCCTCAGGCCCGCCCAGACTGGATGGAAAGTTCGCGCAGGCGCCTGGTCGCCTCGAGGCCCGTCCGGCCGTTGTGGTAGGGGCATTTCCAGAAGCCGACCTTGAGCTCGTTCTCGAGCACGCGGCCGTCGCGCGCGACGGCCCGGAACCACTCGCCCCGCTTGTGATCGATGATCCTCGCATCGATGAAGTCCCATGTGCGCAGGGCCGCCGTCAGGAAGCGCTCCTCGCGGGATACCTCGTAGGCGTTAAGGAAGCCTATTACGGCCTCGGCCTGCGGCCACCATTCCTTGTTCGTGTCCGTGGGGCCGCCCGGCCCCGCGTGGTAGTAGAGGCCGCCGTCGCCGTCGACGCCCTCGTCGAGGGTCGTCCCGGCAATCCTGACGGCCAGCGCCCGGATGCGCTTAGCCAGCTCCGCATTCCCAAGAGCGTCGGCCGCCAGCGTCAGGAGCCAGGCCGCCTCGATGTCATGGCCGTAGGCGATCAGGCCCGAGCGCGGCGTCCAGTCCTCCGCGAAGTACTGGCCCAGGTGCCCGGTCGACGGGTTGAAGATGCGGGTGGTCATGACGTCGACCGCCTTCGCGAGGGCGGAGCGCAGGGCCGGATCCGGCCACACGGTGAGGAGGCGGGTGTAGGCCTCGACGACATGAAGGTGGCTGTCCTGCGATTTCGGCGTGTCCAGGTCGGGCCCGCTCAGGCGCCCCTCCGGGGTGGGCTCCCAGGCCCTCCCCACGGCGTCGACATAGCCGCCGTGGCGGGCCGCGGCGTGCTCCTCGATCAGCCGGTAGGTGGCGGTCGCCGCGTCGAGGGGCTCGCGGCGGCCGGTGGCCGCGTGGTACTCGGCGAGCGCGTAGATCGCGAAGGCCTGCCCCAGCACCTGCTTGCGGTCGACAAGGACCGCGCCGCCGGCCGCGATCGACCACCAGTAGCCCCCGTGCTCGGGGTCGCGGAAATGCGACTGCAGGTCGCCGTAGGCAAAGTCGGCCATCGCAAGGTAGGCCGGGTCGCGGTACCGCGCGAAAGCGGCCGAGTACGCCCAAAGGATCCGAGATGTGAGGACGGCCCCGCGCTCCGCCGCGGGGTCGACGACAAGGTCGTTCGTCAGCGAGCCGAAGAAGCTCCCGCCGTCGCGGTTGACGACCCGCTCGATCCAGAAGGGGAGGATGTTCTTGCGAAGGTCGTTCTCAATGCGGCGGGCGTAGTCTTCGAGGATGGCAGGGTTCATCGCGGGCGGTGCGGGTTCAAGGGGCCGCTATTCGGCGCACCGTACAGATAGTGGGGAACCGATTTCACCGTCAATCGGCCCATGATCGCCGTCGCCGGCTAATTAGGCGCAACGGCGTGGCGCCCCATTTTTCTTATGGGAGGCCGCCGAATTGGATGTATCCGGAGAATTAGGGCTTTCGTCACGACGGAGGCGCCGGTCCGATGCTTTGGTTCCGACGCCTCGTGCTCTTACGAAACGAAAATACTGCTGGCTCGCCGGTTATGATGCCCGGCCCATCGCCCTCGCCCGCCGGAAGCGCCGTTGCCCCTTTGAAATCCAGGCCGGCCGGCCAGGCGTAGGCCTGGCCTTCGGCCGCGATTCCCCCCAGGTCAGGTGGCGGCAGGCTTCGGCGCCGCCAACGGCGGCGTGCCGTTGCGGAAGCAGGACTTTAGGTCCTGCCTCAATTCGGACGTGTCCTTAAGGCCGTGGACGGCCACGGCGTGCTGGACGGCTGCCTCCATCAGCTCGTCCTCGTTGTCGGCGGCCAAGGCCAGGCTGCACTTGATGTCGCCGGGGAATTCACGGCAATCGATGTATTTGCGGTTCATAGGATTTCTTTGGTTTGGGTCCGTTTACTGGCGATTCCAGGCACGACACGGGCTCGTGCCGGGGGTCATTTTCTTTTTTGCTGCGCCCGCACGTGGTCGCATGCGGCGAGAACCTCTTTCTTAAACTGCGCGAGATCGAGCTGCAGCCCGCTGATATAGGTGCTCCACCCGGCGCTCGATTTCGCGTAATGCACGGCATCCTCGATCTCCGCGTTCGTGGCGCCCATCAACTTGGCGACTTCTGTGTGGTAAAACAGGCAATATTGGCATTTTGCGAACGCGGAGACGGCTAGGCCGATCAGCTCGCGGTACTTGTTCGGCACCGGCCCGTCCTCGAATTGCACGCGCCTGAACAACTGCCATTCAAGCTCAAGCGACGAATCGGGCACGGCTTTGAACATCAAGGGCACGCGACCGAACATCTCTTCGATTTCGGCATAGATTTGTCTGCGGTTCATTGGGGAAGTTTATCACCCGGGCGCTGTGTCCGCCATTCCCCGGCGGAAGGATATGCGCGCGGGCCGGTCTTTGTGGACCCGCGGGCCGGCATGCTCCTTCCGGAGTATCTCGGGTTGGCGGGCCCTTTTCCGTTGGACGAGGCGCGCGCCCAGCCCTACCTTCCCGGCCGCTCCATGAGCGCATTACGTCCAACACGCTCGGCCAGCCGGATGCCTCAGCGATGGCGGTCGGCCCCCTCGATGGCGTTTCGAGGCAACCACCAGTTGGACCGCGCATTGCTTGAGCTGCATTCGGTGCAGGAGATGCGTGACTTCTGGCCGACCACAAGGCGCGTCCTCCACCAGGCGCTGCCGATAGACTTTGTATGCCTTTGCCTGCGGCCGTTCGTCCTGTTGCCGTCCACGGTTTTCAGGGAGAAGGCGCCTTTTGCCTCGGAGAGGGAGTTCAAACTGTTCCAGGAACTCAGCCCCCTGCAAAGCCACCTCGCCAATCGCCCCGGCACGACCATGGTGCGCATGAGCGACGTCATATCGGATCCCGAGCTTGCGGACACGGAGTTCTTCCGCCGCTTCATGCAGCCGCTCGGCGACCGGTATTTTGCGTGCTTCTGCTTCTGGAATGCCGGCACCTTCCAGGGCATGATCGGCCTCCACCGGACCGCCGAGCAGCGGGACTTCACCGGCGGCGAGATGGAGTTCCTCTCGCGGCTGCATCCCCACTTCGACGCCGTGCTGCACCGCATCCTCAATCTCCACCGAGAGCGCGCCGTGCGCCTGTCGCTCGAGCGGCTCCTTGGGAATCTGCCGATAGCGACCGTGCTTCTGGATTGGGACCTGCGCGTGAGCTACAGGAACCGCACGGCGATCGAACTTTGCGCGCTATGGAATCACGGGGCGGTGAATGGACGGATCGAAAAGCACTGCGACGACTTTCGCTTGCCGACGCCCGTGCTGGATTACTGCGAAAGCTTCAAGGCAAAATGGAACCCCGGCCAGCACCGGGTCTGCACGCTTATGAACCCTGCCGGCGTCGTAATTAAGTGTCCGGCAGTCGCGGGCCTGTGCGCGTCGGTCAGCATGCTTCAACTCGATGCCGCGCCGCTCAGCATGCCGATCTTTTACGTGCGGCTGGAACACCAATCGGCGGGCGCCAGCGACGGCAAGGCTGACGATTCAGGAAGACTCGCGCGGGTCGCGCGGCTGAGCCTGCGCGAGCGCGAGGTCGCGATGCTCGTCGGCCAGGGCTGCAGCAATGACGAGGCCGCGCGGCGGCTCGGCAAGAGCGTGCTGACGGTGAAGAAACAAATGCGTTCGATCTACGAAAAGCTCGAGATCGAAAACCGTGGCCGGCTTATCGCGCTGCTGCGCTGATTCGAGCCGCCGAGTCGTTGTCCGGCTTCCCCCGCGCCGTCCTCCTACCTCGCGAACGCGTCCAGCACGACCGACGGCGTCAAGAGTTCGGGTAGGATGACCGGTTCGGCGCGGCCCGGGAACCAGATGAGGTTGAATGGGA
>CAZCAJ010000108.1:0-8190 GCA_964496645.1 uncultured Opitutaceae bacterium
AGGTGTCGCTCGGGCGCAAGGTCGTCGTGATCGGCGGCGGCAACGTCGCCTTTGACGTGGCGCGCTCGGTCGTCAGGCAGGCTGAGGCGGTTGCCGGGATGAGCGAGGCGGAGCTGAGGGTGGCCCTCAAGCAGGCGGCCTCGGTGCTGGAGGAGCTGACCGCGAAGGACCAGGAGCCTCCGGACGCGGTGCGGCTTGCGCTCGACGTCGCCCGCGAGGCCATCCGGAGCGGCGCGCCCGAGGTGCATATGTTCTGCCTGGAGAGCTTGGACGAGATACCCGCGGCGCGCGAGGAGATCGAGGAGGCCGAGGAGGAGGGGATCCGGCTGCACACGCGCTACGGCCCCAAGCGCATCATCGGCGCCGACGGCAAGGTCACCGGGGTCGAGCTGGTCAGGGCCAGCCGTGTCTTCGACGACAACAAGCGCTTCAATCCCCAGTTCATAGAGGGAAGCGAGGAGGTTTTCGAGGCCGACACCGTGGTTCTCGCCATAGGGCAGTCGCCCGACCTGTCGTGGATTGGACCCGACGACAACCTGAAGATCACGCCACGGGGCACGCTCCAGACAGATCCCGGCACCATGGCAACCTCGCGGCCCGATGTCTTTGCCGGAGGGGACATGGCCTTTGGACCGCGAATCATCATAACGGCCGTGGCCGAGGGGAAGCGTGCGGCGCGCTCGATCTCCAAGTTCCTGACGGGCCGGGTTCCCGCCGAGCCGCAGCAGGCGCGGGTGACGGTCTACGACACGGAGCGCTACAGCATGGTCCCGGACTACGAGAAGCTCGTCCGCCAGAAGCCGCCAACCCTCCCGCTGGACCGGCGAATCGGGATAGCGGAGGTCGAGAACGTCTTCCCGGCTGCCGAGGCGGTGCAGCAGGCGGACCGCTGCCTAAGATGCCATGTCGGACCGGTGTTCAACGGCGACCTGTGCATCCTCTGCGGCGCCTGCGCCGACATCTGCCCCGAATCCTGCCTCCGCCTCGTGGACGTTGCCCGACTGCACGGCGGCGAGGCTCTTCAGTCCGCGGTCATGGCCCGGTACGGGAGTTCGCCTGGGCTGGGGGAGCAGGGCGCAATCATCAAGGACGAGACCCGGTGCATCCGCTGCGGGCTCTGCGCGGTGCGCTGCCCGACTGGGGCGGTCACCATGGAGAAGGTCGAGCTTGTTCCAGCCTGAGATGAGACCGACGCCACCTGTGGAGGCAGGCGTTTCCCGCCGCACCTTCTTCCACCTGTCGATAGGCTGGATCGCGGGGACGTTCGCTGTCGTCGCGACCGCCCTGGCGACCGTGCGCTTCCTCGTGCCGAATGTCGTGTTCGAGCCCGCCCAGCGGTTCAAGGCGGGCGCCCCGGAGGACTATCCCGACGGGTCCATCACCTTCCTTGAGGACGAACGCGTCTTCCTCATGCGGCGCGGAAACACCTTCCGGTGCATGTCGGCCATATGCACGCACCTGGGATGCACCGTCAACCGCGCTGAAAAGGGCTTTCACTGCCCCTGCCATGGGAGCGTGTTCAACAGCGACGGAGCAGTCGAGAGCGGCCCGGCGCCCAAGACGCTTGCCTGGTTTCTGGTGACGCTCAGCAAGGATAACCGGCTTCTCGTGGACAAGGGTGAGCCCGTGCATCCCGACAAATATCTCATCATTTGAAGGCGCCGCGAAACAGACTCTGGATTTGGTTCGCGGCGACCCGCGTCGGCAGGTCCATCTTCCGGGTCGGCCCGCCGCACAGCAACCTGGAGAGGTCGCAGGTCATGATCTCCAGCTTCCTCCTGCACATGCAGCCGGCCAAGGTCAACCGGCACTCGCTGAGGGCGTCCTACTCGTTCGGCCTCGGCCTGATCTCGCTGTACCTCTTCCTAATCCTCTGCGTCACGGGCGTCCTGCTCATGTTCTACTACGTCCCAAGCACCTCCCAGGCCTACGACAGGATGAAGGACCTCCAGTTCGTCGTGTCGGCGGGCCTGGTCGTGCGCAACATGCACCGGTGGTCCGCGCACCTCATGGTGGCGACCGTGATGCTGCATATGTGCCGGGTCTTCTACACGGGCGCCTACAAGGCTCCACGCGAGTTCAACTGGGTGCTGGGCGTAGGCCTTTTCCTGACGACGCTCGGACTGAGCTTCACGGGCTATCTGCTCCCCTGGGACCAGCTCGCGTTCTGGGCCATCACGGTCGGAACCAACATCGCGGGATACGCGCCGTTTGTGGGGACCAAGCTGAAATACCTTATGCTGGGCGGCAACACGGTCGGGCAGGAGGCCCTGACGCGCTTCTACGCCCTCCACGTGATCGTCCTGCCGGCGATCGCCGGACTCATGGTGGCCGTCCATGTGTGGAGGGTTCGCAAGGACGGCGGCCTCTCCCGGCCCGGGGAGTCCTCCGACAGCGTCCAGTCGATACCCCTCGGCGAGCTGCCAACGAACAAGAGCTACGGCCTGATGGAGCTTGCCCGGGGAACGACCCCGCAGGTGGGCCAAGACCCGGATGACGAGGTGTTCTCGTGGCCGCACCTCATTTTCCGGGAGCTGCTCCTATTCCTCATCGTCGTCGCGTTCGTGCTTTTCCTCGCGGTCTTCTGGAATGCGCCCCTGGAGGAGCTTGCCAACCCGATACATCCCCCGAATCCGGCGAAGGCCCCGTGGTACTTCCTCGGGCTCCAGGAACTCGTGAGCTATTCGGCCTTCTGGGGCGGGGTCGTCGTCCCCGCGCTCATCGTCATGGCCCTGATCGTGCTTCCCTACATGGACCGCGGGCGCCACGGGGTTGGGGTCTGGTTCGCGCGGGAGCGCAGGGTCGCCAACACGATCTTCAGCGTGTGCGTGGCGGCTGCCGTCGTGCTGACGGTCGTGGGGACGATGTTCCGCGGGCCCAACTGGGGGTGGGTCGTCCCGTGGCGCGCCCCGCCGCCCACCATGGAGGGCCACTAGGATGGACAAGAGGGAGCTCCAGAAGTTCTACGGCTGGTTCAGCACCCTCTGCATCCTGGTAGGGGCGCTGACCGCCTTGGGCTACTACCGCGACGAGTACCGCCCTTGGAAGGACTACCAGCGCCGGTTCAATAACGAGGAGATCCGACGCGCCTCGACCCCGGAACAGCGCCTGATCGCCTCGCGTGTGCCCATCCAGATCCGGCAAATCCTGCTGCCCGAACTCAACCGAGTTGATCGCTGCACGACCTGCCACCTCGCCGTCGAGGACCCTAGCTACGGCGGCTACCCTCAGCCGCTCGCCTACCACCCGCTGCACGACGAGCATCCATTCGACAAGTTTGGATGCACGATCTGCCACCGCGGCCAGGGCCGTGCGACCACCGCCGAGGACGCCCACGGGAACGTGGCGCACTGGGGCGAGCCGATGCTCCCGCTGAAATACATCGAGGCCTCCTGCGGGCAGTGCCACGAGGCCTCGGACAACCCGGCGGCTCCGCTCCTTAGCCGCGGGGCGGAGCTGTTTGAGACCGTCGGCTGCCGGGGCTGCCACAAGCTGGGCGGGGTCGGGGGCGTCGTCGGACCCGAACTGGACCGGGTGGGGACCCGCCGCTCCCCGGATTGGCTGAGGGCGCATTTCCTGGAGCCGGCCGCCGTCACGCCGGGTTCCGGCATGCCCCCGCAGAAGTTCTCCGAGCCCGACGTTCAGGCGATGGTGCTCTTCATGCTGAGCCAGACGGGCACGGACCTCCCGAGCTTCTACGCCTCGATGAAGGTGATCCCGAGCGCGGCGCAGGGGAGGCGCCTGTTCCAGCAGAAGGGTTGCATAGGCTGCCATTCAATGGGCGGCCAGGGCGGCAAGATCGGGCCCGCCCTAGACGACGTTTCCCTGCGCAGGAAGCCCGAGTGGATCATCCAGCATTTCCGCGACCCGCAGTCCGTCAGCCCTGGGACGGTGATGCCGCGCTTCGGTTTCACCGAGGCCGAGGCCCATGCGCTGACCGACTTCCTTCTGCACCAGGGCGACAAGAAGATGCTCATGGGCATCCCGGCGCTCATGAGCCCGGTGGACCGCGGTAGCGAGGTCTTCCGCAAGTACGGCTGCGCCGGGTGCCATGGCCAGGAGGGAAAGGGCGGCGTCCCCAATCCCAACGCGAAAACTGCCGAACAGGTGCCGGGGCTTATCCACGTGGCCGACGGCTACACGAAGCCGGAGCTGAAGACTTTCATCCTTAACGGTCAGCATGAGATCGTGCCGCTCGACCCGAGTCGCCCGCCGCCGCCCCTCTACATGCCGGCGTGGGGCAGCACGATCAAGGACGCCGAGATCGACGACTTGGTCGCCTATCTATTCAGCCTTAAGCCGAAGGATGAGAAAACCGACTTCTGAAACACCACGCTCGACCCAAGGACTCCGCCATGATGATTACCCCGCTTTCCCCCGATCACGCCGGAATGCCGGCCCATGGGCTCTCCGGCCCAGCCACGCTTGCCCTGCTGGCCGCCGCCCTAATGTCCCCCTGCTCCCTGCGCGCCGTGCCGAGCTTCGCGCGCCAGATGGACACGCAGTGCATCCAATGCCACACCGAGTTTCCGATCCTCAACGAGTTTGGACGGCAGTTCAAGCTGACAGGCTACACCGCGAGCGCCGATCCCTCGGCAAGCTCGCTCCCGCCGATCGCCATCATGCTCCAGCCGTCCTTCACGAACACGCAGGCCGGCCAGGCGGGCGGTGCCGCGCCGGGATTCGGCAACAACAACAACTTCGCGGTCACGCAACTGAGCATTTTCTACGCGGGCCGCCTGCTCGGGCCCTATGCCGATATGTTCCTCAGCAAGGACGTTGCCACGGTCTTGGACAAGATCGGGATCTTTAACCAGACGACCTATGACGGCATCGGGAAGGCCTGGCACTGGGACAACACCGAGCTGCGGTTCGCAAACACGGCGACCGTTCACGACCAGAGCGTCGCCTACGGGGTCTACGCGAACAACAACCCGACCTTGCAGGACCCCTGGAATTCCACGCCGGCGTGGGGCTTCCCGTTCTCCGGCTCTGGCCTCGCGCCGAAGCCGGACGCCGGCACGCTGATTGAGGGGAGCCTCTCCCAGCAGGTGGTAGGGGCCGGGGTTTACGCGATGGTCGCCGACACGTTCTACCTCGATGTCGGGGCCTACCACACTCCCGGGCCGGGACTGCAATACCAGCTCGGCATCGACCCAACCGGGGAAACGCAGATAGGGGGCCTCGCGCCCTACTGGCGGTTCGCCTACGTTCAGATGGTCGGCGACGCCCACTGGGAGATTGGCACGTTCGGCATGGCGGCGTCCACGTATCCGGGCCGGGTCCAGACCGCGGGCGAGGACAAGATCACGGACTTCGGGTTGGACTCGCAGTACCAGGTGTCGCACGGCCCCCACGACATCACTGCGATGCTGAGCTACGTCTACGAGCATCAGGACTGGGGCGCGAGCTACGCCCTCGGCAACACCTCGAATCCCACCGACAACCTGACCAGTTTCAAGGCCACCCTGGACTACCTCTACGACAAGACCTTCGGCGGCGCCGTGCAGTATTTCCTGATCGACGGGTCAAGCGATGCCGCGATTTTCAGCGGCAGCCAGACGGGCTCACCGACAAGCGACGGCGTGATCCTGCAACTCGACTACATGCCGTTCAACAAAAACGGCGGCCCGGCGTTCTGGCCTAAGAGCAACATTAAGTTCGACCTGCAATACGTGATCTATAACCGCTTCAACGGTGCGCGCACTAACTACGATGGCGCCGGCTCCAACGCGCAGGGCAACAACACGCTCTACCTAGAGGCCTGGATCGCATTCTGAGTTGCCTCAATAGGCGCTCAAGCTGTTGCCAGTCCTGTTGCCAACCGGGGTTTCAATGAACCCG
The DNA here is from genome assembly GCA_964496645.1 of uncultured Opitutaceae bacterium. Lineage (GTDB taxonomy): Bacteria > Verrucomicrobiota > Verrucomicrobiia > Opitutales > Opitutaceae > Palsa-1447. Next base: position 5,845 of record CAZCAJ010000108.1, read on the forward strand.
CAGCTCGTTAGATAACGAATGTTTATAAACTTGCGTCCCCACGGGGATTCGAACCCCGGTTGAGACAGCCCCATATTGAGGATCAACCGCTTAGCGAGTTTCCCTCTGAGAGCAGACAGTAGTTGCTTCTGCAAACACTCAAGCTGTTGCCAGCAGGGTTGCCAGTGCACGAGAGCAAAAACGGACATTCCGCTCATTTAGTGCTCTGGCAGGTGAGCGATTGACAGGAGTGGGTCTGTAATACAGCCGTAGTGCATGGCGACCTCAACAAAACCAACCTCAATCAGACTGACTGATGCCGAGAAACGCCGGATTGGTTCCGCGGCAAGAAAGCGAGGAATGAGCCCGGCTGCCTACATTAAACGAGCCGCGTTGGAGGGCGTGGGCCAGTCAGATGACACTAAGCTTCTTCGACTTGAAAGCCTGGCTGCCGGCCTCTTGGCAGCTGTCGAGGACGAGAGAGATTATCGGACAGCTTCATCGCGTTGGGAGAGCCACGAGAAAGATGGGACGAGGCTCTATACCCCCAAGGAGGCTAAGCGTGAGTTGGGTCTACAGGGTTGAAGAGTCTGCGTTGCATGAGTTGAGAGATCTAGGCCCCTCTGTGGCCGCGGAAATCTTTGCTTACCTAGATACAAGAATCTCCGGATCCTCCGATCCTCGCCAGTTTGGAAAACCCTTAAGAGGTCCCCTAAAGGGCTTTTGGCGTTACCGGGTCCGCGATTACCGGATTCTGTGCCGTTTGGAGGATGGAATTGTCACGGTTGTGGTCGTTTCGGTAGGGCATCGATCAAGGGTATACGGTGACTAGAGGTACCAGGGGATGTTAATAACGATGATTCGCTGGTTGCCGCGCACGAGAAGGAGCAGCTTTAAAAGCTGAGCGCGCTGGTTGTGGAGCGGGGCCTGCCACCAGTGTTTGACCATGAGCTCGGGGATGAGGACGGCGATCTGCCGTTCAGGGTGTTCGCGTTCGACCTTGAGGACGTAATCAACGAGAGGCGGAAGGACAAAACGAAACGGGGAGGGAAGGATCACGAGCCGAGGGACCGCGTGCCCTGACCATTTGAGGGGTGCGGCGACATCACGTTTCCATATCTGCTTAATCTCGGCGGAGCTGCCTTCGGTATCGACGTGAACGGCTTGGATCTCGTCGGTTAGCTTCATGGCGAAGCGGAGGCCTTTTTCAGTGATTCGACTCCAGCGGTCGAGAGGGACAATGACTAGAGGTGCAGCAAGATTTTCGAGGCTCAATGGGCGGTCGATATAGACCTCGTAGTCAACGCGGCCGTAGTGGCTTTTGATGGCCCTCATGGTAAGGACGAGGGCGGGAACAAGGATGGCAGTGATCCATGCCCCCTCGGTGAACTTTGCTACCAGGACGACGAGCAGGGTGATGCCCGTGGCAACAGCCCCGACGCCATTGATGATCATTCGATGGCGGGAGCCCTTGCGCTTCCAGTGCATGAACATGCCAGCCTGGGAGAGGGTGAAGGCGAGGAAGGCGCCGATAGCGAAGAGAGGGATGAGGTAGTCGGTTACACCGCCAAAGACAATCAGCAGGACGGCGGTGCACCCGACGAGAGCAAAAATGCCGTACGAGTAGAGGAGGCGTCGGCCGCGGATCTTGAAGACGTGTGGAAGGCAGTCGCGCAGAGCGACGGTGCGGGCGAGGCGCGGGAAGTCGGCGAAAGAGGTGTTGGCGGATAGTGCGAGGGCGGCGAGGATGGAGGCGATGGTGACGTAGTAGAACCAGCCGCGTCCCATCACGGCGGAAACGAGTTGGGAAAGAATGCTCTGGTAGCCGGAGCCCGTGGGGTCGGTTGCGCCGATGCCGTAGGCGCGGCAGAGCAGTGCAATGCCGGCTAGGAAGATCATCAGCAGCACGATAATGATAGCGAGGGTGCGCTTGGCGTTCTTCTGGGTGGGCTCGCGGAAGGCGTTGACGCCATTCGAGACGGCCTCGACACCTGTCATTGCGGTGCATCCGCTGGCGAATACCTTGGCCAGGAGCCAGAGGGTAAGCAGCGACGCGCTGGCGGGCAGGCGCGGGGGTGCGACGATTGGGATGGGATGGCCGCCGGCAGCGATCGCGCGGACAGCTCCGACGATGATCACGAGAAGCAGGGTGCCGACGAAGAGGTATGTGGGGATGAGGAAGGCCTTGCCGGCGTCTTTGATGCCGCGCATGTTAATGAGCGTGAGGATGAGCAGGATGGCGAGGCAGAGGGCGAGGGTGTGGGGCTGAAGCCGCGGAAAGGCGGACACGAGGGCTCCAACTCCGGCGGCAATGCCGACGGCCGCGTTCAGGATGTAGTCGATCATCAGCGCGGCGGCGGCGAGCAG
>CAZCAJ010000109.1:0-8073 GCA_964496645.1 uncultured Opitutaceae bacterium
GTGGCCAAGAGCGGCAAGCCGCTCCTCGTCATCGCCGAGGAGGTCGAGGGCGAGGCGCTCGCCGCCCTGGTCGTCAACAAGATCCGCGGGACGCTCAACGTCGTGGCCGTCAAGGCCCCCGGCTTCGGCGACCGCCGCAAGGCAATGCTCGAGGACATCGCGATCCTCACGGGCGGCCGCTGCTTCACGGAGGATCTCGGCATCAAGCTCGAGAACGTCCAGATCAGCGACCTCGGCCGCGCGAAGCGGGTCGTCGTCGACAAGGAGAACACCACGATCATCGAGGGCGGCGGCAAGGGCTCGGACATCCAGGGCCGCGTCAAGCAGATCCGCCGCCAGATCGAGGAGACCACGTCCGACTACGACCGCGAGAAGCTCCAGGAGCGCCTCGCGAAGCTCGCGGGCGGCGTCGCCGTCATCAATGTCGGCGCGTCGACCGAGGTCGAGATGAAGGAGAAGAAGGCCCGCGTCGAGGACGCGCTCCACGCGACCCGCGCGGCCGTCGAGGAGGGCATCGTGGCCGGCGGCGGCGTGGCACTGCTGCGCACCGCAAAGGTGATCGACGCCCTCGCCCTAGAGGGCGACGAGAAGATCGGCTCACAAATCGTGCGCCGCGCCATCGAGCACCCGATAAAGATGCTCTGCGCGAACGCGGGCGTCGAGGGCGCGGTGGTCGCCGGCGAGGTCATGGCAGGCAAGGGCAACTACGGGTTCAACGTGGCCACCAACAAGTACGAGGACCTGGTCAAGGCCGGCGTTGTCGACCCGACCAAGGTCACGCGCACGGCACTCCAGAACGCGGCGTCGATCGCCGGGCTCCTGCTCACGACCGAGGTCATGATCACGGAGATTCCGGAGAAGAAGGATTCGGCCCCCGCCCATCCCCCGGGCGGCGGCATGGACTACTGATCCGGCCCGCCGAGAGGCCCGCCGACAATTGCGAGCGCCCCGTCCGAATGGACGGGGCGCTTTTTTTGGTGCCTTGCCCGGGCTCCGGCCCAATCGTGGGGCCCGAACATGGAAGTCATCGTCCTTGGAAGCGGCACCTCGCAGGGCGTGCCGATGATCGGCTGCAGCTGCCCGGTGTGCGCCTCGGCGGACCCGCGCAACAACCGCACCCGGGCGTCCGTCCACGTCGTCATGGACGGGCTTCACGTCCAGGTGGACGCGGCGCCGGAGTTCCGGCTGCAGTGCATTAGGGAGGGCGTGGACCGGCTCGACCTGTTCATCCTCACGCACGGCCATTCCGACCATGTGGCCGGGATGGACGACCTGCGCCGCTTCTGCGACCTGCTGGGAGGGCAGGCGCTCCCGGTCTACTCCACGGACGAGGGGATGGCCCGCGTCCTCGCGATGTACCCGTACGCGATCATGGACCGGCCGATCGTGCGCGGGTACCCCGCGTTCCGCATGGCCGAGATGCCCGAGGCGCTGGAGCTGCCCCAGGGGACCATCCGGTCGACGCTCCTTCCCCACGGCGGCACCCAGACGCTCGGGCTCGTCTTCGCGGAGAAGAGCAGCGGCAGGAGGTTCGCCTACTACACCGACTGCAAGCGGCTGACGGCCGAGGCCGTCGAGTTGGCCCGAGGGACGGACGCGGCGATCCTGGACGGGCTCCGGCCGAAGCCGCACCCGTCGCACATGAGCATCGAGGAGGCGGTCGAGGCGGGCAGGGGGCTGGGCGCGAAGGGCGTCTGGCTCACGCACCTGACCCACCTGACGGAGCACGCCGCCCAGGAGGCGGCGCTGCCCGAACCCTTCAGGCTGGCGTACGACGGGCTGAGGATTCGCCTGTAGTGCGGGGAACCCGCCCAGGCCGAACCCGATCATGTTAACCGGCGCAAAGTCCGCGGCGGCCCGCATGGCCATTGCCGGCCTGTGCATCCTGCCCGCCCTTTCGGCCGGCTCCGCGGGCGCGCGGGCGCTGCCCGGCTCGGTCAGGCTGCCCGGGGCGGACGGCGTGTCCATCGGCCGGGCGCGGATCGTGCGCACGGCGCTCACGCCCGGGGAGCTCTCCGCTCCGCTGTCGTTTTCCGTCACGCTGAGGATGCGCGAATTCTCCGGGCTGCAGGCGCGCATTGCCGGCGGCGCCCGCGTCGCCGACCCGGAGATGGAGGCCAGATACCTGCCGCTCCGGGCCGACTACGACCGGGTCGCGGCCTGGCTCGGCGCGCAGGGCTTCACGCAGACCCTGCGGGACCGCTCCCACACCTCGGTCTTCGTCCAGGGCAGCGTCGCCCAGGTCGCCCGGGCATTCGGCAGCCAGTTCGCCCGCGTGGCCGCCCCGGACGGCGAGTACACGTCCGCCATCTCGGCCCCCTCCGTCCCGGGCGACCTGGCGGCCGTGGTCCTGAGCGTCAACGGGCTCCAGCCGCAGTTCCGGCTCCGCCACATCAGGTCATCCTCGGGGCCGTTCCCGCAGGACCTGGCGGGGGGGCTTGTCTATGTCACCCCTGACAACGTCGCGTCCGCGTACAACTTTCCGGCGACGGCGACGGGCGCCGGACAGGTGATCGCCATCGTCGGCGAGGCGCCGGTCCTCGGCACCGACCTTTCGGCCTTCTGGAGCGCCACGGGGATCGCGCGGACGCCGGCAAGCGTCGAGTCCATAGTCGTCGCGCCGGCGCCCGGTCCGAGCCCCGCTGACGACCTGACCCGGGAGGCCGACCTCGACGTCGAGTGGGCGGGCGCCATGGCGCCGGGCGCCGGGATCCGGCTGTACGTCTCGCAGAACGTCTTCAGCTGCTTCGCCCAGATTCAGGACGACGCCGCGGCCCTTCCGGCGATGTCCGTCGTCTCGATCAGCTTTGCGGACACCGAGGGCGACGAGGGCGTGGACACCCTCCAGGCCTACTCCCAGGTCTTTGCCACCTTCGCCGCAGAGGGGATCTCGGTCCTTTGCGGCAGCGGCGACAGCGGGTCGAACCCGCAGCCGGGCGGGGGCGCCGGGACCTATGCCCCGTCGCAGCCGCTCGCCGTCTCGTACCCGGCAAGCGATCCGAGCGTCACCGGGGTCGGCGGGACGGACGTCGGCTTCGAGGCGAACTGGACCTACACGGGCGAGAGCGTCTGGAACGACATCGCCCGCACCAAGAGCGCCTCCGGGGGGGGCGTGAGCGGCTATTTCCAGAAGCCCGCGTGGCAGTCGGGCGGCGCGGTCCTCGCGGGCCAGTCGATGCGCTGCGTGCCGGACGTTGCGGCCATCTCGGTGGGCAACCTGCTGAACGTGAACCTGCCCGGCTTCGAGCCGTACACCTTCGACGGCGTGGGCGTCCTCATCGTGGACGGCGGAGCCTCGGATTACGCCTCCGGGACGAGCCTCGCCTGCCCGGTCTGGGCCGCGGTGGCCGCCCTCGTCAACCAGGCCAGGGCCGCGGCCGGAAGGGGGCCCATAGGGCTCCTGAACCCCCACCTCTATCCGCTCGCGGGGACCGACGAATTCAACGACATCACGAGCGGGACGAACGGGGCGTACGCCGCCGGTCCCGGATACAACCTGTGCACCGGGCTCGGCAGCCCCGACGTAGGCAACCTGGTCCTGGCGCTTTCCGACCCGCCGGCGGACCCCTCCCATCGGCTGGTGGACATCTCCACGCGGGCCCAGGTCGGCACGGGCTCGAACGTGACGATCGCCGGCATTGTCATCCGGGGGCCCGCCGGAACGCTCAAGAACATCCTCGTGCGCGGAGTCGGGCCCGCGCTGACGGGCTTCGGGATCTCCGGCGCGCTCGCCCAGCCCGTCGTCGGCGTCTACGACTCCGCCGGCGGCATAATAGCGAGCGACTCCGGTTGGGGCAACGCCCCGCAGCCGGGAACGTCCGCCGTGGCCGCGTCGTACCGGCAGGCGACCGCGGACGAGATGGGCTCGGTCGGGGCGTTCGCGCTCGCGGCCGGGTCCGCGGACTCGGCGATGGTGCTCTCGCTGCCTCCCGGCGCCTATACGGTCCAGCTCTCCGGGCCGGACGGCGGGTCCGGCGTCGGCCTTGCGGAGGTTTACGAGCTCGACCCGACGTCGCCCGACGCTCTCGTGAACATCTCGGCCCGGTGCTTCGTGGGGACCGGCTCCGGCGTAGCGATCCCGGGCTTCGTCGTCGAGGGGAGCCAATCGGCGCAGCTCCTCATACGGGGCGTCGGCCCGGCTTTGGGCCAATCATTCGGGCTCACGGGGGTCCTCGCCACGCCGTCAATTGCGCTTAACGACTCGAGCGGCGCGCTCATCGCGACAAACACCGGATGGGGAAGCCCGCCCACGGGCGGAACCTCCTCCGTGGCTGCGTCGTTCAAGCAGGCGACCGCCGCCGACATGGCCTCGGCGGGCGCGTTCGCGCTGCCGGCTGGTTCGGCGGACGCCGCCATGATAGTCACCTTGCCCCCGGGATTGTATACGGCCATTGTGTCCGGCGCGGGGGGCGCGACCGGAACCTGCCTGGCTGAAGTGTACCAGCTCACTGATCCTTAACGGGTTAACGGCTGTTTGATGCGCCGAGGCGGGCCGGGTTTTTATGACGCGAAAACGGCAAATGCACTTGCTTTAATTCATACCCAAATAATGTAGATTCAGGCGATTAAAGTATGAAGCTCTCCAAGAAAGGCGAATACGCGCTCCGCTCGCTCATCAACCTGGGGATCGCCGCGGAGATGAAGCGCAAGCTGGTGCAGGTTTCGGAGCTTGCGGAGAACGAGCAGCTGCCGGTCAAGTTCCTTGAGCAGATCCTCCAGGCCCTCAAGGAGGCGGGGATCGTCGCGAGCCAGCGCGGGAAGTTCGGGGGATACCGGCTCGCCAGGCCGGCCAGCAAGATCTTCATCGGCGAGGTGGTGCGCCTTATCGACGGCCCCCTCGCCCCGATCGGGTGCGTCTCGCAGACGGCCTACGAGCCGTGCACGTGCCCCGATGAGGCCCACTGCGGCCTGCGGATGCTCATGGTGGACGTGCGCAACGCCATAGCGGACATCCTCGACCGCTACACCCTCGCCGACGTGGTCGAGATCACGCTGAGCAAGATGCGCCGGGACAGCGTCTCGCTCCCGTTCTCCGCGCAGGCGGCCGGCGCGGGGGCGCCCCGGCGCCTGCCCGCGGGCATCGCGCGCAAGCGGCTCGTGCGCAGGGGCCGTTCCCAAAGGGCCTCTAGGACCCCGCCCTCCGACGGGGTGCTGCACCACATCCTCGGCGAATACTCCATCTGACTGATGAATTCCCCCTCGCCATTCCCTGGGGCCCGCGCGCTGCTCGCGGCGGGCGCGTTCGCCGCGCTCCTCGCCGCGACCTCCCCGGCCAAGACCATCGAGCTGCTGAACGTGTCCTACGACCCGACGCGGGAGCTCTACGTCGACTTCAACGCGGCCTTTGCCAGGTATTGGAAGGCCAGGACGGGCGACGATGTGGTCGTGAAGCAGTCCCACGGCGGCTCCGGCGCCCAGGCCCGCTCGGTGATCGACGGGCTGCCGGCCGACGTCGTCACGCTGGCGCTGGCGGCCGACATCGACAACCTGCACACGCACGGTGACCTGGTGCCGGCCGACTGGCAGTCGAAGCTGCCGCAGAACTCGACGCCGTACACGAGCACGATCGTGCTGCTCGTGCGCAGGGGCAACCCGAAGCACATTGCCGATTGGGACGACCTCATCCGGCCGGGCGTGTCCGTGATAGCGCCCAATCCCAAGACCTCCGGCGGCGCCCGGTGGGCCTACCTGGCGGCCTGGGGCTACGCGGAGCGCAAGTTCGGGAGCAAGGAGAAGGCCAGGGATTTTGTCGCCTCGCTCTACCGGAACGTCCCGGTCCTCGACGCGGGCGCCCGCGGGTCGACGATCACGTTCGCGCAGAAGGAGCAGGGGGACGTCCTCCTCGCCTGGGAGAACGAGGCCTTCCTTGCGCGGAGGGAATTCGGGCCGGGGCGGTTCGAGACCGTCGTGCCTTCGGCCAGCATCCTGGCGGAGCCGCCTGTGGCCGTCGTCGAGAAGGTCGCCGAGCGCCGCGGCACCGCCGAGGTGGCCCGGGCCTACCTGCGGTACCTCTACTCGGAGGAGGGCCAGGACATCGCGGGGCGCAACTATTACCGCCCGCGCGACCCGGCGGTGGCGGCCAGGTACTCGGCCGTGTTTCCCAAGCTGGAGCTGTTCACGGTGGACGAGGTCTTCGGCGGCTGGGCGCAGGCCCAGCGGACCCATTTCGCGGACGGCGGCGTTTTTGACCAGATCTACCAGCAATGACCTGCCGCCTCGCGAACATGGATCCAACGCCGACGGGCCCGGTCCGCCCCGGGCCGCTCCCGGCGCGCGGACCCGCCTTCCAGTCAAATGGCCAGAACGCTTGACGAACCAATGCCGGGGTATCCCTCCTCGGCGCCGCCGTTTAAGGCGGGCCAACCCCTACCGGAGGGGAGGCCCGCGCTCAACTCCCGCAACATCCTGCCGGGCTTCGGGCTTTCACTCGGCTTCACGCTGGCGTACCTGGGGCTGATCGTCCTCGTCCCGCTGTCGGCCGCGTTCCTGCGCGCCGCCGGGATGAGCTGGCACGACTTCGTCGCGGCCGTAGCCTCCCCGAGGGTCATCGCGGCGTACAGGCTGAGCTTCGGGGCGTCGCTCGCCGCGGGATTCGTGAACGCGGTGTTCGGGCTCGTCGTCGCGTGGGTCCTCGTGCGCTACCGCTTCCCGGGACGGCGGGTCTTGGACGCGCTTGTCGACCTGCCGTTCGCGCTCCCGACCGCCGTGGCCGGGATCGCGCTCACCTCGCTCTATTCCTCGCACGGGTGGGTGGGCCGGTGGCTGGCGCCGCTCGGCATCCAGGTGGCGTTCACGTGGACGGGCGTGTTCGTGGCGCTCACGTTCATCGGGCTGCCCTTCGTGGTCCGCACCGTGCAGCCGGTCCTCCAGGAGCTCGAGCCCGAGATCGAGGAGGCGGCGTCGACGCTCGGCGCGAGCCGCCTGCAGACGATCACGCGGATCCTGCTGCCCGAGCTCGCGCCCTCGCTCCTGACGGGCTTCGCGCTGGCGTTCGCCCGGGCGCTCGGCGAGTACGGCTCGATCGTCTTCATTTCGGGCAACATGCCGATGAGGACCGAGATCGTGCCGCTGCTCATCATCACGAAGCTGGAGCAGTACGACTACCGCGGCGCGACCGCCATAGCGGTCGTCATGCTCGTGGCGTCCTTCACGCTGCTGCTGCTCATCAACCTGCTCCAGAAATGGAGCAGCCGATACAATGCGATATGACGTGAATCCGCGTTGGGCGGCGGGCGCGCCCCGCCGAGGATCCGCCGCCCGAGAAGGAACAGGCCCCCCCCCGGACCCCCTTTCACCACGTTGAATACCCTGCCGGCCACAATGCTCCACGCCCGCCCGGACCGCGCCGCCCCCGCGCGCGCGACCAGGGACCCCATTTGGGTGCGCCGGCTGCTCACGGCCGTCGCGCTCGTGTTTCTCGCGTTCTTCCTCGTGCTGCCGCTCGTGGCCGTCTTCGCGCAGGCCTTCGAGAAGGGCGGGGCCTACTTCCTCGCGGCCATCCGCGAGCCGGACGCCCTCGCGGCGATCCGGCTGACGCTGCTCACGGTGGCGATCGTGGTCCCGGCGAACGTCCTCTTCGGCGTCGCGGCGGCTTGGGCCATCGGCAAGTTCAGGTTCCCCGGCAAGAGCCTGCTGACGACGCTGATCGACCTTCCCTTCGCGGTGTCGCCCGTGATCGCGGGCCTCGTCTACGTGCTCGTCTTCGGCGCCCAGGGTTGGCTCGGCCCCTGGCTCATTGCCCACAACATCAGGGTCATCTTCGCGGTGCCGGGCATCGTCCTCGCCACGGCGTTCGTCACGTTTCCCTTCGTCGCCCGCGAGCTTATCCCGCTCATGCAGGCGCAGGGGACGGACGAGGAGTACTCGGCCGTGACGCTCGGGGCCAGCGGCTGGCAGACCTTCTGGCGCGTGACGCTGCCCAACATCCGCTGGGGCCTGTTCTACGGCGTCATCCTCTGCAACGCCCGGGCGATGGGCGAGTTCGGCGCCGTGTCGGTCGTCAGCGGGCACATCCGCGGCGAGACCAACACGATGCCGCTCCACGTGGAGATCCTCTACAACGAGTACAACATC
>CAZCAJ010000110.1:0-8069 GCA_964496645.1 uncultured Opitutaceae bacterium
ATCCTGTCGTACGACAAGGCCGAGCAGAAGAAGAACTGGGACAACATCCTCACCAGATTTCCCGAGGGCTCCGTCGCCACGGGCCGCGTCAAGGCCAAGGTCAAGGGAGGGCTCATCATATCGATCGGGGTCGACGCCTTCATGCCGGCCTCGCACATCGACGTGCAGCCTCCCAAGAACCTGGACCAGTACGTCGGCCAGACGTACGACTTCAAGGTCCTCAAGATCAACCTCGACAGGAAGAACATCGTTCTTTCCCGCCGCGAGCTGATCGAGCAGCAGCGCACGGAGAAGCGCCGCGCCCTCCTCGACTCCATCCAGCCTGGGCAGTTCCGGAAGGGAATAGTCAAGAACATCACCGACTTCGGCGCCTTCATCGACCTCGACGGCATGGACGGACTGCTGCACATCACCGACATGAGCTGGGGCCGGATCTCGCACCCGAGCGAGATGCTCAAGCAGGGCGAGGAGATCGAGGTGATGATCATCGAGGTGAACCGCGAGAAGGAACGCGTCTCGCTAGGCCTCAAGCAGACCACGAAGAACCCGTGGGATGAGATCGACCGCAAGTTCCCCGTGGGCGCCAAGGTCCACGGCAAGGTTGTGAACCTCGTCCCCTACGGCGCCTTCGTCGAGATCGAGCCGGGCGTCGAGGGGCTGGTGCACATCACGGAGATGTCCTGGACCAAGCGCATAGCGAAGCCCTCCGAGCTGCTCAAGGTCGGCCAGGAGCTCGACGCGGTCGTCCTCGGAATCCAGAAGGAGGAGCAGAAGATCTCGCTTGGGCTGCGCCAGCTTGAGCCCAATCCCTGGGACATGGTCCGCCACAACTACCCGATAGGCGCGCGCGTCCGCGGCAGGGTGCGCAACATGACGACCTACGGGGCCTTCATCGAGCTCGAGGAGGGCATCGACGGCATGGTCCACGTCTCGGACATGAGCTGGACCCGCAAGGTCAACCATCCCTCCGAGGTCCTGAAGAAGGGCGACGACGTGGACGCCATCGTGCTCGACATCGATCCCCAGCAGCAGCGGATCAGCTTGGGCATGAAGCAGCTGGCGACAGACCCCTGGTCGGACATCGACAGCTTCTTCAAGATCGGAGACGTCGTGGAGGGCACCGTCACCAAGGTGACCTCGTTCGGGGCCTTCGTGGAGCTGAAGGACGGCATCGACGGGCTGGTCCACATCTCGCAGATAAGCGAGGAGAGGATCGAGAAGGTGAAGGATGTCCTCAAGCCCGAGCAGAAGGTCACGGCGCGCGTGATCAAGATCGACCGCGAGGAGCGCAGGCTCGGGCTGTCGATCAAGGCCGCCAACTACAGCGCCGACCAGCTTGCGGCCGAGACCGCCTCCTATGAGGCCCTCAACCGCGGCGCGACCAACGACATGATGAACCTCGGCGACATCCTCGACGAGGCGTCCAAGAAGGGCGAGTAGGCCCGCCTGCCGCCTCAGCCCGCGCCGCGCCCGCTCTTTCTCGACTTCGACTCGATAAACTCGCGGATGACCGTCATGCGCTCGCGCTGGCGGTCCTCCTGCTCGACCTCGTCGGCGTTGCGCACGGCCTCGTTCTTCGCCATGGCCCGGCGCATCTTTCCCAGCGCGATGTACTCGAGCTGGCGGATGCGCTCGCGGGTCACGTTGAAGCGGCGGCCCACCTCCTCGAGGGTGAGCTCGTCGTTGCCGTCGAGGCCGAAGCGCATGCGGATGATCTCCGCCTCGCGCTTGTCGAGCGACCCGACCATCGAGTGCAGGTCGAGATTGAGGTTCTTGTCGCGAAGGTGGTCGAACGGGCTCGCGGCGTTCTCGTCGCCCACGATCTCGCCGAACGTGCCCGAGTCCGACTCGTCGCCGACCGGGGCGTCGAGCGAGGCGGGCCGCACGCTCACCGACTTGAGGTGGGCGACCTTTGAGGTCGGTATCTGGAGCTCGATCGCGAGCTCCTCGTCGGTGGGCTCCCTCCCGTACCGCTCGGAGAGCTGCATCGCCGTCTTGCGCATCCGGGAGATCTTGTCGACCAGGTGCACGGGAAGCCGGATCGTCTTCGACTGGTTCGCCAGCGCCCGCTTGATCGACTGCTTGATCCACCAGGCGGCGTAGGTCGACAGCTTGCCGCCCTTGCGCGGGTCGAACCGCTCGACCGCCTTGACGAGACCGATGTTGCCCTCGCTGATCAGGTCGAGCAGCGGCAGGCCGAAATCCTTGTAGTCCATCGCGATCTTCACCACCAGGCGCAGGTTCGCCTTGATCATGTGGTCGCGCGCGGACTTGTCTCCCCGGCGGATCCGCTTGGCGAGCGCTATCTCCTCCTCGATGGTCAGCAGCGGCGTCTTGCCGATCTCCTGAAGATAGATCTGCAGGTTGGTGCGGTCGAGCAGGGCGGCGGGCGCCTCGGCGGGCTCGGGCTTCTCAAGGAAAGACGGCGGGCTGTCGAATGCAGCCGGGGCCTCGGGGGCGGCCACCGGCCGGCTGCTCTCCCCTTGGTCTATGGTTGGCTGTGCGGCTTTTGATTTCGTGCGCATTGAGAGTATATCTCAATTTGAGGATTAAAAGGCGTGATTGTTCCCATTGATAAGCCTAATCCGTTCCGAAGCGCTGGACGAGCGTCCCCCTGTGAAGGTTGCGTGAACATTCCCCGGAATTAGGGAAATATTGGCACACCCGGCCTGGGAAGGCGCGCCATTTGGCGCTCCGCCCAGGCTAGGACCTGAGGGCGATCTCGACCGACTTCAGGAGCGCCCCGGCCTTGTTGACCGTCTCCTGGTACTCCGCGGCAGGGTCGGAGTCCGCGACGACCCCGCCCCCGGCCTGAATGTACATCATGCCGTCCTTGAGCAGGGCGGTCCGCAGGGTGATGCAGGAGTCGAGGTTGCCGTCGTACCCGAAATACCCGAGCGCCCCCGCGTAGAAGCCCCTCTGGACCGACTCCATCTCGGCGATGATCTGCATCGCGCGCACCTTCGGGGCCCCGCTCACGGTGCCCGCCGGGAACGTGGCGCGCATCAGGTCGAACGCGCTCTTGCCGTCGGCAATCTGCCCCTCCACCTGCGAGACGATGTGCATGACGTGCGAGTAGCGCTCCACGAACATCAGGTCCGGCACGTGGATGGACCCGAACTTGCAGACGCGCCCTATGTCGTTGCGCGCGAGGTCGACCAGCATCAGGTGCTCGGCGCGCTCCTTCTCGTCGGCCAGGAGCTCCTTCTCCAGCGCCACGTCCTCGTCGTGGGTCAGGCCGCGCCGCCTGGTGCCCGCCAGGGGGCGGATCTCGACCAGGCCGTCCGTCAGGCGCACGTGGACCTCGGGCGAGGCGCCCACGAGCGCGAAGTCGCCCGCGTCCAGGATGAACGTGTAGGGGGACGGGTTCACGGTCCTCAGGGCCCGGTAGAGGTCCAGGGGGCTCTTCCCGAACGGGCGCTTGAACCTCTGGGAGGGGACCACCTGGATGATGTCGCCCGCCCTGATGTACTCCTTGGCGCTCTCCACGAGCCTCTCGTACTCCGCGCGGGTGAAGTTGCCCACGGGCGCCTCGAGCACCGGCGCCGCGGCGAGCGGGGCCGGGGCGAGCGCGCTCGGCCGGCTCAGGATCGCGAAGAGCTCGCGCAGCTCCGCCTCCGCGGCCGAGCGGGCCCTCTCGGCCCCGGCCGCGCTGGCGTCCGCTATGTGGGCGTTGACGCACAGGCGCAGGGTCTGCTTCGCGCGGTCGAAGATGAGGAGGGTGTCCGACAGCATGAAGTAGATGAGCGGTATGTTGAGCTCGTCGCGCGGCGCCGTGGGCACCGTGGGCTCTATCCGCGAGACGTACTCGTAGCTGATGTAGCCGACGGCCCCCCCGGTGAAGCGGGGCAGCCCGGGCAGCCTGACCGGGCGGAACCGCCCGATCTCGTCCTCGACCAGCGAGAGCGGGTCCCTGGGGGCCGGCACCTCGCGCGCGGGCCGGCCCTGCTCGCGGATCTCGGCGACCCTGTGCCCGCAGGCGATCACCTTGCGCGGGCGGCAGCCGATGAAGCTGTAGCGGGAGAGGTTCTCGCCGCCCTCGACCGACTCGAGCAGGTACGCCGGGCCGTGGGCGCGGAGCTTCGCGTACGCGGAGACCGGCGTCTCGAAGTCCGCCATCAGGTCCGCGTACACCGGTATCACGTTGCCCTTGCCGGCGAGCGCCCGGAACTCCTCCTTTGTGGGGTGGATCTCCATGGTCACTCGACGGTCACGGACTTGGCCAGGTTCCGGGGCTTGTCGACGTCGCAGCCGCGCTCGACGGCGATGTAGTAGCTGAGCAGCTGCACCGGGATCGCGGCGACTATGGGGAGCACGGCCTCGTGGCAGTCCGGGATCGGGATCACCTCGTCGGCCAGGCCGGGGGGCAGCTCGCATCCCTCGGTGGCGATCGCGATCACCGGCCCGCCGCGCGCCTTTATCTCCTGCATGCTCGAGACGACCTTGTTGAAGATCTCGCCCCTCGGCGCGAGGAAGACGCTCGGGCACCTTTCGCTGATGAGCGCGATCGGCCCGTGCTTCATCTCCGCGGCCGGGTAGCCCTCGGAGTGGATGTAGGAGATCTCCTTGAGCTTGAGCGCGCCCTCGAGGGCGATCGGGAAGAGCGAAAGGCGCCCGAGGAAGAGGAAGTCGGTGCAGCGGGCGTAGCGCTTGGCCACCGCCCGGATGTGGGGCGCCCGGGCAAGGGCGCGGCGGACGAGCTCGGGCGCGGCGCGCAGGGCCTTCACGAAGTCCACCCCGTCGTTGAAGCTCATGTCGCGCATCCGCGAGACGTAGAGGGCGACCATGGCGCCGAGGAGAAGCTGCGACGTGAACGCCTTTGTCGAGGCCACGCCGATCTCCGGGCCCGCGTGCTGGTAGATCCCCCCGTCGGCCTCCCGGGCGATGCTCGAGCCCACGACGTTGTTGATGGCGAGGACCCGGTAGCCCTTGCGCTTGGCCTCGCGCAGGGCGGCGAGCGTGTCGATCGTCTCGCCGGACTGGCTGACCACGAAGAAGAGCGTGTTGGGGTCGAGCGGGGCGTTGCGGTAGCGGAACTCGGAGGCGTAGTCCACCTCGACGGGCACCCGGGCGTAGCGCTCGATCAAATGCTCGGCGACCAGGCAGGCGTGCCAGGCCGTGCCGCAGGCGCAGAACATGAACCTGTCGACCTGACGGAACTCCGCCGGGGTGAGGTTGAGGCCGCCGAAGACCGCCGTGCTCCCGTCCTCGGAGATGCGCCCGCGCATGGCGTTCTCGAGGGAAAGGGGCTGCTCGAAGATCTCCTTCTCCATGAAGTGGGCGTAGCCGTTCTTGGAGGACTCCTCGATCGACCAGTCGATCCGGTCGACCACGGCCGGCACGTCCTCCTGCTCGAGCGTCGTGATCGCGAAGTCCTTGCCCGTGACGTGGACGAGCTCGCCGTCCTTGAGGTAGACGACGTTCTGCGTCCGGCTGACCAGGGCCGACGCGTCGCTCGCGATGATGTACTCGTTGTCCCCGACGCCGACGATCAGCGGGGAGGCCTTGCGCGCCGCCACGACCTCCCCCGGGAAATCGACGCACAGGACGGCGATCCCGTACGTCCCCTCGACGTTGCGCAGCGCCTTGCGCACGCTCTCCAGGAAGGGGCTGTCGCCGTTGGGCGCGACCGGCTCCTCCGCGTAGTGGCAGGCGATCAGGTTGCACAGGACCTCGGTGTCGGTCTCGGACTTGAAGGTGTAGCCCTTCGAGAGGAGCAGGGTCTTGATCTGGCTGAAGTTCTCGATGACGCCGTTGTGGATCAGCGCGAACTTGCCGTCGCAGCTGACGTGCGGGTGCGCGTTGGCATCGGTGACGGCGCCGTGGGTGGCCCACCGGGTGTGCCCGATCCCCACGGTCCCGCCCAGGCGCATCTTCGAGGTCTCCTTCGCCAGCCGCTCGACCCGGCCCGCCTTCTTGACGACCGTCAGCCCCCCGCCCTGGGCGATCGCCATACCGGCCGAGTCATAACCTCGGTACTCCAGGCGCTTCAGGGCCTCGAGGATGATGGTCGCCGCCTTGCGTTTCCCGACGTAGCCGACGATGCCGCACATGGGTGTTGTTGGTTAGGGTGTGGTTGGCGGCAGCGATTTTGTCTCGCGATGTAGGCGTCCACGATAGAAAAGGGGATTCCTATGACCACCCAAAAACGCGTCCTCGCCGTGATCATGGGGGGCGGCCGAGGGACGCGCCTGGCGCCGCTGACGAACGAGCGGTGCAAGCCCGCGGTGCCCCTCGCCGGGAAGTACCGGCTCGTGGACATTCCGATAAGCAACTGCATCAACTCGGAGATGAACCGGATATTCCTGCTGACGCAGTTCAACACGGCGTCGCTTCACCGCCACATCCAGGGCGCCTACCAGTTCGACCCGTTCGGGGGCGGCTTTGTCGACATCCTCTCGGCGGAGCAGACCGAGAAGAGCGTGGACTGGTACCAGGGGACGGCCGACGCCGTGCGCCGCAACCTCATCCATTTCCGCAAGTACCCGCACGACCTCGTCATGATCCTCTCCGGCGACCAGCTGTACCGGATGGACTTCAGGGAGATCATCGAGCAGCACCTGGCGACCGGGGCGGACGTCACGATCTCGGCGAAGCCCTTCCCGCTGTCGAGGCTGGAGGGCCTGGGGCTCATGCGGGTGGCCGACGACCTGTCGATCCAGCAGTTCGTGGAGAAGCCGAAGGATCCGGCCGTCGTCGCGAGCCTGGCCGTCAGCCCCGCGGTCGAGCGCAAGCTCAAGGAGCCCTCGGACGAGAAGCGCTGCCTCACCAACATGGGCATCTACGTCTTCAACAGGGCGGTCCTCTCCGAGGCCCTCGAGAACTCGATGGTCGACTTCGGCAGGGAGGTGATCCCGGCCCTTCTCGGCCACAAGAAGCTGTACGCGCACATCTTCGAGGGCTACTGGGAGGACATCGGGACGGTGAAGGCCTTCTTCGAGGCCAACCTGGCGCTGGCCCAGCCGCTGCCGCCGTTCAATTTCTTCGACGCCACCACGCCGGTGTACACGCACTATGAGTACCTGCCCGCCTCCAAGCTCAACAAGTGCGCGATAGACAACGTCGTGATAGCCGACGGGTGCATCGTGACCGACTCGAAGCTCAAGCACAGCCTCATAGGGATTCGGTCCTACATCGGCGAGGGCTCGGACCTGGAGGACGTGATCGTGATGGGGGCCGACTACTACGAGACCCCCGAGCAGATCGCGGCGCACCTCGCCCGGGGAAAGCCGCACCTCGGCGTGGGAAAGAACTGCCGGATCCGCCGAGCGATCATCGACAAGAACACACGGATAGGGGACGGCTCGACGCTCTCGCCCGAGGGAAAGCCGGACGGGACCTATGTCGGGGGCGCCGTCGTGATCCGCGACGGGATCCTGGTCGTCCCCAAGGGGGCGCTGATTCCCGCGGGCACCGTCGTCTAGGGGCCGGGCCCCGCGGAAGGCCACGCCACCGGCCCTTGTCGCGATTGCTATCAATCGGATCGGCGGCTCGAGCTGCGGACCCAGTTTTCGGACACGATCCTGCGCGCGGAACGCCCGGAAGCTCCGGGAGATTGAAGTCCGGGGTCCCAGTTAGATTCGCTTACCTGCCAACCCACGCCAACCGCATCCGAGATTGAGCCCATCGAAATCCAGGGATCCCTCGCTTCATGGCATCACGGCCTCTTTCGTGCTTGGCGATGCGGCGATCGCGGCATGGCTTTGGCACGCCTTGACGCGTTTCATGGGCATCGAGGCCGCCTTGTGGCCCCGAATCCTGGGGCCGGTGGCCGCGGCCCCCTTGCTCTCGCTGGCCTTTCGCATGAACCGGTTCCGGCCGAACGGCCACCTGGTCCTGATTGCGAAGGCCTTGGGGTTCGGAGCGTCGCTGGCCGGGTTGGTCGCGCTTGCGGGCGCCGCCCGCCTCCTGCAGGTCACGGCGGGGCAGGCGCTTTGGTTTGGTGCAGCCTGCGCGGGGCTGGCCTGGCTCCAGCGGTCCGTGTACTTCGGCGCCTGGGCGGGCGGACCCGCGCGACCCGCGGAGATTCTTAGGTGGGTTGCCGTGGGGACCGCGGCAACGATGGTGAT
>CAZCAJ010000111.1:0-7749 GCA_964496645.1 uncultured Opitutaceae bacterium
GCCTCGCTCTTGTACTCGACCAGGGGGTCCTTCTGCCCGTAGCTGCGCAGGCCGATCGAGCGGCGCAGCTCCTCCATCTCGGTCAGGTGCTCCTGCCAGTGGTGGTCGATCGCGTTGATCACCACGTAGCGCTCCAGCGTGCCGAGCGCCTCGGGGATCTCGACCGACTCCTTGACGGCGTAGGCCTTCTTGATCCTCTCGAGTATCGCGGCCTTGAGCGCGTCGCGATCGCCGTCCGCGAGTTCCTCCACCTTGAGCCCGATCGGGAAATGCGTGTTGGCCCACCCCACGAAGCTCTCGACCGCGGCGGAATTGGGCCCGCCCTGCTCGCCAAACCCGGCGACGGCGAGGCGCACCGCGACCTCCTCCTCGACCTGCTCGAAGATGATGTCCTTCGAGCGCGGCGCGTGGATGGCCGCGTTCCTTATGCCGTAGACCACCTCGCGCTGCAGGTTCAGCACGTCGTCGTACTGCAGGAGCCGCTTGCGTATGGAGTAGTTCTGCTGCTCCACCTTCTTCTGGGCCGACTCGATCGAGCGGTTGAGCCAGGGGTGCTCGAGCTCCTCCCCGTCCTTCATCGAGCCCTCCATCAGGCGCGACGCAAGGTTGCCCTGGAGGAAGAGCCTCATGAGGTCGTCCTCTAGGGAGAGGAAGAACTTGGTGAGGCCGGGGTCGCCCTGGCGCGAGCAGCGCCCCCTAAGCTGGCGGTCGATCCGCCGGGACTCGTGCCGCTCGGTGCCGATCACGTAGAGGCCGCCGAGCTCGCGCACGCCCTCGCCCAGCTTGATGTCGGTGCCCCGGCCGGCCATGTTGGTCGCGATGGTCACGGCGCCGCGCAGTCCGGCCCGGCTCACGATCTCGGCCTCCTGCTGGTGGAACTTGGCGTTGAGCACGGTGTGGACGATCCCCACGCGCCTGAGCATCCGCGAGAGGACCTCCGAGGCCTCGACGCTCGTCGTGCCCACAAGCACGGGCTGGCCCTTCTTGTGCGCGGTCTCGATCTCGCGCATGACGGCGTTGTACTTGTCGCGGCGCGCCTTGAAGATCGAGTCGTTCCTGTCGACCCGGATGCACGGCTTGTTGGTCGGGATGACCTGTACCGAGAGGCGGTAGATGTCGCTGAACTCGGTCGCCTCGGTCTCGGCCGTGCCCGTCATCCCGGCCAGCTTCTCGTACATCCGGAAGTAGTTCTGGATCGTGATCGTGGCGTAGGTGCGCGTCTCGCGCTCGATCGTGACACCCTCCTTGGCCTCGACCGCCTGGTGGAGGCCGTCGGACCAGCGCCGGCCGGGCATCACGCGGCCCGTGTTCTCGTCGACGATCATCACCTTGCCGTCCTGAACGACGTACGCGACGTCGCGCTCGTAGAGCGAGTAGGCCCGCAGGAGCTGCGAGATGGAATGGATCTCCTCCGAGACCGTGGCGTAGGCCTGCTGGGAGCTCAGCTTGCGTTCCTCCCTCGCCTCCGGTGAAAGGGACGAGTCCTTGTCCAGGTCCGAGAACTCGGTCGCCAGATCCGGGAGCATGAACGCATCCGGATTCTCGGGGCGCAGCGCGGTGCGCCCGATCTCGGTCAGGTCGGCCTGGTGCTGGCGCTCGTCGATGACGAAGTACAGGGCCTCCTTCAGGTGGTACAGCTCGTCCTTGTTCAGGTCGGAGTTCATCTCCGTCTCGACCTTGTCAAGCTGCTTGCGCCACTCGGGATTTTCCATGAGCCGCAGGAGCAGCTTGTTCTTCGGGCTGCCCATCTTCACCTGGAGGAGCTTCCTAATTGCTGTCCTGCGGCCCTCCTCCGGACTCGGCATGGGAAGCAGGGACGGCTCCGCGACGCGCCTCTTGGCCCCCTCCAGCTTCGCGCGGGCGCCCTCCTCCACCCCGCTCGCGCGCCTCTTCTCGTTCTCCTCCTTGACCTTGGCGCTCTCGGCATCCCACTGCTCGGAAGTCCGCTCAAGCAGCTCCTTGGCCTCCCCGACGAGCCGGTTGCAGAAGCGGGTCTGGTCGCTCACGAGCTTGTCGACGCCCGGCCGCAGCCGGGTGAACGGCTGCTCGCGCTCTATCGGCGCTGGCCCGGAGATGATGAGCGGCGTGCGCGCTTCGTCCACGAGGATGGAGTCGACCTCGTCGACGATGCAGTACCAGTGGTCACGCTGCACCTGGTCCTCCCTGCGCGTGGCCATGCCGTTGTCGCGCAGGTAGTCGAACCCGAACTCGCTCGCCGTCCCGTACGTGATGCTGCGCCCGTACATCTCCCGGCGCAGGTCGGGGGCCATGCTCTGCTGGATGCAGCCCACCGAGACACCCAGGAACCCGTAGAGCATGCCCATCCACTCGGAGTCGCGGCGGGCCAGGTAGTCGTTGACTGTGACGAGCTGCGTGTTGCGCCCGCCGAGGGAGTTGAGGTAGAGGGGCAGCGTCGCGACGAGCGTCTTGCCCTCGCCCGTGGCCATCTCGGAGATCCTGCCCTCGTGGAGCGCGATTCCGCCGATCAGCTGGACGTCGAAGTGCACCATGTCCCAGACCATTTCGTGCTCGCAGACGGCGGCCGACCGGCCGAGGAGCCTCCGGGCCGCGTTCTTCACGGTCGCGAACGCCTCGGGCAGTATCTGGTCTAGCGTCTCCCCGGCCTTGATCCGCGCCTTGAACTCCTCCGTCTTCGCCCGCAGCTGTTCGTCGCTCAGCGGCGAATAGGAATCATCCAACTCGTTGATCCGTGCGACGATAGGGCGGCATTTCTCCAGGAACTTCCGGTAGTGCCTCCCGGCGAAGGGTTTGAGCAGGAGCGAGAGCATTAAAGGCCAAACAATAGACCGTCGGACTGCTTAGGCAAACGACAAATGCCCCGGGCTCTTGGAGCCGCCTGTCAGAGGCGCTTCCTGAAATCGGCTATCGTGCGCCTGAGGCCCTCCTCGAGGGGCACCTTGGGTTCCCATTTCAGCAGGCGCTTGGCGAGCGAGATGTCGGGCTGGCGCTGGCGCGGGTCATCCGCCGGCAGCCGCTTGTGGATGATTTTTGAGCGGCCGCCGACGAGCCTCAGGGTCAACTCGGCGAGCTCGTTCATCGTGAACTCGCCCGGATTGCCCAGGTTTATCGGGCCCGCCGTCTCGGTCTGCGCCATGACCCGGACGATGCCCTCGATCAGGTCGTCGACATAGCAGAACGATCGCGTCTGCGTGCCGTCGCCGTAGACTGTGACGTCCTCGCCCCTTATCGCCTGGACGACGAAATTCGAGACAACGCGCCCGTCCGCCTCGTGCATGCGCGGCCCGTACGTGTTGAAAATGCGCACGACCCGGATGTCCACCTTGTTCTCCCTGTGGTAGTCGAAGAAGAGTGTCTCGGCGCAGCGCTTGCCCTCGTCATAGCAGGAGCGCCGGCCGATCGAGTTCACGTTCCCCCAGTAGCTCTCGGGCTGGGGGTGCACCTGCGGGTCGCCGTAGACCTCCGACGTGGACGCCTGGAAGACGCGCGCCTTGAGGCGCTTCGCGAGGCCCAGGCAGTTGATCGACCCCATGACCGACGTCTTGATGGTCTTGATGGGATTGTACTGGTAGTGCGGGGGCGACGCGGGGCACGCCAGGTTGTAGATCTGGTCGACCTCGGCCTTGAATGGATCGATGATGTCGTGGCGGACGAGCTCGAAGCTCGGGTTCCCGAGCATGGACGCGATGTTCTGCTTCCTGCCGGTGAAGAAGTTGTCCAGGCAGATGACGTCGTGGCCGTCCGCCAGGAGCCGTTCGCACAAGTGGGAGCCGAGGAAGCCGGCCCCGCCTGTCACAAGTATGCGCATACTCGGGCGGATTGAGCCCGAGAACCGGCCAGTTGGCGAGCGCTTTGCGGCCCGGGCGCCCCCCATCAGCCGACCCGCTCCAGGTTGCGGGCAACCCCGTGAGACCCAGCGCCTAGGGGGCGAGCTCCAGTACCGCGACCGACTTCGCGGGAAGCGTCACGCCAAGCAAGCCCGGCGACAGGACGAAGTCCGAGAATGGCGCCGGCCTCACGGCGTCCGGGGACTCGAACGTGTTGTGCGCCTGCATGGTCGTGGCGGTGAGCACTCGCCCGACCGCGGACCTCGGCTGCGCGCCGGCTATCGCGCACGCCACGCGGACGGACCGGTTGGGGTCGGTGTTCACGAGCGACAGGTGGATCAGCCCCCCCGCGCCGCGGGAGGCCGAGGCGCTCACGGACGGGATCCGCGCGGCGCCCATCGAGTAATCCGGGGTGGTGAGGTCGACCGGCAGGAACGTCGCCCCCTGGTGCACCTTGAACATCTCGAACACGTGGTAGGTCGGCGTGAGCACCATCCGGGGGCCGTCGGTCAGGATCATCGCCTGGAGCACGTTCACCATCTGGGCGATGTTCGCCATCGCCACGCGGTCGGCGTGGCGCTGGAAGATGTGGAGGTTCAGGGCCGCGACGATCGCGTCGCGCAGGGTGTTCTGCTGCTCGAGGAACCCGGGGTTCGTCCCCGGGGCCGGGTCGTACCAGGTTCCCCACTCGTCCACCATGAGCCCGACCCTCTTCTTGGGGTCGTACCGGTCCATGATCGCGGTGTGCCCCGCGATGATCCCGTCCATCTTGAGCGTCTGGACCAGGGTCGCCATCCAGTCCGCCTCGTCGAAATCGGTGGCCGAGCCCTTGTCGCTCCAGCCGTTCCTCAGCGTGTAGTAGTGCAGCGAGAGCCCGTCCATCCTCGCGCCCGCGGCCTCCATCACCGTGTCGGTCCACCCGTAGCTCGCGGCGTCCGGCCCGCAGGCGATCCGGTAGAGCCGGTTGCCCGGGTAGTTCTTGAGGTAGACGCTGTAGCGGCGGAAATTCTCGGCGTAGAACGTGGGCGTCATGTCGCCGCCGCAACCCCAGCACTCGTTGCCAATCGCGAAGTACTTCACGCGCCAGGGTTCGGCCCGGCCGTTGCGCCGCCTCTCGTTGGCCAGCGGGGAGTCCGCGTCCGACGTCATGTACTCGACCCATTCCATCATCTCGCGAACGGTCCCGCTCCCCAGGTTGCCGGTGATGTAGGGCTCGCAGCCTACCTGCTCGCAAAGGTCCATGAACTCGTGGGTGCCGAAGCTGTTGTCCTCCACCACCCCGCCCCAGTTCGTGTTGATCATCTTCGGCCGGTCCTTGCGCGGACCGATGCCGTCCTTCCAGTGGTATTCGTCGGCGAAGCAGCCGCCCGGCCACCTGAGGACGGGGACCTGGATCCGGCGCAGCGCTTCCACGACGTCGCTGCGGATTCCCCGCACGTTGGGAATCGGCGAGCCCTCGCCCACCCAGATGCCCCCGTAGATGCAGTGGCCGAGGTGCTCCGAGAACTGTCCGTAGATGTTCTTGTTGATCACGGGGCCGGGCTGGTCGGCGTGAAGCGTCAGCGAGGCCGACGGGGTCTGCGCCGATAGGGAGAGGCACGCGGCCCCGGCGAGCGGGGCGAGCGTCAGCCGAAGGGCCTTGATTGCGGGGTTGTTCATGGTTGCGGGGGTCATCTTGGATTCTCGTAGCGGCCAATCCAAGACCTTTGCCACGCAGAGAAGTCGCCGGCCTCGATGTGCGCGCGGGCCTGCGCCATGAGGTCGAGGAAGAAGTGGAGGTTGTGGATCGTGACCAGCGTTCCACCGAGCATCTCGCCTGCCGTGATCAGGTGGCGCAGGTATGCCCTCGAGAAACTGCGGCAGGTGTAGTTGTCCAGCCCCTCGACGATGGGCGCGGCGTCGCACCGGAACCTCTCGTTTCGCAGGTTGATCGGCCCGCCCGGCGTGAACGCGAGGCCGTTGCGCGCGACGCGGCTCGGCAGGACGCAGTCGAACATGTCCACGCCGAGGGCGACCATCCTCAGGATCTGCGGCGGGGTGCCCACGCCCATCACGTAGCGCGGCCTGTCGGCCGGCAGGTGCGGCGCGGTGGCGGCCACCTGCTTGAGCATCTCAGGCTCCTCCTCGCCCACGCTGACCCCGCCGATGGCATAGCCGGAGAAGTCCAGCGCAGCGAGCGCCTGCGCGGCCTCCCGCCTCAGGTCATCGTAGGTCGATCCCTGGGCTATGCCGAACACGTGCCGGCCCGAGGCCAGGAACCCGTTCTCGGCGGCGATCTCCTTGCAGCGCCGCGCCCATCCGAGGCTCCGGGCGCATGCCAGCGCGCAGGCATCCCTTTCGACCGGCCACGGCGGGCACTCGTCGAGCACCATGGCGATGTCCGAGCCGAGGTCGGACTGGACGCCCATGACTTCCCTCGGCCCCAGAAACAGCCTCGCCCCGTCCAGGTGCGACTGGAAGGCGACTCCGTCGTCGCTGATGTCGCGCAGCTTCGCGAGGCTGAAGACCTGGAACCCGCCGCTGTCCGTAAGGATGGGGCCGTTCCAGCCCATGAAGGCGTGGAGGCCCCCGAGCCCCCGGATGACGCTGCTCCCGGGCCTGAGGCTCAGGTGATACGTGTTCCCGAGGATCATCTGGGCCCCGATCTCCCGCAGGTGAACGGGGGTCAGCGCCTTGACGGTTCCCTGGGTTCCGACCGGGAGGAAGGCCGGCGTCTCCACGGCGCCGTGCAACGTCGAAAGCCGGCCGCGGCGCGCCCCCGAGTTCGCATCCGCCCCGAGCAATTGAAAATGACTTGCCATATCCGGCTATACGACCCTACCCGCGCCCTTGACCCCCTTGTCAATCGTGGGTGAATTGGAACTCATTGCTTCTCGTCATAGATAACTTCGACTCGTTCACATACAACCTCGTCCAGTACTTTGGCCAGCTGGGCGTGGAGCAGCGGATTTTCCGCAACAACGAGATCACCGCCGAGAAGGCGCTTGCGCTCAACCCCGACCGCGTCCTGCTCTCGCCGGGCCCGTGCACCCCGAGCGACGCCGGCGTCACGCTCGACATCATCGGCGCCTTTGCCGGCCGCAGGCCCATTTTCGGCGTCTGCCTCGGCCACCAGGCGATCGGCCAGCATTTCGGGGGCAAGGTCGTGCGCGCCGGCCGGCTGATGCACGGCAAGACCTCGCCGATCCTGCACCGGGACACGGACCTGTTCCGCGGCCTTCCCCAGGGATTCTCGGGCACCCGCTACCACTCGCTCCTCGTCGAGCGCTCGAGCTTCCCCAAGGAGCTGGAGATCACGGCCGAGACCGCCGAGGGCGAGGTTATGGGGCTGCGCCACCGGACCCTTCCCATCTGGGGCGTCCAGTTCCACCCCGAATCCATCGCGACCCGGGAGGGGATGAGGATCCTGGAGAACTTCCTCGGGCTCAACTGACCATGCGCTGCCCCAAGTGCACCTCGGTGGAGGACAAGGTGATCGACTCGCGGATCAGCAAGGAGGGCAACAGCATCCGCCGCCGCCGCGAGTGCCTCGAGTGCGGCCACCGCTTCACGACGACGGAGATCCTGGTCCTCGACGAGATGGTCGTCATCAAGCGCGACGGCCGCCGGGAGGAGTTCGACCGGGGCAAGCTCGTGCACGCCGTGCGCGCCGCCTGCCACAAGCGCCCGGTCGACATCGAGCAGATAACGATGCTGGTCGAGGACGTCATCGACACGATCGAGGCGCGCTTCGAGAACGAGGTCCCGTCGCAGGCGATCGGCGAGCGCGTCATGGAGCGGCTGCGCAACATCGACCAGGTCGCCTACGTCCGCTACGCCAGCGTGTACAAGGAATTCCGCGACGTCTCCGAGTTCATGACCGAGATCAGCGCGCTCGACAAGAACCGCAAATGACGATGGACCGCGACGAGCTGCGTCGCCTGCATTTCGTCAACGCGCTCTT
>CAZCAJ010000112.1:0-7352 GCA_964496645.1 uncultured Opitutaceae bacterium
ACGAGGGGCTCCTGCACGAACTGCGCCGTCGCGCAGTTGAGCATGTCGACGTTGACGAGCGTCACGGGCCGGAAGCTGCCCCTCTCCACGAGGATCGCCTTCTTGTGCAGCACCTCGGACGGCTGGAGGACCTCGCCGCCCTTCCCGAACATGACGGCGTTCGTCAGCCCGCACTTGACGAGGAGGAGCGACATCAGGCGGTTGTCGACGTCCTTGAACGCCGGGCCCGCGAAGCGGAGCATGTCGATCTCTATCCGGTCGCTGCCGAGGTTGTCGCCGAGCGACTCTATGAGCTTCGGCAGGTTGTCCCTGTAGTAGAGGGCGGCGTAGATGAAGTTCACGCCCACGATCCCCAGGGCCTCCTGCTGGAGCACGGCCGCCTTGTCCCACATGCGCGCGTGCAGGACGATCTCGCTCGGCTCGCCCATCGGCTCGGTCTGGAACCGGAAGCCCAGCCATCCGTGCGGCTCGTTGGTGCCGAGGTAGTTGGTCGTCGCGACGGTGTCGGCGAAGACGAAGAAGGTCGTCCGGTCGCCCCTCGTCGCCGAGAGGCGCTCGACGAGGAGCCTGAACTCGTGGTCGAGCATCAGGTTCAGGCGCTCGCGCGAGACGTACCGGGGCGCCTTCCCGTAGATGGCGTCGCTGAAGACCATGTCGTACGCCGAGATCGACTTGGCTATCGTCCCCGACGCCCCACCGGCCTGGAAGAACTGGCGCGCGACCTCCTGGCCGGCGCCGATCTCGGCGAAGGTGCCGTACTTCAGCGGGTCGAGATTCGTGGTGAGAGCCTTCTGGGGCGTCGTCAGCAGTTCCTTTTGGCCGTTCATCCGCCGAACACTGCCTCCGGTCGCAAAGGGATGCAACTCGTTCCTGCGTAACTTCCTCGCGCCGAGCGTTTCTACTGGTCGCCGCGCGGAAACAGGCTAGGTTACCGCCTGCCATGAAGAATTTCATCACCTCGATGCTCGGAAGCCTCGTCGCCATGGTCATCTTCGCCACGGTCGCCTTCGTGCTCTTCATAGGCTTCATCGGGGCGATCGTCGCGATGGGCCAGCAGAAGAAGGTCCCCGAGCTGACCTCGGGCTCGTACCTGGTCTTCGACCTGTCCTCGAACATCACGGACGCTCCGCCGCCCATCGACCTGGACGGCTTCAACGGGGGCGGGACCGACGTCGTGCAGCTTCGCTCCATCACGCGGGCCCTCAGGTACGCCGCCCACGACGGCAAGATCCGGGGCGTGCTCCTTCTTGGGAACCTGACCCCCAGGCTGACGGGCTCCGGCTTCGCCGCGCTCAGGGAGATCCGCGCGGCGCTCTCCGATTTCCGGGCCTCCGGCAAGCCCGTCCTCGCCTACATCGACTACGCGACGACCAGGGACTACTACCTCGCGTCGGCGGCGAACGAGATCGTGATCGACCCCTACGGGATGATCCTCATGCCGGGGCTTGCCAGCCAGCCCATCTTCTACGCGGGCGCCTTCGAGAAGTACGGCGTCGGCGTCCAGGTGACGCGCGTCGGCAAGTACAAGTCGTACGTCGAGCCGTTCACGAGGACGGACATGAGCCCGGAGAACCGCGAGCAGCTCCAGAAGCTGCTCGACGACCTCTGGGGCACCCTGACGGCCGACATCGGGCGGGCCCGCGGCATCACCCCGGAGTCCATCCAGGCGACCGTCGACGCCGAGGGCCTCATCAAGCCCCCGGCCGCCTCGAGGGCGCACCTCGTCGACAAGGTGGCCTACCGCGACGAGGTCGTGGAGCGCCTGAAGAAGGAGACCGGCGTCACGTCCGCGACGGAGTCGTTCAAGCAGATCCCGCTCGGCGTCTATGCGAGGACCGCCGTCCATCCGCCCATGCCGACGGGCGCCGGCCGGGTTGCCATCGTGTACGCCGAGGGCGACATCGTCGACGGCGAGGGCGACTCGACGGAGGTAGGGGGCGCGCGGTTCGCGCGCGAGATAAGGAACCTGCGCGAGGACTCCTCGGTCAAGGCGATCGTGCTGCGGGTCAACAGCCCCGGCGGAAGCGTGACGGCCTCGGAGACGATCCAGCGGGAGCTGCGTCTCGCGCGCAGGTCCAAGCCCGTCATCGTCTCGATGGGCTCCTACGCCGCCTCGGGCGGCTACTGGATCTCCGCCTACGGCGACCGGATCTTTGCGGAGCCGACCACGATTACCGGCTCGATCGGCGTGTTCGGAATCCAGTTCAACCTCCAGAAGCTCGCCAACGACCACGGCTTCACCTTCGACAGCGTGAAGACCGGCAAGTACGCGGACTCGATAACGATCGCGCGGCCGCTCACCGACGACGAGCTGTCCGTGATGCAGAGGCAGGTCGACTGGATCTACAGCCAGTTCATCGCGAAGGTGGCCGAGGGCCGCAAGCTCAAGGCGAACTTCGTCGAGGAGATCGCCCAGGGCCGCGTCTGGTCCGGCGCCGAGGCGAAGAAGCTCGGGCTCGTGGACGAGCTGGGCGGCCTCAACGACGCGATCAGGTACGCGGGCGCCCAGGCGCACCTGCCCCCGACGTTCAGGGTGAGCGAGTTCCCGAGGTCCAAGAACCTCTCGGAGGCGCTGGCCGAGATGTTCGGGCGGTATGCGCCCGCCTCCCTGCACCTGAAGTCCTCGGGGATAGTCGGCCAGATCGTCGACGAGCTGCAGTCTGTGTTCGCCCGGCTGCGCGCGCTCAACGACCCGCAGGGGGTCTACGCGAGGATGCCGATGGACATCGCGGTCCGCTGACCGGCCGGCGCCATGACCCACAGGATCGCACGGGACTGCCCCGCCACGGCCATCCCGGCCGGCCAGCCGGCCACGCTGGCCGCCGGCCAGGAGGTCGCCATCGTCCAGACGCTTGGCGGGAACGTGACGGTGCGGACCGACGCCGGGCTGTTCCGGATCGCCAGCGAGCACGCCTCGTCGATCGAGGGCTACGCGCGGCCGGACGAGGGCGCGGCCCCTGCCGGCGACTTCAACGAGAAGGCGGTCTGGGACGCGATGAGGACCTGCTTCGACCCCGAGATACCGGTCAACATCGTGGACCTCGGGCTCGTCTACGACCTTTCGATCGAGAAGACGCCGTCCGGGGCGAACGCGGTCGACGTCAAGATGACGCTCACGGCGCCCGGCTGCGGGATGGGCCCGGTGATCGCGGAGGACGCCCGCAAGAAGATCGCCGCGCTGCCGAATGTCGAGAGCGCGAGGGTCCACATCGTCTGGGACCCGATCTGGAACCCCCGGATGATCTCCGAGGAGGGGCGCCGCGCCCTCGGCCTCGAGTAGCGCCCCGGGGGCGCCGCGGCGGCTAGGCCGTCGCGGTCTCCAGCGGGCAGCCGTCGCCGTCCCCCGCCGGCGCCTCGCAGTTGGGCCGGGCTATGACGCCCGGGAACGGCTCCTGGGCGAACTCGCAGTCGGGCCGGGCGAGCAGGTGCCGGTCGCACGCCTCGAAGAGCCCGGACTCGGACTCCGCCCGCCTCATGTCGCGAAGGAACTCCCCGCGGCGGTCGACGCCCTGGCCCACGAAGTTCAGGTACTTCTTCATGCGGTTGACGTGGGCCCGCTCGGGGGCGGACGGGTCCCTCGTGGCCCGGTACAGCCGCTCGACGTACTCGCGCACGTCCGAGAGGCGGACGCGCGGCTCGGGCCGCCCCGCGAACCTGTCCCTGCACTGGCGGAATATCCAGGGATTGCGGATCGCGTGGCGCCCGATCATCACGCCGGCCGAGCCGCAGCCGCGCACGATCTCGGCGGCCCTGGAGGCCGACGTCACGTTGCCGTTCGCCAGCACGGGGCAGCTGGCCCGCGCCGCCGCCCGGGCGATCCGCTCGTAGCGCACGTCGCTGCGGTACATCTCGCGCACCGTCCGCCCGTGCACGGTGAGCAGGTCGATCGCGTTGGCTTTCACTATGTCGATGATCCTGTCGAAGTTCAGGTCGTCCTCGAAGCCGATCCGCATCTTGACGGTGAGCAGGCCCGGGACGGCGCCCCGTAGGGCCCGGAGTATGGCCTCGATCCGGTCCGGGTCCCTCAGGAGCCCGCCGCCCACGTTCTTCCTGTAGACCTTCGGGGCCGGGCAGCCGAGGTTGAGGTCGATCCCGGCGATCGCGTGCCTCGAGAGCGCCTCGACCGTCCGGAGGATGTGCGGGACGTCCTCGCCGATCAGCTGGGCGAACACGGGTCGGCCCGTGTCGTTCTCGTCGATGCTCCGCAGGATGTGGGCCTCCGGCCGGGACTGGGCGTGGACGCGGAAGAACTCCGTGAAGAAGTAGTCGGGCGCCCCGTAGCCGGCGATGACCCGCATGAACGCGAGATCGGTCACGTCCTGCATGGGCGCGAGCGCGGTGAGCGGCTGGCCCCGCTCCACGGGCGCGGGAAGCTGTCGGGCCGCCGTCAGGCCGGCTCCTCCCCGTGCTCCTCCTCGGCCTGCTGCTTGCGCACCTGCTCGAGGATCTCGGTCATGTCCTCGACGGCGTCGAAAACGGCGCGGGCGACGTAGATGGGGCGCTTCTGCTGGAGCGCGAGCACGATCGAGTCGCTCGGGCGGGCGTCGATCTCGACGATCTTCGTGCCCAGCTCGTTCTCCATCGTCAGGAAGATCCGGGCGAAGAAGGTCTTGTCGCGCGCATCGTTGATCACGACGCGCTCGAGCCGCGAGCCCAGGCCGAGCAGGATGCTGCCGATAAGGTCGTGGGTGAGGGGCCTGTCCTTCTTCACGCCGTCGAGCGTCATCTGGATCGCGTTGCCGACGGAGTGGTCGACATAGATCACAAAGGTCTTCTCCTCGTTGCCCAGGAAGATGGCGCAGCCGTTGGGGGTGGGCATGACCCCCTTAATCGTGGCGGCTACGACGTCGTTTTGCATGCGGAGGCGGCCCGCCGAGGCGGGTGCGGCCCCAATGTGACTGGCGCCGGGAAAAGGGCAAGCAGCGCTGGGGTCGGCCCCCGGGGGAGGGCGGGGGCGCCCGGCACCGCCCCTAGGCGAAGCCCAGGAGCGCGATGCCCCAGGAGCGGGCCTTCTCGAGGACCGCGGGCCTGTCGAGAAGGATGACCCCCCCCGCCTCCAGCGCCGCCGCGCGGATCCCCGACTCGCGCATCGTCTCGAGCGTGGTCATCCCGAAGCACGGCACGTCGAACCTGAAGTCCTGGCGCGCCTTGACCGTCTTGACGAAGAGGGCCTCGTCCGCCCGGAGCGATCCGGCGCGCCTGAGCATCGCGTCGGTGCCCTCGAACGCCTCGACGGCGAGCACGGTGCCCCTCCTGACGACGCAGCCCTGGCCGATGTCGAGCCTCGCGCATTCGCGCGCGATGTGCACGCCGTGGTCCACGCAGTCCGCGTCGATGGGAAAGCGGCCCCCCGTCATGCAGCCCGGCGTGGCGAGCTGGTCGTCCAGGAACGCGCGCGCGTCCAGAAGGCGGATCCCGAGGGCCTCGATCTCCTTCGCCACCGCCCCGAAGATCGTCTCGGCGTTGCGGCGCTTCAGGGAGAGCAGGATCTGCGCGGCCTTGAGGTCCGGCTTCAGCCCGCTGAACAGCCGCCTGGGGGTCACCTGGCCCGCCATCAGCGCGTATCCCGCCCCGAGCTTCCCGAGAAGGCGCAGGGTCTTGCCCACCTGGCCGACGCTCACGGTGTGCCGCTCGGCCTCCGGGAACGAGGCGACCAGCTCGGGGGCTGTCTCCTCCTCGAACGCGATGAGCCTCAAGGGAACGCCCGCGGCGCGGGCCGACCGGGCCACCAGCTGCGGGTACGCCCCCTGGCCGGCGATGAGCGCGATCGCCAGGCTGGGGTCGAACGATTCCGGGAGATACGCTGAGGGCGGCTTCGTCACGGACGGATGCGCCCTAGGTCTGCGCGCCGTAGTACTTCTTGTAGCTCCTGTAGTAGCGGTAGTTCGAGTAGTACTCGATCCTGCGGGGCGAAAGGCCGTTCAGCACGATCCCGAGGATCTCGTTCTTCCCCTCCCTCAGCCCCTTGATGTAGAGCTTGATGTGCTTGCGGTACGCGCGGTTGAAGCGGCAGACGTAGATGACCTCGTCGGCTCGCTGGGCGATCAGCATCGAGTCGGTGACCGCGCCCATCGGCGGGGAGTCGATCACGAGGAGGTCGAACTCCCGCTTCAGGCGCTCGAGCAGCCGCGGGAAGACCGGGTTCTCGAGGATCTCGGTCGGGCTCTTGGACCGCCCGCCCGAGGTGAGGAGCCAGAGGTTCTCGCCGACCTTGACGATTCCGAGGTGCGGGTGGGAGAGGATCTCCCCGTCTAGGTGGGCGCCCTTCTCGAACCAGTATATGGTCCCGGCGGTGTTCTGCTGGTTGAAGTGCCTGTGGAGCATCGGGCGGCGCAGGTCGCAGTCCATCAGCAGCGTCCTCTTGCCGTGGCGCGCGAAGCACGCCGCGAGGTGGCCCGATATGAGGGTCTTGCCCTCCCCGGGGATGGTGCTGGTCACGAGGATCGACTTCGGGAAGTCGAGCTTCGACTGGATCTTGACGGAGCTGTACAGGCTCAGGAACGCCTCGCTGCCCGGCTCGTCGCCCGCCGCGACCTTGGTGACGTCGAATTGCTCCGCCTCCCTCTTCGAGCCAAGCTGGGGGATGATCCCGAGCAGGTGCGCGCCTATGAACGACTCGACGTCCCAGGCGCTCTTCACGCGGTCGTCGACGAACCCCAGCCCGATCGCCACCCCGAGGAAGACGATGACGCCGAGCCCGACGCTCGTGCGCATTATCGATCCCACGTTGGGCGAAATGGGCGAGGACGGCGCCTGGGCCCGGTCGAGCGGATGCAGCGAGATCTTGTCCAGGTTCTTGAAGGTCGTGGTCTGGTTCAGGCGGTCCAGGATCTCCATGTAGTAGCTCTTCGCCACCGTGGCCCTGCTCTGGAGCGAGTTGTAGTCGACGCTCAGCGCGCGAAGGCTCAGCTCCTGCGCCTCCTGCGCGGCGTACTCCTTCTCCAGGGACCGCACGCTGTCGCGCGCCCCGGACAGGCGCGTGTCGAGGTCCGCGATCGCCAGGTCGACCGCCTTGGCGAGCTCGGCCTTCGTGACCGCGATCTTGTTGGAGTTCTCGATGACCTTCGGGTGCCTCTCGAGGTAGCGCTCCATCAGCAGCGACTGGGTCTGCTCGGCCTCGCTCAGCTGGGTCTTGAGCGACGGCACGGCGCCGTGGGAGGCGATGTAGGAGATCTCGAGCAGGTCCCGGCCGTCCTTCTTGAACTGCGCGACCTCCTTGACGAGCTCCTCGACGCCGAGCATCTCGAGCCGGGCGTTCGTGAGAGCGGTGTTCACGGACTTCAGCCTGTCGGCGACCATGTCGATGCTCTTGTCGAGCGAGACCAGGTTGTGCTGGCGCATGTAGTCCTGCA
>CAZCAJ010000113.1:0-7308 GCA_964496645.1 uncultured Opitutaceae bacterium
TCATCTTCGCCTTCCACGCCTACCCGTGGCTGATCCACCGGCTGACCTACCGCCGAGCCAACCACGACAACATCCACGTGCGCGGCTACAAGGAGGAGGGCACCATAACCACGCCATTCGACATGACGGTGCTCAACGACATGGACCGGTTCCATCTCGTCATGGACGCTATCGACCGCCTGCCGCAGACCCGCGACAAGGGCGCCTACCTGAAGCAGCAGCTCAAGGACAAGCTGGTCGAGCACAAGCAGTACATCGACAGATACGGCAAGGACCTGCCGGAAATCCGGAATTGGAAGTGGGCCGCGCCCAGGTGAGCACCAAGGGGTCGGCGGCCGCGCCGGCGGCGGGAATCGGGCTTACGCGCGATTTGGAGTCGCCCCCCGGTGGGCTGACCGGTATCCGTTTCACGCGGGCGAGATGAAATCCCTGCCAGCGCGCTTTCGAAGCATAGGGACCGGGGCGTTTGTCCTATGCGCGACCTTTTCCGCCTATCTGCCGGCGCTTCGCGGGGGCTTCCTCTGGGACGACGACGCGCACGTGACCAGGCCCGGGCTGCGGTCGTTGGCCGGGCTCTGGCAGATCTGGAGCAACGTGGGGGCGACCCAGCAGTACTACCCGCTGCTCCACAGCGCGTTCTGGGTGGAGCACAGGCTCTGGGGGGACTCGGCGCTCGGCTACCACCTGGTGAACGTCCTCCTGCACGCCACTTCCGCCCTCCTCCTGGTCATCGTCCTCCGCCGCCTCGGTGTCCAAGGGGCCCGGCTGGCTGGGATCCTTTTCGCCGTGCACCCGGTCTGCGTGGAGTCCGTCGCCTGGATCTCCGAGCAGAAGAACACGCTCTCCCTTGTATTCTACCTCCTCTCGGCCCTGGCGTACCTGGGCTTTGACGCGAACCGGGGCCGGCCAGGCGCCGGCCGGTCCTACGTCCTGGCGTTCCTGTTGTTCATCGCGGCCCTTCTGACGAAGAGCGTGACGGCGACCCTGCCGGCGGCGCTCCTGGTGGTCCTTTGGTGGAAGCGCGGGCGGCTCACCTTCCGCGACGCCTGGCCCCTCGTTCCCTGGTTCGTCGCGGGGATCTCGGGCGGGCTCTTCACGGCCCTGGTCGAGCGCAAGCTCATCGGGGCCGAGGGAGCCGCGTTCGACCTGAGCCTCGTCGAGCGCTGCCTCCTGGCAGGGCGCGTCATCTGGTTCTACTTGGAGAAGCTCGCCTGGCCCTCCGGCCTCGTCTTCGTGTACCCGCGCTGGGACGTCAGGGGCGCGGCCCCGGGCTGGGCCGGGTACCTTGCCGCCGCGGCGCTCGTGACGGCAGCCCTCTGGCTCCTTCGCAGGCGCTCGCGGGGCCCGCTCGCCGCCTGGCTCTTCTTCGTCGGCTCGCTCTTCCCGGCCCTCGGCTTCTTCAACGTCTATCCCTTCCTCTACTCCTACGTCGCCGACCACTTCCAGTACCTGGCGAGCATCGGGCCCCTTTCGCTGGCCGCGGCCGCCATCGCCGCCGCGCTGGGGCGGGCGGGCGTGGGACGGCCGCTCCTGCCCGCGCTTTGCTGCGGCGCGCTCGTCGCGGGGCTCGGCGCACTGACGTGGAGCCATTGCGCGGTGTTCAGCGACGACCAGGCCCTTTACCGAGCGACTATCGCGCGCAATCCCGACTGCTGGCTGGCGCACACCAACCTCGGAATCCTTCTAGCGGACGTCCCGGGCCGGCTGCCGGAGGCCGTCTCGGAGTTCGACGCGGCGCTTCGAATCTCGCCCAATGACATGAGGACGCGCGTCAACCGCGGAAAGGCCCTGGCCAGGATCCCCGGCCGCATGCCCGAGGCCATCGCTGAATACGAGGCGGCCCTGCGCATCCGGCCCGACTACCCGGAGGCGCACAACGACCTTGGAAACCTCCTGGCGACCCTCCCTGGCCGCCTGCCCGACGCGATTTCCGAATACGAGACGGCCCTGCGGATCGAGCCCGACTATGCGGAGGCGCATTACAACCTCGGATGCGTCCTCGAGGGGATCCCCGGTCGCCTGCAGGAGGCGATCGACCAGTTTGAGGCGGCCCTGCGCATCAATCCCGGCTATGCGGAGGCGCACAACAACCTCGGAGCCACCCTGGCGCGAATCCAAGGGCGCCTCCCCGAGGCCGTTGCCCAGTACGAGGCGGCGCTGCGAATCAGGCCCGGGTATCCTGAGGCTCACTACAACCTCGGGATCGCCCTGGCGAACATCCCGGGGCGCCTGCCCGAGGCGATCGTCCAGTTCGAGGCGGCGGTGCGGTTGACGCCGGATGACCCCGACGCGCACAACAGCCTGGGGATCGCCCTCGCGCGGATCCCTGAGCGCCTGCCGGAGGCGGTCCCACAGTACGAGGAGGCCCTGCGCATCCGGCCCAACTACGCGGAGGTGCACTACAACCTCGGGATCGCCCTTGCCAGGATCCCGGGCCGAATGCCGGAGGCGATCAGCCATTTCGAGGCAGCGGTGCGGATCCGGCCGGATTTTGAGCCCGCGCGGAGGGTGCTGGAGCAGCTCAAGCAGTGAGGCGATGGGGGACCCGCGGGTCCGTCCTCAGCGCTCGGAGAGCAGGATCTCAACGTCCCGGCGAACCGCACGATCGGTCTCCGCGCCGTGGTAGCCGGCAAGGACGAAGCGGACGCGGCCGCGGCGGTCGATCAGGTAGCTTGTCGGCATGGTCGGCACTCCCACGCGCGCCACGAGCTGCTGGCCTTGGTCGAGGACAACCGGGAAGTGGGGCGAGTATTTCCTGAGGAACGAGGCGTATTTCCCGGGATCCTCGTCCTCGCCCACGCCGATGATGACGAGCCCCTTCGGGGCATACTCGGCGTAGAGGCGGCCATAGGCGGGGAACGAGGCCCTGCACGGGGCGCACCAGGAGGCCCAGAAATCGACGAGCAGCACCCTGCCCTCGGTCCCGGGAACCAGGGCGCCGGCCCCGGCGCCTGGCCCGACGCGGGGGAAAGCGTCCCCGGGCACGAGGTCCGCGCGCGCGGCACAAATGGCCGCGGCGGCCATTGCGAGGGCCAGGCGCCCGAGGTTTCTCATCGGGGTGGCGGGGCTCCCTGCTGGCATGCTCGCCCGGCTCCCGATTGGCGGCGCGGCGCCCTACCAGGAAAACTGGGCGCTGGCGGAATAGATGTTCGCATCGGGATAGGCGCTCTGGGGGGTAATCCCGTCGCGGCCACGCATGTCGTACCGGCTGTAGTCGAGCGCCAGCTTGAGCCATCCGCACGGACTCCACGACAGGTTTAGGCCGTACGTCACGGCCTGGAGCGACGACAGGCGGTAGTCCGACGAGTACGCCGGGCCGCCGGGGCTCGGGACGTATGTCGGGACGATGTTGGTGGCGTCCAGATCGTAGTGGTAGAAGTTGGCCGCACCCTGCTCGTGGAAGCGGAAGTCGGGGGCAAGGACGAGCGCGGTGCCGAGCTTCTGCAGCCATTTTGCCTCGATGGTGCCGGCGGCGACGCCGAACGTGTCCGCATAGAAGCGGTAGCTGGCCTCGAGGGCGCCCCGGAGCTCCGGGAAGGCCCGGTTCACCGAGGCGAAGATGACGCCGGAGTTGCGCTCGCTCGGGCGGTTCTCGGGGAAGGCGAGCGCAAAGAAGGAGCCGGGGACCAGCTCGACCGTCTTCTCCACCGCCTTGTACTGGTCGCTAAGGTAACCGGTGTCCCGAGCCCACGTGGCGTTCAGGGTGAACGTTGTCCTCGGGTCGAGCAGCTGCGTGACCCCCACGATCGAGCTGTAGGCATGGCGCCCAACGTAAAGATGCTGCGGGTCGTAGAACGTCTCGACGGAGTCGTCATGGCCGGCCACGCCCACGAGCAGCTCCGTGTTCCTCTGGTTGAAGTCCGTCTGTGGGTTCAGGGACCAGCCCTTGGAGACATAGTCGTGCTCCCGGCTCTCGGCATAGCCCACCGAGACATTGACGCGGTCAAATTGCCGCGACGCGTCCGTTTCCCAGGCCTTACGGTGGTCGTGGAGGATCGCAAGCGGGACCTGGTCGGAGCCGGCGGGAGCGGGCACCCCGGTGGGCGTCGCTCCGGCGATCGCGTCGTTGATGGCCGTGACGTCGATCCTGAAGCCGGCTCCGAGGTCCTGCTCTGCCAGGATTGCCTGGGTGTGAACGCCAATCCTGCCCGCGGCTTCGCTGTAGTCCGCGTAGGTGTACGCGATCGAATCGTCTGCCCGGGCCGATGGGCGCGGCATGGTCCCAAGGAGGATTAGTGACAGTGATAGCCCTTTGATACCGCGGAGAATCTGGCGGCGATTACAGGGCACGCGGACGCTATGACCAATCGGGCCCTCACAGGTTTCAAGCGGTTTCTTGGGACGATCCGCCGACAGTTTGGCCGGGCAATGCTTGCCAAGGCGTTCCGCGGGGAAGTGATGGGCAAGAGCCGGGACCGGACCGGCGGGCCAATGGCGACCGAAGCACCGCTGGCACCGCGTGGTTCTCTAGAGCGACCACCCGAGCCCAGCAGCAACCATTGGCTCGTGGATTCTTGGAATCCGCCAGCCCAGAAGCCCATCAGCGACGTGTTGGACGTCGGCAATGGCCGGCTACGGCCGCTTTTTCACTTTCTTTGTGCCGCCTGCAGCGCCTTCACCAGTTCACCACGGGTGCGCTCGTAGTTGGCCTTGACGAGATCAAAATGCCCCGGATCTGCTGTTTTCAAGTCCGCCAGGAGTCCCTTGCACTCATTGAGCTTGGCCTTTGCCTCGCCGCATTGCTTCAGGTTGTCAGGACGAGCTGATACGCCAATCTGTTGGCCAAAGGCCTCGAGCTCCTTGGTCGCACCCTCGATGTACTGTGAGACCGCCTGCTGCCGGAGACTTTCGGCGTCTGTTGGCGCAGCGTCAGCGAAAATCGCCAAAGGTGGCGTGGCTGCAAGAAGAAGCCAAAGACCAACAGTTCTCCAGTGGTGAAAAATGGAAGCACGGCGCAGCCTCATGCTCCAACGGAAAGCAAAAGAGGAGAAAGGTTCCGGCTATGGGACGAACTGTCACGGCCCGGGCGGTTTCAACACCTAGTTGTTAAAGTTACAATTGGAGGGCTTGCCTTGGCGAGATCACGCCTCGTCGCCGCCTGTCACCATTGCTTGAGAAAGCAGAAGGATTCACAGCAATGCGAGCGGGAGGAAGTGGTGGCAAGAGCCGGAATCGAACCGGCGACACAAGGATTTTCAGTCCTCTGCTCTACCAACTGAGCTATCTTGCCAAGTCACTGATGAAACAGATGCTTATGTATAAACGTTTTTGGCCGTTATACCCACGATTTACGCCACTAGGTGCAAAATAATGGGAAAATTAAGGTATGGACGACTGTCAACAAGTAGAACCTGTCCCGTTACAAAGAAGGGACTTACTACGGACGGTTCCAGATAGTCGGCAAGCGGAAATTGATCGTCACCTTTTCGAATATCCTTTGCTCCACCAGTCTGAAAGTTACGA
Source organism: uncultured Opitutaceae bacterium (assembly GCA_964496645.1). Classification (GTDB taxonomy): domain Bacteria; phylum Verrucomicrobiota; class Verrucomicrobiia; order Opitutales; family Opitutaceae; genus Palsa-1447. Next base: position 5,464 of record CAZCAJ010000113.1, read on the forward strand.
GCGGCGATGGCAAAATCCAGTGCCCCGTTTTGCTAATTCGGATGCAATCGCCGGGGCCGCCGAGGCGTTTGTGGACTAACTTCCCGGCGACTCCCACTTCGAAACCACGCGCAGGGTCTCGGGCCAGACGGCCTGCCGGGACGCCTCCCGGTCGTCGCTCTCCATGAGCAGCGTGTCGTATTTGGTGTGCTCGTGCCGGATATGGGCGACTACCGCAAGGCGCAGCGCCCGGGGGTCCAGCTCCTTGGCGGCCGCGGAACGGCCCACGCGCCCGGAGTTTTTCCGGCAGGTCCAGGCAGCAATCCGGCGGGCTTCCTCCTCGGGGCAGCCGGGAAACAGGGTTCGGATCGTGGCGGCGACCGAGGCGACATAGGCCGATTCGTCCGCCTCGCGCACCGCAGCCGCCCGGACGCGCTGGCGCTCCCGGACTCCCGCGTCGGCCGCGCATTCCCCCTCGGCCCGGACGATCGCCTCCGGCGCCACAAGGATCCCCTGGCGCTCGTAGCGCCGGCGGATGCTCGACCACCTGAGGACCACGGCCCGCAGGGCGGAGTATTTTGTCGCGCGCCGCGTAAGTGCCGTGTTTCCCCGCGGCAGGTATTCGAGGTCCCCGAGGTCGGCGCAGTCGAGGCAAAGCGTCTTCTGCCCCTCGACGCGAATCAGGTCGCCGCCACGGAACGCCCTCCCGCACTCGGCGCACTCCCCTTCGCGGCGCGTGATGAAGACGGCGACCTCGCGCAGCCGCGGGGATTCAGGCGCCGGGCCCGCTTGGAAGCTCCCCCGCATGCGCTGTTGATCGCCTCCCATGAGTTTTCTGCGTAACGCTTCGATTTCTAGGCCCCAATCATTTATTGCTGGCGCGTCTCCTGCCCCGCAGGAGACGTTCCTGAAGCAAGCATCGGTTCCGGTAGTTTCCAGACACTCGTGGATCCACCTCGGGACGTGTCACGCTGTCTTCGGCGAACGCCACCCCAGGGCCAACTTGCGGTTAGAGACCGCGCAATCGCGGAGGTAGAGGTTTATCAAGTTTTGATATGGAATCCCCGTCTCAGTCGACAGAGCTTTGAAATACAAGATGACCTCCTCCTCGAGCCGAATCGTCACCTGTTTTTTCAGGCGTTTCACGTACGGGTTAGGTCGCGCATTTTTGAAATCGTAGAGCTTTCTCATCTTCATCCTTTCGCGTATGGTTTCATTTCCTTGGTACCCGCCCTTCTAGCAGAGATGATCCTGATCACGTTGTGGTTGCTGCGGAAACAATGGACGACGACGAGTACTCGACTTAGTGCGCTCATTCCCATGATGACGAATCGCTCCTCCACATTGGAATGGTCCGGATCCGGAATGACGAGTGCTCTTTCGTCGTAGAATACTGTCCTTGCCTCCTCGAATGACACTCCATGTTTCGCCCTATTTAATTCGGCCTTCTTCGGGTCCCATTCGAAGGAGAGTTCATTCATTCCGATCCAGCATTATGGCATATTGCTCCTGTATTGCAAGCAGCGAGCGCGGGCAAGCCGTTCTTCGCCGAACCCGAATTGCCGGCAATCGAATCGATTGTCGCCGGTCATCTCCAAGGTCGTTTAATCGGACTCCGGCAGTCTGAATTGGTCCCTCACCTCAATCTTTGGCTGGGCTCGGAGCATCAATCGCTGCCGCAGTTGCCGAAGCGAACCCCTGGACGCGGGAATATCGTCGGAGCGTAGTGGAAGCGTTCAACGACGCTGCCTTCATCTTTGCCCGTTGCTTGCCAGGGCCTCCCAAACGAGAGACTGATCGTCGTTTCCACGGGAGCGCTGGAGCTTTTCGCTGGAAAGAAACGCTGGCAGGTTTTGTCGCGCGTCT
>CAZCAJ010000114.1:0-7293 GCA_964496645.1 uncultured Opitutaceae bacterium
CAGGTCGAGGACGTGAGCGACTTCCACTGCGTCACGACCTGGAGCAAGTTCGACTGCCGGTGGGGAGGGGTCGCCTTCACGACCCTTTACGAGCTCGCGCGCCCCAAGCCTGGGGCGCGCTACGTCTACTTCACGAGCTACGACGGCTACTCGGCGAACGTCCCGCTCGAACGGTGCCTGGACGACGACACCCTCGTCGCGACATCGTTCAACGGCGCCCCGCTCGCCCGGGAGCACGGCGGGCGCGCCCGCGTCATCATCCCGAAGCTCTATGCCTGGAAGGGCGCGAAGTTCGTGAAGGCGATCACCTTCCTCTCCGAGGACAGGCTGGGCTTCTGGGAGGTGCGCGGCTACTCCAACACGGCCGACCCCTGGACCGAGGACCGGTACGCCTAGGCCGGGTCCATCCGCCTCACGTCCTTCACCGGCCAGCGGGTGACCTTGATCCCCTTCGCCGAGCGCCCGCCCAGCGCGACCCGGGAGAGGTCGAAGTCGAACTCGCGCACCCGGGCCCTGCTGCGGCCGTCGAGCGACACGTGGACCAGCCTGGGCATCGCGGCCTCGCTGGCGCAGACGTCCAGGTAGCCGACCCGCGATCCCTCCGACTTGGCGAGCGGGTACAGCTTGTCCCTCGTCACGCCCCCGATCCGGAACCTCTTCGCGTAGGCCTTCCCGCTCGCCCCGTCCTGGTAGATCATCGTGTAGAACGAGGCGTCCCCGTCCTTCGGGAAGACGGCGCAGTGGATGATCCCTAGCCCCATGAACACCTTGTCCGCGACCCTCGAGACCTTCATCGAGCCGTCGGCCATGATGCACAGGACGCTGTCGAGGATCGTGCAGTCCTGGACGTACTCGTGCTGGCGCCAGTTGAGCCCGATGAAGCCCTCCTCGCGGTTCACATAGAGCCGCTGGTTGGCGGAGACGACCTCGGCCGCGCTCATCTGCGCGATCTCCTCGTACTCCGTGCGGCGCTTCGCCGCCTTGCCGTACTTTTCCTGGAGCGCCTCGAACCACTTGACCGCGTGCGCCGTCAGGTTCCTCAGCTCGTGCCTCACCTCCTTCATCTCCTCCTCGATCTTCGCTATCCTCTCGTCGGCCTCGAACCGGTTGAAGGCCGAGATGCGCTTGATCCGGATCTCCGTGAGCCGGGCTATGTCCTCGTCCACGACCTCCCGGCGGAGCTTCCTTACGAACGGCCTGAGGCCCTCGCGGATCTCGGCGAGCACGCTCTCCCACGTCCTCGACTTCTCGATCCGCCTGTAGATGCGCTCCTCGATGAAGATGCGCTCCAGCGAGTCCCAGTGCCACTGCTGGGCGAGCTCGGCCTGGCGGATCTCGAGCTCCTTCCTCAGTAGCCCGGCCGTCTTGTCGACGCTGCGCCGCAGGATCTCGCGGACGCCGATGAAGACCGGCTTGTCCCCGTCGATCACGCAGGCCGACGGCGAGATCGCCACCTGGCAGTCCGTGAAAACGTACAGCTGCTGGATCGCCTTCTCGGGCTCGGCGCCCTGCGGGAGGTGGACCAGGATCTCCACCGCGTTGGCGGTGTTGTCGTCCACCCTCCTCACCTTGATCTTCCCCTTGGCGTTGGCCGCGAGGATCGACTCGATGACCGATTCCGTCGTCGTCGTGTACGGCAGCTCCGTTATTGCGAGGAGCCCCTTGCCGCGCTGCTCGATCCTTGCGCGGATCTTCATCTTGCCGCCCCGCTCGCCGTCGTTGTACTCGGAGAAGTCCGCGATTCCGCCGGTGGGAAAGTCGGGATATATGCGGAACGTCTTGCCCCTAAGGTGGTTGATGGCGGCCCTGCACAGGTCGTTGAAGTTGTGCGGCAGGATCCTCGTCGCCAGACCGACGGCGATCCCCTCGGCCCCCTCGAGGAGCACGATCGGGAACTTGGCCGGGAGCGTCACCGGTTCCCTCGCGCGCCCGTCGTAGCTGAGCTGCCACTGGGTCGTCTTCGGGTTGAACAGCACCTCGCGCGCGAACGGCGTCAGGCGCGCCTCGATGTAGCGCGGAGCCGCCGCCTCGTCGCCCGTCAGCACGTTGCCGAAATTGCCCTGGGGCTCGACGAGCCACCCGCGCTGGCCCATGCCGACCAGCGCCGCGCAGATCGACGCGTCGCCGTGCGGGTGGTAGCGCATGGTCGCGCCGACGATGTTGGCGACCTTGTGGAAGCGGCCGTCGTCCATCTCCCACAGCGTGTGCAGGACGCGGCGCAGGACCGGCTTCAGCCCGTCGTCGATGTGCGGGATGGCGCGGTCGAGGATGACGTAGCTCGAGTAGTCCAGGAACCAGTCGCGGTAGTTGCGCTCGAGCTGCGACTTCCCGCTGTGCGCGGCCGCGGCGGCCTTGGCGTTCTTGGGCATGCTTGGGCTCCCGGCTCAGGCCTCGACGATGTCCTTCTCGACCCTCAGGTTGTCGATGATGAACTCCTGCCGGTCGGGCGTGTTCTTTCCCATGAAGAACGACAGGAGCAGGTCGGTGTTGTGCACGTGGTGCAGCGAGAGGGGCTCGAGCCGGATGCCGTCGCCTATGAACCCCTTGAACTCGGCCGCCGAGATCTCCCCAAGGCCCTTGAAGCGCGTGATCTCCGCCGCCGCCCCGAGCCTGCCCACGGCCGCCCGCTTCTCCTCCTCCGAGTAGCAGTAGTGCGTCTCCTTCTTGTTGCGCACGCGGAAGAGCGGGGTCTCCAGGATGAAGAGATGGCCCCCGGCGATGAGCTCGGGGAAGAACTGCAGGAAGAACGAGATGAGGAGGAGCCGGATGTGCATGCCGTCGACGTCGGCGTCGGTCGCGATGATGACCTTGCCGTACCTGAGCCCGTCGAGGCCCTCCTCGATGTTGAGGGCCGACTGCAGCAGGTGGAACTCCTCGTTCTCGTAGATGACCTTCTTCGAGAGCCCGTAGGTGTTGAGCGGCTTGCCCTTCAGGGCGAAGACGGCCTGGGTCCGGACGTCGCGGCAGGCCGTGAGGGAGCCCGCCGCCGAGTCGCCCTCGACGATGAAGATCGCGCTGTCCTCGGCCCCCTCGGCCTTGTCGCCGAGGTGGAGCCGGCAGTCGCGCAGCTTGCGGTTGTGGAGCGAGGCCGTCTTGGCCCTCTCGCGGGCGAGGCTGCGGATCCCCGCCAGCTCCTTGCGCTCGTGCTCGCTCTCCTGGATCCGCCGCAGGAGGGCGTCGGCCGTCTCGGGGTTCTTGTGGAGGTGGACGTCGAGCGCCTGCTGCACGAACTTGCCGACGAAGTCCCTGATCGAGGGCCCCCCCGGGCCGACGACCCCCGAGCCGAGCTTCGTCTTGGTCTGGGACTCGAAGATAGGCTCGATGACCCGGACCGAGACAGCGGCCACGACGGACTGGCGGACGTCGGCCGCGTCGAAGTCCCGCTTGTAGAAGTTGCGCAGCGTGTCGACGACCGCCTCGCGGAACGCCTGCAGGTGGGTGCCGCCCATCGTGGTGTGCTGGCCGTTGACGAACGAGAAGTACTCCTCGCCGTAGTGCGAGCCGTGGGTCATCGCGATCTCGATGTCCTCGCCCTCGAGGTGGATGATGGGATAGAGCGGGTCGCCCGTCAGGTTCTTCTGGAGGAGGTCGAGGAGCCCGTTCTCCGACTTGAACGGCTTCCCGTTCAGCGTGAGCGTGAGCCCGCGGTTCAGGAACGCGTAGTTCCAGAGCATGTCCTCGACGAATTCCGGCCTGAACCTGAGGTTCTCCCCGAAGAGCTCCGGGTCGGGCATGAACTCGACCATGGTGCCGTTGCGCTCGCCGGTCTTCGCGACGCGGCGGTCCTTCCTCAGCTTGCCCCTCGCGAACTCGACGACCTTGGACTGGCCCTCGCGGACCGCCTCGGCGCGGTACTCGATCGAGAGCGCATTCACGGCCTTCTGGCCCACGCCGTTGAGCCCCACCGCCTTCTTGAACGTCTCGCTGTCGTACTTCGCGCCCGTGTTGATGACGGACACGCAGTCGAGGAGCTTGCCCAGCGGGATGCCGCGGCCGTAGTCGCGAACGCGCGCCCTCGTGTCCCCGAGCTCGACCTCGATCTTCCTGCCGTGGCCCATCGCGAACTCGTCCACGGAGTTGTCGATCGTCTCCTTGAGGAGCACGTAGATCCCGTCCTCGGCGTGCGCGCCGGCGCCCAGCCGCCCGATGTACATGCCCGGCCGCAGCCGGATGTGCTCCGTCGAGGAGAGGGTCTTGATGCTCGCTTCAGTGTAGCCGGATGCCATGCCGCGGGAGCATTCAGTTCTTCGGGAGCAGGTCGAGCGCCGCGGCGGTCATCGCAGTCACACCGGTCTTGATCGTGGGCTCGGGCACCGGGGCGAACCGGCTCGAGTGCAGCGCGGGAAGGGGGACGCCGGTGCGCACGCTCTCCGCGATCCTCTCGGGGGCCGAGGCGCCGACGATGTAGAAGCAGATCGGCACCTTCTCGACCGTCCTGCCGTACTGGCTGAAGTCCTCGCTGAACATCTCCGGCTCGAGCGAGCCGACGCGGTCGGGCCCGAGCCAGGCGGTCACCGCGGCGCGGACCCGCCGGGTCAGGGCGGGGTCGTTGTAGATGGCCTGCGCCGACTCGCCCTCGATGACCGTCACGACCGGCATGAGCTCCTCGGGAATCCCGGCGGCGATGGCCTCGCCGCGGCAGATGCGCCGAATGGCGGCGACGAGGTGCGCCCGCACGTCGCCGGAGTACGAGCGCAGCGTCAGCTGAAGCTTCACCTCGTCGGGAATGATGTTGCTCCTGGTTCCCCCGTGGATGGTGCCGACCGTGACGACGGCGCGCTCGCCCGGGTGGATCTCCCGGCTGACGATCGTCTGGAGCGCGAGCACGATCTGCGCGGCCAGGACGACCGGGTCCTTCGCGTTGTCGGGGCGCGCCCCGTGGCCGCCAATGCCGCGCACGGTGATGTCGACCGAGTCCGAGTTGGAGGAGAAGAATCCCTCGCAGAACGCGACCGAGCCCGTCGCCAGCTGAGGATCGTCGTGGAGCCCGATGGCGAAGTCCGGCCTCGGGAACTGCCGGTAGAGGCCGGCCGCGAGCATGTTGCGCGCCCCGACCACCATCTCCTCGGCGGGCTGGCCGACGAGGACGAGCGTCCCGCTCCACCTGTCCCTCATGCCGGCGAGCATCCGGGCCGTGCCCACAAAGATGGTCATGTGGACGTCGTGGCCGCAGGCGTGCATGACAGGAACATCCTTTCCGGAGAGGTTCAGGGCGTGTTCCGAGCTCGCGTACGCCAGCCCGGTCTCCTCCTTTACCGGGAGGGCGTCCATGTCGGTGCGGATGAGGAGCGCGGGGCCCGGTCCGTTCCTGAGGACCCCGACGATGCCGGTGCCCCCGAACTTCTCGGTGACGTCGAATCCGGCCGCCCGCAGCTCCGCGGCGACCCTGGCCGAGGTCCGGACCTCCATGAGCGAGAGCTCGGGATGGGAGTGAAGATCCCTGTACAGCGCCTCGAGCGAGGGGTAGTCGGCGTCCAGCCTGGCCTGGACGGGCGCGGCGAGCGCCGGCGCGCCGGAAAGGGGCTGGCTGGCCAGGGCCAGCGCGGCCGCGAGGACTGGGCACAGGGGTCGGATCGGCATCCCCCAAGACACAACCGCGATGCCCGCCTAGTTCAAGAACATCGCTTCGTTCGTCTGGAAGAGCCCGTGCGCCAGCTTCGTCCAGGCGTCGAGCGGGGCCCGGCTCCTGAACGCCTCGGCGCCGGGCTCCACCTGGAACGGGTTCTTGCGCCTCAGGTTCTGCTGGGCCGCCTGGGCCATCTTCGCCTGGCGCTCCGCGAACTGGGAAGCCCGCTCCGACTGCGCGGTCCCCGGGGCCTCGGTCGAGGTACCCTGCGGGTTCGACTCGACGTAGCGCAGGCAGAGCGCCGTCTCGGCAGGCGTCGGGGGGCGCTGGAAGAGCGCGATGTAAAGGGTCGCGACCCGCAGCTCATCCGTCGTCTGCGTGAGGAACTCCTGGCTGTGCGTGAGCTTGCGGGCCGTCTCGATGACCAGCGGGCTGTTCATCAGGAACAGCTGCTGCTGGGGCACCTGGGTGAGGAAGCGCTTGCCCGTGGGCACGCTCGGGTTGGGGAAGTTGAACTGCGTGAGGATCTCCGCGGGGTTGCGCCTGTCGATGAACGCATAGACGGCGCGCCGGGTCGCGAATCCCTCGCTTCCGATCGGCACGGGCCTGCCCCCCATGGCCAGGTCGATCGTGCCCGCGATCGCCAGGACGGAGTCGTGCATCTCCTCGAAGTCGAGCTGGCGCATGCTGTAGCGCCACTGCAGCCGGTCGTCGGGGTCGGTCTCGGCGTACTGCGGGTTCGCGGCGCTCGACTCCTGGTAGACGCTGCTGAGCATGATGAGGCGCTGGAGCGCCTTTATCGACCATCCCCCCTCGACGAAGCGCGACGAGAGGTAGTCCAGAAGCTCCGGGTCGGTCGGCGGCGCCGACTGGTTTCCGAGGTCGTCGGGGGTCGGGACGAAGCCCGTCCCGAAATGCTGCTGCCAGACCCGGTTAACGAGGACGCGCGCCGTCATCGGGTTGCTGGGGCTGGCGATCGCGCGCGCCAGGTCCATCCTGCCGCTCCCGTCCCTGAAGGGGATCGGGCGCTTCGGGTCGGGCGACAGGATGCTGAGGAAGTGGCGGGTGACGACAGGCCCCTTGTTCTGGGCCTCGCCCCGCAGGAGCACGGGGTAGTCCCTCGGGTTCGCAACGTCGACCAGGATGTCGGCCTTGGGCGGCGCGGCCGGGCCGCACTCGAGGTCGGCGATCGCCGTGTTCGCGAGCGCGAGCTGGCGCTGCAGGTCCCTGCGCCTCTGGGCGCGCTCGGGCTGCGGAAGCCGCGTCCTCGGCAGCGCGGCGAGCTCCTGCTCGACGGCGGCCTTCTGCTGGACGGCGCCCCGCATCTTCGCGAGGTAGTCGATGAGCTCGGGCGTCTTGGGCACGGGGTGCAGCCACTGCGGCTCCCTGGGCTCGGCCGAGTCGGCGAATACCCCGTAGAGCGAGTAGTAGTCGGCCGTCGGGATGGGGTCGAACTTGTGGTCGTGGCAGCGCGCGCACGAGACCGTGAGCCCGAGGAACGCCTTCGTCGTCACGTCGATGCGGTCGTTGATGATGTCGTTGACGCTGTTCTCGAACCGGTTGCCGAGAGTCAGGAACCCGAGCGCAGCGAGCGGCCGCTGGTCCGCGCCGGAGCCGTCCGGCCGGCCCCTGCGCTGCTGGTCGGCGACGATCCGGTCCGCAGCGAGCTGCTCCACGATGAACTCGTTGTACGGCTTGTCGCTGTTGAACGCGTCGATCACGTAGTC
>CAZCAJ010000115.1:0-4078 GCA_964496645.1 uncultured Opitutaceae bacterium
GAATTTAGGGGCAACTATGGCTGCGCTTTTCGAGACCTGTTCTGGTTCTGGTGAGATCTGCGGAATTCCTAGCCCGGAGTTGACAAAAGCGCTTGAAGGCTCGCCGGTGCGGATCTACTCGCCGTATCAGTCGATGCGGCTCGGCTGTAGATAAAATCGGAAGCCAACGAATGAAAAGATTGCCGAACCAACTGGCGGATCCGACGTCTCCGTCCGTCACGCCTCCTGCTGGTGCAGGCGGCGCGTTATCCGTCGCCGCGGATCATTAGGACGTTAGGCCGCTGAAAGGTTCATAAAGGACAATCAAATGATGCCATCGGCATTACCGCTTATTCTGATCGTTTCGGCGATTATCGTTCTTGGAGCCACGGGCAATCTTATCACCTCTTCACCGTTCGTCATTGCTGCACAAGTCGTAGCCGTGGGGTTGAATGTCTGGGCTCGAGTCTTGTTCAAGCGTGGAACGTTTCGAATCTCGGCCGCGCCGTGTGGCACGTCGATTATCACGCGTGGGCCATATAGGTTCATGCGACATCCAATGTATTCGGCGGCGTTGCTATTCGTTTGGGTTGCGGTCGCGAGCCACTTGTCCATATTGACGCTAGCGATCGGCTTCGCTGTCACAGCCGTTTGCGTCGCCCGGGTCATTGTGGAAGAACGGTTGCTACGCGCTAGGTTTCCCGAATACCTGGCCTATTCCCAGTCCACTAAGGCCCTGATCCCGTTTATATTCTGAGATAATGAGACACCCGCGGCCAAACCGACTACGGCATCCGACGTCTCCGTCTGTCACGCCTGCTGCTGGTGCAGCCGGCGCGCCATCCGTCGCCGCGAGTCATTAGGACGTTAGCCCTATTTGGAAAGGAGTAGATCAATGACAACGGAGTATCTCAAAGAGGACGGCTATCTTCGTGTTAGGGTTAGCGGCTCATGGACGGTAGAAACCGCCAAGCGAGTGATAGATGAGACGAAGATTGAAGCGACAGGACGAGGCTGTCACTGCATTCTGTTCGACCTAACTAAGTGGTCACGACCCGCCTCCGAAATGACCCGTTTCTACTCGGGTAAGCATCTGGCTGAAATACTTGCTCCTCCTTTCAAGACTGCCGCCTTCGCCCTTCCAGAGGCCATAAACAAATTCGGCGAGAACACATCGGTAAACCGGGGTGCGCGATTTCGGATTTTTCCCGATGAGGTATCAGCGATCAAGTGGTTGATGGAAGGGTCCAACCAGTCATCTTAAGCGAAGCAGAAGCCGGAGCGTCTCAGTGATTTCGATGGCAGTATAAGACCTTTTTAGGCTGTTTCGATGCGTCGGCCTCGTTGTAATCATGTGCTTAAAAGACACGGCCTTGTTGCTCTCGGCTAGAAACATGGCTAACCAACTACCTGATCCGACGTCTCCGCCTGTTGCGCCTCCTGCGTGTGCAGGAGGCGCGCCATCCGTCACCGCGGATCATTAGGATGTTAGGCGGGGCCGTACCGACATAAGGAGACCAATGAAAACATCGTTATTCACGCGTGTGGGCTGGTTCTACCTCCCTAGTTCCGTCGTCGGCTGCGTCCTCTATCTCCTGGCGGCTGGGTTTTGCGCGACCGTCTTCGTTGCAGTGGACCGTCATTCTCATTCGGCAAGCGATACATTATACGGCGTCTATCCGTTCTTCGCGGCGACGTTTCTTCTTCTCGATTGGATTGCTCGGAGATTGAGCGAAGCGCCTAACCAGCTACCGGATCCGACGGCTCCGTCTGCCAGGCCTCCTGCCGATGCAGGACGCGCGCCATCCGTCGCTGCGGATCATTGGGGGGTTAGACGATGAGATTCCGCGGCCCGATAATCGTTCGGATCGTCAACTGTCTGACGAAGCGCCCGTATTTTCTCATCCGCGCATGCGATCTGGAGCTTGATGCAGGAAGCATTGAGCGGATTACGAGGATTTGTAATGAGCCGGACGTTTATGATTGGCTTTTCCGCAAACCACTTTCAGGGAAACCATACCCTGAAGAGAAGGCTCGGCAATGGCTGGAATGGGCGAGAGCGGGTTGGAGCGCCAATTCCCATTTTATTTTCGCAGTGATTAGCGAGGCGAAAGACATCGCGGCAGCATGTCAGATTAAGTCGAACGAAGACGTGGCTGAGATTGGGTATTGGGCCAGCCACACTCATCGGGGCGTAATGACAAATGCGGTGAGTGCGATGTGCCTCTTGGCTGCGAATGCAGGGTTTAGAGAATTGTACGCCTACACGGACGAGGGGAACACTAGATCTGAGGCGGTGTTAAGCCGCGCCGGCTTTGTCCGAGTTCCTGATGTCCGCTCGGACAATCGGAGCCGCTTTGAGCTCTCGCTTACGGGGCTCCCATGCAAGAAGGTAGCGCCGAAGCGATTACCGCATCCGGCTTCTTTGCCCGTCACGCATCCTGCTGGTGCAGGAGGAGCGCCACCGGTCGCCGCGGATCATTGGGACGCGACGCAAGATGACTCATGAACGCCAAGCCCGACGTTCGTAGCTTGATAATGCGTCCGAGCGCATTTGTGCCCATCGCGATGTCGCTTGCGGCCTTCGCTGTCGTTTTAGGGTACGTCTTGGTTTACGGCGTTGCGCGGCAACCCGACGAAGGTGCCGCTGCTCACATTTGGCAGCTGCTGGTTTGCGGCCAAATGCCGCTAGTGGCATTTTTTTTGATCAGGTGGCTGCCGCGATCCCCCCGGGCGGCGCTACGCGTGTTCGCATTGCAGTTTGTTGCTTTGTTGGTTGCCGCCGCGCCCGTGTGCTTTCTGCACCTATGAGAGCGCCTAGCAGACTCCCGGAGCCGACGCTTTTCTCAGGCATGTCTCCTGCGGGGCAGGAGGCTCGCCTCGGCTAGCGCCGCTCACTGGGGCGTTCGGCAGGACATGATCGCTGTGCGACAGATTCGCGAGGAGGACGTACCAGCATTCCGAGAGGTCTTGGACGCTGTGTGCCGCGAGCGAAGGCATCTTGCCATGTTGGAGGCGCCGCCGGTCGAGGGCGTTCGATCGTTCGTGGCATCAAACATTCGGGCAGGAAACCCGCAGTTCATCGCGGAGGAAGACGGGAGGATCGTGGGATGGTGCGACGTGACACGCGGCAATGCGGCGGTCGGTATGGCGCATGTCGGAAGATTGGGCATGGGCGTGCTCATCGGCTATCGTGGCCGCAAGATCGGTCGACGGCTGATTCAGGCGACTATGGGGAAAGCGAGGGAACTTGGTTTGGAGAAGGTCGAGTTGGAGGTGTTTTCGTCGAATGAACCAGCTATCGCGCTTTATCGAAACCTCGGGTTCCAAGAGGAAGGCAGAAAAAAGCGTGGCAGATTTGTCGACGGGATCTATGACGACATCCTCCTGATGGCGCTTGAGCTCAAAAAGCCGGTCCGACTAACGGACCCGACGCTTCCGTCTGCCACGCCCCCTGCTGGAGCGGCAGGCGCGCCATCAGTCGCCGCGGTTCATTAGGGCGTTCGGCCCTTCCCTCATACATGCACATGAAGATTGTTCGCCTCTTCGCGCTCGTTGTCACGATTGCCCTGCTTTGCGGCTGTACAAATGTTCCTTCGCGAGACGCAGCTCGAATTAGCGCGGCGTTCCACACCTATCTGTCGATTGGAAGGGGCACCACCCATTCACGGGTCGTGGCTCTTCTCGGGAATGAAATCCGCCGCGACAGCGACGGGGAGTTTTTTTGGGAGACGCGTTATGATACCCTTAATTATGCATCCATCAGAATACGATTCGACTCGAGGGATAGAGTTCAGGATGCAAAGGTAACTCGGGGATGGGGAGTTCAGGAGTCGGCGTCCCAGGATAACTTCGTTGTCGAGCGTGAGAAATAGGCCGAACCAGCTTCCGGATCCAACGTCCGGGTCTGTCTCGCCTCCCGCTGGTGCAGGCGGCGCGCCATCCGCCGCCGCGGATGATTAGGACGCCAGGCGGTAAGGCGTGAGAGTCGCGATAATTGGAAACGCTGGCTCTGGTAAGAGCTCTCTCGCGGCGAAGCTGTCGTCCAAGAACGGGATTCGTGCGCTTGACCTTGATACGATCTACTGGGAGCCAGGCC
>CAZCAJ010000115.1:4178-7258 GCA_964496645.1 uncultured Opitutaceae bacterium
TCCAAGAACGGGATTCGTGCGCTTGACCTTGATACGATCTACTGGGAGCCAGGCCAGATAGCGGTGGAGCGCCAGGCGCCGGTCCGCGTTGCCGAGCTGTTCCGTTTCTGCGGCGATCACCCATCTTGGATCATCGAGGGTTGTTATGCCGATCTGGTTGAAGCGTCTTTTCATGGAGCCCTGAATTGATTCTTATGAACCCGGGACTCGATGCCTGCTTTGAGAAACGTCGCAGGCGTCCTTTCGAATCCCACAAATTCAGTTCAAAAAACGAGCAAGATAGGATGCTTGATCCGCTCTTGGCTTGGGTGTCGGGCTACTATGAACGCGACGGACCAATGTCACTGCGCGGCCATCTCGATCTTTATGAGCGGTACGGCGGTCCAAAGCGGATTGTAACAAGCCTTGACGATGCCTAGCCAACCACTGGAACCGACGCTCGCCTCGGGGGCGTCTCCTGCGGGGCGGGATTCGCGCCGTCGTTGGCGGGGCTCATTAGGACGTCAGGCGCCTGCGCGCCCGCCTCGATGGCCGCTTCGCGGGCCTAAAGAAGGTCGAGCTGGTCTGAGTCCTCCGCCCTTACCGTGATCTTCCTTTTCGGGCGGGCGCCGGGGGAGGGGAGCGTGATGCTCGAGTCTTCGCCCTCCAGGCGTGCAAGGATGTCCTTGGCGCGCTCGATGACGCCAGGAGGAAGCCCGGCGAGCCGCGCCACCTGGATGCCGTAGCTCCGGTCGGCCGCGCCGGGGACCACGCGCCGGACGAACACGATCTCGTCGTTCCACTCCTTGACCGCCACCGAGAGGTTGCGCAGGCGCACGAGATGCTTCTCGAGCTGCGTGAGCTCCTGGTAGTGCGTCGCGAAGAGGGTTCTCGGGCCGCGCGAGGGGTCGCTGTGCAGGTGCTCGACCACCGCCCAGGCGATGCTCAGCCCGTCGTACGTAGACGTCCCGCGCCCTATCTCGTCCAGGATGATCAGCGAGCGGTCCGTGGCGTTGTTCAGGATGTTGGCCGTCTCGTTCATCTCCACCATGAACGTCGAGTTGCCCCGCGCCAGGTCGTCGCTGGCCCCGACGCGCGAGAATATCCTGTCCACAACGCCGAACCGGCACGCCGCCGCCGGGGCCCACGAGCCCACCTGCACCATGAGGACGATGAGGGCCACCTGCCGGATGTAGGTCGACTTTCCCGCCATGTTGGGGCCCGTGATCAGGGCGATCTGCGCGTCGCTGCACGAGAGCGAGGTGTCGTTAGGGACAAATGCCTGGGCGCCGCCACCGGCCTCGCCCGACCTGAAGCCCTGCTCGACCACGGGATGGCGCCCCTCCCTGATTTCGAGGGTGTCGCCCTCATCGATCTCCGGCCGGCAGTAGCCCCATTCGCGGGCGATCCTCGCCCAACCCGCGACGACATCGATCTCCGCCAGGGCGTCGGCCGTCTGGACGAGCGCCGGCGCCTCCTTGAGCACCGAGGAAATCAGCGCCTCGAGGATCTCGCGCTCTCGCGCGAGCGCGTCGTCCTCGGCGTGGAGTATCTCCCGCTCCTTCAGCCTGAGCGCCTCCGTGACGTAGCGCTCGCCACCGACGGTCGTCTGACGGCGCACGTAGTCGGAAGGCACGAGGTGGAGGTTGGCCTTGGTGACTTCGATGTAGTACCCGAAATTGTTCGTGTACCTTACCTTCAGGCTGCGGATGCCCGTGCGCTCCTGCTCGCCGCGTTCCAGGTCCGCGAGCCAGGCCTTGTTGCCGCTCATGAGGGAGCGCAGGCGGTCGAGTTCGCCGTCGTAGCCCTCCCGGACGAAGTTGCCCTCCGACACGTCGGCCGGCGGCTCGTCTGCCAACGCCCTGGAAAGCAGGCCGAGAAGCTCCGGCAGCTCGTGGATGCGCTCGCGCAGGGCCGCCGAATCGGGTCCGAGCGGGGCAAGCGCGGCGCATATCCCCGGGATGCTCCCAAGGGAGTCGCGCACGCCGCGGAGCTCGCGCGGATTGCGCAGCCGGTTCTGGAGGCGGCCCAGGATGCGCGGGATGTCCCGAATGCCGCCGAGCGACCGCTCCAGCTCGGCAAGGCGCGCGGGCCGCGCGATCAGCTCGCCGACCAGCGCGTGGCGGCGGCGGATCTCGGCCAGGTCGAGCTCCGGGGCTGCGAGCCAGCGCTCGAGCAGGCGGGAGCCGGCGGCCGTCGTGGTCCCGTCGATCGCGGCGAAGAGCGACCCCTGCCGGGTGCCGCGCACCGACGAGAAGATCTCGAGGTTCCGGAGGGTCGCCGGGTCCAGGAGGAGCGTGCGCGCGCTCCGGTACTCCCGCAGGCCCCTCAGGTTCTCCGGCTTTGCGCGGAGGTTGTCCGAAGCGTAGCTGACAAGGGCGCCGGCCGGCCCGAGCGCCGGATGCTCGCTGGCCAGCCCGAAACCCTGGAGGTTGAGGACGCCGATCGCCGCGGCGACGGCCCTCGCCCCGGCGGCCGCCTCGAAGCGGTACCCGGGAAGCTCGGTCACGGTCCGGCCCGCGGCGAATGCGTGCAGGGCGTGGACGGCCGCGTCCTCATGAGGGGCTCCCTTCCAGCGCTCGAGGTCGCCCTCGGGCGCGAGCAGCTCCGCCGGGTCGAGGGACGAGAGGACCGGGAGCAGGTCCCCGATCTTCGGCGCCGTCGCGACCCTGAACTCCCCGGTCGACAGCTCGATCCATGCGGCGTGAAGCCCCTGGCGGTCGAGCGAGACCGCGCAGAGGTACCGGTTCCTGGCGGCGTCGAGCTGGTTAGCGGCGAGGGTCGTCCCCGCGCTGAGGATCCTCGTCAGCTTCCGCCTGACCAGCCTTCCGGGCTGGGCCGGCTCGTCCTGGTCGCAGATGGCGACCTTCTTCCCCGCGGCGAGGAGCTTGCCGACATACGCGTCGACGGCGTGGTGGGGAAGACCCGCCATGGGGTGCTCCTGGCGCTTGGTGAGCGTCAGGCCGAGCAGGCGCGAGGCCACGACCGCGTCGTCGAAGAACAGCTCGAAGAAGTCGCCCAGCCGGAAGAGGAGCAGCGTGTCCTTGGGCAGCCCGCGCTTCACCTCGAAGTACTGCTGCATCATCGGGGTGAGTTTCTCG
>CAZCAJ010000116.1:0-6992 GCA_964496645.1 uncultured Opitutaceae bacterium
GTGGGGCTGCCCTGGCGCCCCTTGAAGTTGCGGTTCGACGAGCTCGCGCAGAGCTGGTCCCCGACAAGCTTGTCCGGGTTCATGGCCAGGCACATCGAGCACCCGGCGTTGCGCCACTCGAATCCCGCGTCGCGAAAGACCTTGTCGATGCCGAGCTCGGCGCACAGCAGGCCGACCCCCTGCGAGCCCGGCACCGCGATCGCCTTGACGCCCGGCGCGACCCGCCGGCCCTTGATGAAGCGCGCGACCTCCTGGAAGTCGCTCAGGCGCCCGTTGGTGCAGGAGCCGAGGAAGGCCACGTCTATCCTGGTCCCCTTGATCGGAGCCCCCGGCTTCAGCTTCATGTAGGCGAGCGCCTCCTCGATCGAGGCCCGCTCGTCCGGGCCCTTCGCCCGCGCCGGGTCCGGCACCGTCCCCGTGATGGGGATGCCCTGGCCCGGGTTGATGCCCCACGTGACCGTCGGCGCTATGTCGGCCGCGTCGATCCTGACGACGTCGTCGTAGGCGCAGCCGGGGTCGCTCGCGAACCCCCTCCAGCGCGCCACGGCCTCGTCCCACTCGGCGCCCTTCGGCGAATAGGGCCTGCCCTTCAGGTACGCGAATGTCCTCTCGTCCGGATTGACGTAGCCGGCGCGCGCGCCGCCCTCGATCGACATGTTGCACACCGTCATCCGCTCCTCCATCGAGAACCGGTCGAAGACCTCGCCGGCGTACTCGTAGGCGTAGCCCGTGCCCCCGTTGACGCCGAGCGTGCAGATGATGTGGAGGATGACGTCCTTGGCGTACACCCCCGGCCGGAGCCTCCCGTTGACCTCGATCCTGCGCACCCTGAGCCTGCCGAGCGCCATCGTCTGTGTCGCGAGGACGTCGCGTATCTGCGTCGTGCCGATCCCGAAGGCGATGGCCCCGAAGGCCCCGTGCGTGCTCGTGTGCGAGTCGCCGCAGGCGATGGTCGTGCCCGGCTGGGTGATGCCCTGCTCCGGCCCGACGATGTGCACGATCCCCTGCTTGCCGGTCGAGCGGTCGAAGAAGGTTATCCCGAACTCGGCGCAGCTGCGGCGAAGCTCCTTGATCATCGCGTCGGCCATCGGGTCGGAGAAGGGCTCGCTCACCTGGTCCGTCGGGACGATGTGGTCGACGGTGGCGAACGTGCGGTGCGGCATCGCCACCTTCAGGCCGAGGTCGCGCATCATCCCGAAGGCCTGCGGGCTGGTGACCTCGTGAATGAGGTGCGTGCCCACGAGCAGCTGCGTCTGGCCGTTGGCCAGCGTGCGCACGGCGTGGGCGTCCCAGACTTTCTCGAAGAGGGTTTTGGGCATGGGCGCCATCCTAGCACGGTGTTGCCTTGTCGGTGAAATACTTGTTTGTCTATCAGCGATGCCCAGGGAGTATCAATTCCCGTTTGAGCTGCGCCACCTCGTCTATTTCCGCGAGGTCGCCCGGAGGCTCCATTTCAGGAAGGCGGCGGAGGCCCTTGCGATCGCCCAGCCCGCGCTCAGCCGCCAGATCGCCCAGCTCGAGGCCGACCTCGGCGTGCGCCTGCTGACCCGGTCAAGCCGCCGGGTCGAGCTGACGCCCGCGGGGGCCGCGCTTCTCGAGCGGATCGAGCCGGTGCTGTCGGCCCTCATGAGGGTGCCCGCGGACACGAGGGCCGTGGCCGCGGGCCGGGTCGGGCGCCTGCGGGTAGCGTTCACCGGGCTCGCCATGGCGACCGTCCTGCCCGACATCCTGCGCAGGTTCCACAGGGGCTTCCCGGGCGTGAGCCTGGAGCTCAACGAGTCGCCCACGTCGCGCCAGCTGGCGGCGCTGCAGGCGGGCGAGATCGACTGCGGCTTCTTCCATCCCGACGCCCCCTCGCCCGGCGTCGAGACCCGGCTCCTGCTGCGCGAGCGCAACGGCGTGCTCCTTCCCGCTGACCATCCCCTGCGGGGCCGCAAGTCACTCCGGCTCAACGGCCTGGCCGACACCCCGTTCGTCCTCTTCCCGAGGCCCCACAACCCCGGATTCTACGACCGCATCCTCGGCGCGTTCGCGATGGCGGGCGTGGCCCCGAGGATCGCCGAGGAGGTGTGGCCCCGGTCGAACGGCGTGGGCCTCGTGCGCGCCGGCATGGGGGCCATGTTCGCCTGCCCGTCCGAGGCGCGCCATCTTCCCGAGAAGGTCATCTTCCGGCGCCTCGCGGGCCCCGCGCCCGTGAGCAGGCTCGTCGTGGGATGGCGGAGCGCCTCCCCCCCGCAGCCCGCGCTGGCGGCGCTCCTCGAGGCCGCCGCCAGGCATGCCCACCCCTAGGCGCTCGCCGCCAGCCGGTCGTCCAGCTGGAACGAGCGAAATGCCAGGGCCATGGAGACCAGGATGCACACCGAGGCTTCGTAGAAGGCGACGCCGGGAAGATGCAGGATGGCGTTGTCCGCGATGCACTTGCCATAGCTCCAGGCCGCGATCATGGGCCCAAAGATATAGGCCAGGCTCACGAGGCCCGAGAGCGAGCCCTGCAGCGCTCCCTGCTCGTTGGGCGGCACGTGCTTTGTCAGGAGCGCCTGCGCGGCCGGCCCGGCTATTCCTCCCAGCCCCGCAAACGTGCCAAAGGCGTAGATCATCCATCCCTCGGTCGCGGTGCCGTACCCCGCCATCGAAAACGCGGAGATGGCTAGCCCGAGGACGAGTCCCTTCCTCTCGCCCGTCCACGCGATGATGCGCTTGACGAGCGCCCCCTGGACCACGATGGCCACCGCGCCGACATAGGTGAGGGACAGGCCGACCTGGAGCGTCGTCCAGCCGAAGCGCTTTCCCGTGTAGAGCACCCAGACGCTCTGGAGCATCGTGTTGGCAAAGTTGAAGATGAAGTACATCCAGGCCAGGTCGACGACGCCTCGGAAGCGCCTGAGCGCCAGGAGCGAGCCCACGGGGTTGGCGCGCCTCCACGAGAAGGTCCTCCGGTGCTCGAGGGTCAGGGATTCGGGAAGCACGAAGGCCCCGTAGAGCGCGTTGATCCCAACGCAGCCCGCCGCGGCGAAGAACGGCAGCCTCAGGTTTACCTGCCCAAGCAGCCCGCCGATGGCCGGACCGATCACGAATCCGAGCCCGAAGGCCACGCCGACAAGCCCATAGGCCTGCGCACGCTTGGCCGGCGGGGTCACGTCCGCAATGTAGGCGTTGCATGCGGCGAGCGAGCCGGCGGTCATGCCGGAGATCATCCGCGCCACGAAGAGCCACGCCAAGGTCGGCGCAAGGCCCATGACCACGTAGTCGATCGCCGAGCCCGTGAGCGCCAGGAGAATCACCTTCCTGCGGCCGAAGCGATCGGACAGGGAGCCCAGGACCGGCGCGGCTATAAACTGCATCGTCGCGAACGCCCCGACTAGCCAGCCGTAGGATTCGGATCCCTCCGCCACGCTCCCCCCCTTGAACTGCGTGATGAGGCCGGGCAGCACCGGGATGATGATCCCGATCCCGAGCATGAGGAGCACGAGCGTGACGAAGATGAACCCGAGGGCGGGCTTTCGCTGTGCGGGTGCGTCCATTGAGCGCATCCTTTAGCGGCGCCGGGCGTTTGGAAAGCCTAACAGGCGCTCAATCCTGGAGTCTGGCCATCAGCTTGTCCGCGTCGCCCGCTATCTGGGTGCCGGGCTGGATCTCGAGCACCTCCCGGGCCCTCTCGACGGCGGCGCGCGCCTGCTCCCTCATGCGCGCCTGCGCGAGGTGCTCCGCGAACGCCACGACGATCTCGTTGAAGAACATCGTGCCCTCGCCGCGGCCGAACTGGACGAGGATGGCATTGTAGGTCCCGATCTGGTCGTTGATCGACTGGCTCGCGAAGGCCCGCGTCAGGATCTGCGCGGCCTGCTGGATGGCGAGGTCCTGGCGCTCCCCCTTGAGGCTCTCCGCGATGCTGCGCTCCTCGAAATTGGCGAGGCTCGTCTCCCCCCTCGCCCGGAGGCTCTGGCAGACGCGGTTCTTGTACCAGACCAGGAGGTCGGGATACCTGGTGAAGGCCAGGGCCGCCTCCCTCATGACGCCCTCCTGGCCCGACGGGTCCAGGCCGAGCTTGGCGTTCGCGGCGATCAGGGTCTCCCAGGCGTGCAGGTTTCGCCTCTCGTAGTTCACGGCCGTCCGGGCGGCGCGAGCCGCCGCGGCCGCGTTGCCCGCCATGAGAAAGTCGTTGGCGAACTCCTCGTTCACGCGCGACTGCATGAAGGACGGCAGCGCCCTGAACCGCTCCGAGAGGAACTGGAGCTCGTGGTCGGAGATGAAGGTCCAGGTCTGCGGGTCTATGGCCGTGCCGGTGACCAGGCGCTGCTCCGCGTAACGGCCCGCGTCGAGCCTCCACTTGTTGCCCCCGCCGAGGTACCCGAACCAGGCGTGGTAGCCGTCCTGGGCGACCCCCGCGAACAGGAGCGTGGGGATGCCGCGCGCCTTTCCGGCCTCCGCGGCGAAATAGGCCTGGTCGACGCAGATCCCACCGAGCGAGAGGATCGAATCGAGCGTGTAGGGCCCCTCGCTCCAGTTAAGCCTCGACTGGTCGGCGGTTATCCGGTCGTCCCGGTACTTCACCATGAAATATGTGCCCTCGAACGATTCCAGCGGGTAGCGCACGGCCTCCAGGGACCAGGCGAGCTCCGGGATCGGCGCCGCCGCGTCGACCACGAACTTGAGCTCCTCGGCCCGCATGGCCGCCAGGCCGTGGTAGGTGTGGCCCACGGCGTCCTCGCGCGCAAACCAGTCGAACGGGGCCGCCGGGTTGGGAAGCTTTCTCGAGAGCAGCGACGCGGGCACCTGGTGGTGAGGCCAATACGGCGGCGGCTGGACGTCGTAGACGACCGCGATGGCGAGGGCCAGGGACGAGTACCGCGCGAACTTCGCCGGGTCGCGCCGGTGGAGCCCCTCGAGGATCCCGAAGACGACCGGCAGGTTGTCGACGGGCTTGACCAGCGAGAAGAACTGCTCCGAGAACGCGTCGTTCGAGAGGAGCCAGTCCTTCATGGCGGGGGACAGGTTGACCCCGATCGGCCGGTCGCTCGGTCGGTAGTTCTCCGGGATGACCCCAGGGTAGACCACCTGGTTGGCCTGCAGCGCCGAGGCCCAACTCGAGAAAAAGCGGTTCTCCGGCTCGGCGAAGAGCCCCGCCCACTGGAAGACGTGGAACCACGCCTCGGCGGCGTTCAGCCGGTCCTGCCGGTAAGCGCGCAGCGCGGCCTCGCGCAGGGGCAGCGCGACGGAAAGCCATCCGGACTGGCTGGCGGCGGCCTCGATAGCGTCCAGCCGGGCCCGCGTCGGCGGATCGCTCGTCTCCTCGGGGGGAATGTAGAAGCTGAGGACCTGCGCCGTCGCCAAGCCCCGAGCCAGGGCGATGCCGAGCGCAAGCAGCGCGAGCACGGCCGGGAGTCGGGGCGTTTTCATGGCGTTCTTGATGATGGCGGGCGCGCCGGACGCGACTGAAAACCCCGGTCCCGTTTTATTCGGGGGCCGGGGTTTTTTTCGGCGGCGGTTGGCCGTCTTGTTTTAAGGCGCCACCCCTGTGGTGGCGGGAGGGGTCTTTTGCTTGAAATTGAGGACCTCCCCGTCGCGCCCGACCATGACCGACTCGCCCTCCTTCACGTCCCCGCGCAGGATGGCCTCGGCCAGCGGGTCCTCCAGGTAGTGCTCGACGGCCCTCCTGAGCGGCCGGGCGCCGTACTTCTCGTCATAGCCCTTCTCGACCAGGAGCTCCTTGGCCTCGGCCGTGAGCTCGAGCGTGATCTTCCGGTCGACGAGCCTCTTGGCGAACTTCTCGATCTCGAGGCAGACGATCTCGGATATGTCGTTCTTGTCCAGCGGCCTGAAGAACACGATGTCCGAGATCCTGTTGAGGAACTCCGGCCTGAACACGCGCTTGGCCTCCTCGAGCACCTTCTCGCGCATCTTCTCGGCGTCGTTGAAGCTGGACGCGGCCGCGGCGAACCCCATCGAGGTCTGGCGCTGCAGGAGCTGCGCGCCCACGTTCGACGTCATGATGATGATCGTGTTGCGGAAATCGACGGTGCGCCCGAGCGAATCCGTCAGCCGGCCGTCCTCGAGGATCTGCAGAAGGATCTGGAGCACGTCGGGATGGCCCTTCTCGACCTCGTCGAAGAGGATGACCGCGTAGGGCCTGCGCCGGACGGCCTCCGTCAGCTGGCCGCCCTCCTCGTAGCCCACGTAGCCCGGGGGTGAGCCGATGAGCCGCGACACGGAGAACTTCTCCATGTACTCGCTCATGTCGATCTGGATGAGCGCGTCCTGCTTGCCGAACATCTGCGCGGCAAGCTGCTTCGCGGTCTCGGTCTTGCCGACGCCGGTCGGGCCGACGAAGAGGAAGGAGCCGATCGGCCTGCGCGGGTCCTTGAGGTCGGCGCGCGAGCGGCGAAGCGCCCGGGCGATCGACCCGGCGGCGACGCCCTGGCCCACGACGGTCTTCTGGATCTCGGCCTCGAGGTTGAGGAGCTTCTCGCTCTCCTTCTTCTCCATGCGCGAGAGCGGTATCCCGGTCCAGTCGGCGACCACCTGTATCATGAGGTCCTCGTCGATGGTGACCCGCTTCTCCTCGCGAACCTTCTTCCACTGCTCGGTCGCCTGTTCCTGCTTCGCGCGCAGCTGCTTCTCGCGGTCGCGGAACTTGGCCGCCTCCTCGAAATGCTGCTCGCTTATCGCCTTCTCCTTCTGCGCGCACACCTCCTCGATCTCCTTGGTGAGGCCCTCGATCTCCGGGGGCCTGTTCAGGGCCGTGATGCGCGCGCGCGAGCCCGACTCGTCCATGACGTCGATCGCCTTGTCCGGCAGGAAGCGCCCGGTGATGTAGCGGTCGGAAAGCTTCGCGGCCGACTCGAGCGCGGCGTCCGTGAACGTCACCTTGTGGTGGTCCTCGTACTTCCCGCGGATCCCCTTCAGGATCGTGATCGTGTCGTCGACGGAAGGCGGCTCCACCTTGACCGACTGGAAGCGGCGGTCCAGGGCGCTGTCCTTCTCTATGTACTTGC
>CAZCAJ010000117.1:0-6979 GCA_964496645.1 uncultured Opitutaceae bacterium
AGGGCTGCGACAAGCAGCTCGTCGGGGCGGTCACCGCCGAGATCCGCAGCTACTATCCGCCCGAGCCCTACAAGGGCAAGGGCGTCCGCATCGTCGGCGAGCGCGTCCGGCGCAAGGAAGGCAAGACCGTCGCGTAAAGCCCATGAACACCATTCACAAGTCCATGCTCCTGCAGAAGCGCCGCTGGAGGATCCGCAAGAAGGTCGCCGGCACCTCCGCTCGCCCGAGGCTGAGCATCAAGTTCAGCGCCAAGAACATCTACGCCCAGGCCATCGACGACGACGCCGGCGCCACGCTCGTCTTCCTGTCGAGCCTCGACCCGGACCTGCGCAAGAAGAAGCTCGGCGCAAACATCGCGGGAGCGAAGGTGCTCGGCACCGCGTTCGCCGAGAAGGCGAAGGCGGCGGGCCTGTCCGCCGTGGTCTTCGACCGCAGCGGCGCCCGTTACCACGGCAAGGTCAAGGTCTTCGCGGACGCAGCCCGCGAGGCCGGCCTTGTATTCTAAACCAAAGCCCATGAGCAACGACTCCGCATCCACGGCCGACCCGGCCGCCGCCGCAGCCCCCGAAATCGCCGCGGCACCCGCGCCGGCACCCGCACCGGCACCGGCACCGGCGCCGGCGCCGGCCGCCGCGCCGACACCCTCTTCCACGCCCTATTCCAACCGCCCGCCGCGCCGCGACTCCCAGCGCGGACCCCGACGCGACAACCGTTCGCGCGACCAGGTCCAGAACACGGGCGACGGCCCGGCGATGATCGAGAAGGTCGTCTTCATCAACCGCTGCGCCAAGGTGGTCAAGGGCGGCCGCAGGTTCAGCTTTGCTGCCCTGACGGTGGTCGGCGACCAGAAGGGCAACATCGGCGTCGGCTACGGCAAGGCGAACGAGGTGCCCGATGCCATTAAGAAGAGCACCGAGCACGCGAAGAAGCGGCTCATCCACGTGAAGCTCAAGGGCGAGACCATCCCGCACGACGTCATCGGCGAGTTCGACGGCGGCAGGGTGCTGCTGAAGCCCGCCTCGCCGGGAACGGGGCTCATCGCCGGAGGCGGCGTGCGCGCTGTGCTCGAGGCCGCAGGCGTCAAGAACGTGCTCACGAAGTCGATGGGCTCGAAGAACCACATCGCCGTCGTGAACGCCACGGTCAACGCGCTGCTCCAATTGCGCCTCGCCGAGGATTTTGCGAAGCTTCACCAGGCCTAAGTCGCTCCTTTTCACCTAATCCGAGTTCCGCCCCGCCCAGACGCGGGGTGGGGCGCCTCCGAGGAAAACACCATGAGACTCCACGAACTTAAAAACGTTGCCGGTGCCATCCACCGCAAGAAGCGCGTTGGCTGCGGCGAGGGCGGCGGCCATGGCAAGACGAGCGGCCGCGGCGGCAAGGGCCAGACCGCACGGTCCGGCTCAAGCATCCGCCCCGGCTTCGAGGGCGGCCAGATGCCCCTCTACCGCAAGCTGCCGCACCGCGGCTTCAACAACTACGAGTTTCGCACCGAGGTGGCCGTCGTGAACCTTCGCGATCTGGCCGGCCTTGATGCCTCCGTGACCGACGTCGACGCGGTGGCGCTCGCCAAGGCGGGCCTCATTCGTTCGGGCGAGAAGGCGGTAAAGGTGCTGGGGGACGGTGAGATCACCCGCGCCCTCAATATCACGGCCGCCAAGTTCTCAGAGTCGGCCAAGGCGAAGATAGAGAAGGCCGGGGGCAAAGCGATTGTCGGATAACGCGCTCCTAGCATGTTCTCCGCCTTCACGAACTCGTTAAAAATCCCCGAGCTTCGCTCGCGGATATTCTACACCCTGGCGCTGCTCTTCGTGGCGCGGGTGGGTTGCGCCATTCCGCTCCCCGGAATCGACCCGCATCCGCTGCAGGACTTCTTCAAGCAGCAGTCGGGCGGGACCAGCGGCGCGATGATCGGCCTCTACAACATGTTCACGGGCGGCGCGCTCCTCAAGGGGGCCGTATGTTCGCTCGGCATCATGCCGTACATCAGCGCCTCGATCATCTTCCAGCTGATGACCGCGGTGGTGCCGGCGCTCAGCCGCCTCCAGCAGGAGGGCGACGTCGGCCGCCAGAAGATCACCCAGTACACCCGGTACGCCACGGTCCTCATCTGCGTCGTACAGGGAACCCTGACGATCCTTGCCCTTGAGAACCCCGCGAAGCTCTTCCCGGGCTACGA
Source organism: uncultured Opitutaceae bacterium (assembly GCA_964496645.1). Taxonomy (GTDB): domain Bacteria; phylum Verrucomicrobiota; class Verrucomicrobiia; order Opitutales; family Opitutaceae; genus Palsa-1447. The sequence goes on from CAZCAJ010000117.1 coordinate 2,180, forward strand.
CGTGTCGCTCTACGGCAACATTGTCATCGTGGGACAGGTGGGCTTCCTCATCACCTCGGTCATCTATCTGACGGCGGGCACCATGCTGATGATGTGGCTCGGCGAGCAGATCACCCAGCGCGGCATCGGCAACGGCGTCTCGCTGCTGATCACGGTCGGCATCCTCGCGACCCTGCCGGGGGCGGCGGCCCAGACCTACCAGTTCTTCTTCGGCCCGGTTGGCACGAACGCCGGCCACGGCCTGCCGCTCGGGCTGCTCATGATCCTGCTCTTCTTCGCTGTCACGATGGGGATCATTCTGGTGGTCCAGGGGCAGAGGAAGGTCCCCGTCCAATACGCGAAGCGCGTCGTGGGCAACAAGGTGATGGGCGGCCAGAGCTCATTCCTGCCGCTGAAGGTCAACTACTCGGGCGTCATGCCCGTCATCTTCGCGAGCGCCATCCTGCTCTTCCCGCAGCAGATCATGTCCCAGCTTGGCGCCGCGCTAAACCTGCGGTTCCTGATCGACTTCGCCCAGAACCTCCTGCGCGGCCACTGGACCTACTACACCGGCAACGCCCTTCTCATCCTCTTCTTCAGCTATTTCTGGGTCTCGGTCATGTTCAAGCCGATACAGATCGCCGACGACCTGAAGAAATACGGCGGCTACGTGCCGGGGGTCCGCCCGGGCGAGCCGACGGCGCAGTTCCTCGACTTCATCATGACCCGGCTCACCCTGGCCGGCGCGATCTTCCTGACGATCATCGCCGTCATGCCGGACGTGCTCCTTTTCGAGCTCAACGTGCCCATGCGGATAGCCTACTTCTTCGGCGGCACGGGGATGCTGATAACGGTGGGCGTCATCCTGGACACGATGCGCCAGATCGAGACCTTCCTGCTGCAGCGCCATTACGACGGGTTCCTGAAGAAGGGCCGCATCCACGCCCGCAGCATGAGCGGGAGGCCCGGCGCCCTGGGCGACGCCCTGGACATGAAGGCCGTGGGGAAGCTCTGCTTCGCGCTCGGGTCGATCTTCCTTTTCGGGATCGTCGCCTGGGCCGTGCGCAGGTGGGGCCATTGATGGTCCCGGATTGCTCTTTACAAGGGTCCGAATGGACGGAATAATTGACCCCTTTTCCCGATTGGGCGGTCCCGCCCGAACGAAACTCCTTCTGCTCGGTTCGATTGATTTTCGCGGGGAAGAAATGATCGACCGGGCCCGTTCTTTGCAGATTGAGCACGTCTCTCCCGCCAAACTCACACGGCGGGGGATTTCGCGGCCCCCGGCATCTGCCGGGGGGAACGAAGCCTCCACGATGGCGCTCTTGCGCCGATGGTTCTTCTCGCGCAAACCTGATGCGGGATTCGTCCTCACGGACTTCCCGGCTACGCTGCTCCAGGCTAAAGTGTTCGACGAATGGCTCGACGCCCGCGGCGAGGAAATCGACGCGGCGGTCGCCCGATCCGGCGACCCCGGGCCCGTCGTTGAGCACTACCGCACACTCGGCCTCCTCCACGTGGAGGCCGGCGCCGTCCGATGATCCCGGTAAAGGACAGGGAAGGGATCCTGCGGATGCGCGAGGTGTGCGCCATTGCCGCCTCGGTCCTTGACTCGCTCAAGCCCCTAGTGCGGCCCGGTGTCACTACAATGGACTTGGAGGAGGCTGGTCGCGCTGAGATAGCGCGCCTCGGCGCCCGAAGCGCCTGCTACGGCTACCAGCACGGAACGCGCCCCTATCCGGCGCACACCTGCATCTCGGTGAACGAGGAGGTCGTCCACGGAATCCCGTCATTCAAGCGCGTCCTGCGCGAGGGTGACATCGTGTCGCTCGACGTCGTCCTCGAATACAACGGCTACATAGGCGACAACGCCTACACCGTGCCCGTCCTGCCCGTGGCGCCCGAAGTGGCGAAACTCCTCAGCGTGACCCGCGAGGCGCTCGTCCTCGGGATTCGCGCCGCACAGGTTGGCAACCGTATCGGCGACATCTCGAGCACGATCCAGGCCTTCGTCGAGCGCCACGGCTTCAGCGTCGTGCGCGACATGGTCGGCCACGGCGTCGGCGTGGCGATGCACGAGCCCCCTGAGATCCCGAATTTCGGAAGGCGCGGGTCGGGCGACAAGATAAGGGCCGGGATGACGTTCGCGATCGAGCCGATGGTCAACCTCGGCGGCTACGCCACCCGGATTCTTCCGGACGGCTGGACCGTCGTGGCGGCAGACGGATCGCCCTCGGCGCATTTCGAACACACCGTGCTCACGACAGAGAAGGGGCCCGAGATCCTCACGACCCCGGGTCTCGTCCCCGCCAGGGCGGCCTGAGCGCCGCCCGCTTCAAACGATTTACCAACCGCAAGTCTCCTAAAACCTAACAAAATGCCTCGTCTCCTCGGCGTAGAAATCCCCGCAAAAAAGAAGGTCGCGTACTCGCTCCGCTACATCTACGGAGTCGGCCGCACGCGCGCAGACGTCGTCGTGAAGGAGGCCGGCCTCAAGCCCGAGATGCGGGCCCAGGACCTTACGGAGGAGCAGCTCAACAAGATCCTCCACGTGATCACGGAGCACAAGTGGGTCGTCGAGGGCGACCTGCGCCGCGACATTGCAGGCAACCTCAAGCGGCTCCAGGCGATCAACTGCTACCGCGGGATCCGCCACCGCAAGGGGCTGCCCGTGCGGGGCCAGCGGACCAGCACGAACGCCCGCACCCGCAAGGGACCGCGCAAGACGATCGGCGTCACCAAGGTCAAAGAATAACCCACTTAACCCATGGCCGAAGAAAAGACCGCGCCCAAGAAGGAGAAGGCCCCGAAGGGCCCGAAGGCCCCCAAGCCCGCCGGCGGGCCGGAGGCCGCCGCCCCGGCGGCCGCCCCCGGCGCCCCGGCGGCGCCCGCAGCCGCCCCGGCGGCCCCTTCCCCGGACGCAAAACCGGTCGAAATGGTCGGCGGCGTCGCCAAGCAGCCGACCGCCGAGGATCTCCTCAAGGAGGAGCTCGGTGCGGTGAAGGTCCGCAAGGCCAAGGGCTCGAAGAACATAACGTCGGGCTTCGCCAACGTCCTCGCCTCTTTCAACAACACGATCGTGTCGATAACCGACCCCAAGGGGCAGGTCATCGCCTGGTCTAGCGCGGGCAAGTGCAACTTCCGCGGCTCGCGCAAGTCCACGGCGTACGCCGCACAGATTGTCGCCCAGGACGCGGCCCGCAATGCGATGTCCCACGGCCTCAAGGACGTGGTCATCCGCGTCTCGGGCCCCGGCCTCGGGCGCGACAGCGCGATCCGAGCCCTCCAGGCGATCGGCCTCGAGATAACCTCGATCGTGGACGTCACGCCCATCCCGCACAACGGCTGCAGGCCGCGCAAGCGCCGCCGCGTGTGATGGACACGCTCCCCGCTCCCAAACCCTCTTCGCTCTAAGACAATGGCTCGCTACATAGGACCCTCAACCCGCATCAGCCGGCGATTCGGCCAGCTCCTGATCGGCTCCGCAAAGGCGCTCGAGCGCCGCAACTACCCGCCCGGGCAGCACGGGCCGAAGTCCCGCCGCAAGGCGTCGGAGTACGCGGTCGGCCTCAACGAGAAGCAGAAGCTGCGCTACATGTACGGCCTGCTCGAGAGGCAGTTCCGCCGGGTTTTCGAGATCGCCAAGCGCGAGCGCGGCGTGACGGGCGAGCGCTTCCTCCAGCTCCTCGACACGCGCCTCGACAGCGTCATCTACCTTCTCGGCCTTGCGAAGAGCCGCGCGGCGGCGCGCCAGTTCGTGAACCACGGGCACATCCGGGTGAACGGGCGCAAGGTCGACATCGCCAGCTACAACGTGCAGCCCGGCGACGAGATCGACGTTCGCAACGCGCCCGCCTCCCGCCAGATGGCCACCCGCAACCTCGAGGAGAACCGGATCCGGACCGTCCCGGGCTGGCTCTCGCTGAACGCCGAGCAGTTCAAGGCCGGCGTCGTGCGCCTCCCGAAGCGCGACGAGATGGACCAGAACATCAACGAGCAGCTGATCGTCGAGTTCTACTCGCGCTTCTGATCGCCCGACCCCCCAGCTAATTCACAACCCAGTAATCAGAGTTCACGCCATGCCAAAACGTCTCGGAAAATTCGAACTCCCTTCAAAACTCACAAAGGTGGAGGACGGCGCAACGCCGACCTACGCCAAGTTCATCGCCGAGCCCTTCGAAGCCGGCTACGGCCACACCGTGGGCAACTCGCTGCGCCGGGTGCTCCTGAGCTCGATCGAGGGTGCCGCGATCTCCTCCATAAAGATCGAGGGGGTGAACCACGAGTTCCAGAGCATCGACGGCGTCGTCGAGGACGTGACCGAGATCGTCCTGAACCTCAAGAAGGTGCTGATCATCTCGCACAAGCGCGAAACCATCTCGCTGGGGATCAAGGCCTCGAAGGCCGGCGCCGTCACGGCCGCCGACATCCAGGCCGACGCGAACATCCAGATCGTTAATCCCGAGCAGGTCATCTGCACGCTCGACACCAAGCGTTCGTTCGAGGCCGAGATCGAGATCAAGACGGGCCGCGGCTACTGCCCGGGCGAGCAGAACAAGAAGGAGGAGCAGCCGATCGGGGTGATCCCGATAGACTCCCTCTTCTCGCCAGTCAGGCTCGTGAAGTACGCCGTCGAGAACACGCGCGTCGGGCAGATTACCGACTACGACAAGCTGATCCTCGAGATCTGGACGGACGGACGCATATCGCCGGACGACGCCCTCAAGCAGGCGGCGTCGATCCTCAACCACCACCTGGACGTCTTTGACCGCGTCAGCGAGGAGGCCTACGAGTTCGAGAGCCAGCAGAGCGAGGTCAGCG
>CAZCAJ010000118.1:0-6969 GCA_964496645.1 uncultured Opitutaceae bacterium
TCATCTTCACGATCTGCTCGCCCTTCTTGCCGTAGGTCTTGGCGATCGCGCTCTTGATCTGCGCCACGGCCTCGTCGGGTGGCAGGACCCCGGAGAGCGCGAAAAAGCAGGTCTGAAGCACCGTGTTCGTGCGCCGGCCCATCCCGGCCGCCTGGGCGACGCCCGTGGCGTCGATCACGAAGAGGCGTAACTTTTTTCCTATCAGCGCCTTCTGCGCAGAGCGCGGCAGCTTGGCCCACGTATCCTCGGCGGGATAGGGCGAATTCAGGAGCACGGTGCCCCCGGGCGCGGCGTAGGACAGCACATCCGGCCGGCCGATGAAATGGAACTGGCTGCAGGCTACGAATTCCGCCCGGCGGATGAGGTAGGGGGCGCGGATCGGACGGGGGCCGAACCGCAGGTGGGACACCGTCATCGATCCCGACTTCTTGGAGTCGTAGACGAAGAACCCCTGCGCGAAGTTGTCGGTCTGCTCGCCGATGATCTTGATCGAGTTCTTGTTCGCTCCCACCGTGCCGTCCGCCCCGAGGCCGACGAACACGCAGCGGCGCACGTCGGGCTTCTCCAGGTCGAAGTCGGGGTCGTAGGAGAGCGAGAGGCCGGTCACGTCGTCGCAGATGCCCACTGTGAAGTGCGCCGGCGCGGAGGCCTCCGCGAGGCGCGCGAACACGGCCTTCGCCATGCCCGGCGTGAACTCCTTGGAGCCAAGCCCGTAGCGGCCGCCGAGGACGCGCGTGCGGGCGGCTCGGGCCGGATCGGCCTCGGCCAGCGCCCCGAGGACGTTCAGGTAAAGCGGCTCGCCCATCGAGCCGGGCTCCTTCGTGCGGTCGAGCGCGGCGATGAACTTCACGGTGGCCGGGAGGGCCTCGAGGAACGACTTGATGCAGAAGGGGAGGTAAAGGCGAACGGCGACGACGCCGACCTTCTCGCCGCGGGCCACCATCCAGTCCACGGTCTCGATGATCGTCTCGACCCCGCTGCCCATGGCGACGATCACGCGCTCGGCCTCGGGGTGGCCATGGTAGTCGAAGAGCCGGTAGACGCGGCCGGTGGCGGCGGCGAGCATGTCCATCGTGGCCTGCACGGTCTCCGGAAGGCTGTCATAGAACCGGTTGACCGCCTCGCGGCCCTGGAAGTAGACGTCGGGATTCTGGGCCGTGCCCCTCAGGGTGGGGCGGTCGGGCGTCATGGCGCGCGCCCGGAACTCGGCGATGTCCCCCTCGTCCAGGACGGAGCGCAGCACCCTGTCGGGGAGCAGCGCCAGCTTGAGCACCTCGTGCGACGTGCGGAAGCCATCGAAGAAGTGGATGAAGGGCACGCGCGACCGGTAGCTCGCGGCGTGCGCGACCAGCGCGAGGTCGTGGGCCTCCTGCGCCGAATTGCTGCAAAGGAGCGCGCAGCCTGTGGCGCGGCACGCCATGACGTCCTGGTGGTCGCCGAAGATCGACAGGCCCTGCGCCGCAAGCGCGCGGGCGCTCACGTGCACGGTAAATGGCAGCAGCTCCCCCGCGATCTTGTAGAGGTTCGGGATCATCAGCAGCAGCCCCTGGGAGGCCGTGAAGGTCGTGGTCAGGGTGCCTCCGAGCAGCGCGCCGTGGACAGCCCCGGCCACGCCGCCCTCGGACTGCATTTCGACCACCCGGGGCACCTGGCCCCACAGGTTCGGCCGGCCGGCCGCGGCCCACTCGTCGCACGACTCCGCCATCGGCGAGGACGGCGTGATCGGGTAGATGGCTACCAGCTCATTTAGCCGGTACGCCACCGAGGCAACCGCCTCATTTGCATCACAGGTTATGTACTCGTGGTTGGAGGGCGATTCGGCCATATAAACTATGATGGCACGGGCCGCGGGCCCGCTCTACGCAGTTATTGCCAATTGCAGCACAAAATTTGGCATGGCCCGGGGGAGCATGTGCAAGGATCGCACAGAAATGCGCAATCCATGCGTTGCCTGCCCAACCCCAGCATGATACCTTACGATGCGATGAAATACGTCCTCGCCCCTGTCGACCTTTCCGCCGCGGCGGCCGATGTGGTCTCGGAGGCCGGCGCCCTGGCAGGGAGCGTCGGCGCAAAGGTGCTGCTGCTCCATGTGGTGGCGCCGCCGGCGGTTATAAACGAATACGCCGCCGAGAGCGAGCGCCTCGCCGAGGAGGAGACGCGCGAGGCCGAGCGGAGCCTCGAGCACTGGCGCCGGCACCTCAAGGGCCTGGGCATGGACGCCGAGGCCGCCGTGGTGCACGGGCCCCCCGTCGCGACGATCCTGGAGGAGGCCGCCCGGACCGATGCCCAGTTCATCGTCATGGGCTCGCACGGCCACGGCGCGCTCTACAACCTCTTCGTCGGCAGCACCGCCGGCGGCGTGATCCACAGGTCCCCCTGTCCCGTGGTCATCGTGCCCGGCCCGAAGGCCGCGGCCCACGCACCCCTCTCAAGCAGCCCACCCGCATGAAATCAAAATCCAACTCCCTCATTGCCGCCGCGCTATTCCTCGCCGCCATCCCGGCGGCGTACGCCCATCCGGGCCACGGCCCGGCGACCGGCTTCGAAGGAGGCCTGGTCCATCCGTTCAGCGGGTGGGACCACCTCCTCGCCATGGTCGCGGTCGGCTTCTGGGCGGCGCAGATGCGCGCCCCGAGGCTGCTTCCCGCGGCGTTCCTGGCCGCCATGACCCTCGGGGCCGTGGCCGGGCAATGGATTGGGCCCGTGGCCGGGATGGAGCAGGCGATTGCCGCGTCCGTGCTCGTGTCTGGGCTCCTCATTGCACGGCAGGTGAAGATGCCGGCGGCCGCTGGCGCCGCCCTGGTGGGGGCGTTCGCCATCTTCCACGGCGCGGCGCACGGAGCCGAGATGCCGGCCACTGCCGGGGCGCTTTCCTACGGCTGCGGATTCCTCGCGGCCACGGCGATCCTCCTGGCGGCCGGCGTGGGCGCCGGCAGGCTGGCGGCCCGGCTGCCCGGGCGCGCCTCCGGGACTCCGGGATGGGCGGTCGCCGCCGCGGGCCTGGTCCTTCTGGTCGCCTCGGTCGCAGCGAGGCCGTAAGGGGCGACGTGCTGAAGTCACCGCCGTGCACGAAGTGGGAATAATGGAGACCGCCATGGAGGCCGTCCTTGCGCAGGCGCGGGAGCACCAGGCGACCCAGGTCCACCGAATCGTGCTGCGCGTCGGGGCGCTCTCCGGGGTCGAGCCCGACGCCCTCCGGCTCGCCTTTGACTCGGTGATAAAGGGCACGCCGGCCGCCGGCGCCGACCTCGACCTCGAGACGGTGCCGGCCCGCGGCCGCTGCACGGACTGCGACCTGGAGTTCGACGTGCAATCGGACTTCATCTTCACGTGCCCGAAGTGCGGGCGGATATCGGGGGAACTGGTCCAGGGCCGCGAACTGGAGCTGGCCCGGATCGAGATGTCCTAGGACCGCGCCATGGAACCGTCCCTTAAGCCGCCCCCGCGCACGGGCACCCGCACGATCGAGCTCCAGCTGTCCCTCCTGGAGGGAAACGACCGCCAGGCCGCGCGCAACAGGGCTCGCTTCAAGGAGCTGGGGCTTTCGGCGATCAACCTCGTGTCGTCCCCGGGCGCCGGCAAGACCACCCTCCTCGAGAGGACCCTGTCCGAATTCGGCAGCTCCACGCCCTGCGCGGCCGTCGTGGGCGACCTCGCAACGGACCGCGACGCCCAGCGGCTCGGGCGGTCGCGGGCCCCTGTGGCGCAGATCACGACGGGATCGGCCTGCCACCTCGACGCGGGCATGGTGGCGCGTGCGGTAGACGGCCTCGACATGCGCGGCGCCCGGCTGCTGTTCATCGAAAACGTGGGCAACCTGGTGTGCCCCGCCTCCTTCGACCTGGGCGAGAAGACGCGGGTGGTGCTGCTCTCGGCGGCGGAAGGCGAGGACAAGCCGCTCAAGTACCCGCCGATCTTCAAGTCAGCCCACGTCGTGCTGCTGACGAAGATGGACGTCGCGGGCGTCCTCGGCTTCGACCGGGAGGCGGCGGCGGAGAACGTCAGGCGGATCGCCCCCCAAGCGAGGCTGATCGAACTGTCCGCGCGCAGCGGAGAGGGGATCGAGCAGTGGTACGACCTGTTGGGCACCCTGACGCCAAAAGGGTGATCAGATGGTCGCCCGCTGCCCTCCCCCGCCGGAACCGGGCACCCAGTCCGACTTGCTGGTGCGCGTGCGCGGCGTGGTCCAGGGCGTCGGCTTCCGGCCCTTCGTGCAGCGGCTGGCCACCCGTCTCGGCCTGCGCGGCTGGGTGCGCAACGATTCGGAGGGCGTACTGATACGCGCCGCGGGCCCCGCGCCGGCCGTGGAGGATCTCCTGCACGCGCTCAGGGCCGAGGCGCCGCCCGCGGCGCGCGTGAGGGACGTGGAGGCGCAGCCGACCGGCGATGCCGACCGGGCTCCGGCCGCCCCTTTCGCGATCGCCCCGAGCGGGCCGGGCGGGACGCCGGTCGCCACCGCGCTTCCGCCGGACCTGGCGCTCTGCGCCGACTGCCGGAGCGAGCTTCTCGATCCCTCGGACCGGCGCCACCGCTACCCGTTCATCAACTGCACCCAGTGCGGGCCGCGCTACTCGATCCTCGAGAGCCTGCCCTACGACCGGCCGAACACGACCATGCGTGCGTTCCGGATGTGCCCGGCCTGCGCCGCGGAGTATTCGGATCCTGGCCGCCGGCGCTTCCACGCGCAGCCGAACGCCTGCCCCGCCTGCGGGCCGCGCGTCTCGCTGCGCTCCGCGGGCGGCGTCGAGCTGGCCGGCGAGGACGCCCTGGCCGAGGCCGCGCGCGTCCTCTCCCGCGGCGGAATCCTGGCGGTCAAGGGCATCGGCGGTTACCACCTGATGGTGGACGCCGGCAACGACGACGCGGTGAGGGAGCTGCGCCGGCGCAAGCACCGGGACGAGAAGCCGTTCGCCGTCATGTTCGCGAGCATGGCCGCGGTGCGCCTTGCGGCCGAGGCCCCGGTCGAGGCCGGGGAGATCCTCTCTTCGCCTGCGGCCCCGGTCGTGCTTCTCAAGCGCCGGCCGGATGCGGCGCTCGCGCCCTCCGTCGCGCCCGGCAACCCGTGGGTCGGCGCGTTTCTTCCCTACTCGCCGCTGCACGTCCTTCTCTTGTCGGCGTTCCCGCGCCCGGTCGTCGCGACGAGCGGCAACCTCGCCGAGGAGCCCCTGTGCACGGGCGAGGACGAGGCCCACCGGAGGCTGGCCGGCATCGCCGACGCCTTCCTCGACCACGACCGTCCGATCGCCCACCCGGTGGACGACTCCGTCGTGCGGCTCGCGGGCGCCGGCACGATCCTGCTGCGCCGCGCGCGCGGCTACGCGCCGGCCCCCCTGCGGCTGCCCGGGCGAGCCGAGGGCATCTGGCTCTGCGTCGGGGCGCAGATGAAGAGCACCGTGGCGGTCGCGGCCGGGGACCAGCTGGTCCTCAGTCCCCATATCGGCGACCTCGACGCGGCCCCGACCCGGGCGGTGTTCGAGCGCACCGCGTCGATGCTCGCCGGGATCCACGGCTCGGAATTCACCCGGGTCGTCTGCGACCGCCACCCCGACTACGCGTCGACGCAGTTCGCGAGGGCGACCGGCCTCCCCTGCACCGCAGTGCAGCATCACCTGGCGCACGTCCTTGCATGCCTGCTCGAGCACGGGCGCAGGCCGGAAGGCGTCCTCGGCGTTGCCTGGGACGGCACCGGCTACGGGGAGGACGGCACGATCTGGGGCGGGGAATTCCTCCTCCTGCGGGGCGGCGGGGCCCGGCGCTTCGCCCGCCTGCGCCCGTTCCGCCTGCCCGGCGGCGAGGCCGCGATCCGCGACGGCCGCCGCTCGGCGCTCGGGCTTGCGCACGCCGCGCGCGACCCGGGCTTCCGCCGGCTGGGCGGACGCCTTGGGTTCTCCGAGGCCGAGACCGGGCTGCTTGAGACGATGCTCGAGCGAGGGGTCAACTCGCCGGTGACGACCAGCGCGGGCCGCCTGTTCGACGCGGTGGGCGCGCTCGTGGGCATCGGCGCCCACAACCGCTTCGAGGGCCAGATCCCCCTGGCGCTCGAGGCCGCCGCGGCCGGCCACCGCGGGGAGGCGGCCCCCCTTCCCTTCCCGCTGCGCGCCGCGCCCGGGGGAGCCGGGGTGGCGGCCGAACTGGACTGGGAGCCGCTCATCGCCGCCCTTGGGGAGGGTCGGGCCGCCGGGCGAAGCCACGCAGAGCTGGCCGCCTCGTTCCACCGCGCGCTCGCGCGCGGCATCGCCGCCGTGGCCCGAGAGGCGGGCGCTGCCACCGTGGCGCTGGGCGGCGGCTGCTTCCAGAACGCCCTTCTTCTCGACCTCGCCTCGGCCGAGCTCGCCGCACAGGGCCTCGAGGTGCTCGTCCCCCGCGAGCTGCCACCGAACGACGGCGCGATCTCGGCGGGCCAGGCCGCCGCGGCGCTTTGCAATATGACGGCCGTCCTGCCATACTAGCATCCGCCATGTGCCTCGCAGTACCAGGGAAGCTCCTCAGCATCCAGGGCGACGACCCGCTGGAGCGCAGCGGGCGCGTCAGCTTTGGCGGAGTGATCAAGGAGGTCAGCCTCGCCTGCACGCCCGAGGCGAAGGAGGGGGATTACGTGCTCGTGCACGTGGGGGTCGCCATCGGCGTCGTCGACGCCGGCGAGGCCGAGGAGACCTTCCGGTACCTGCGCGAGATGGGGGAACTCGAGGGCCTCGAGCCCACCGCGGCCCCGGGGCCGCCATGAGGTTCGTCGACGAGTACCGCGACGCCGGCCTGGTGCGGAGGCTGGCTGAATTGATCCGCCGCGGGGTGACCCGCCCGTGGACCGTCATGGAGATCTGCGGCGGCCAGACCCACGCCATCGTCAAGTTCGGGCTCGACGAGCTGCTGCCGCCCGGCGTCACCCTGGTGCACGGGCCCGGCTGCCCGGTGTGCGTGACCCCGGCGGAGATGATCGACCAGGCGATCGAGCTCTCGCTGCGGCCC
>CAZCAJ010000119.1:0-5560 GCA_964496645.1 uncultured Opitutaceae bacterium
CGCTCACCTACAGCGGCGGACTCAGCCGAAGCTACGCGCGCACCTACGCACCCGCCCGGCACTGCGGGTTCGAGGGCTTCAGCCCCTTCACGCGGCCCTCCGTCATTTCCGTCGCCGAGGGCATCCCCTTCGCGGCGCTCAGCGACATGTCGGTCGACCGCCTCTACTCCCTCAAGGGCGAGATCGCCCGGCGCGGGATCAGCGCCCATTTCGGCGTCGACATGCCGATCTTCGCGAAGCGCCGGTTCCAGCACGGGGCTATTCCCGTCGAGCGCCTTCGCAGCCGGCTCGGCACGCTGGAAGCCGACTACCGCCGGCAGTATCTCGCGACCTATCAGTGAGGGACATCGTCTCGGCGTACCCGGATCGGAGCCGCACCGCGTGGATCCTCGCGCAGCGCCCGCCGCGGCCCGCCGCACCCGACCCATACGCGCCCCACGGCGTCATCCTCGAAAAGGAGCGCCTGGCGTCCGGCGCGGTCGTTGATTCCGGCGTCGTGCTTCTTACCAACCGCGAGTGCCCATGGCGCTGCCTGATGTGCGACCTGTGGAAGGACACGACCCGTGATTCCGTCCCGGAGGGTGCGATTCCACGGCAGGTGGAGTTCGCGGTCCGGACGTGGTCGGACGCGGGGGCCCTCCCGGAACAGGTGAAGCTTTACAACAGCGGCAGCTTCTTTGATCCGGCGGCGATCCCACCGGCCGACTACGCCCCGGTCGCCAGGCGGATCGCCTTCGCACGCCAGGTCGTGGTGGAATCGCACCCGCTCCTCGTCGGGGACCGCGCCAGGGCGTTGCGCGACCAGTTGTCCGGTTCGCTCGAGGTCGCAATGGGGCTCGAAACGGCACACCCGCAGGTGCTGGAGAAGCTGAACAAGAGGTTCGATCTTGCCCAGTTCGCTCGGGCCGCCGAATTCCTCGCGGCCGAGCGGATCGCGCTGCGCGCGTTCATCCTGGTCAATCCGCCATTCCTTGACGAGCGGTCGGGACTGGAATGGGCGGTGAAATCGGCCGAGTTCGCGTTCTCTTGCGGAGCGGGCGCGGTGACCCTGATACCCACCCGCGCCGGCAACGGCGCGATGGAGCGGCTCCGCGCATCGGGCGAGTTTGTTCCGCCGACACTCGCGACGCTCGAGGCGGCCCAGCGCGCCGCGCTCGCACTGGGCCGCGGCCGGGTCTTCGCGGACACCTGGGCCCTGGAGGCATTCTCCACCTGCACCCGCTGCTTTGCACCCCGGCGCGAAAGGCTGGAGGCGGTGAATCGGACCCAACGCGACCTACCCCCGTTCCGCTGCGAGGTCTGCGGCGGACACTGAGCGCGTGAGGAATTCCGCCGGCAGCGCGGTTTAGATCCCCTGCTATGTCGCCGTGGGACGGTGCCCGTCCAGGGTCGTCCCCAATTGCTCAATCGCTCGGAATCCGGCCCGCGACCGGGGTGGCGCCACGAACAGTTTGAGCCATGGGGCGCATGGAACGCCCGATCCGAACCTATCTTCGCCGCCGGCTTGGGTCCGCGCACTTCCACCCCAGGGCGTATCAGGGGCGGCGCGTGGGGCCCCGCATGACGCAACCTCTTTCAAGGGCATGGATTAGGGGATACCCTGGCGCTGGAATCACCGCATTCGGCGGCTGAATATCGGCACTTCGTCCCAATTGTGTTCCGGCTGCCGGGCAAGCAATTCATCTAATGTTGGTGCAAGCTATGCATTAGTCCTTCTTATCAACCATATTAGAAAAGCATGCGCCCTATTCCGAGTCCCAGAAAAGCCCGTGCGCACGCCCCGGGGCGTTCCGCGAGCACGGGCAGCGGGCCGGCCTGCGTAAAGGACCAACCATGAAGACCAACCTGATCGAGACGTCCGGCGTGTGCCGGCTGGAAATGCGGGCGCTCGAGCACGCCTCCTTCACCGGGTACTACCTCACGGCCATGGTCGACGGCGCAATGCCCGCGGACGCGGCGGCCGACCACCTGTTCGAGCAGGTCGCGGCGACCCTCGCACACCGCGGGATCCAGCCGATCTGCGAGAAGCTCTACGGCCTCACGGGCGCGCGCGCAGAGGTCCTAAGTCACCGCGACGCGATCTACCGCGGGCACGGCCTTGACCGGACGATGCCGGCGACGTGGATCCAGGGCACGCCGGTGCAGGGCTGCGAGTTCGCCGGGCTGCAGCTCTGGGGGATCGCGCCGCACGACCGCGAGAAGCGCGTCGCCACGGTGGAGAACTCCGCGACGGGGCGCGGGCGGCTCTGGACGGGGCGCGGTTTCCGGATGCTTCACCTGCCGAGCGTGCGCGGAACGGACGCCGGCGGGTCCCTGGCCACCGGGCCGGTGGCCCAGGCGGCGCGGATGTTCAACAACGTGGAGCTGGGCCTGCGCGAGCACGGCATGAGGTACACCCAGGTCGTGCGGACGTGGATCTACGTCGCGCGCCTCCTCGAGTGGTACGGCGAGATGAACCGCGTGCGCACCGAGCTGTACCGGCGGGCTGGCATCGGCGTCGAGGGCGGGCCCGAATTCCCGGCGAGCACCGGGATCATGGGCAGGAGCGAGGACGAGGAATGCATCATGGACGCGCTCGCCCTAGACTCCGACGGACCCGAGTTCGCCCGGGCGGAGGCGATCGTCCGGAGCCCGCGGCAGGACTCATCATTCACCTACGGCTCATCGTTCTCGAGGGGCATGACCCTTGATATCGAGGGGCGCCGGACCGTGCACATCTCGGGCACGGCGAGCATCGACGCCGCCGGGGCGACCACGCACCTGGGCGACGCCGAGCACCAGAGCCTCGACACGCTCATGAACGTGGCCGCGATCCTCAACGGGCAGGGCGGCGGCCTCCAGCACATCACGTCGGCGACGCTGTTCTGCAAGGATCGCGAGTCCTGGGAGGCCTGGGAGCGTGTGTCAAAGATGCTGGGAGTCCCGGCGTTCCCAAAGGTGTGCGTCATCGCGGACGTGTGCCGGCGCGACCTGCTCGTCGAGATGGAGGCCGTGGCGGTCATCTGAGGGGCCCGGCTCCAGGGGATTCCATGAAATCGCCGCCTTCGCCGCGAAAAGAACCGGGCCGGGGCGCCGCGCGGGGACAGGCCAGGGGCACCGCGGCCGGGGCTGCAAGGCCCCTGGCCTCTCCGGCGGACCTCGAGGGGAGGCTCCCCCTGGACCGCATCGGGGCCGAGTTTGTCGCCAAGACCCGCGGCGAGATCGCGGCCATCCTTTCCGGCCGCGACGACCGGCTCCTCATCGTCGTGGGCCCGTGCTCGGTTCATGACCCGGCGGCCGCACTGGACTACGCCGAACGGCTCGCCGCCGTCACCTGGGCGCACGCGGGCGACGTGCTGGTCGTCATGCGGACCTACTTTGAGAAGCCTCGGACCGTGGCCGGCTGGAAGGGCTTCGTCAATGATCCCCGGCTAGACGGGACCTTTGAGATCAACGAGGGCCTCTTCCACGCCCGCCAGCTGCTGTTGGAGATCACGCGCCTCGGCCTTGCCGCAGGGACCGAGTTCCTGGATCCCCTCCTCGGGCAGTTCTATGCGGACCTCATCTCGTGGGGGGTGATCGGGGCCCGGACGGTCGAAAGCCAGATCCACCGCCAGCTGGCCTCGGGACTGCCCATGCCGATCGGCTTCAAGAACCGGACCGACGGCGACGTCCAGGTGGCGGTGGACGCCGTCCGCGCGGCCCGCACCGGACACCGCTTCCCGATGCTCGCCCGCAGCGGGGCGCCCGCAGTCGAGGTGACGCGCGGCAACGACCAGGCGCACGTCGTGCTGAGGGGAGGGACTCGCGGCCCAAACTACGCCTCGGCGGACGTGCGGGCGGCCGCCGCGGCCCTGCGCAGGCACGGCCTTCCCCCTCACGTCATCGTCGACTGCAGCCATGGCAACAGCGGCAAGGATCCACTGCGCCAGCCAGCCGTGGCATCCGCGCTCGCTGCCCAGTTGCGCTCGGGCGAACCCGCCATCGCCGGGGTCATGCTGGAGAGCAACCTTGCCGGCGGCGCCCAGGAGCTGGCGCGGCGGCCCCTCGTTTACGGCCAAAGCGTCACGGACGGGTGCCTCGCGTGGGAGGCAACGATCCCCATCCTCGGCGAGCTGGCCGAGGCCGTCCGAGCGCGCCGGCTGTATAGCCGAGCCCACGGCTCTAGCGCCCGAGCGGCGTCAGCGCCCGCCCGGGCGGGCGCTGACTCGTCCGCAGCGGACGCGCCCCTGGAGGACACCAAGGCCAGGCTGCGCGTCCTTGTGGCCGACGACGAGCCGCTGGCGCGGGCCCGGCTGGTTGCCCTGCTGCCGGCGGACCTTGACGTCGTCGGCGAATACGCCACCGGGACCGAGGCCCTGGAAGCCATACGCCTGCACAGGCCCGACATCGCGCTCCTCGACATGCAGATGCCCGGCTGCGACGGGCTGCAGGTGATCGCAGGCCTCGAGCCCGACGAGCGCCCGGCCGTGGTGTTCGTCACGGCGCACGAGAGGTTCGCGGTGGACGCGTTCGGGATCCGCGCGGCCGACTACGTGCTCAAGCCCTTTGACCGGCAGCGCCTCGGGATCGCGCTCAAGCGGGCGGCCGAGTTCGTGTACGCGCGGAGGGCGGGCCACCTCGACTCGCGCTCCGGGTGCGCAGGATCGCCCGCCGGGGGCGTGACCGCGGACCCGGCACCTTCGCCTCCCGAGACCCGGCCGGCGGGCGCCTAAGGGCGCTCGACCAGCGCGATCTCGGACGGGAGCAGCGTGAGCGCCACCTCGGTCTCGCGCGGCACGTGGAACTCGGGCCGCATGAACGGCTCGCGGCCCTCCTCGACCTCGGCCACCTTCAGGCTCTCCCCGTGCAGCCGCTCCCTCCATCCCTGGGTCGGCGTTCCCTCGGGGAAATGCAGCGCCACCTTCGCGGGCGCCCCGTTCATGTTGTACAGGACGTACTGGCGGTCGCCAAAGGGATAGAGGGCCACGTTGCCCGGCCCGAGCAGGCGGACGCCCAGCTCGTCGAAGAAGACGCGGCGGATGGAGTTGAGCACCGGCTCCGGCAGCCGCAATAGGTCGTAGCTGTTGTCGGGCATGTTGAGCACGCCGATCCTGCCCTCCAGGTAGGGCGCGGAAAGCAGGATCCCGAAATCCCCGTCCTCGCGCACGAGGCCGACCTCGCGCACGTACGGCCAGGTCGAGAGCTCGATCCTCGGGAAGGTGAACGGGCGGGTGGCCTCGACCGGCTTCGCGAACCAGAACGCCTCGCGGACGCGGAAGGTGCTCGACGTCACCGTCCCCGTGTCACTGATGAAGTTGAAGGCCCGCCAGAGCTCGCTGCCGCGCAGATCCTGCAGGAGCGACCACGTTAGGAAGACCTCCCTGCCGGACCGGACCCGGGCCAGGAGCTCGTCCGCGAGCTTCGGGTCGCGCAGCGAGTGCCTCGTGAAGATGGCGACCTTGGGGTCGTCGGGGAACGCCGTGCGCGGGGCTATGGGAAGCCCTATGGCGCCCAGGTAGCCGAAGATGTTGTACTCGCCCACCGCGCCCAGCGGCAGGTGGAACGGTATGCCCCGGGCCGGGCCGCTCAGCATGCCCGC
>CAZCAJ010000119.1:5660-6791 GCA_964496645.1 uncultured Opitutaceae bacterium
TACGTCGGGATATGCTGGTCCTGCGTCGCCGGCTGGCGCGTCTCGATGCCGACGCTCACGCCGTCGAACTGCGGTGTCTGCAGCGCGACGTCGTAGCCGTTCTGCCGGTGGCCCTCGTACCAGTTCGGGTACTTGATGATGACCTGCGCCGCCGGGTTCACCTTCTTGGCCGCGTCGATCAGGTGGATCTTCGACTGCTCGGACACGAGGCGGCTGCGGTAGTCGGCCCAGGACTGGCTGCCGCGCTCCGCGAGGCTCTGCGGGCTCGTGCAGTTCGTGAAGAGCCAGTCGTCCACGATGATCTCGTCGAAGACCTGGGCCAGGACCTTGACCCGCCCCTCGAGGAGAGCCATGTCCTGCGGGTCGTTGTAGCAGAGCGGGCCCCGGTTCGCGGGGACGACGGCGCCGGAGACCGAAATCCCGCGGCTGCGCAGGTCGGCCGCGATCTCCCGCAGGGTCGCCACCGAGGCCGGGTCGACGCTCGAGTTGTCGAGGTAGAACTTCGAGATCCTGAGCGGCGCGAAATACGCCAGGGTCGCGATCCGGTCCTGCGGCTTCTCAAGGAGGGCCTTCACGTCCCCGTCCGTGAAGAAGAGGGCCGTCTTGATGTGGTCCCACCGCGCCGCGGCCGCCGGCTGGGCGCGAAGGAGGCAGGGCGCGAGCACCAGGGCTCCCGCCGCGACGGCGAGGGCCAGGCGATGGCGGGGCTTGGTGGGACGTCCGCCTTGCGGCGCGTTCTTCGTGGGCATAGTCGGAGGGGCTGGGGGTTGTTCCGGGCAGGATCGGGCGGCCGCCGGGGCCGCCCGCGCGCCGAGCTCGGCGGGCCGGTCCGGAGGAGCCGGAGGCTCGCATCGCCTCCGGCACGTGTCAAATGCGGCGCGCCCGGGCTCGCGCCCCGGCGGGCCCCTCCCGCTCAGTAGATCTCCGGCACGATCATCTCCGGGCGGACGGGCTCGCGCCGGTAGTCCGGGTGGTGGACGCGCGGCGGCAGGGTGATCACCTCGTGCCTGACCTCGGTGTACGTCACAAGGGACAGCAGGTGGTGGATGCAGTTTAGCCGCGCCTTCTTCTTGTCGGCGCCCTGCACCACCCACCACGGCGACTCGGGCAGGTGCGTGCGCTCGAACATCA
>CAZCAJ010000120.1:0-6648 GCA_964496645.1 uncultured Opitutaceae bacterium
ATCTCGTTGTACATCACGTCCGACAGCCCGTCGATCTTGGCGACGCCGTCGGCGATCGTGCGGATGTTGCCGGTGTTCTTCTTGACCCCCTTGTTGGATAACTTGGCGATCTGCAGTTCGATTTGTTCGAGGACGGTGCTCATGAGGCGATTCTTGGGTCGGGTTCCGTAAAGGTTCGGGGGCGCGGCGTCAGACGGCCGCTGCGAGCGCGGCGAGCTGGCCGGCGATTGACGACTCGTAGACGTCGTCGCCGACGCGCACGCGCAGCCCGGCGAGGAGGGCGGCGCTCGGCCTGGCGGTCGCGACGACGCGCCGGCCGTACTGCCTGGTCATCGTCGCGGCGATGGCGGAAAGCATCGCGTCGCTGACGGCTCCGGCATGCTCGACGACCGCCTCGCCCCTTGCGACCTCGGCGGACACGAGGCGATGATAGGCCCTCAGGACCATCACCGGGTTCGCGGGACGGTGCTTGTCCACGTACTCGAGGACGCCGGCCACCTGCGCGGCCGAGACGGAGCCGTCCACCACGCTCAGCTTGAAAAGCTGGCGGGCGAGCTGCTCGGCGATCTTTGCGTGGGTGGCCATGCTTCTTGCCGCGGGGCGTCCGTGCTAGACGTTCGTGAGTTCGCGGGCGGCGGACTCGTTGTAGCGGCTGCGCTCGGCCTCGGACAGGTCCTTTGCTAGGACCTGCTGGGTGATGGCGACGACGAGGCGGGCGATCTCGGTGCGGGCCTCCGCGAGCATCTTCTTCTTCTCGAGCTCGATGGCCTGCTGGGCCTTCGCGATGATCTCGCCGGCCCTAGCCGCGCCCTCCTGCGTCTGCCTGTCCAGGAACTCCTTCGCCGACTTGCGCGCCTCCTCGATGATTCGCGCGGCCTCGACCTGCGACCGCTTGGCGCTCGCCGCGCTCTCCTGCTGGGCGGCATCGAGCTTCGCCTTCATCTCCTCGGCGTACCTGAGGCCGTCGCTGATCTTCCTCTGGCGCTCATCGAGCATCGCGAGCACCGGCTTGAAGGCGAAGCGCCAGAGGATGAAGGCGACGAGCGAGAAGTTGATGATCTGGGCCAGCAGGAACGGCCAGCTGAGGCCGAATTGCTGGGTTATCTTCGTGATGCCGCTGGCGGCATCGCCCTGGGTGGCCGCCTCGGCGGCCGGGCCGGCGGCCTGGGCTATGATGAGCAGGTGGGAGAGCATGACGTGGGTGCGCGAGGGCGGCCGCGCCGGCGAAGGACGCCGGCGCGGCTCCGCCGCGGGGGCTTACTTGATGAAGAGCGCGTAGAACGCGACGGCCTCGGCGAGTGCCATGCCGAGGATGCCCTGCACGAGGATCTTCGTGGAGGCGCCGGGATTGCGGCCGACGGCCTCGGCGGCCTTGAAGCCGACGAGACCCACGCCAATGGCGGCGCCGAGGCAGCCGAGGCCGCCCTGGATGCTGCCTGTGATTTCAGCGATTACTGGGATCATGTTGTTTTGTGTTTTTCTGTTGGGTTGCCGCCGCCCGCGCGCTTGGCACGGTCCCGGCGGAAAAGGCTGTGCTCAATGCGGCGCTTTCTCGGGCTTCTCCGGATGGTCGTCGCCGTGGTTGCAGATGAGGCCGATGTAGACGCTCACGAGCAGCGTGAAGACAAAGGCCTGCACCAGGCCGATGAGCAGCTCGAGGACGTAGAACGGCGTCGGCAGGAGCCATTTCTGCATGCCGCTCATCGCGTGCATCAGGCTCTCGCCGCCGAAGACGTTGCCGAAGAGCCGGAGCGAGAGCGAAATCGGGCGGAATAGGATCGAGACGACCTCGATAATGCCGACGAGGAAGAAGATGACGAAGAGCGGGTAATAGAGCGCCGCAGGGACCTCGCTCTTGTCCGCCTTGTTGCCGAAGATGTCCTTCAGGACGAAGACGGGCCCGGCGTACCGCATGATGAAATAAAGCCAGCAGGCGATCGCCACCAGGGCCAGCGCGAGCGTGCTGTTAAGGTCCGCGTTTCCCGGGCGAATCAGCTCCATCCAGCGGCCCGTCTCGCGGTTGACCATGTAGATCGTGCCGACGCCCGGGAAGAGGCCGCTCCAGTTCTGGATCAGGATGAAGGTGAAGAGCCCGATCAGGAGCGGGAATGCAGGCTTGGCGACCTTGGGGCCCACGATGGGCGAGATCAGGTTGAGGATCCCCTCGACCACATCCTCCACCATGGACTGGGCCCGGGTCGGAATGAGCTTCGGCCGCCTGACCGCGATGCGTATGAGGATGATGAGCAGGCCGGCCACGACCCAGCTCGTGACCATGCTGTTTGTCACGGGCAGCGCCCCGATCCTGAACAGGGCCGTCGCCGCGGTCTCGACGCCGTCCGCCCCCTCCGCCGCCGCGGCCGTCGCGCTCGTCGAAAGGAGCGCGAGCGGGAGCGCCAGGAGGGTGACTGTTGAGGGAATTCGCACGGTCGGAAGCAACAAGTTAAACAGTTAGTCGTAGGCAATCGGCCCTTGCTCCGTCAATAGCCGAAACGCGCCGGGCCCGGCTCCCGACGCGCGCCCGCGCCCCGTCACGCGGCCCCTGTGCGCCTAGTCCTTCCTATCGTGATGATTGCCACTGCCCCGATGATCACGGCCGCGGCCAGGAGTATGCGCAGATTTATGGGCTCGCCGAGGATCGCCCAGCCCAGAAACATGGCCACGACCGGGTTCACGTAGGCGTACGTGGACACCTTGGCCGGAGTGCAGTGCTCGAGGAGCCAGACATAGGTAGGATAAGCCACGATCGAGCCGACGATCACGAGGTAGGTGAATGCCATCGCCGAGTGGGGGCTTACCCCCCCGAGATGGAGCCGGCTGCCCTCGCCTAGCATCCAGCCCACGGCCAGCATCGACGCGCTGCCGCTGAGCATCTGGATTGTGGCAGCCATCATCAGGGGCGTGCCGCTAACGGAGTGTTTGCTGTAAAGCGATCCGATCCACCAGCTTAGGCTGGCCAGGAACAGGGCGACGACGTCCGCGGCCGGAGGCCGATAGCCGGCGGGAATCGCGCCCGGGCCGAGAAGAAGGCAGATTCCGGCGATGCCGACGAGGACGCCGGCGGCAAGAGCCGCAGAGGGGGCCTTTCCGCCGGGCCGCACCCAGTCGAGGAGCACCACGATCAGCGGCGACGCCCCCAGGATCAGGGCGGTGAACCCCGACGGGGTGCGCTGCTCGGCCCACGACACGATCCCGTTTCCGCCGAGAAGGAGAAACACGCCGATGATCGAATGGTCCCTCCATTGCGCGGCCCTGGGCCAAGCGGCGCCGCGCAGGAGAAGGTAAGTGAACACGGCTACGCCGGCTATCGCGAAGCGCGCGCCGGCCATCAGGAACGGCGGAACGGTCTCCACCGCCACGCGGATCCCGAGGTAGGTGCTGCCCCAGATCAGGTAGATGGCCGCGAACGCAAGGACGACGGCGGTCCGGGACGGAGCGGCCCTAGGTTCTGCGCTCATACTCCATGTAGGCGGCCGTCTCCCGCGCCGCCGCCTCGCCCAGCACGCGCCCTACGAGGTGGAGCGCGCAGTCGATCCCAGCGGATATGCCGGCGGCCGTGAGCACGCCGCCGGTGTCGTGAAACCTGGCCCCCGGGTCGACGATGGCGTTGGGCGCGAGCTTGCGGAGGAGGTCGATGGCGTCGTGGTGGGTCGTCACCCGCCTGCCCTCGAGGATCCCCGCCTGGGCAAGGAGCAGCGCGCCCGTGCAGACGCTCATCGTGATCTCGGCGGCGCGGGACTTCTCTTGTATCCAATGTATAAGTACCTCGTTCCGGAGCAGCGCCCGCGTCCCGAATCCTCCCGGCACGACCAGGATGTCGGGCGGAGGGCAGTCCCCGATGGTGAATCCGGGCACAACCCCCAGGCCGTTCCGCGCCCGGATGGTGCCCGCGGCCGGGGCGACGGTGACGACGTTGAACACGGTGTGCGACCTGAGTTCATCGGTGACCGCGAATACCTCGAACGGCCCGGCGAAATCGAGCACCTCTACATCGTCGAAAACAAGGATGGCGACGTTCTTGCGCATGGCGATCTTGTAGCCTAGCGCCGCGTTGCAACGAGTGAAAAATAGCGATCCGCCAGCTTTTGGAACACGGTCGGCTCCTCGAAGGGCCACGCGGACGGGTCCGTCTCCTCCCAGTCCGCGTGTGCCCGGACCTCGGCGCAGGCCTCCTGGAAATACGGCTGGTAGTCGGTCCTGAAGTACAGGCGGGCCCCCTTCTGCGCGGCCGCGGCGGCTGCGGCGAGGAATTCGGGATTCATGACGCGCTTGCTGCTGTGGCGCCTCTTGGGCCACGGATCGGGAAAGAGGATGAAGATGGAGGTGAGGAGGGCGTTTTTTGGCATCACTGCTAGGAAATCGTCGGCATTAGCCCGGACAAAGTGAAGGTTCCGGAGCCGTGCGCGCTCGCGCTTGCGGTGGGCCCTCGCGATGCGGTTGGCCGCGACGTCGATTCCGACGCAGCTCTCATCGGGATGCGCGGACGCGTAGGCGGTCAGGAAATGGCCATGGCCGCAGCCGACCTCCCACACGAATCGGGACCCGGACGGAATGACCCCGGGCAGAGCAGTTCGGAGCGCCTCCCTCCGCTCGGCCATCCGAGAGGCATGCTCGAGCATCCGGGAAGGCCTCAAGCTGCTGAGTCCCCTTCCCTTCCGGCCTCTATCGCGATCATGAGCAGGCTGATATCCGTAGGATTGACCCCGCTCATCCGGCTGGCCTGCCCCAGCGTGAGGGGCTTTATCTGATCGAGCTTCAGCGCGCTCTCGCGGCGCAAACCGGGGATTGCCATGTAGTTGAATTCCAAAGGGATGCGAATCCTCTCGACGTCCTTCAGGCGTTCGACCTCGCGCTGTTCTCGCTCCAGATATCCATGATAGGTAATATTATACAACACTTCGCTTCGTACCTCGGGAGGCTCACGCGTGAATTCTTCAGGAAGTTCGCAGCCCTTCCCAGAACGGCGAATAAATGTCGCCCAAGTATCTCCATTATAACGAGTTGAATTCATGAAATCAACCCATTTCAGGATCCTGGATGCCTTCTCTCGAATTCGTGCTAACCGGCTGTTGCTTAATAGATTGTGAGACGCCGAATGATGAGCCAGCCGCAGCTCCGCGCTCCCGTGGTTGAGGAGAAGGCGATATTCAGCGCGGCTCGTGAACATGCGGTAGGGTTCGTCCGTTCCCTTCGTCACGAGGTCATCGATGAGCACACCGATATAGGACTCGTGGCGGCCGAGAATTATAGGCTCCACTCCCCTAGCCTTGTTGACGGCATTTATGCCTGCGATGATTCCCTGGCCGGCGGCCTCCTCATAGCCGGAAGTCCCGTTGATCTGGCCGGCAAGGAAGAGGTTTTCGATTCGCTTGGATTCGAGCGTCGGGAGTAACTGGGTGGGCGGGGCGAAATCGTATTCGACGGCATATGCTGGCCTGAGAAGAACGGCATGCTCCAGGCCGGGAATGCTGTGGACCATTTCGAGCTGCACCTCGAACGGCAGGGACGTCGACAGTCCGTTTACGTAGTACTCATTGGTCGTGCGACCCTCGGGCTCGAGAAAGAGGAGATGGCTCGGCTTGTCCGCAAACCGGACGAACTTGTCCTCTATGCTCGGGCAGTACCTGGGACCGATGCCCTTGATCTCGCCGCTGTACATCGCAGACCTGTGAAGATTGCTCCTGACGATCTGTGCCGTGGCCGCCGTGGTATGCGTCATCCAGCACGAGACCTGTTCTGAGCCCGGGGCCCAGCCGATCCTGGCTTCCCCCGATTGTTCCACGTGGAACAAATCCTCGGGATCACGCGTGTCGTGGAAGGCAAAGAAAGTCGGCTCGAGGTCGCCCTTCTGCTCCCGCATCCTTCCAAAATCCAGGCTCCGCCCGAGAAGGCGGGGAGGGGTGCCGGTCTTCAGGCGCCTGAGCTCTATGCCAATTTCCATCAGGCTAGCCGACAAGCTCTTAGAGCTGAAATCACCCAGGCGGCCGCCCTCGTTCTTGTTCTGGCCAATGTGCATCAGGCCCCGGAGGAAAGTCCCGGTTGTCACGACCACGCAGCGGCCGTGAAACTCAATGTCCAAGTTCGTGCGGCAACCGACGACCTTACCCTTGTCGTAGACGAGTCCCGTGACCGTTGCCTGGAACAGGCGGAGGTTGGGTTGGAGTTCGAGGGTGTGCTTGATCCGGAATTGATAGGCCTTCTTGTCGCATTGGGCCCGCGGCGACTGGACTGCCGGCCCCTTAGATTCGTTGAGGAGCCTGAACTGGATTCCCGTCACATCCGTATTGATGGCCATCTCGCCGCCCAAGGCGTCGATTTCGCGGACGATCTGTCCCTTGGCCTGGCCGCCGATCGCCGGATTGCAGCTCATCTGTGCGACCGTGTCGATGTTGCCGGTCAGCAGCAGGGTGGAGGCGCCCATCCGCGAGGCCGCAAGCGCGGCCTCGACGCCGGCATGGCCGGCGCCGCACACGATAACATCGAATGTTTCTGTATTGATATACAACGATTTACGTAAACTGTCTCGTGCCTGGAAGCTTAGCGGCACGGCGTCCGAGCGACGGTCGCACCGTCATTTCCCAATGCAGAACGAAGCGAACAATTGATCGAGCATGCGCTCGTTGTCCACCTTGCCGGAGATCTCGCCGA
>CAZCAJ010000121.1:0-6331 GCA_964496645.1 uncultured Opitutaceae bacterium
GACTCCTCCTTGCGGGGAAGCTTGGAGAGCTCGCCGCTCGTCTCCATCTGCTGGTACTTCTTGAACTTCGCGACCGAGCGCTTGACGGTCTCGTAGTTGGTCAGAGTGCCGCCGAGCCAGCGGTCGACGGAGAACGGCATCCCCGTCGCTGCGGCCGCCTCGCGCACGATGTCCTTGGCCTGCCTCTTCGTGCCGACGAAAAGGACGGTCCCACCGTTTGCGACGACGTTCTCGAGGAACGCGCAGGCCTTCTCGAGGGCCTCATGGGTCTTGGCGAGGTCGATGATCGTCACGCCCTGGCGATGGTCGAAGACGAAGGGCTTCGAGCGCGGGTTCCAGCGCTTGGTCTGGTGCCCGAAATGGACGCCTGCGTCCAGCAGGTCCTTTGGAGTTATGCTGATGCTCATGTGGATCTATGTATCTTGCGGTACACAGGCCGGCCAGAATGGGCCGCCTTGCGATCGAGGTTGGTTTTGATGTTGCTGGGTTCTAGCTGACAGAAGGTCCAAAACAGTCTCCGCCACCGCAACTGGCAAGCGCGAATTAACTCGATTGCCGCCGCCGACGGGCCCGACCCCCCGGGAAACGAATCATACAGCGAACAAAAGGCCGCTTACCTGCTCGTCCAGCCCCCGGGGGAATCCCGGCGCGACCCGATTGCGCAAGAGACTTGTCCCCATCGGAATGCGCAATGATTAACCCTTTCGCAGGGACGGCGTTAGCCGGACGAATACATTTCGATTGGCATTAACCTTGAAGCAACTAATCTTCATCTTCCCGTCCCACCGACTGGGAAAAAAGTGCGTCCAGCGTTGTACCATCACCACGAGACGAGGTCCCAATGCGCCTTCACCATCATGGAGGTGGCTTTGGCGGCGACCGTCCTCGCGCTGACGCTGGTGGGCATGATTCAGGTGGTAGACTCGGGCTCTGAGATGCTCGATCTTTCGCGAAAGCAGACTATCGCGGGCCAGATCCTGCACAGCGAGATCGACCAGGTCCGCTTGCAGAGCTGGGCCACGGTCACGGCGTTTCCGGCTGGCCCCACGCCGTTCACGACAACGCCCGGCCCAAATTACGACCCGGTCCTCGCGGGGTTCTCGCAACAGCTGGGCGGCGCGTTTCCCTACACCCTGAACCGGACGGTGTCCTGCATCGAACCTCCTGCGAACCCGTTTCCATACGCCCTTCAGCCCCTGCTCTTGCAAGTTACTTTCACCGTCAGCTGGACCGGGGTGACGGGCCACTCATACACCCGCACCAGCACGACCTACGTCGGCCAAAATGGACTTTCCGCCGCATACCAAAGATCGTAGCGCGCGGGTCCCGCGCCGGCAGGCGTTCACGCTGCTCGAGGTGATGGTGGTGACCGTCATCTCGGGCATTGTGTTCGCAGGAGTCCTCTCGGCTTACATATTCCTGGGCCGCGGGCTAATGCGCCAGGGCAACGAGGAGCAGCTCGAGTCCAGGAGCAGGCAGGCCCTTTACGACTTCACGCAGGACATGAGCGCCGCGAGCGCCGTGATTTCGGCGAACGCCACGACGTTGACGGTGAACACGTGGATCCCGCAGACGGCCGGCAACCCGCCGGTGATGGGGACGGCGACATACGAGTACTCCCCCGCCGAAGGGCAGCTCGCGCTCATTCGGGCGGCGCCCCCCGCCGCGACGCTTGCCTTCCCGAACTGGCCGACGCCGCCCGTGAACCAGGCATACGTCCTGCTGAACAACGTAACGAATTTCAGCTTCGGCACCTACGACATGAGCGGCGTCTCCACCGGCATCCTGGCACTGATCAAGCAGGTGAACATGAGCTTCACCACGACAGCCGGCTCGAGGATCGGCGGCGCCCAGTCACATCTCACTGTTGTCTCGCCACAGGTGATCTTGAAGAATAAGCCCAGTCCGCAATGAGCTCGCGCGGCCAGTCGATCCCGGCAAGCGAGCGTGGCGCAGCCATGCTCGCCGCGCTGTGCCTTGCGATGGTCTTCGCCATCTGCCTGTCGAGCTACATAGCGCTCTGCTACAACTCGCTCAAGATGAGCACGCGGAACCTGATGGGCTCGCATTGTATCGAGCTTGCGGAGACAGGGATAGAGAGGGCGCTCTACTCGCAGAACAACTGGGACTGGTCGGCCCCGTGGGCCGTCAACGCCGTGAACGCGACCGCGAGCATCACGCTGCCGGCGTTCAGCTTCGAGAACGGCGCGACCGGCCTGGTCAACGTGTCCGTGGTCGAGAACATCCCGAAGGCCAACTGGGCCCAGATCACCTCCACGGCCGTCATGACGCTCCCCGACGGCACCACCCTGACGAGGAGCCTCCAGTGCGTGTGCGAGCCGATGTCGGCGTTCGTGAACGCGGCGGCGGCCACGACGGGCAGCGTGAAATTCACAAATGGCGGCGCGCTTGACAGTTACTACTCGGGCGTCGGGCCGTACCAGTCGCCGGGCGGCTACTCGGCGGTCGTTTTTTCAGGATACACGCCGTCGCCCCCGCCCCCATTTCCTTCGCCGTCGGTCTTGCTCAACACGTCGGTCATCGACGGCTATGCGGGAGGCACGTTCGCCAACGCGGTTTCCTACGCGAGCGGCGCCCAGCTCCTCGGCCCGACCACCCCCACGGGGGTGAGCGTCGACCCGAGCCGCATCCTCACCGCCCCACTGGGCTTCCAGCCGGTGCTCACTGAAAACCTGCCGGGCTACGTGACCCCGATCTCGTCCATCGACACCTCGATGTCGCTCGGCACCGCCGGGGCCATCACCCCCACCGTGGTTTATGTCAGCAACGGCGTGAATCTTTCCGGCGCAGCCCAACTGCAGATCAACGGCCCGGTGATTCTTGTCATAACCAACGGCGACCTCACCGTGTCAACCAGCGCCCAGATTGTGATCGCCAGCACCCAGCCGCCCGCGCAGGGCGGCGGCGGCCCGAATGTCTCCCTCGAGGTCCACCTCGAGAACGGCAACATGAACCTGGACGGGGGCGGGATCGTCAACGGCACGATGATCCCTGAGCGGCTGACGATCATTGGCACCAGGACCCCGTCGAGCCCGCGCACCATCGAGATGGGCACGACGACCCCGTTTTACGGCGAGATTTATTTCCCCACCGCGCCGCTCGTCATCAACAACAACGTGACGGTCTACGGTTCGCTGGTGGCGGAATCGATAACGTTCAACGGCACGCCCACAATCCATTACGACGTGTCGCTGCGCTCGCCCGACGCCCTGGTCGGCGATACGGCATTCTCGAGCGTCGCGACGCCCCAGCCCGTGGGCGCGATTCCGCCGGGGACCGTCGTCGCGCCCATAACCGTGGTGCCGGGCACGCTGGTCGAAGTGCCGGCGCAGTGACGCCCGTTCCGGCTCCTGACGCCGGTTGACAGCCGGCGGTCGCTTAAGCCTATATTCTGGCGCATGTTCAAACGCAGGGATCGCCACAGTGTCCTGATCAACCTGACGGACCACTGCGTGCAACTGGCCCGGCTGGGACGCCTGGACTCCCGTCCGCTGACGGTCGACACCTTCGCCGAGGTCGCGGCCGCGGACGTCGGGTCGGTCGCGCGCTGGCTCGACTTCACGTTCGGCAACCGCGCCGGAAAGTTCATCACGGCCTACTGCGGGTTTCACCCGGCCGAGCGGATCTTTCAGCGGGACTCGATCAGCGCGCGCAGGCTGTACGACCGAGAATACCTCTACAACATCGTCGCCGAGCACGCGAAGATCATCTCCGCGAAGGCCTGGCACGTGGCGGCGCTAAACCCCGTGGACGGGATGCCGCTCACGGCGAGCTCGAGCGCGAGGACGGCGGTCTTCCTGGGCGTCCCGTGGACGGCCACTCGGCAGGTGCAGGTGCTGCTGCGCGACTGGGGGGTGCGCCCGCGGCGACTTGAGCTCGGCACTCCCGTGCTCCTCGGAGGCCTGACGCGCTACCTGAGCCTGACCGGCTACACCCGCCTGCTCGCCGTCTGCGAGATATCCCGCAACCAAACCCACCTCTACCTCATCGGCAAGGACGGCGTGCACACGCCGCCGCCCCTTCCCCACGGCCTCCTGTCGATCGAGGAGGCCGCCATGAAGGAGCTCTCGGCCCCGGACGCCCAGGCGGCGCGCAAGCTGCTCGAGCAGCCGAACGACGAGCTAAGGCACCACGGGCGCCGCCTCATCCGGATGCTGTCGAGGCACCTTCGCCCCGCCGTCGACTACTTCGAGATGCAGACCGGCCAGCGGATCGGCGCCCTTTTCTGCGCACATCTGCCCGAGCGCCTGGGCTGGCTGGAGGAGACGCTCGCGGCCGCGGTGGACCTGGAGTATCTCTCGCCCGATCTCGCGAAATGGCTGCCGGCGGTGGGGATCGACGCCCCAGGCCACGCGATGCTCGGGCCCTCGTGGATGCAGCCGCTTTCGCTGGTCGCGCAGCTGGCGCCAGGCCCCCTTCCCGCCACGCCATGAGCGGCCCCGGAGACAAGATATTCATGACCCCGCACTGGCACGTGGACTGCCGGTTGGTGGTGGAGCTGCCGGAGGACAGCGTCGTCGGCGTGCGCTTCATGAGCTACACGATCACCAGCGCGATCGCGCTGGCGGCGGTGCTATTCACCGGATGGCTCGGCTACAAGGACCTGAGCCTGCGCCACATGATCGCAGACGCGGAGCAGCGTGAGGAGCAGGATCACTGGGACGTGGCCGAGATCAGGCGCCTGCAGCGCTTCTACGAGATAGAGACCAAGAAGATCGAGGGCGCCTACGCGGAGATGAGGAACCCGATGCTCATCTCGGGGTTCGTCTCCGAGCTGGGCCGCACCCTCCCCGACCGGATGCTCGTCGATTCGATCGAGTGGGCCGACAACAGGGTGACACTCCGCGGCGGCCTCCGCGAGAGCTCCGCGCGCGCGAGCATGCTCCTCGGGAACTACGTGGAGCAGCTGCGCGCCGACCCCGAGATCGGCCCGCACTTCACCTCGATCACGCTGACCGGCCTGAATCGGTCCTCCGATGACGAACAGATGATGGGCTACGAGATAACCTTCCGCGTTAAGCAAAGGAGCCCGTGAGCCTCGCCGACCTAATTCAATGGCTGGCGGTCCTGCGGCGCCACCCGCTGAGCGTGTTCTGCGCGGTGGTGTGCGTCATCTGCGCGATAGCCTCCTGGTACATCTACGGGAACCTCAAGTGGCTCGATCTCGAGCACCGGCAACTGGGCCAGGACGCGGAGCTTGCCGTGTCGACCCTCATATCTGGGCCCGCCGTCCGGCAGGAGCTCGCCGCGACCCGGGAGATCACGCGGCGGATCGACGACAACCTGGTCGTGCCGGACAACCTGGCCGAGAACCTCTGGTATTTCTACAAGATTGAGCAGCAGTCAAGGGCGCACCTTGTCGAGCTGCACCCGCTGAACACGATCACCTCCGACTCGAAGGCGCTCTACCGGCGCATTCCATTCTCGGTCAAGGTGACCGGCACCTACGACCAGACCGGGGCGTTTCTCTACCTGACCGAGACCGGCCCGCGCCTTGCCAACATCACGTCGCTTTCCATAAGGCGCCGCGACGCGGGGAGCCTGGTCACCGTCCTCGACATGACCGTCGAGCTGCTCGGCAAGAAATGAAGAAGCAGCGCAACCAGGTCATCGCCCTCTTCGTGCTGCTTGTCGTCTGGGCGGCCCTCTGGCACTTTGTCATCAAGGTGCGCCCGCCCCAGGCGCCGGCCAGCAAGGCGGAGGCCGCGAAACCGGCCCAGCCCGAAAACCCCCTGAAGGCGCGGTTCCGGAGGGTCCGCTCCGAGATGGACGCGCTTTATCACTACAGGATCAAGCCCGTCCCGTTCAACGCCCATTGGAACCCCTTCCGCATACCAGGGGTGTCGGACGCGCCGGCCGCCAACGGGCCGGCGTCGAAGGCGTCCGATGCGTCGCAATCGGGCGCGCCGCCTCCTGACATAGCGGAAC
Organism: uncultured Opitutaceae bacterium; assembly: GCA_964496645.1. Lineage (GTDB taxonomy): Bacteria > Verrucomicrobiota > Verrucomicrobiia > Opitutales > Opitutaceae > Palsa-1447. Next base: position 5,950 of record CAZCAJ010000121.1, read on the forward strand.
TGCTCCTCAAGAGCGCGGTCAGCGCCGTTCGGCTCGAAGGAGTCGTGACGAGGAACGGGACGGTCCAGCTCATCGTGGGCTCCCAGCTCCACAAGGAGGGCGATGTCTTAACTTTGAAGGTCCCGACGTCCAAGAGCCAGGTCCAAACGGTCGCGGTCAGGATCAAGCAGCTCTCGGAGGCCGCCGTTACGTTTGCCCTCGATGACCCCAGCGCCGGGAACGCTGAGATTAGGATCCGCCTGAAATAGGGAAAGGCGTTGACACCCCGCGGGGCCAGAAACAGATTTCCCCTCCCACGTATTGCAGGGTGGAGCAGCCTGGTAGCTCGTCAGGCTCATAACCTGAAGGTCGTTGGTTCAAATCCAACCCCTGCACCCAATTT
>CAZCAJ010000122.1:0-6256 GCA_964496645.1 uncultured Opitutaceae bacterium
TGCCGGTCTACACCTTATACGAGTACCTGCCCGCGTCGAAGCTCAACAAGTGCAAGGTCGACAACGTCGTGGTCGCCGACGGGGCCATCGTCACCGACTCGGCGCTCAAGCACTGCCTCATCGGGATCCGGGGCTACGTCGGCGAGGGCTCGGACCTCGAGGACGTGATCGTGATGGGCGCCGACTACTACGAGACCCCCGAGCAGATCGCGTCGCACGCGGCCAAGGGCAAGCCGAGCCTCGGCATCGGGCGCAACTGCTACATCCGCAGGGCGATAATCGACAAGAACGCGCGGATCGGCGAGAACGTGAGGCTGTGCGCGGCGCCCAACCGGGACGGGACTTATGTGGGCGGCGCCGTGGTGATCCGCGACGGCGTCCTGGTCGTGCCCAAGGGGGCGACGATCCCCCCGGGCACGGTAGTGTAGCGCCCCTACGGCGGGGGCGCGACAAGGGCCTCGCCCCTTCGGAGCCGCAGGACGAGGCCGAACGCGATCATGAAAAGCGAGTAGAAGGTGCCCCGGCTCATCCCGAGGATGAGCGAGGCGTCGGGCTCGCGGAACGCCTCGCAAAGGATGCGGACCAGGGCGTAAAGGATCAGGAACTCGCCCGCGAGACGTCCGGGGTGCGCTCGGGCGGATCCGCTCCGCCAGAAGCGCCACTGCATGTAGGCGAAGAGCAGGGCCCCCTCGAGGGCGGCCTCGTAGAGCTGGGAGGGATGGCGCGGGACCAGGAGGGCGGGCTCGTCGGCCGGGGCGCTCCGCGGGAAGATCACGGCCCAGGGCACCGTCGACGGCCTGCCCCAGAGCTCGCCGTTTATGAAGTTGGCGATCCTGCCGAAGAAGAGCCCCGCCGGGGCCGTGGTCGCCACGAGGTCGGCCAGGTGCAGGAAGGGGATCTTGGAGGAGCGGGCGAACCAGGCGGCCGCCAGGACGACGCCGATCATGCCGCCGTGGCTCGCCATCCCGCCCTCCCAGACGCGCAGTATCGCGAACGGGTCGCTCCCGAAGCTCCTCCAGCCGTCGTAGAGGATGTACGAGCCGATGCGGCCGCCGAGGACGACGCCGACCACCGCGGCCAGCATGAAGTCGGCGATCCTGGCGGAGGCGAGCAGCGACCTGCCGGCCACGGCGTACCGGTGCAGAAGCCACGCCGCGCACAGGAAGCCGACGCCGTAGGCGAGCCCGTAGTAGCGGATCCCGACGTTGCCCGTGAACCGGACCAGGAACGGGTCCATCCGGTCGACCCAGTACGCGAGCGCGGGGGTCATGGGCGCCGCCGCTCCTGCCTCTGGATCTTCGCCCGCGCCAGCTCGCGCATGTCCACGGCGACGTCGTCCTTCTCGAAGATCTCGCGGCCCAGGAGGAGCTCGATGACGTCCTCCATAGTCACGACGCCCGCCGTCGCCCCGAACTCGTCGACAACGACAAGCAGCTTGTTGTGCGTCTTGAGGCACACCTGGAGCGCGTTTCCGACCGTGGCCGTCTCCGGGATGAACTGCGCCTCCTGCATGAAATGCTCGACGAGCCCCGCGTCCTGGTCCTGGGCCTTGGCCTTGAGCAGGTCGCGCCTGCGCACGACGCCCACGATGTCGTCCATGTTCCTGCCGAAGACAGGCAGCCTGCCGAACGGGAGGGTGGGGTACTCGTTGAAGACCTCCGCCACCGACGAGGAGCGGGTGAGCGCGGTCACGACCGTGCGCGGCGTCATGATCTCGCCCACCCGCACGTTGTCGAGCGAGAGGGCGTTGGCGATGATGTCCGACTCGCTCGCCGAGAGCGTCCCCTCCTGGGCCCCGCGCTCGGCCAGCAGGATGATCTCCTCGCCCGAGCCGTGGAGCTTCGCCGGCGGCCCGACGAAGGGCCTCACGACGAGCGCGCAGAACCACGTGACCGGCGAAAGCGCCCGCCGCAGCCAGCCGATGGGGTAGACCACGATCGGCTGGAGCTCGCGCCGGTGCGTGACCCCGATGTTCTTCGGCAGCACCTCCGAGAAGAGCAGGAGCACGGCCCCGAACCCGACCGAGATCGCGACCAGGGCGCCCCCTCCGTAGTAGTGGGAGGCCAGGACGCCCACGATCACCGAGCCGAGGCTGTTTGCGACCGTGTTGAGGGTCAGGATCGCCGAGATCGTCGCGTCGATCTCGTGCTTCAGGTTCTCGAGGAGCGCCGCGCTCCTCGGCCGGACCTTCCTGAGCGCCTCGATCTCGGCGATGGTCGTCGAAAGGATGATGGCCTCGAAGAGCGAGCAGAGGAACGAGGTGCCGACCGTCAGGACGATCACCAGCGGCAAGAGGAGCCTGTCCATCGCGGCAGACTAGGCGGCGCGGGCCCTTTTCCGACCACAAAAGAGCCTTGCAGTGGGGCGCGTTTGGAGGGCTACGTATAGGCCATGGGCGAGCTCAAGCGCACCCCCCTCTTCGACTTCCACGCGGCGCACGGGGCTAAGCTGGTCGACTTCGCGGGCTGGGAAATGCCGGTGCAGTACCGGAGCATCCTCGATGAGCACAGGGCCGTCAGGCGCGCCGCGGGCCTCTTCGACGTGAGCCACATGGGCGAGGTCGACGTGGAGGGGCCCGACGCCGGCGCGTTCCTCAACGCCCTGGTCACGAACGACGTCGGCAAGCTGTTCCCGGGCAGGGTGCTGTACTCGCCGATGTGCCAGCCGGACGGGGGGGTGATCGACGACCTGCTGGTGTACATGCGCGGCCCGGGCAGGTACTTCCTGTGCGTCAACGCGGGCAACACGGCGACGGACGTCGAGTGGATCCGGGCGGCCGCGGCGGGCCGGGCCGTGGCCGTGACGGACCGGTCGGCGGAATGGGCCCTCCTCGCCGTCCAGGGCCCGTGCGCGGCCGCCATCGTGCAGTCGCTGGCGGCGGGCGACCTGTCGACCCTGAAGTACTACCATTTTGCGGAGGCCGCCGTCGCGGGCGTCCGGTGCATCGTCAGCCGCACGGGCTACACGGGCGAGGATGGGTTCGAGCTCTACCACGCCTCGGCTGAGGCGCCCAGGCTAGCGGAGTCCCTGCTCCTGGCCGGGCGGCCCCTGGGCCTCGAACTGTGCGGCCTCGGCGCCCGCGACAGCCTTAGGCTCGAGGCGGGCTACCCGCTCTACGGCCACGAGCTCACCCGCGAGATATCGCCCCTCGCCGCCGGCCTCGGCTGGACCGTCAAGCTCGACAAGGAGGGCGACTTCTCGGGGCGCGCGGCCCTCGCGGCCGAGAAGAGGGCGGGCCCGGCGAGAAGAGTGGTGTACTTCAGGACCGGGGACCGGCGGATCGTGCGCCCGGGGACCGCGGTCGAGGGCCCGGGCGGCGCCGTCGCCGGCCGGGTGCTCTCGGGGACGCTGTCGCCCATGCTCTGCGAGGCCATCGGGACGGCCCTCGTCGAGGCCGCCGCCTGCGCGGGGCCCCTGCGGGCCGCGGTCAGGGCAAGCCCGATCGACTTGCGGCTCGTCAAACCCCCGTTCGTCGAGCTAAAGAAGACGGCATGAGCAACGTGCCCGGCGCGCTCCGCTACGCAAAGTCCCATGAATGGCTGAAGCTCGAGGGCGACGGCACGGCGACGGTGGGCATCACCGACTACGCGCAGGGCTCGCTCGGGGACATCACGTACGTCCAGCTGCCGAAGGTCGGAGCGGTGCTCGGGAAGGGTGCGGCGTTTGGCGTGGTCGAGTCGGTCAAGGCCGCCTCCGACGTCTACGCCCCCGTGGGCGGCTCCGTGGTGGCCGTGAACACCGCCCTCGACAGCGCGCCCGAGACGCTGAACAAGGACCCCTACGGCGCGGGCTGGATCCTCAGGCTCAAGCCCTCGGATCCGGCGGAGGCGGGCGCGCTGCTCGACGCACCGGCCTACGCCGAGCTCACGGGCTAGGCCCGACTGTGACCGGCGACGGGCGGCTCCGGCGGTCCTGCTTGCGCCGCTGCGTCGCGCTCAGGATGCGCTTGCGCAGCCGCAGGTTCTTCGGGGTCACCTCGACAAACTCGTCCGCCGCGATGTACTCGATCGCGCGCTCGAGCGAGAGCTTGGTCGGGGGCGTGAGCTGGATCCCCTTGCCCTCGCCCTGGGAGCGGAAGTTCGTGAGCTGCTTCGCGCGGACGGCGTTGACGGGGACGTCCTCGTTGCGGGGGTTCTCTCCGACGATCATCCCCTCGTAGACCTCCTCGCCGGGGCCGACGAACAGCTTGCCGCGCCCCTGGGCGGCGTCGAGCGCGTACGCCGTGGTGACGCCGGCCTCCGTGGCGAGGATGGTGCCGGTGAGCCGCGTGAGCACCTCGCCCGCGTAGGGCCCGTATTCCTTGAAGAGGTGGCTCATGACGCCCCGCCCGCTGGTCGCGTTCACCACGTCGATCTCGAAGCCGATCAGCCCGCGGGTCGTGATGGTGGCCTCGATCATCGTGGAGTGGGACAGCTTCTCCATGCTGGTCATGACCCCCTTTCGGTTCGCCAGGTTCTGGACGATCGTGCCGACGCACTCGTCCGGGACCTCGATCCACACCGTCTCGTAGGGCTCGAGGCGCCTTCCGCTCTCAAGCCTCTCGATGACCGTGGGCCGCGACACCAGGAGCTCGAAGCCCTCGCGGCGCATCGTCTCGACGAGGACGGCGATCTGCATCGCGCCGCGGGCCTTGACGAGGTAGACGCCAGCCGCCTCGGTCTCCTCGACCTTTATCGAGACGTTGGTCTTTAGCTCCCGGAAGAGGCGGTCGCGCAGCTGGCGCGAGGTGACGAGCCGGCCCTCGCGCCCGACAAGCGGGCCGTCGTTCACGCAGATCTGCATCTCGAGGGTCGGCGGGTCGATCGGAGTGAAGGGCAGGGCGTGCTGCTCCTCCGTGGCGGCGATCGTGTCGCCGATGTCGATGTCGTCGAAGCCCGACAGGCCCACGATGTTGCCGGCGCTCGCGCTGTCCGTCTCCGCCGTTCCAAGCCCGGTGAACTCGATCACCTTGGTCACCTTTGCCCTGTTCCTCGAGCCGTCGGAGCTGCGGATGACGAACACGGGGTCGCCGAGCCTCGCCGTGCCCCCGAGGATCTTGCCGACAGCGATCCGGCCCACGTAGTCGCTCCAGTCGATGTTGGAGACGAGCATGTGGAAGGGCTCGTTCGGCTTCGCGAATGGGGGCGGGACGTGGTCGAGGATCGTCTGGAACAGCGGGGACATGTCCTTCCTCTCGTCGCCGAGGTGGTTCATCATGTAGCCGTCGCGCCCCGATCCGTAGACGACCGGCGCGTCAAACTGCTCCTCCGAGGCGTTGAGCTCGAGCAGGAGCTCCTGGACCTTGTCGTACATCTTCTTCGGCTCGGAGTTCTCGCGGTCGATCTTGTTGATGACGATCACGATCTTCAGCCCGTGGGCGAGGGCCTTGCGCAGGACGAAGCGCGTCTGGGCCTGGGGCCCGTCGTAGGCGTCGACGAGGAGCAGCACGCCGTCGACCATCCGGAGCGCGCGCTCGACCTCGCCGCCGAAGTCCGCGTGGCCGGGGGTGTCGACGATGTTGATCGTCTTGTCCTTCCAGTGGACGGACGTGTTCTTGGCCTTGATGGTGATCCCCTTCTCCTTCTCCAGGTCCATGGAGTCCATGGCCCGCTCCTCGACCAGCTGGTTGGCGCGGAAGACGCCGCCCTCCTTCAGCAGCTTGTCGACCAGCGTCGTCTTGCCGTGGTCGACATGGGCTATGATGGCGATATTGCGGATGTTATCGTTCATTGCGCGGGCGTGTCTGTGGTCTCAAAAAAGAGGCAAATCGTGCAATCCGCGGGCGCCGAACGCAAGGGCGAACGGCGCGGCGCGGGCCTTCGTCCTCTGCGGCAACGACGTCCGCAAGTCTGGCCGGCGGCGGCGGCGCCCGGGCACTAATTGCCAATCCGAACCGGCGGAGCCGCGGCGGGCGGGCGGGTCCCGACGGGGGGACGCGACGGGCCGCCGCCGGCGCAGGCGCCCTAATAGTTGGGGGGTGGAATTGCCTACCGCCGCCCGAAGGGACGCGCGCTCGCCCGCGCCCCGTCCGGGTCGGCGCCGGGGTGCGGCCGGCGGGGGGGGGCGGCGGCGGAAAAAAAATGGCCCCGGAACCTTTCGGTCCCGGGGCCAAATTTGGGGGTGGGCGCTCGCCACGCGCTCTTTCCCATCGCATACGTTGGGCGCTCTCGCTTTCGCGGGCCGCATGCTCCCCGACGCCACTCTTCGCGGCATGCGAAGATCTCGATCTCATGGCGGGATCGCTCCTACCGTTGCCGGTTGGAGTCTATCGAGTGAG
>CAZCAJ010000123.1:0-5918 GCA_964496645.1 uncultured Opitutaceae bacterium
GACGCCCCGCTCGACGAGTCGAACATCGGCCGGTTCACCGAGCTGCTCAGGAAGTTCGTCAAGGACTCGCAGTTCATCATCATCACCCACAACAAGCGCACGGTGGCCGCCGCGAACGCGATCTACGGCGTAACGATGGAGGAGCGGGGCGTCTCGAAGACGGTCTCGATGAGGTTCAACCACGAGCGCGGGGAGGCGGAGGCGCGCCATCCCGCGACGGTCGCCGACTCGGTGCGCAGCGCGGTGGCGCTCGTGCCGGCCCAGGCAGAGACCGGCGCCTGAGGGCGCCCCGGCCATGGCGAAATGGCTTCTTGTCGACGGGTTCAACCTCGCCTACCGCTGCTTCTTCGCGATCCCGGAACTGGCGCGGGCCGACGGATTCCCGACGAACGCGCTCCACGGGTGGGTGAAGTCGCTGTGGCGCCTCGAGGACCAGGAGAAGCCCGAGAGGGTCCTCGTCTTCTTCGACCTCGGGGGGGCGCAGGACAGGCTGGCCCTTCTTCCCGAGTACAAGGCGCAGCGCGAGGAGATGCCCGATCCCCTGGCAAAGCAGATACCGGTCATCAAGTCCCTCACGCGCGCCATGGGCCTCGGCGGCGTCGAGCAGGACGGCGTAGAGAGCGACGACCTGCTCGCGTCGTACGCGGCGGCGCTCGCCGGCCGGGGACACGAGGTCCTGATCGTCAGCTCCGACAAGGACTTTGCGCAGGTCGTCGGCGACCGGGTCCGAATCATCCTGCCGCCCCCGTCGGCCAACCCGAAGCTCGGCTGGCGCCTGATGGACGCGGCGGGCGTGGTCGAGAAGTTCGGCGTGCCCCCGTCCCAGATCGCCGACTACCTGGCGCTCGTCGGCGACTCGTCGGACAACATCCCTGGCGTCCCCGGGGTGGGGCCGAAGACGGCGGCAAAGTGGCTCGGCGCGTTTGGAAACCTCGAGGGCGTGATCCTCGCGGCGGACCGGATCGAGCCCGAGCGGTTCCGGGCGGCGGTGGCTTCCTCGGCCGGCATGCTGCGCAGGAACCTGAAGGTCACGACGCTCAACCTGTCTCTGCCGCCGCCGGCGGCCGAGGCGGCCAGCGCGCAGCCGGGCGAACTCTACCGGATCCTCGAGAGCATGGAGATGAGGTCGACCCTCGCCGAGGCCCGCCAGCGCTACGGCCAGCCCGAGCTGTTCTGAGCGGCCGGGGCCGGACCCCGCGCCCCCTCAGGCGCCCTTCTTCGAGGCGCGCTTCGGGTCGAAGATGTAGCCTATGCCGTGGACCGTCTGGAAGTCCGCCAGGTCGAGGCCCTTATTCTTGAACACCTCGCGGACCTTGACGACGTACTGGTCGAGCGAGCGGCTCCTCACGTCCGCGTGCTGGCCCCAGACGGAGTGGATCAGCGCCTTTCGCGTGATCACCTCGCCGGGATGCTCGTTCAGGTAGGAGAGGATCCCGATCTCCTTGCGGCCGATTGTGGTGATCTCCCCGTCCGGAAACGTGATCTCGAGGCGCAGGGGCGTGATCTTCGCGCCGCAGAAGTCAAACGGCTCGTCGCTCACGCGGACGTTCTTCGTCAGGTTCATGTCCTCCTTGTAGTCGGCCCTGCGGAGCACGGCCCTGATGCGGGCGACAAGCTCGGCGTAGCTGAACGGCTTGGTCACGTAGTCGTCCCCGCCCAGGTCCAGCCCGTGGATCTTGCTGGCCTCCTCAAGGTTGCCGGTGAGGAAGATGACCGGGACCGTGATGTTCGACGCCTTCAGGTCCTCGTAGAGCTCGAAGCCGGACTGGTCGGGCAGGACGAGGTCGAGGAGGATCAGGTTCGCGAAATTCCGCTGCAGGAACTTCATGGCATGGGCGGCGCGGTTGCAGACTTGCACCCGCATGCCCGCCCGCTCGAGGTACTGGGCGATCAGATTGGCCAGATCCTGCTCGTCCTCGACCACTACGATGAGAGGCTTGGGGCTTGGCCGCGTCGGCGATGGTACTGGCATAACCGGTGTCACGGAGTTTTTACATTGATGAGGATCGATGTCAATCAGTGTGAGCCCGAGCATTTTGCTTGAACGATCCCATTGACAGGCGACAGCTTGGGTCCCTGTGCCCGACAAGAAACCCATTCTGATGCTTGGCCTGCCGAAGGGCAGCCTTGAGGAGTCCACCCGCGGCCTTTTCGCAAAGGCGGGCTGGAGGATTACAACGGATTCACGGTCCTACCGACCGTCCATCGACGACCCGGAGCTCGACGGCCGATTCGTCCGCGCCCAGGAGGTCAGCCGCTACGTGGAGCACGGGTTCTTCGACTGCGGGCTGACCGGCCTGGACTGGATCCAGGAGAACGGGTCCGATGTCGTCGAGGTCTGCGATCTGATCTACAGCCGCGCCTCCGTAACCAAGTCGCGCTGGGTGCTTTGCGTGACCGAGGACTCACCGGTGCGGGTGCCCGGGGACCTCGCGGGCAAGCGGGTGGCCACCGAGCTGGTCAACACCGTGAAGCGCTACTTCGAGGCGAAGAAGATCCCTGTCGAGGTCGAGTTCTCGTGGGGAGCGACCGAGGTCAAGGTCCCCGACCTTGTCGATGCGATCGTCGACATCACGGAGACGGGCTCGTCGTTGCGCGCCAACAAGCTGCGGATCGTCGACACGCTCCTCGAGACCAACACGAAGCTGATCGCCAACCGGAAGGCGTGGTCGGACCCGGTCAAGCGCAGGAAGATCGAGACGATCGCGCTGCTGGTCCGGGGAGCGCTGGAGGCCGAGTCGAAGGTTGGCCTAAAGATGAACGCCCCGAAGAAGGCGCTCGACGCCATCATCAGGGCGGTCCCGTCCCTGCGCAACCCGACGGTCGCCCCGCTGAGCAACCCGGAGTGGGTCGCCCTGGAGACGATCATCGACGAGAGCGTCGTGCGCGAGATACTGCCGAGGCTCAAGGAGCTCGGGGCCGAGGGCATCGTCGAATACCCGCTCAACAAGGTCGTCTACTGAGATGGGAAAGGTCACGCTCGGGCTTCTCCAGCACGCCTGCTCGGACGATCCGGCGGCCAACCTTGGAAGGGCGCTCTCCCTCGCCGGCGAGGCCGCGCGCCTCGGCGCTAACATCATCTGCACCCAGGAGCTCTTCCGTTCGCAGTACTTCTGCCAGGAGGAGAACCACGGGAACTTCAAGCTGGCGGAGCGGATACCGGGCCCGACCACAGAGGCCTTCCGGGAGCTTGCGAGGAAGCACGGCGTCGCGGTCGTCGCCTCAATCTTCGAGAAGCGGGCGAGCGGGCTTTACCACAACACGGCCGCCGTCATCGACGCGGACGGGAAGCTGCTGGGCATCTACCGGAAGATGCACGTGCCCGACGACCCGCTCTACTACGAGAAGTTCTACTTCGCGCCGGGGGACACCGGGTTCCGGTCCTGGAAGACCAAGTTCGGCAGGGTGGGCGTCCTCATCTGCTGGGACCAGTGGTTTCCGGAGGCGGCCCGCCTGACCGCGCTCCAGGGCGCCGAGATCCTCTTCTACCCGACGGCGATCGGCTGGCACCCGCGCGAGAAGAGGAGGCACGGGGCGGTCCAGCACGACGCCTGGGAGACGATCCAGCGCTCCCATGCCGTGGCAAACGGCTGCTTCGTGGCCGCGTGCAACCGGATCGGGCGCGAGAGGCTGCGGGGAGGGGCCGGGATCGAGTTCTGGGGCCAGAGCTTCGTCGCCGGGACGAGCGGGCAGGTCCTGGCGAGGGCCTCGGCGTCGAGGCAGGAGGTACTCCTGGCGCGGATCGACACCGCGGAGGTCGACGCCACGCGCACGCACTGGCCGTTCCTGCGCGACCGCAGGATCGACGCCTACGGCGACCTGGCGAGGCGCTTCCGCGACTAGGCGCCCGGGACCATGCGCGCCGCGCTCGAGACGCCCGCCGCGCTCGGCTTCAGGATGCCCGCCGAGTGGGAGCGCCAGGAGGCCGTCTGGCTGTCCTGGCCGCACAAGCGCGCGACCTGGCCGGGGAATTTCCGGCCGATCCCCGCCAAGTTCGCCGAGGTCGCCATGCACATCAGCCGGCGCGAGAAGGTCAGGCTCAACGTCGCCCCGCGCCTCCGGGGGCGGGCCCGCTCGCTGATCGCGCGGGCGGGGGCCGACATGGCCAACGTCGAGTTCTACGACCACCCCACGAACGATGCGTGGTGCCGCGACCATGGGCCGATATTCGTGAGGAACGCGCGCACGGGGGAGGTGGCCCTGACGGACTGGGTGTTCAACGCCTGGGGCGGGAAGTACTCCCCGTTCGACCTGGACGACCGGATCCCCGGGAGGATCGCCCGGGCCCTCGGCCTGCGCCGCTTCGAGAGCGCCATGGTGCTCGAGGGCGGCTCGATCGACGTCAACGGGAGCGGGCTCCTGCTCACGACCGAGTCGTGCCTCCTGAACCCGAACAGGAATCCCGGGCTCACGCGCGGGCAGATCGAGCGCAACCTCAGGGACTTCCTCGGCGTGGGCACGGTCGTCTGGCTCGGCGCGGGGATCCTCGGGGACGACACCGACGGGCACGTCGACGACCTGGCGCGCTTCTTCGGCGAGAGTGGCATCCTGGCCGCCGTCGAGCGCGACCCGCGCGACCCGAACCACCGCGCCCTCGCCGAGAACCTGGAGCGCCTGCGCGCCCTGAGGACGCCCTCCGGGGCCCCGTTCAGCATCGCGGAGCTCCCGATGCCCGCCGCCCGGCGGTACCGGGGCCGGAGGCTGCCGGCGACCTACGCGAACTTCCTCGTGATCAACGGGGCGGTCCTCATGCCGTCCTTCCGCCAGCCCCGGCGCGACCGGGAGGCGCAGGAGGTGCTCGCCTCGTGCTTTCCGGGCAGGGAGGTCGTCCCAATTGATAGCTTGGAACTGGTCTGGGGCCTCGGTACCCTGCATTGCATCTCGCAGCAGCAGCCCGCGTCCAACCCATGAGAATCCTCCCTGCAATCGCAGCATGTTGCGCGCTGGCCGTGGGGGCCGGGTGCGAATCCGGGGTCGAGGACACGGTGCGGTCCGCGCTCGGACCGCGGGAGGCGCCCCGGTCGCGCGTGTTCCAGGCCGACCAGAGGGCGGCGTACGAGGCGGCGAGGGCGGCGGCCGACGAAATGGGCTACCGGTACGTGAGGGGAGGGCCGGCGGAGGGCGAGCTCTACGAGCTCAGCGCGATTACCGGCGGAGACGACGCGGGCGGCTCCAGGCAGATCTCGATGAGGGTGCGCCTGAACTCGCAGGCCGAGGGGTCCACCGAGGTGACCGTGGCGCTCAACGAGATAATCGAGTCTGATTCGAAGGCCAGCGCGCCTGGAATGGCCACGGAGACGCCCTTGCGCGACACGGCCCTTTACGAGGTCTTTTTCCGCAACCTGCAGAACGCGCTCAATGCGCCGCACAAGGGGTAGGTGCCGCTAGTGGCTAGGCACTAGTATTTTACGTTTTTTTTCTGGGTCCGGATCCGATCCGGGGTAGTTTGTGCTTGCGGAATCGGCGGATGGGATGGGATTGTGAACATTCGCGGCAGTTCCTATCGGCCGGACCGGCGCGGCCGCGATGCTCCCGCCGGTCCCGAATAAAACGCAACCGTCAACCCGTGGCCGAAAGGCCTGCCGTGGTGGCCGGAACGCTCCGGAGCAGGCGCGCCGTCCGCCCGTTCCCGCATATGAGTTCCGTAATGCAAGATCTGCTCGCGCAGTCGTCCTTCGACAAGCTCAAGGAGGGCGCAATCGTCCCGGGCACCATAACCGAAGTCCGCCAGAACGAGGTCGTTGTAGACATCGGCGGCAAATCCGAAGGCGTCATCCCCGCCAACGAGTTCATCGACATAGGCGACCTGCAGATCGGCTCGACGATCGAGGTGCTCGTCGAGAAGCTCGAGGACCGCAACGGAAGCCCGATCCTGTCGTACGACAAGGCCGAGCAGAAGAAGAACTGGGACAACATCC
>CAZCAJ010000124.1:0-5879 GCA_964496645.1 uncultured Opitutaceae bacterium
CCCTCGAGCCAGCCCTCGCACTGGTGCTCGCTGAGCATCTCCATCACGCGCCCGGCGGGAGCGAGGAACTCGTCGCCCGGCACCGTCGCCGCGTCCCACTGGCGCCTGGTCACCTCGAAGAGGGCCTCCAGGCCGTTGGAGAGCGTCTCGTCGGGGCCGAAGACCCGGAAGTTGCGCTGCTCTGCGTTCAGCTTCGCCACGTCCCTCAGGAAGCGGCCAAGCACGTGCGTGTCGCCGATGCCCGGCGCCCCCGGCGCTGGCACATCGGCCGCGAAGTCGCGGAAATCCGGCATGCGCAGGTCGCGCAGCAGCATTCCCCCGTTTGAGTGGGGGTTGGCCCCCATGCGCCGCTCGCCCTTGGGCGCAAGCTCGGCCAGCTCGGGCCTCAGCCGGCCCTGCGCGTCGAAGAGCTCCTCCGGCCGGTAGCTCCTCAGCCAGTCCTCCAGCAGCTTGAGGTGCTCGGGATGGGTGGCCGGGTCGGAGAGCGGCACCTGGTGCGAGCGGAACGTGCCCTCGATTTTCTGGCCGTCGACCGACTTCGGGCCGGTCCATCCCTTGGGCGAATCGAGCACGATCATCGGCCAGCTTGGCCGGCTGGCGTCGGCGCCCTCGCGCGCGCGCTTCTGGATCGCGTTGATCCGCTCCACCACCCGGTCGAGGGTGCCCGCCATGTCCTGGTGCATCTGCTCCGGTTCGTGGCCCTCGACAAAGAAGGGCGTCCATCCGTAGCCGCGGAGCAGCTGATCCAGCTCCTCCCTCGGGATGCGCGCGAGCACGGTGGGGTTGGAGATCTTGTAGCCGTTCAGGTGCAGGATCGGCAGGACCGCGCCGTCGGTCGCGGCATCGAGAAACTTGTTGGAATGCCAGGCCGTGGCCAGCGGCCCGGTCTCGGCCTCGCCGTCGCCGACGATGCAGGCGACGATCAGACCCGGGTTGTCGAACACGGCCCCGAACGCGTGACTCAGGGAGTACCCGAGCTCGCCGCCCTCGTGCATCGACCCCGGGCATTCCGCCGAGACGTGGCTGGGGATCCCTCCCGGAAACGAGAACTGGGTGAACAGCCTCTTGAGCCCGGCCACGTCCTGGCTGACGTCCGGGTAGACCTCGCTGTACGTGCCCTCGAGATAGGTGTTGCCCACCAGGGCCGGCCCCCCGTGCCCGGGCCCGGAGATGTAGATCATGTTCAGGTCGTACTTCTTGATCACCCGGTTGAGGTGCACGTAGATGAAGTTCTGGCCCGGCGTCGTGCCCCAGTGCCCGAGCAGCATGGGCTTCACGTGCGAGAGCTGCAGGGGCTCCCTCAGCAGCGGGTTGTCGTACAGGTATATCTGGCCGACCGAGATGTAGTTGGCCGCGCGCCAGTAGGCGTCGATCCTGCGCAGGAGGTCGTCCGTCAGCGGGCGGCCTGCGGTGTCGGTATTTTTTGTTTTCACGCGAATTGTCCCCTGCGGGCCTCAGGCCAGCATCCGGCGGACGATCTCGGCGATCATCCGCTCCTCGTCCGTTCGTATGACCCGCACTGATACAGATCCGGCCGCGGACGAGATCACGGGCGCGCCTGCCCCGTTTGCGGCCCCGTCCAGCTCGACGCCGATGAAGCCCAGGCCCTCGCAGATCCGGGCGCGGACCTGGGGCGCATTCTCGCCGATGCCGCCGGCGAAGACCAGGGTGTCAAGCCCCCCGAGCGCGCCGGCCATGGCGCATACGCATTTCTTCGCGCAGTAGCAGAACAGCGCTACGGCCTCGGCCGCGCGGATGTCCTCCTTCTCCCTCAGCAGCAGCTCCCTCATGTCGGGGCTGGTCTCCGAGACGCCCAGAAGCCCCGACTCGTGGTTGACCATGTGGTAGAATTGCTTGGCCGTCACGTGCTCCGTCTGCGCCAGGTACCAGGCAAGCGCCGGATCCATGTCGCCGGAGCGGCTGCTCATCGGCAGGCCGGACGTGGGCGTGAGGCCCATGCTGGTGTCGACGCTCCTGCCGGCGTGCACCGCGGTCACGCTCGCCCCGTTCCCTAGGTGCGCAAGGACCACGCGGCCCTTCGCCGCCCTGGCGCCCGCCACCCGGGCCAGCTCCCCCATGAGGTAAGCGCAGGACAGGCCGTGGAAGCCGAAGCGCTGGACGCCCTTGGCATCGTATCGGCGCGGGATGGGCAGCAGCCGCGCCACGCGCGGCATGTCGTGGTGGAACGCCGTGTCGAAGCAGGCGATCTGCACCAGGTCGGGATACCGGCGGTGGAAGGCCTCGGTAAGCAGGATCTCCTCCGGCAGGTGCTCGGGGTCGAACACGCTGAGCTGGCGCAGCTCCGCCATCATCTCCGGCGTTATCCGCTGCGGCTCCCAGTACCTCGGCCCGCCGTGCACCACGCGGTGCCCGACCGCGACCAGCTCCCGGCTCTCGACCCGCCCCTGGACCCAGTCCATCAGCAGGCCCACCGCGGCGTGGTGGTCCGGCGCCGCCACCTTCCGCGAGAAGTTCTCGCCCGGACCCTTGACGGTGAAGCTGCCCTCGGGAAGGCCCACCCCTTCAATCCTTCCCGCAAGCACCCGCCGCGCCTGCCCCCCGGCGTCGAACAGCGCGAACTTGATGCTCGATGAGCCCCCGTTGATCGTCAGGATGCACGGTCCCGAAGGTTTCGCGCCCGCCGGCTCATGGGACGCCTGCCGGCGCCGTGTCTGGCCTGGGCGTGTCATTCCGCCAAATGATGCCGAGACTGCCCGGTCTCACAAATAATTTCAGGAAGGGCCGCGCCGCCGCGGGCGGCGCCGGTTCCCGGATTCAGTCGCCCGGCAGGTGGTCCACGGTCAGGGCCTGAGGCTGTCACGAAGTTCCGGCGGAAGCAGGTCGAGGGCGAGCTCGCGCAGCCGCGGGTCCGGAATCCCCATCTGGAAGCCCTTGATCATCACCAGCAGGCGGTAGAGCGAGCCGGGGGTGAGCGCGCGCAGCTTCACGTCGTCGACTTCCGACAGGCAGTGCATGAGCTCCATCCGGGCCAGGTCCACCTGCTGGCCCTGGGCGAGCACCGCCGCGAGGCTCACCCGCCGATCCCAGGGCAGCGCCCTGTCGGCCCCGCCGGAAAGGCTGTGCAGCAGAAGGTCGACGGTCTGGGTGAAGCCCTGGGTTTCCCCCCGCGTCAGCTGGACGCGGGCCCTGGCCGCAAGGGCGCCCAGGTCGGCGGGGAACCGGCTGAGCGCCGACTCCGCCGCCGCCGCCAGCTCGGGCTGCTCCGTCTCGGCGAAATACTCCGCGAGCCGGCTCTCGGCCGTCGCGTCGTCCTGGTCCTCCACCACCTCGAATACGGCGACCGAGAGGCCCTCGTAGCCGGCGATCTTCGGCACCGGATAGGCCACGGGCCGCAGCCATGTCGGAAGGTTCCAGCGCTCGAGGCGGCCGAAGAACGTCTCCTCGGGCAGCCCCGGATCCTCGCGGCCGTACGCGTCGAGGCGGGCGTCCCACGAGGGCAGGACGATGTGCGTGATCTCGCGCTTCCTCACCAGTTCCAGCGCCCCTTCGGGAGTCGGCGCGGCTGCGATACGCGTCGCGGCCTCGAACCCCTCCCGGTTCTCCCAGCCGAGGGTCGCCAGGCCGCGGAGGCCTCCGTAGTAGTACAGGGTCACCGTCTCGTTGAACGGCGCAAGGACCACCTTGTCCCGCCCGCCGGCGTGCATTGCCAGCCAGCGCGCAAGGTCCCGCTCGACGAGCCCGACCACCTCGGTCTCGTTGAGCGCGGAATTCGCGCCGGTGCTGGTCCGCGGGACGAGCTGGATGGCGCCGGGCAGGAAGACGAACGCCGCGAGGCCGGCCAGCGTGAGCCGGAGCGGCCGCTGGTCGGCCGCGCCCGCGATCGACGCGGCGGCCGCGACGAGCAGGCAGACAAGGGCCGCGTCCACTCCGTTCCACCAGGCGAGCTCGCGGCACGCGAAGCCGAGCGCGACCAGAACGGGGCCCGTCGCGATGCAGATCGATGCGCGGGCGGCGGGCGCGGCCCCGTGGCGCGCCAGGAGCCAGATCGCCGGCAGGACGAGAAGCAGGGGCAGGAGCGTCGCCAGGAGCGCCACGGAAGCCCCGTCGTGCAGGACCCATTCGAGGAGGCCGGTCGCGGCCGGGCCGTGGGCAAGGCGCGTGAGCCGAAGCGCGGACGCGTCCAGCCCCATGAACCCCAGGTCGCGGGACCGCCACACGGCGACCGGCACCGCAAGCAGGGCAAGCAGGGCGAGGGCCCCAAGGGCGTTGTCGCGCAGGCTCCGCCTGGGTCTCCTGCGGCGCATCCACTCGGCGGCTATGGCGTCGGCCGCAAGGACCTTTCCGCCGAATCCTGGCGGGCCCGTCTCCGGCCTCCTTTGCCGGATCCAGGCCGCCGCCTGAGCCAGCACCTCTCCCCCCCCGAGCCAGGCGAGCCCGTAGAGGGGATGGACAGCCCGAAGCTGGAGCGACCCCATGTGGGACGGGAAGAACTCGACCAGGTAGGCCACGCAGCTGGTCGCCGCGCCGCCGAGGGCCCAGGTCCGCCACGGCGTGTCCCCAGGAGCCCCGGCGCCCGCAGGCTCGCCCCGCGCCGCCACGGCCGCCAGCAGAGCCCCCAGCGCGATTCCCATCAGCACGGGCACCTCGTGGACGACGCTGACCCACAGTCCGACGCCGCCCGCGATGCCGGCCACGAGAAACCACCGGCGCGCTCGCCGGCTGGAGTCGGCCTCGGCAGCGCGTATCCCGCTCACGCCCGCCAGCAGCGGCAGCACGCTCCAGATGGCGCAGGCCTGCGCGAGGCCGTGGTCGCCGGGCGCCCCCGGAAGGAACTCCGAGGCGAAGGGGAACAGGGCCACCAGCCCGAGCGAGAGGACGGCCGCCGGGAAAACGCCGAGCTGCCACGCGGCGAAGGTCGCTGCGCCCGCAAGCAGCAGCATGTGCAGGAGCGGGTCGGCGAAGAGCGCGGCCCGCTCCACGGACGTGCCGAACGGGCGGCCGGAGACCGCGTGGTCGGCCCAGGCGATCAGCCCGAGCAGCCACCGGTAGGGCGACGCGGCGTGCTCCTCGCGGCCGAAAGGCGCGTTCTCGTAGTCGACGCGGCGCACGCGCCACTGCCCGCGTGCGAGCATCTGGCGGGTCTGGTCGAGCCACTCGTAGCTCTCGTTGTCGTGCCCCGCCACGATCAGCCGGGTCTGCCACCCGGGGTCCCCGACCGACGCGGCGGGCGCCTCCGCCAGGGACCACGCGGGAGTCCCCGACACGTAGTCGACCCTCCGGATCCGGGTTATGTTGGCCCAGATCAGGAAGACGAACGCACAGAGGGGAACGAGCACCCATGCGCCGGAGGACGGCCGGAATGCGTTGCTCACCGTGTGTCGCGCCTCATGCCGCAATGACGGGGATCACGCCGGGAGACCACCTGGGGGTCCGCGTTGGGGACGCACGAGTTCCGCATGCTGGGTGGTTCGTACCAGAAGCCTTTCCAACAGCAAGATTCAAGGCCGCGCGCGCCAGTGAGTAGGGGAAGTTGCAGGCGAGGGCGCTGGATGGGCATGTCCCGGACGCGGCCGGCTCATCTGGAATTCGGGGATCCCCCCTCTTCGGCCATGCGGGATTGATTCGAGGCGCCGGGGGCCGGTAGGCTCCTGGGATGCAGGGTCAAAGCGCTTCTCCGGGGCCCCGCGCCAGCCTCTGGTGGACGGCGGCGCTGATCCTGGGGCTCGTGCTGGCGTGCTACTTTCCGGCGCTTCGCGGGGGGTTCCTCTGGGACGACGACGCGCACGTGACCAGGCCCGGGCTGCGGTCCTTGGCCGGGCTCTGGCAGATCTGGGCCAGCGTGCGGGCGACCCAGCAGTACTATCCGCTGCTCCACAGCGCGTTCTGGGTGGAGCACAGGCTCTGGGGGGACTCGGCGC
>CAZCAJ010000125.1:0-5830 GCA_964496645.1 uncultured Opitutaceae bacterium
GCGAACAATTGATCGAGCATGCGCTCGTTGTCCACCTTGCCGGAGATCTCGCCGAATGCGGACAGAGCCCCGCGCAGGTCGCTCGCGAGAAGCTCGGCGGGTCCGCCGCCCGCGAGCTTCGCGAGCGCAGCTCGCAGGCAGCCCCGGGCTTCCGCCAGATAGTGGGCGTGCCGGACGTTGATCGCTATCTGCTCCTCGCCGACGGTCGTCTGGATGGCCTCGGCAAGGCGTGCCACCTCCGCGAGCAGCCGCTCGAGTCCGTCGCCGTTGAGGGCGCAGATGGCGACGGCCGGGAAGCCGGGCGGGGTCACGGCCGCCGGATGGTCGCGGTCCCTGAGGAGGTCGGCCTTGTTGAGCGCGATGATTGTATTTGATGGTTTGATACGCACGCGCAGCGCAGGGGGCAGCGGCGGGGTGGGGCGGGTTGCGTCGAGGACGAGAAGGAAGAGATCGGCGCCGGCCGCGCTCTCGAGGGCCTTCTCGACGCCGAGCATCTCGATCCCCGTGGCGCCTGGGTTGAGGCCCGCCGTGTCCACCAGGCGCAGCCCGTGCGGGCCGACATTGACGCGCTCCTCGATGAAATCCCGGGTGGTCCCGGCCTCGGGGCTGACGATCGCCCGCTCGGCACCGACGATCCGGTTGAGCAGCGAGCTTTTCCCGGCGTTGGGTTCGCCCAGGATGACCGTCCTAATCCCCTCGCGCAGCAGGACGCCGGTCCGCTCCGTCGCCAGGAGGAGCTCCGTTCCCTTGAGGACCTCGGAGACGCGCCCCTCGAGTCTTCCGCGGTCCTCGGGGGGCAGGTCCTCGTCCGGGAAGTCGATGTAGGCCTCGACGGTGGCCAGGGCGCCCAGGAGGCCGTCGACGAGCACCGCCATGTGCCTGCCGAGCGCGCCGCGAAACACCTGTCGCGCGGCGGCAAGCGCCCGCTCACTGCGCGCGCTTATCAGGTCCATGACCGCCTCGGCCTGGCTCAGGTCCATGCGGCCGTTGAGAAACGCCCTCTGCGTGAATTCCCCGGGCCGAGCCGGCCGGCATCCGCGCGCGCAGAGGTCGGCGAGCACCTTCTGCGCGATGAAGGGGCTCCCATGGCAGGTGATCTCGAGCGAATCCTCGCCCGTGTAGGAGTTAGGGCCCTCGAAGAAGGTCGCCACGACGTCGTCCACGACCGAGCCGGCCCGGTCTGCGATGTCGCCATGGGTCGCGAGCCGGGCCTGCGGGGCGCGGCCCAGGATATCCGCGGCGAGGCGCCTCGAGTCCGGGCCGCTGATGCGGATGATCGCGAGCGCGGCGGTCCCCGAGGGAGTGGCTAAGGCGGCGATCGTGTCCGTGTTGCGCGCCATGGGGGCCCAACCAACCCCCGGCGGCCCGCGGACTCAAGCGCGGAGGGACGGCTAGCGCCTGGCCGAGTCGCAGCGCCAGATGGTGACGTCGTCGACGGATCCGACGAGGGCCCACGGGCCGGGAGCCACCTTGAGGACGCCGAGCTCGTGTGGGTACAGGACGGCAAAGAGGGGTTTTCCGTCCGAGCGGGCCGCGTCGCGGACCCGCTCGGACGTGGCCCTGTCCAGTTGGTCCGCGCGGACAATGGTGAATCCGGTGTAGTAGAACAGCGCCCCGCTCATCTCGTGGGCGATGACCGCGGAGTCGCGCGGGACGTTTGACGCGAGCCAGGCCGCGACGCGGCCGTACTTGCGCTCGCCGCCGCCGATGGACCACGCGCCTAGGGGGCCGATCCGGCCCACCTCGACGCCCACCGCGGCTAGGATCAGGACGGCGGCTGCTACGCGGACCCGCCCCAAGGGGAAGCGCTCCCGAAGAGCCTCGATGCAAGCCCGCAGCACGGTCAGCCCCGCGACGATGAGCGGGGGCGCCGCGGGAAGGAGGAACCTGAGGAACCACCAGTCCTGGTGAGTCCAGCGATAGGGCGCGTAGAAGCCGGCGTACACGGCGGCCCATGCAGCAAGCACGAGGGAGATCCGGGGCCCGCGCCGGATGAGGACCAGGATGCCCGGCGATAGCACGACGATCGGGCTCAGCAGGACCGGCAGCCATTTTGCACAGTACACGAGGGTGCCGGGAACCAGGCTTGCGTGGAACTCGTTGAAAATGGCGCCGTAGCCGCTTTGGAAGTAATCCCCGTAGGCCGAGTGGTTGACGGCCATCCAGGCCGCGGCCCCGGGCAACGCCCCGAGGGCGACCAGGCCAAGGCTTCGCGGCGACAGCCCCGCCGCGAGAACGACGGGGACCATGATCAGGAAGTTGCTCGGCCTGAGAAGGAAGCCCACTGAAAAGCAGAGCCCGGACACCAGCGCCCAGCCCGGCCGGTCGCGTCCCCGAAGCGCCGAGATCACGGCCGCTGCGGCCCAGGCCGTCGCCGGAACGTCGCTCAATGCCCATAGGGACGTGAACAGGTAGAGAGGGCTTGCCGCCAGCACGACCGACCCGAGGAGGGCCCACGGGCGGGGCAGGCCGCACATCCGCCCGAGGGCGTACGTGAGCGCGATGCCCGCGAGCGAGTGGAGCAGCAGCAGGAGGTCGCCGGAGTGGCGCCACCCGACGGCCCGCGCCGTCACGGCGAGCAGGAGGGGAAGGCCGGGAGGGTAGGTTGGCACGATCCGCGCGGACCCGTCGGCGCAGGGCCTGAAGCCGAGGGGCACGTAAAGGTAGGGCGGCGCCTCCTTCGGGGGCACCCCGGGAAGGACGCGCTCGGCCGCGTGGATCTCAAGGCGCGAGAAGAGGCGGGCCTCGTTGAAATACCCTGAGGTGTCGGAGCCGCCCGGCACCGCCCCGATCAGGCAAATGAGCACCGCCCCGTAGGCCAGGAGCCCGGCGCAGAGGCCGATCTCGGTTCTTAGGGCGGCCGTGGTTGGCATTGGAATGGGGGGAGCCCTTCAGCGCTTCCCTGCGCTCACGGTCAGCTCCGAGATGAACTCCCTCTGGAGCGTCAGGAACAGCACGGCGATCGGGAAGATGGATATGAAGGTTCCGGCGAGGAACATACCGTACTCCTCCTGGAACTGCGAGACGTACTGGCTCAGGATGACGGGGACGGTGAGCTTGTAGTCGGACTGGATGAAGATCTGGGGGCCCAGAAACGTGTTCCACTGCCCCATGAACACGATGAGGCAGAACGCCGCGGTCATCGGCGTGATGAGCGGCATGACGATGCGCGAGTAGATGTGGAATTCCCCGGCCCCGTCCACGCGGGCCGCCTCGATCAGGCTGTTGGGCACGCTCAGCATCGCCTGCCGGAAAAGGAAGATCCCGAATGCGTTCGCGGCACTCGGCACAAGCAGGGCCGCATAGCTGTCGATCCACCCGATGTGCACCATCATGTCATAGGTCGGGGCGAGGAAGAGCATGCTTGGCAGCATCAGCGAGCCCGCCATGAACAGCATGAGGTCCCGGCGCCCCGTGAACCTGAACTTCGCGAGCGCGTAGCCGCCGAGCGAGCAGAAGAACACCTGGATCACCGTCGCCGCGCTCGAGAGGAAGAGCGAGTTGAGCAGGTACTGCCAGAAGACGATCGTGCCCTGGAGCGACGCCCGCGGCTCGAAGAGCTTGTGGAAGTTCCCGAGGTTGAGCATGCGCCCCCAGGCCGAGGGCGGCGGCAGGAACGTGTATTCCAGGAGGGCCCTGCGGTCCTTGAACGCCGCGCAGGTGATCCAGGCGAAGGGGGCGAGGAAGGCGGCCGCAAGGAAAACGAGGGCGACGAGCCTCGCGTACCGGCCGGCGAGCATCGGCCTGCGCCGGTCCGCGGCGTAGAGGAGGACGGCGACGGCCGCTGCGCAGAGGAGGGTGAGGTGGACGGGGTTCATGGCCGGGCCTCAGTCGTTCGCGGCCCCCGTCAGCTTGAGCTGTATCAGGGACACGGTCAGGATGATGAGCGCGAGGACCCAGCCCACGGCCGACGCGAGCCCGAGGTCCCCTATGCTGAAGGCCGCGTCGTAGAGGTACCCGACGATGAAGAGCGCCGAGTTGTCTGGCCCGTAGGGCGAGGTCGTGCTCCGCATGAGCGCGTAGGGGAGCTCGAAGAGCTGGAAGGACCCGATCGTGCTGATCAGCAGGACGAAGATGGCCACGGGCCTTATCGCGGGCAGGGTGACGTGCCGGAACACGCGCCAGGGGCCCGCCCCGTCCATGCGCGCCGCGTCGACCAGGTCCGGGTTCACGTTCTGGAGCGCGGCCAGGAAGTAGACCATGTTGAATCCCGCGTAGAGCCACAGGTTCGTCAGGACGATTGCCGGCATGACGGTCGCGGTGTTCTCGAGCCACCGGGTCTCGAGGCCCCTGCCGACCAGCGCCTGGAGGAACCGGTTGAGGAGCCCGTAGTCGGGCGCGAGGACCACGGCGAACAGGATCCCGACGAAGATCTGGCCCACCACGCTCGGCGAGAAGAAGCAGAGCCGGAAGAGGCCCCTTGCCCGGCCCCGCCCGGAGTTGAGGAGGAGCGCGAGCCCGAGCGACGTGGGGAGCATGATCGCGGTCCCGGCCACGGAGAACACGGCCGTGTTCTTCACCGCGGTCCTGAAGTCGGGGTCGGTCAGGATGTACCTGAAGTTCCCCAGCCCGACCCATACCCGGGAGTTCGGGCCCGCGGTCTGGTAGAACGCGAGCTCGATGGCGTGGGCGAACGGATAGGCGAAGAACACCAGGGTGAGCGCGACGTACGGCGCGACGAACAGGTACGGGGCCCACCGCGGGGTGGGCGAGCGGTGCCTGCTGGGGGCCGGGGGCTCAACGGCGGGCGTCACTGCTCCGTGATCCTGTTCCTGGCGATTACGGCGCGCACGGCGTCCGCCTGCCTCCTGAGCTCGGCGCGGACGAAGTCGAGGAACCCGTCCTCGCCGTGCAGCGAATAGTAGGCGGATGCGGCGGCAAACGCGTTGTCCCTCTTGCTCTGGGCCCTCGTGATGAACGGACTCGCGTAATCGGGAGGGACGTCTCCCGCGAGCCTCGAATAGAGCCGCAGGATCGGCTGGCCCCTGAAGTAGGGGTCGGGCGTGTCGAATATGGGAAGGCTCCACGCCGCCCGGACCGCGGGAAGGATGCGCAGCTCTGCCGAGGACCTCCCCCCGTCGGTCTGGTCCACGTAGAGGAACTCCATCAGCTTCTTGGCGAGCTCCGGGTTGCGGCCGCCCCTTGTCGCGGCGATTCCGGTCGCCCCCCACGTGCTCGTCCTGCGGCCCCCCGGGGCCCACGCGGGCAGGGGCATGAGCTTCATCTTGCCCGCGAGCGACGGGGCGTACTCCTCGATCGTGCGGGTCCTCCAGTCGGGCGTGAAGTAGAAGAGCACGAGGCCGTCCTGCATGCCCTCCCAGAGCGTCGGGCCGAACCCGAGGCTGTAGGCGATCCGGTTCGGCCCGCGCAGCTGGCGCACGGCCCAGGCGACGGTGTCGGCCGCGACATCGCTGTCAAAGGTGACGTCGCCCGCCGCGTCGAAGAGCCCGACGCCCCGCTGCAGGAGAAGCGCCTGGAGCAGGTAGCCACCGTCGTCCTGGAGCTCGAGGGCGTAGCGCGCGGGCCTCCCGTCGTCGCCGTAGCGGACGATCCTGCGTGCCATCGCGGCGAAGTCGTCCCACGTCTCGATCTTCGAGACGTCGATGCCCAGCTGGTCCTCGACGATGTCGGCGCGGTAGGCGAGCATGACCGGGTGGACATCGTGCGGAAGCGCGAAGATGACGCCCTTCCTCTGCCACATGCTGAAGCGCGCCGGCAGCATCCTCTCGTCGAGCCTGCGCGCCTTCACCCACCTGGTGATGTCGAGGAAACCTATGTCGCGGATCGGCCCGCGCAGGAAGAGCGCGGCGTCCTGGGGGATCTCGACCAG
>CAZCAJ010000126.1:0-5510 GCA_964496645.1 uncultured Opitutaceae bacterium
CAAGGGTGGCCGACCACCGGCTCATGGCCGCAGAATTGTGTAAATGGTTGAGCGGCCAGACCTTCATGCCATCCCGCAAGGCGGCGGACTGAGGAACGCGGCCGGCCACGAACTCGGGCGTCAGGCAGTTGAATCCTTCGGGGCTGCCGATCGGACACGGGGACCGAGAACTTTTCTTGGCGGCCCAGATGAGAATCCCCAACCCCCCGGTCTTGATACAGCCGCAGTCGCCCTTCTTGCAAGCTGGCCGCCGTCACAAAAAGCGACGAAGCTAAATCCGGTTGAAGCGCTGAGAGCCGAATAAGAAGCAGGCGAGCGCCTGTTCGAGAAAGGACCGCCTCTCGAACGCGCTTCCATTAGAACGCAATCCTTCCGCCGGAGCCGGTATGGGGTTCGCATTGTCCTTGAACGCATTCGGCCGGTTTAATGATGCTTGAGCGGTTCTGTTGCGCGGGGATTCGTGTCGGTGTTCTCCGAAGGCGCGAGATACCGGAGCTGCGTCCCAATCATCGATTTCTCTCATGACCTACCTACGCATTAATCCACGGATCCTGGCATTGGCCTTGACCGCATCCGTTGCGGCTCCGCCGGCCTTCGCAGCCAAGGAGACACAGTTGGTCCCGATGAGCGACGGCGCCCGACTGTGCACCGACACCTATCTGCCGGAGGGAACCGGCCCATGGCCCGCCGTCTTGATCCGCACTCCGTACGGCAGGGGCCATGTCGACCAAGTGAAACCCGAGGTATGGATGAAGGATGGCTGGGCGCTGGTTGTGCAGGACACAAGGGGCCGCGGGGCGTCCGAAGGAGCCAATTTGGCCTTCGAGGGCGACGGGTGGGCGGCGAACCACGACGGATCGGACACCATAAGGTGGATCGCAGCGCAACCTTGGTGTGACGGGCACCTTGCAACCTTTGGCGCGTCCGCGCTCGGGATCGCCCAGCTTCTTACGGACGGCACCGGGGCGCGGCCGGTGAGCGCGCAGTATATCTGCGTGGCGACGCCAAGCCTGTTCTCCGGAATCTACCGTCAGGGAGTCTTCCGAAAGACGCTGGTAGAGGAATGGCTCAAGATCTGTCGGTATGAGCCGGGCACCCTCAGGGAATGGACGTCGCACAGAACCTACGACCGCTATTGGGCGCTACGGGACCTCGCGGGGCATTACCCGCTCGCCGATGCGCCCGCCGTGCACGAGGGCGGCTGGTTTGATATCTTCACCCAGGGTACAATCGACTCGTTCACCGGCCTGAACGAGAGCGGGGGCCCACATGCCCGCGGGCGGCAGCACCTGATCATGGGCCCGTGGACCCACGCAGTCCAAATTGACCATGCGGGGCAGCTCGTCTTTCCGGGTGGCGCCGCGATACCCAGCGAGGCGGGACGCCCGCTGGAATGGCTGGATCGCGAGGTGAAGGGAGCCCACGGGGGCCCGGGATCCGAGCCCCCGGTCACCTATTACGTGATGGGCGACACGACCGACGGGCAGGCCCCTGGAAATTTCTGGCGCAAGTCCGACCGATGGCCGCGACCGGATGCCGTGCCCACGGCGCTGTACCTTTGCGCGGATCACTCCGCCGGATTCCAGGCACCCACTTCAAGGAATGGATCTCTATCCTTTGATTCTGATCCTGCGAAACCGGTGCCGACCGTCGGCGGGCCCCAGTTGCCGGGCACATCGCTGGCGGCGGGGCCCTGGGACCAGGCGGAGGTCGAGCGACGGCCCGACGTCCTTGTGTTCACAAGCGAACCCCTGGCCGCGCCGACCGAGGTCACCGGCCGGCTGGCCGCGGACCTCTGGGTGACGAGCGACGCGCCCGACACGGACTTTATTGTTCGGCTGTGCATCGTGGGCGCCGACGGGAAGTCGTACAACCTCGCCGAGGGCGCGATCCGGGCCCGTTACAGGCAGTCGCCGAGCGAGGAGCACTTTCTCGAGGCCGGCAATGCCTACGAGCTCAAGGTCGACCTGTGGTCGACCAGCATTGTCTTCAACAAGGGAAACCGGATACGGGTGCAGGTCGCGTCCACCTGTTATCCGGGCTACGACGTGAATCCCAACAACGGCTTGCGGCTGGATGTTCCAAGCGATCCGCGCGTGGCGCACAATACACTCCTCTTGAGCTCGGACCACCCGTCGCGCCTGACGCTGCCGGTGGCCCCGTTCCTTCCGGCCGCCAAATACGAATAGTCGGCAAGACCGGGCGTCAAGGGAACGGCACCAGCCCTTACGCGCCCGAGAGCCCTCCCCTTTGGGAACACTTTCTCAGCCCCGGGTTCCCATAGGCAGGCCATCCGGCGGGACATCGGCGCCCGCCGGCCTTCGTCCCACGCTTTACCCACCCCGCCCAAGCCCCCATAGAAGCCCGAAGACCGAATGAAGCGCGCCCTGCGCCAGCTGGCAAAGAACCCCGGGTTCACGATCGTGGCCCTGATAACGCTGGCCCTGGGCATCGGGGTTAACACCACGGCCTTCACGCTGCTGAACCGGCTGCTGCTGCAGGCGCTGCCGTTCCGCGAGCCTGAACGCCTGGTCCAGGTCTGGACGACCATGCCGCGCAGCGAGTACGCCGGCACGGCCCCCGCGGACTATTTTGACGAGAAGGAGCAGAACACGGTTTTCACGGACATGGCTGCCTATGTGCCCGGGAATTCCGTCAGCTTCGCCGAGCCCGGGCAGCCCGCGCTGCAGGAGGGCTCGGTCAGCATGACCGGGAATTTCTTCGTCGTCCTGGGCGTGGCGCCCGAGCTCGGCCGAACGCCGTCGCCCGACGAGGAGGCGCGGTTCGAGCCGGTCACGCTGATCAGCGACTTTTTCTGGAGGCAGCACTTCGGGGCGGACCCGAAGGTGCTGGGACGCTCGGTCCGCCTGGACGGCAAGCAATACTCGGTCATCGGGGTAATGCCCCCTTCGGCCGACGACCCCGCGCTCTTCAACGTCCGGCCCTGCTTCTTCGTCCTGGACCCCACGCGCGTGAACCGCGACCTCCGCGACAACGGGTGGTACACGGTCGCGGCCCGCCTCCGCCCTGGCGTCACGCTGAAGCAGGCGCAGGGCCAGCTGAAGGTGCTCGCCTCGAGATTCGCCCACGACCATCCGAAGACGAACACGGACCGCGGCCTCAGGGTGGAGGCCTACCCCACCAGCCAGATGGGCGGAACCGGCGGTGAGCTCACGTGGATGACGCTTGGGCTATCGGGCCTGGTGCTGCTTATCGCGTGCATCAACCTGGCCAACCTTCAGCTGGTGCGCACCACGCGCCGCGCCCCGGAAATCGCCATCCGGCTCGCGCTAGGCTGCCCGCGGAGGCGACTGATTGGGATGCTGCTCCTAGAGAGCCTGGTCCTGTCCGTCGCCGGCGGCGCTCTTGGCATCCTGGTCGCCAAGTGGAGCAACATCTACGTGGCCCGGTTCTTCGACCTGGACATGCCGCTCAACCTGCGCGTGATCGGCTTCGTCTTCGTCGTCTCGCTGGCCGCCGGGGCCCTGTTCGGCACCGTGCCGGCGTGGATCGCCTCCCGGACCGACGTCAACGCCTCGCTCAAGGCGGACGGCCGGGGGGCCACCTCCGGCCGGTCCCGGCATTGGCTCCGCCAGGGCCTGGTGGTCGTCGAACTCGCGATGGCCCTCACCTTGCTGGCCGGCGCGGGATTCTTTGTGACGGGCATCTACAGGCTGACCCACCGCAGCCTGGGCTGGGACCCCACCAACGAGGTCCTGGCCACCATCGCCCTCGACCACGACAACTTTGGCGAGGGCAACGATCCCCGCTCGGCCGTATTCAGCGACCGGGCCCGCGCCGCGCTTCAGGCCATCCCCGGCATAGTGGCGACGTCGATCTCGAGCGGATCGACCGCCTGGGGCACCCGCATGGAACCCTTCCGCATCGAGGGCCAGCCGGCGCCGGAAAAGGGCCACGAGGCCTTTGCCGGGTATTTCAGCGTCAGTCCGGGATGGTTCGAGGTGTACGGCGTCCATCTCGTCCAGGGCCGGGAGTTCACCGATGCCGACCGCCTTGGCGCCCCGCCCGTCGCCATCGTAAACGAGTCAATGGCCAGGAAATACTGGCCGGGCGAGAGCCCGATAGGAAAACGGATCGGCGGAACCGACCCGACCAACCCGCGCTGGGCCGAGGTAGTGGGCGTCATGAGGGACTTCAAGGGCGGCGCGGAATTCTACAATATGGAATTAAACGGACTAAGGTACATCCGCCCATGGGCCCAGGACCACAGCCGCTACCTTACCATCTGTGTGCGCACAGCCGGCCCTCCGGCGACCTACAAGGAGCCCTTCCGGAAGGCGATGGGGCTGCTCGCCCCGGATCTGGCGCTCGGGCAGCTCGACACCATTGACGAGGTGATGGCCGCGGCGCTTGCCTACTTCACGTTTCTTCGCCGGCTCGTCGTGCAAATAGCGCTTCTCGGCCTCCTCCTGTCGGCCGTCGGGATCTACGGCGTGGTCGCCAACCTGGCGACCGAGCGGACCAAGGAGGTCGGGATACGCATGGCGCTCGGAGCTCAGCCCGCCAGCCTGATTTGGCTCTTCCTGAGAAACGGGCTCCAGCTTGCCGCAATCGGAACCGCAATAGGGCTGGCGTCGTCGTTCGTCCTCCTGAATGTCCTAACCAAGCTGCTGCTCTTCCTTCCCGGCAACGACCCGTGGGTCGTGGCGGGCGTTGCATGCGTCTTGATGATCGTCGCCCTTGTGGCCTGCTGGCTGCCCGCCCGGCGCACCACGCGGATCAGCCCGACGATCGCCTTGCGGGCGGAATAGTACAAATGGCTGGGCGGGACCCGGAGGGAGCCGCCTGCGCGGCGGATCGTCTGCGACGCTCAGCCGGCGCCCCAGGCCGGCAGTTTCATCGGGGCGCCCCAGGGGGCCGCGCCCGGGACCCCGAGCTTCCGCCGGTAGAGCCTGTGATCGGCGCAGCTCACGTAGAGCACGCCGTGATCGGCCCCCGCGAAGGCCAGGCCGGTCACTTCGCCGCCGGGCACGGGCAGGATCGCCCGCACGCGGCCGTTGCGATCGAAGACCTGCACGCCCATCCGGGTGGCGGCGTAGAGCCGCCCCTCGACGTCCATTGCCCACGCGCCGGCCCCGCTGTCGTCCGCGTCGTCCGGCACCTCGAACCGGTAGAACCGCTGCTTGTCACGGACGCCGCCGTCGGATGCCAAACGGTAGCTGTAGCCCCAATGGGACGTGCTCTCGGCGACCGCGAGCCAAAGCCCGTCGGGCGAAAGGGCGATGCCGGACGGATGGTCTAGGCCGCTGTCGAGCACCGTCTTCTCGCCGCCGGCCTTGATGAGCCAGACCTTGCCCTGAAGACCGTCGCCGGACCCGGGTTCGGTCACGTAGACCGTGCCGCCATGGGTGACCACAAGGTCCCGGCCCCGGACTCCCTCGGCGATGACGGAGCGGAGCCCATCGGCCGTGTAGGCGGAAACCTCGGCGGCCCGGTCTTCCGTCACGTAGACACGGCCGTCGGGCCCGAAGGCGAGTCCCGCGCAGGAA
>CAZCAJ010000127.1:0-5413 GCA_964496645.1 uncultured Opitutaceae bacterium
AGCACCAGCTACTGGTTCAACGCAACGGGAACCATCGATGTGACTCAGTTCTCCATCAAGAACGCGAAGTTCCTAAACCTTTCGGGCGCCGGCTGGGCCTATGAGACGGGATACACCCCAACGCTGGGAACCTGGAGCATCACCGACACGTCCACCGGTTCTGAGACGACTTTCGCCTTCGGCGCGGACACGACTGTCCCCGACAGCGGTTCGACAGCTCTCCTGATCGGCCTCGGCCTCGCGGGAGTGGCGGTCGGCATGATCGCGCGGCGCCGCAGGCTCGTGCGGGAATAAGCCAGATCTCGGATATACCCCTCTTTTAGTTAAAGCTGCACCGCCAAACGGCGGTGCAGCTTTTCTTTGTCATCTCCGCAGGAGTGCGCATACGATCGGCGCCGCGAATCTCGCACCCCAATGAATCTCGCCCTTCAGATACCAACCGCCGGCGCGGTGTGCGCCGGTGCGCTGGCAGCGGCGTCGCTCCTGCGGAGGCGGCGCACCATCGCGGACTTCGCATTCGCGGCGGGCATGATCGGCTTTTCAGCGGAGGCGGTTCTCATCGGGATGTCTGTCCGGGAGCACGTTTCGGACGCCGAGCTGATCGCCTGGCAGAAATGGTGCCTCTTCTCAGCCGCCTTTCTGCCTTTCCTCTGGCTCTTGTTCAGCCTCATCTATGCCCGCGGGAATGCGCGCGACTTCCTCGTGAAATGGCGGCTGCCCCTGGCCGGCGCGCTGATACTCCCGGTCGGGGTCGCCGCCATCTATCGCGACCAGCTGGTTGCCTCCCTTAGGGCGGGCCGCACCGAGTCATCAAGGCTGGTCGTGCTCGGGTGGCCTGGAATGGTGATGGAGCTGCTCGTTCTCATTGGATCGGTCCTGATCCTCATGAATCTGGAGCGCACGTTCCGGGCGTCCGTGGGGACAATGCGCTGGCGCATCAAGTACATGTTGATGGGGGTCGGACTCCTTTTCGCCGTCCAGATCTACACCGCCTGCCAGGAGATCCTGTTCCGCTCTATCGACCTGTCCCTGGAGGAACTCAACGCGGGGACACTCGTTGTGGCCTCCCTGCTCATCCTGAGGTCGTTCTTCCGCGCCAGCCCGATGGACCTGGATGTCTACCCCTCCCAATCGGTGCTGCAGGGATCGGTCACGGTTCTTCTTGCCGGAATCTATCTCTTGATCGTCGGGATCTTTGCCAAGGCGGTCGTATTTGCCGGCAAGGGCAACGCATTCGCCCTCGAGGCGATTCTTGGCCTGGTCGCCCTGGTCCTGTTCGTGGTCCTCCTGCAATCCGACCGCTTTCGGATGCGTCTCGGCCGCTTCGTCAGCCGGCATTTCGAGAGGCCGCTCTATGATTACCGGACCACATGGAGAAGATTCACCGAGGGCACGGCTTCCCAGGTCGATCAGACCGAGCTGTGCCGCTCCCTTGTGAAGCTTGTCGCGGACCTGTTTCAGGCCCTTTCCGTGGCAATATGGACCGTCGACGAGGATTCCATTGCCCTCGCCGCGTCGACATCGCTGTCGGAAGCCAGAGGCCGCGAGCTGGCCCCTGGAAAGGCGGATGCGGCCGAGGTCACCAGATATTTCGAGGAGAACCGCGAGCCGGTCGACGTGGAGGCCTCAACGGGGCACTGGGCCGGTGTCCTCAAGCGGATGCATCCCAGCGAATTCCCCAAGGGGGGGAACCGCGTCTGCCTGCCGATGGTCGCGCACGGAAGAATCGCCGCCCTGATGATCCTGGGCGACCGCGTCGGCGGCGTGGATTTCGCGACGCAGGACCTCGACATGCTCAGGTGCGTCGGCGACCACGCCACTGCCAGCCTCGTTAACGTGCAGCTGGCCCAGAAGCTCGTCCAGGCCAAGGAATTGGAGGCGTTCCAGACCATGGCGGCTTTCTTCGTCCACGACCTTAAGAACGCCGCGTCGACGCTCAGCCTGATGCTCAAGAACCTTCCCGTGCATTTCGGGGACCCCTCGTTCAGGGAGGACGCCCTGCGGGGCGTCTCAAAGTCGGTTGACCATATCAACCATGTCATCGGGCGGCTGGGTCTCCTGCGCAGCGAACTGGTGACCCGGCCGGTCGAGACGGACCTGAACGAGATGATCGGCGACGCCGTGGCCGGACTGGAGTCCGAGCCCGGCTTCGTGATCGCAAAGGATCTATCCCCCCTGCCGAGGCTGGCGCTGGACAGGGAGCAGATCGCCAAGGTCGTCACCAACCTCCTGCTCAACGCCAAGGAATCCATGTCGGGCCGCGGGAGGGTCGAGCTGGCCACCCGGCGGGAAAACGGCTGGGCCGTGGTTTCAGTCCGCGACGAGGGCTGCGGCATGAGCGCGAGCTTCATCGAGCGGTCGCTCTTCCGGCCCTTCCAGACGACAAAGAAGAACGGCCTTGGAATCGGGATGTTCCAAAGCAAGATGATCGTGGAGGTCCACGGAGGCCGGATCGCGGTCGAGAGCGAGCTTGGCAAGGGCACGACGTTCCGGGTCTACCTCCCGGCGCAAAAGAAATCGGAATGAAACCCAAGCTGCTCATAGTCGACGACGACGACGAAATACGCACCCAGATGAAGTGGGCGCTAAACGCGGACTACGAGATCCTGTCCGCGGGCGACCGCGCGTCCGCGGCCGACGTGTTCGCCTCCGCCCACCCCGCAGTGGTGCTCCTCGACCTGGGACTGCCCCCGAGCCCGGGCACGCCGGACGAGGGCCTCAGCGCGCTTTCCGAGCTGATGGCCGCGGACAACCTTGCAAAGGTCATCGTCATCACCGGGCAGGGGGAGAAGGACATCGCCCTGAGGGCGATCGGGGCGGGAGCCTACGATTTCCTGGGCAAGCCGCTGGACATGGATGAGCTGAAGGTGCTGCTCAGGCGGTGCTTCCATGTCGCCCGGCTCGAGCGCGAGTTCCGCGAGATGCAGCAGCGGCTCGAGTCGGACTCGTTCGAGGGATTGCTGGGCACCAGCACGTCCATGCAGGCCGTGTTCAATTCCGTCCGAAAGGTCGCCACGACCGACGCCCCGGTGCTCATCCTCGGCGAAAGCGGCACCGGCAAGGAGATGACGGCCCGGGCAATCCATCACCTGAGCGCCCGCAGGAACGAGCCCTTTGTCGCGATCAACTGCGGGGCGATTCCCGAGACCCTCATGGAGAGCGAGCTCTTCGGGCACGAGAAGGGCTCCTTCACCGGCGCCCATGTCCAGCGCAAGGGCAGGATCGAGAACGCGGCGGGAGGCACCCTTTTCCTGGATGAAATCGGAGAGATCTCCCCCATGCTGCAGGTCAAGCTCCTGCGGTTCCTCCAGGAGCATACGATAGAGCGCGTGGGAGGCCGCCAGGAGATACAGGTGGACGCCCGGGTGATCGCCGCCACCAATGCCGACCTCAAGAAGCGGATGGGCGACAGCACCTTTCGCGAGGACCTGTACTACCGGCTCGCAGTGGTCCAGATACCCCTTCCCGCGCTGCGGGACCGGGGGGACGACGCCGCGCTGCTCGCGCGCTCGCTCCTGCAGCGGTACTCGGCCGAGAACGGAAAGGCCAACCTCGTCTTTGGCGCCGACGCCCTGCACGCCATCCGCAGGTATTCATGGCCTGGAAACGTCCGCGAGCTGCAGAACAGGGTGAAGCGCGCCGTGATCATGAGCGGGGGCAAGCGCGTCACGGCCCAGGACCTGGAGCTGGAGGGGGACTCGAGTGTATCCAAGGCGGCCACGCTCAAGGAGGCGCGCGAGTCGCTTGAGAAGGAGATGATCCAGGACGCGCTGCGCAAGCACTCGGGGAAGATCACGGCGGCCGCGGCCGACCTTGGGATCAGCCGCCCCACCTTCTATGAGCTGATGGAAAAGCTTGGCGTACAAAAGCCCGAATGAAAGAATGCAGTCACTCCAAATACCATGAAAACTTCCCCTGCCTCAACGGTCCTTCTGCCGGTTCCATCCACCCTCCGTCGGCTTGTGCTGGGCGTGCCGAGGGCGGCATTGGGCGCGCTTGCGTTCGCGGCGATGGCCGCCTTCACGGGCTGCGAGAATCCAACTGCGGTGCCTTCGGGCATGGAGGAGCAGCACGCCGAGCTCACGCTGCGCGAGGGCGACGTGGTCAAGGTCTCCTTCCCCGGGGCGCCAAACCTGGACGTCGCTCCCCAGCCGATAAGGAGGGACGGCAAGATCACCCTGCCGATCGTCGGCGAAATCTCCGCCGTGGGGCTGACCCCGATCGCTTTGCAGGATCAGCTGGTGAAGCAGCTCGCCGATCAGCTCCAGTCAAAGGAGGTGCTCGTCACGGTCGTCTCCTCGTCCTTCTCGATTTTCGTCGACGGCATGGTCATGCGCCCAGGCAAGATAGTCGCAGACCACCCGATGACCATCCTGGAGGCCGTGATGGAGGCCGGGGGATTCGACTACAGCAAGGCCGACACCGCAAAGATCATGGTGATCCGGCACAAGACCGGATCCAAGGGTTACGATTACATCACCGTGGACCTCAAGCAGGTGCTCGACGGCAAGAAGACCGACCTGTTCTACCTCGCCCCCGACGACGTGGTTCACGTTCCGCAGAAATTCTCCTGGTTCTAAGCGCCCCGCCGCCCTGGCGTTCGTCCGTCCGCGGCTCGATTCCTTGATCGGGGGATCGACGAGCCGCGTTGCCCTCGCGCATCGGCCCTTGCGTTTTCCACTAACGCATAGGGGCCGAGGCGGTCCAGCCTCGCAGGTGCGGGGCGCCATTGGGCATTCTCAGGAGCGGGTGGACAATCCGGTATGGTCACCGCGGGCGCCAGGCTGAACGCCAAGGCCGGCAAGGTGACGCTCGGAAATGCCGAGGTCTCGCCGAACAGGCCGGCCCCCCTTGGCGACGGCCCCCGCTGAGCGGTGCCAGCGCCGCAAGGTCGGCGCCAAGGAGGCCCTGGTGGGGACGCAGCCGGCAGGCGTTGTCCTCGGACCGGCGGGTGGAAGACGCCCAAAGGTGGTCCTGGGGGAACGCGCGTTGGTGAACCCGAGCGCACGCCACCAGGGGGGGCCACCTGGGGGGAGCTCCTAACCGCCTCACCCTCCCCTCCCGCGACATATTCAAGTCTCCCACAGCCCGGCGGTCTGCGTTCCGCAGGGCAGCTCAACCCAAGCGCGATTTCGGGTGCTTCGTCCGAAGCATCTTCGCCGGGGACAAAACGCACGAAGCTTGACGGATGCCTCCGGGAGCCGAGCTGCCGCCTAAGCTGGTGCGTCTCGTCATTCGCCCGGAACGGATTCACCGCCCATGTTCCATCTGCAAACGCGGAGCGGCCACGGAGGCGTTCGCCTTCCGTGGCCGCTCGGTCACTAAAAACCCAGCGATCCTTGCGGATTAGCAGGTGCCCTGCAGCCTCCGACGGAGCGCGACCAGGCCAACCAGGCCGAGGCCGAGCAGGAGG
>CAZCAJ010000128.1:0-5397 GCA_964496645.1 uncultured Opitutaceae bacterium
TCGGGTAGGATGACCGGTTCGGCGCGGCCCGGGAACCAGATGAGGTTGAATGGGACCGCCCCGCGGTGGTACTTGGCGAGCTCGGCCGTGATCTGGGGGTCCTTGTTGGTCCAATCCCCCCGCAGCGTCGCCACGTGCCTGTCGCGGAGCACCCGCAGGACCTCGCCGGAGTGGAAGACCAGCCTCTTGTTCGCCTGGCATGTCGCGCACCAGCGCGCCGTGAAGTCGACGTAGACGACCCGGTTCTCCGAGCGAAGCGCGGCGACCGCCTCCGGGCTCCACTTGTCCCAGACGATGTCGGTGGGCGCCGCGGGCGAAGGCCATCCCGTCCACGCCCCGAGCGCGATCAGGACCAGGCAGGCGCACATTCCGAATCGGGCGCGGCCGGCCGAGGCCCCCGGGGCGTTCCACCGCCCATAGGCCCAGACGCCCATCGCCACGAGGACGAGCCCGAAGAGGGCCGAAAGGAAGCCCGCCTCCTGGAGCTGGCCGGCCAGAACCCAGACCAGGTAGGCGACGGTGGCATATAGGGGGAAGGCCATCGCCTGCTTGAACGTCTCCATCCACGCCCCCGGCCTGGGCAGGACCCGGACCGCCCCGGGAAACGCCGACAGGAGCAGGTAGGGGGCGGAAAGGCCGACCGCGATGGCGGTGAAGATGGCGAACGACTGCGCCGTCGAGAGGGCGAGGGCGGCGCCGAGCGCCGGCGCCAGGAAGGGGGCGCTGCAGGGCGTGGCGGCGACCGTCGCCAGCACGCCTGTCAGGAACGAACCGGTCAGGCCCGACTTCGACTGGAGCTGCGACCCGATCCCTGTAGCCGTCAGGCCGAACTCGAACACGCCGCTCATGTTGAGCGCGAACGCGAGCATGGCAGCGGCGAGCCCGAACACGAAGGCGGGCGACTGGAGCTGGAATCCCCACCCGAGCTGGCTCCCGCCCGCGCGCAGGACGGCGAGCAGGCCCGCGAGGACCCAGAAGGAGAGCAGGACGCCGGCGGCGAACACGATCCCGTGGAGGGTGACCTTCCTGCGGTCGGCGCCGGCCTGGTTGACGAAGCCGAGGATCTTTATCCCGAGCACGGGGAACACGCACGGCATGAGGTTGAGGATCATCCCCCCGACGAACGCGAGGAGCAGCGTCCCCAGGATTCCCGCCGCCGCGGGGGAAGCCGGAATGGCCCCCGCCTGCGCCGCGCCGCCGGCGGGCGCGACCCCGAACGCCACGTCCACCGCCAGGCCCGGGAGCGACCCGTCGGGGCGCCAGCCCTCCATCGAGGTGAGGACGCCGACCAGGCGCGCCGGGTCCTTCGGCCCGTCGGGCGAGACCGGAAGCGCGAGCGTGTACCCGCCGCGGCCGTCTGGCGTCATGGGCTGCGGAAGGTCGTAGGCGATGAAGCCGTCGCGCGAGAAGAAGTGGAGGCCCTTCGGCGACCACGCCGGGACCACCGCGGCGCCGTTTGGCCTCACCCCAAGGGTGACGGTCGCCGGGGAATGCGACGCGGACAGGGACCACGCAGGATCAGCGGCGGGCAGGTGGGCGACGGCCGCGCGTATCCTCGCGCCCCAGTCGGGGTCGGGCTGGGGCTCGTCCGCCGCAACCGGGAGCGCGAGCGAGAGCTTCGCGCTGCCGGGCACGCACTCGTCCTGGCACATCAGCCAGTCGGCGGCGACCTGGAGCTCCACGTTGACGCCCGGCTTCAGGTCCGCCGGCGGGTTGATCGTGACCGGCAGGAGAAGGTCGCCGTCATAGCCGTTGCCGACGATGTTGCCCCGGCTGTCCGAGAGCAGCATGGGCGCCGGCCACTGGATCCCGCCCGCCTTCCAGCCGAGCGGCAGCGTCCACCGGAGCGTCGTCGGGAGCCCCGTTCCCGGGTTCTCCCAGTACGTGTGCCAGTGCGGCTGGTGGACGAGGCGCAGCGCCACCAGGAACGGCCTTCCGGGCTGGATCGACTGCTCCGCCGCGACGAGCGAGGCCGCGACCTGAGCCCGGGCCGCCGGGGCCAGGGCGCCGGCGAGCGCGACGGCTGCGGAAAGGGCGGTTGCGAGGACGCGCTTCATGGAGGGGGGCGGATCGGTTGGTGCAGTGTGGCCCGGGCGGGGTTTCCCGCAAGTGCTCAGCCGTTTCTTGCCCCGGCCGCGATCCACCGCTCGATCATCTGGATCTCCTCCGGGGCAAGGGGCTTGTCGCCGTCGCTCGGCATGGAGTCGTCGTCGCTCGGCGCAAGGCGGAGCCTGCGCAGGATGTCGCTCGCCTTGGGGTTGCCCGGGACGACGACGGGGCCGTCGTCCCCGCCGCGCATCAGCTGCTCGTACGAGTCAAGCCTGAGGCCGCCCTTGTGCTTGGCGGGCCTGTGGCACGAGGCGCAGCTGCGGTCGAACAGCGGCGCGACGTGCAGGCGGTAGAACGCCGGATTCGAGGGCTCGACGCTTCCGGGCCCGCCGCGGGCCGCCGGGCCCGAGGAGGGCGGGGCGGGCGCGGCCGAAGCGGCCGCCTGAACGGGCGCGGGCAGGCCGAGCCAGGCCCTCACCCGCGCGGGCATCTTGTCGGTCAGGAAGCCGTCGCCGTGCGAGATCGCGCCCCCGCCGTGCCCGGTCCAGACCATGAGTCCCACGGCGAGCGCGAGAAGGACGGGGTACGCCAACGGGCTGCCCCGGCCGCCGGCGCCTGCGGCGCGGGCCCGGGCGGCAACAAGGCAGGCGCCGGCAAGCCAGACCCCGCCCCACATGTGGCGCGTGACGTCCCTGCCGCGGAACCCCCCGCTCCATGCGAGGAGCCAGCCGTCGAAGGCCGCGCAGAAGGCCGCGGCCGCGGCGACGGCGAGGATCCATCCGGCCGCGGCCCGCAGGTGGGGCCGCGCCGCCGACAGGCCCGCGAGCTCCAGGAGCGGGACCAGCGCCAGGAGCGCGACGGGACCGTGGACCAGCAGCGGGTGAAACCGCCCGAGGAACTGCCCGAGGTCGCCGTGCTCGCGCCCGTCCGGGGGCAGCCGCAGGGCCAGCCAGAAGAGGGCCGCCCAGAGGCACGCGCCGACGAGCGGCGCCACGACGCCCGCCCGGCGCGGGTGCGTTTGAACGGAGTTTGGGGCCATCGGAATTCGAGCGGGGGATCGCCGCGGGCGGCGCCAACGATGGGCGACAGCCGTCCGGGGATGCAAACCAACAAGTGAATCGGCGAGCCCGGTCTTGCGGGAAGCCCGCCCTTGCACCAACTTTGCGCGCCTTCAAGACCCCCCATGGCCACCGTGCCGCCGAGCGCCCCAGTGAAGATCGTCCGCGCAGCCGCCTGGACCTGCGTCTGCGCGGCGGGCGCCGCTAGCCTCGCGGTCCTGGCGTGGTCCCGGGGCGAGCCGGTGAGCGCGCTCTGGATGGTGGTCGCCGCGGCCTGCGTGTTCGCGGTCGCCTACAGGTTCCACTCCGCCTGGCTCATGGCCCGGGTGCTGACCGTCGACGAGATGCGGGCGACGCCGGCGCACGTGCGCGCCGACGGGAAGGACTTCGTGAAGACGAGCCGCTGGGTCGTCTTCGGGCACCATTTCGCGGCGATCGCCGGGCCCGGCCCCCTGGTCGGCCCCGTCCTAGCCGCGCAGTTCGGCTACCTGCCGGGGCTGCTCTGGATTCTGGTCGGCGCGGTCTTCGGCGGCGCCGTCCACGACAGCATCGTCCTGTTCTGCTCCGTCAGGCGCGGGGGCAGGTCGCTCGGCCAGATGGTGCGCGACGAGGTTGGGCCCTTCGCGGGGCTGGTCGCCCTGGTGAGCGTCACGGCCATCAGCGTCATCCTCCTCGCCGTCCTCGCCCTGGTCGTGGTGAACGCGCTGGCGGAGTCCCCGTGGGGGCTCTTCACGATCGCCGCGACGATGCCGATCGCCCTCGCGATGGGCGTCGCCCTGCGGCCGGGCGGCTACGGCCGGGGGAGGCTGCGCTGGGTGACCGCCGCCGGCGTCGCCTGCCTGCTCGGCGCCGTCTGGGCGGGCCGGCTCGTCGGCGGGACGCCCCTCGGGGGCCTGCTGACGCTCAGGGGCACGGCGCTCGCGTGGTGGATCATGGGCTACGGGATGGTCGCCTCGATCGTGCCGGTCTGGCTCCTGCTCGCGCCCCGGGACTACCTCTCCACGTTCCTGAAGATCGGCACGATCCTCGCCCTCGGCGTCGCGATCGTCATCCTCGGGCCGCACCTGAGGATGCCGGCCGTGACCCGCTTCATCGACGGCTCGGGCCCCGTCTTCGCCGGCCCCGTGTTCCCCTTCTGCTTCATCACGATCGCCTGCGGCGCCGTCTCCGGCTTCCACGCGATCGTCGCCTCGGGAACGACGCCGAAGCTGCTCGCCCGCGAGGGCGACATAAGGACCATAGGCTACGGCGCCATGCTGGCCGAAATGTGCGTCGGGGTGATGGCGGTCGTCGCGGCGTGCTCGATGCAGCCCGGGGAGTACTTCGCGATCAACATGAAGGGCGACGCCGCGGAGGTGACGCGCCACGTCACTGCGCTGGGCTTCGCGGTGACGCCGGCGGACATGGCGGCCGTCGCGGCAAGCGTCGGCGAGAAGACGATGGTGGGCCGCGCGGGAGGGGCGCCCACGTTCGCCCTGGGGATGGCCCAGATGTTCTCCGGGGCGTTCCGCGGCGGGGCGGCGCTCGCTGTCTGGTACCACTTCGCGATCATGTTCGAGGCGCTGTTCATCCTGACGACCATCGACGCCGGGACCCGGGTCGGCCGCTTCCTTGTCCAGGACCTCCTCGGGCTCGCCTGGCGGCCGCTCGGCGACACCCGCTCGGCCGCCGGAAACGTGGGCGCCACCGCGCTTTTCGTCGGCGCCTGGGGATGGTTCCTCTACCAGGGGGTCGTGGACCCCCTGGGGGGCATAAACTCGCTCTGGCCCATCTTCGGGGTCGCCAACCAGCTCCTCGCCGTGATCGCGCTGGCGCTCGGGACGACCGTGCTGATCAAGATGGGGCGCGCGCGCCACCTTTGGGTCACGCTTCTCCCTCTGGCATGGCTCCTCGCCGTGACCATGACGGCGGGCTGGATGAAGATCTTCAGCCCCGACCCGAGGCTCGGGTTCCTGAGCGCTGCAGCTGCCGCGGCCTCCCCGCGCCAGGCGGTGAACGCGCACGTGGACGCCGCGGTCACGGCCGCGTTCCTCGTCCTCGTCGCGCTGGTCGTCCTCTCGAGCGCGCGGGTCTGGTGGCTGCTCCTCGCGCGCAGGAGGGCGCCCGACCTGCGAGAGGAGCCGTTCGTTGCCGCCGGCCCCCCCGCCGATCAGACCTCGTAGGCCGGCAGGAGCTTCTCCACGCGGACCTTGTCGAGGCGGGCGTAGTTCGGGACGCCGTTCTCGTACGGCACCGCCACCTCGCCCTGGATCAGCGGCTGCGCGTAGCGCAGGAACTGGAAGTTCATGCT
>CAZCAJ010000129.1:0-5286 GCA_964496645.1 uncultured Opitutaceae bacterium
CCGATCGTGCCGTTCTTGTAGATCGCCCAGGTGACGGCGGGGCCGATGTACGAGTAGGCCACCGACCGTGCGCCGCGCGCGAGGAGCCCGGCGTCCGATAGGGCCTTCATCCACATCTCCCAGTCCTCCCCGCCCATGACCGCGACCGTGTCGGCGATCTCCCGCTCGTTCGCGGGCTCGATGGTCACCGTGCTGACGACCCCCTTGTCGGTGTCCACGGTCTTGTTTGTGTACGCCGAGCCCACCGGCTTCAGCACGGACTTGTGCACGGCTCCCGTCCTCGGATGCGTCCTGCGGGGCGACGCGAGCGAGTACACGACCAGGTCGACCTGTCCCATGTCCCTCCTGATGGTCTCCAGGGCCCGGGCCTTGATCTCGTCGGAAAACGCGTCGCCGTTGATGTTCTGCGCGTAGAGGCCGGCCGCACGGGCCGCCGCCGTGAACCCGATCGAATTGTACCAGCCGGGGGTCGCCGTGCGCCCGTCCTCGGACGGGCGCTCGAAAAACACGCCGAGCGTGCCGGCGCCTGACCCGAACGCGGCGGTGATCCGCGAGGCGAGGCCGTACCCGGTCGACGCCCCGATCACGAGGGCCTTGCGCGGGCCGTTTGGCACGGGACCCGTTGATTTCACGTGCCTTATCCATTCGTCCACGTGCGCCGCGCACCCGGCCGGGTGCGCAGTCACGCATACGAATCCGCGAACCTTCGGTTTGATGATCATCGCCCTGAGATGCTTTCAGCGAGGGGAGAGGTGGCAAGTACGATTGAGGCCCGGGCCCGGGCCTCATCCAGGGTGCGGGCCCCGCCTTTCTGCCCGTCGACGAGGATGAACCGGCACCCGGTCGAGACCGAATCGGGCACGCTTACCTGGACGCCGGCCGCGTCCCCGTCGGCCGGCGCGTGGAACACGGCGCACTCGACCGGGTTTGCCAGCCCCGGGCCCTCCAGCCAGAGCTGGTAATCCGCGCCCGGCGCCTGTGCGGGCATCCCGCTGAGGCTCACCAGGGCGCGCCCGCCCGCGCGGCCCCAGGCCACGGCGCCGAAGGCGGCCAGCGGCGCGCGCGCGCCCTCGGCCGGCAGGAGCAGGGCGAGCCCGTGCGCGGCCAGCGGCGCGGCCGCCGCGCGGAGGCCGGCGAGCTCCCTGGAGTTCACGATGCGCTCCGCCTCCAGCTGGTTCTGCGCCGCCTTCAGGGCGGCGTCGGCGAGCATGGCCTGCTCCCGCAGAAGCTGCGACCTCGCCCTCTCGATTATCCAGAGCTCCCCGAGGCATGCGACCAGCGCCGCAAGGCACGCCGTCGTCGCCCAGGGCAGCCATGGAGGCAGCTCGATCCTGGATGGGTCGGTCGGCATCGTGTCCATTCGGGTGTGCGGCCGCTCCAGGGGGGTCAGCGCAGGCCGAGCGAGCGCGCCCGCTCGAAGAACTCGGCGACGAAGGGCTCGCGCGAGATGTCATCCCAGGGGCGGTTGCTCGACACCCTGATGAACGCCTGCTCGCCGCTGCGGCGGAACCCGTACCGGAGCGCGACCCACAGGTGGTCCCGCAGCGAGAACGGATCCCCGATCTCGATCGGCCAGCCGTCGTGGAGCTGCCAGAACCAGACGTGCTGGGGATGCCCGTTGCTCTCGAAGAGCCGGTGCTGCGCCCGGGGCAGCCGCTGCCGGCCGACCGCGAGGTCGACCCGCGAGTCCGGCACGGGCCGGGCCACCCAGCCCGACCCGGGCCAGCATGCGTCTGGGGTGTGCGACCCCACGAGGCCGACGGACGCCTGGCCCTCGGGCCAGTAGGCCACGTAGATCGCGACCTGCTCGCCCCCGGCGGGCCCGTCGCGCCCGTAGGTGCGCTGCGCAAGGTGGTCGGTCCTGAGCGCCCCGGCGAAGCGGTACAGGCCCGGTGTGGTCCGCACCTCCCAGCCCGCGGCCGCCGCGGGAAGGAGGGCAAGGAGGTCGGGGGCCGCCGCCCCCTTCCGGGCGGGCGCGTAGGTGTCCGCTGCGAAGAACGCGAGCGTGGCGCCGGCCAGCGCCACGGCGCACAGCAGCACGGCCTGCGGGCCCGGGACCGCGGCCGGGGCGGGGCCCTCGGCCTCGCCGGGGTCCCCGCCTCCCGCCTGCGCCGCGCTCCCGCGCTCGAGCGCGAGTGCCACGACGACGAGGACGGCCGCGGTGGCGCCCAGGATCAGGTAGCCCGTCAGGTCGTGCCAGGCTCCCTCGACGCGGACGCCGGCGTTGACGAGCAGGGTCAGCGCAAGCGACCGGATGAAGTTCATCGCGAGCGCGAGCGGAGCGGAGAGGGCGACGACCAGGACCCGCGCCCAGGGCCTCCTCGACAGGGCCGCCGAGAGGATGACGCCCGCGAACACGCACGCGACCAGGCTGCGAACGCCGCTGCAGGCCTCCTCGATCCCGACCGTCCCGCGAGCGAGCTCGATGATGTTGCCCTCCCTGTGGGCCGGGATGCCGAGGATCCCGAGCGAGCGCACGACCCCGTCCGTCACCCACAGCTGGAGGGCCGAGGTGAGCCTCGAGTAGGTCCCGGGGGGGATGGGCGAGCTCAGCGGCCAGAGCGCCGCCGCCGAGAGGCAGGCCCAGCCGAACGGCACCCGGGCCACGCGCCGGTCGGCGAACGCGGCGACGGCCCCGCACCCGAGGAGGGCGAGGGAGCAGGCCAGCGCGAAGTCCACGAGGGGGCTCGACCAGTCGAGGCTGAGCGCGAAGAGGCCCGCCATCCAGAGGACCGCAAGGGCCGCGGCGGAGAAAGCCGCCGCGAGCGCCGCGGCTGCGCCGGCGCTCAGCGCCTCGCCGGCCCGCGGACGCGGGCACAGGTAGATCAGGAGGGCGCAGGCGGCCGGCGCCGTGAACCCGTGGGAGAGGTCGGCATCGTGGGACCACTCGGGCCACAGATGGACCGCGAGCGCGCCGGCGAGGATCGCCAGGGCCGCAAGATTGATCCTCGCCGCGGTTGGCAGCCGCTGTGGGGCCTCGCTACCGGTCACCCGGGCATGCTGGTTGCGACGCAGACGGCGCGCAACGGCCAAAAAGGACTGGCGCGACCGCGAAATGGGGGTACTTTTCGCCCGCCCCCGCCAGAAGGCCTTTCCCCATGAGACTCAACAGCCCCCTTCCCGTCGTCCTCGCCGCCCTGGCCGCGCTCTCCCCCCAGGCCGCGCGCGCCTCCGCCACGGTCGGCGAACCCGCCCCGGATTTCAGCCTCGCCGACGTCAAGGGCCAGGTCCGCAGGCTCTCCGACTACCGGGGACGGATCGTCGTCCTCGAGTGGACCAATCCCGAATGCCCCATCGTCAGGAAGCACTACCTGAGCGGGAACATGCCCGGCCTGCAGAGGTCGGCCTCCGCCGAGGGCGTCGTCTGGCTCTCGATAAACTCGGGCCACCCCGGCTCGCCGGGCGACTACGACGCCGCCCGCGTGGATGGGTGGCTCAGGTCGACGGGCGCCTCGCCGGCCGCCTACATGCGCGACCCGGACGGCCTGGTCGGCCGGCTCTACGGGGCGAAGGCGACGCCGGACATGTTCGTGGTCGCGGCGGACGGGACGCTGGCCTACGCGGGCGCCATAGACAGCATCCCCTCGTCCGATCCGTCCGACATCGCCCGCGCCACCAACTACGTCAGGGCGGCGCTCGACTCGCTCAGGCAGGGCCGGCCCGTCGCCGTCGCGACCAGCCACCCGTACGGGTGCTCGATCAAGTACTGAGCCCCGGGGGGGCTGCCGCGAAGAGCTCCGGGTGCAGCTCCCCCTCGGCGATCTTGTTCACGGACCCCGTCATCTCGATCGAGAAGCCGTCGCCGATCTCTATGTGGATCGTGCCCCCGGGCATCCGGACGGCGACCGACCGGCCGACGAGGCCGAGCCTGTGGGCGACGGCCGCCGACGCGCTCGAGCTCGTCCCCGAGGCGAGGGTGTAGCCCGCGCCGCGCTCCCAGATCTCGATCTGCACGCTCGAGCGGTCGA
This sequence comes from uncultured Opitutaceae bacterium, assembly GCA_964496645.1. Lineage (GTDB taxonomy): Bacteria > Verrucomicrobiota > Verrucomicrobiia > Opitutales > Opitutaceae > Palsa-1447. The sequence goes on from CAZCAJ010000129.1 coordinate 3,969, forward strand.
GCACCCTCATGAACTGGACGTTGGTCCTGTTCGGGAAGAGGGGGTGGACCTCGATGTCGGGCCCGTAGCGCCTCGCGAGCTCGGCCGTCGGCTCGTCGACCTGGATGACGCAGTGGGGGTTCCCGATCGTCGCCGCGCAGAACGTGAACCTGCGCCCCTGCGCCTCGATCGACTCGCCGATCACCTCCCGCGCGGTGCCGGCGACCGGTATCCTGCGGCTGTCGAAGCTCACCGTGCCCATTTCCACGGTGACCAGGGCCCCGCCCTCCCTTATCTCGGACCGGACGACCCCTCCGGGCGTCTCCAGGGTGAACGCCCGCGCCTTCGCCCGCGCGCTGTCCCAGAGGTAGCGCGAGAAGATCCGCAGCCCGTTGCCCGACTTCTCCGCCTCGGAGCCGTCGGGGTTGAAGATTCGCAGGGCGAAGTCCGCCCTCGACGAGGCGAGGGGGCCCCAGAGGATCCCGTCGGAGCCCACGCCGAAATTCCTGTGGCAGATGGCGCGCACCTGGGCCTCGCTCGGCACCTCCCACTGGGGGTAGTCGGCCGGGTCGAGGACGATGTAGTCGTTGCCCAGCGCATGGTACTTGTGGAAGCGCATGCTACTTGCCCCCGGCGAGGATGGGGTGCTCGGAGTAGCCGAAGAGCCCCCGGCGCTTGATCGCCTCGGCGACGGGCTTCGGCACCATCGTCTCCCAGGCCGCGTCCTTTTCCTTGATCAGGCGCAGGACGTCGCGGGAGAAGATGTGCAGGGTGTCGGCGTCGAAGCCCACGATGCACTCGATGTAATGGTTCTCCAGCAGGTGGTCGTAGAGGTTCGAGAGATGGTCGACGACCCTGACGTTCTTGGCGTTTATCAGCACGGTGGTGCTGAACGCGTTGAGCGGTGAGCCGCGGCCCTCTCCGCCCTGGGCGACGTACATCTCGTAGGCGTCCCTGCTCATGGGGTAGATGTAGAGCCTGACCGAGTTCCGGAAGAGGCGCCCGAACGACTCGAGGATCCCCCCCTCGAGGTTCTCGTAGTACTTCTCGTTGAAGATCTCGAGCAGGTTGCTGATGCCCATCGCGACGCCGATCATCTCCTTGGTGTAGCGGCGGAAGTACGAGGTCAGCCGGTAGTACTCCGAGTAGTTGGAGATCAGGACCGTGTAGCCGATGTCGGAGATCAGGTCGACCCTCGAAAGGAAGTCCGGCGCGTCGAGCTCGCCCGACGCGAGCAGGTTGTTCATCGTTATCTCCATCAGGACCACCAGCTCCTTCCCCTTCACGAGGGGCTCCTGCACGAACTGCGCCGTCGCGCAGTTGAGCATGTCGACGTTGA
>CAZCAJ010000130.1:0-5275 GCA_964496645.1 uncultured Opitutaceae bacterium
CAAGAACCAGCAGCGCGAGATCGCCCACCTGCAGCGGTTCGTCGACCGCTTCGGGGCGAAGGCCTCGCTCGCCTCCCGCGCCAAGTCGAAGGAGAAGCAGATCGAGAGGCTGAAGGAGGCCGCGATCGAGGCGCCCGAGGACGACGTCCGGCGCATCTCGTTCAGGTTCCCCCAGCCCCCTCGGTCGGGGCTCAGGGTCGTGACGCTCAAGGGCGTGCGCCAGGCGTACGGCGACAACGTGGTCTACCGGGACCTGAGCTTCCACGCCGAGCGCGGGCAGCGCCTCGTCCTCGTCGGCCCGAACGGCGCGGGCAAGTCCACCCTGCTTAAGGTCCTCGCCGGCGCGATCCCCATCCAGGCGGGCACGCGCGAGCTCGGCGGAAACGTGACCGCGGGATACTTCGCGCAGAACCGCCTCGACAACCTCGACGCCCGGCGGACGGTGCTCGAGGAGGCCCTGGAGATGCGCGCCAGGAACCCGGACGTGACGGAGCGCCTCGCCCGGACGGTGCTGGGCGGCTTCCTGTTCCGAAAGGACGACGTGTTCAAGAGGGTCGCCGTCCTTTCGGGCGGCGAGAAGTCGAGGCTCGCCCTCGCGCGGCTCCTGCTCGCGCCGCCGAACCTGCTCCTGATGGACGAGCCGACGACCCACCTGGACATCGCGAGCATCGACGCGCTCGTGAAGGCGCTGCGCCAGTACGAGGGGACGCTCATCTTCATCAGCCACGACGTCCACTTCATCCGCAGCGTCGCCAAGGGCGTCCTGCACGTCGCCGCGGGGCGCCTCACCCCTTACGCGGGCGACTACGACTACTATCTCGAGAAATCACGGGCCACGGGCGCCCGGGAGGCGCTGACCGCGCGGCTGTCGGACGCGCGCCCCCGCCACGGGGAGCCCGCAGCCCCCGCGCCGGCGCCCGCCGCGCCCCGGGGCGGGCCCAAGACGAAGGGCCAGAAGCGCGCGGAGGCCGAGAGGCGCGCCGCCAGGTCGGCGCCGCTGCGCGCGATGAGGGACCACGTGTCGAGCCTGGAGCTGGCGGTCACGGGGCTCGAGGCGAGGCAGTCCGAGATCACGGCTGCGCTCGAGGACCCCGCGACCTACGCCCACCCCGGCAAGGCGCAGGCCCTTAACCGCGAGCTCGGCGCCGTCGTCGACCAGCTGCGGGCGGCCTCCGCGGAGTGGGAGCGCCTGGCGTCGGATCTCGAGGCGATGGAGAGGGGCCCCGGGGGCGCGGCCCCGCCCTAGCCGATGATCTCGCCGACGCGCGGCGGCTGCGAGACGGGGCCCGGACCGACGACGATCGCCCGGGCGAGGATCGCGTGGGCGTCGGCGAGGCGGTCCCTGTCGGAGGCGTGGACGAAGCAGAGAGGCTCGCCCTTGCCGACGCGCTGGCCGACCTTCGCCAGGCCGGAGACCCCCACCGCGGGGTCGATCGCGTCCTCGGCCCTCGCCCGGCCCGCCCCGAGCCTCTGCGCGGCCAGCGCGACACCGAGGGCGTCGACGCCGCGGACCCAGCCGTCCGATGGGCTCGGAAGCGGGACCTTGCCCGGGCACGCCGGCAGGAGGGAGGGATCGTCGGCGACCCGGGGGTCGCCTCCCTGGGCCGCGACAAGCTCGCGGAACTTCGAGAGCGCGGAGCCCGAGGAGATGCTCCGCTCGAGCTGGACCCGCGCCGCCGCGGCGTCGGCAGCCGTACCGGCGAGGACGAGCATCTGCTCGCCGAGCGCGTAGGTGACCTCCATCAGGTCGGCGGGGCCCGATCCCCGCAGGCACTCGACGGACTCGGCGACCTCGAGCGCGTTTCCGACGGCGTGGCCGAGCGGCTCGTCCATGGCGGTCATCACCGCCCGGGTCGGCTTGCCCATCGCCTTAGCCACGGACGTGAGCGCGACGGCGAGCTCCCTCGCGCGGGCCTTCTCCTTCATGAACGCCCCGCTCCCGAACTTGACGTCGAGGACGAGGGCGTCGATCCCCTCCGCGAGCTTCTTGCTGAGGATGCTGGCGCAGATGAGCGGGATGGACTCGACCGTCGCCGTGACGTCGCGCAGCGCGTAGAGCTTGCGGTCGGCGGGCACGATCTCGGCCGTCTGGCTGATGAGCGAGACGCCCACCCTCTCGAGCTGCGCGCGGAACTCGGACAGGGAGAGGCCGACGCGGAACCCGGGTATCGCCTCGAGCTTGTCCACCGTCCCCCCAGTGTGGCCGAGCCCGCGCCCGCTGATCATGGGCACGACCACGCCGCAGGCCGCCACCATCGGCGCCAGGTGGAGCGAGACCTTGTCGCCCACGCCCCCCGTCGAGTGCTTGTCCACCTTCGGGGCGCGTATCGACGACAGGTCCGCGACGGTCCCGGAGCGCATCATGGCCTCCGTCAGGATCGCCGTCTCCCGCGGGCTCATCCCCTTCAGGAAGACCGCCATCAGGAGCGCGCTGAGCTGGTAGTCGGCCCAGGAGCCGTCCGTGGCCCCCGCGACAAAGGCCTCGATCTCAGCCCGCTCGAGCTCCGAGCCGTCGCGCTTGCGCGCGATGACGTGCTGCGGGAATGGCGCTGTGCCCATGACACGCCTCCCTATGGCGGGGGGGCGCCGGAGGCACGCCAAATCACTTTTTCTGGCCGAAAACCTGGCGCGCCATCTCGAACGGCGCCCGGGTCAGTTTTTGCATGGTCGACTCGGGCTGCCTCTCGTCCTCGGCCTCCTCCTTGTCGAGCGCCGCGTGGAGCTCCAGCTGCTGGATGCGCGTTTCGCGCGCGATTACCGCCTGGCGGCGCACCTCGAGCGCGTCGAGCTCGCCCTGGAGGGCGATGCGGTCGTCGCGCAGGTGGGCCTGCTCGGCCTCCAGCAGGGCGCGGGCCCGGTAAAGCTTGTCCCATGCGGCCTGGAGCGCCGCGTAGCCGTAGGGGTTGGAGGAATCGCCCTCGAAGGGCGCGCCGCTGCCGAATGGAACACTGCTTCCGAACGGCATGGGCGGGGGCGTTGCCGACATCCCAGGCTGCGTCGACCCCGGCTCCCGCCGTTTGAGGGTGAGCTCAGGCCGGTTCGGGGCGGGGAACGGAGCATTCGTGTTCATGGCTACGTTGGTTTCCTATAGATGCAAACTGATCACATCTTTCTTATGGACGCAATAAGATCAGGATTATTTACAAATCTCCACCCCATAAATGCCCCGGAATTGAAGCAGTTTTACCCGGCATTTACAGCATCGGGCGGGCCAAAATGCGGCCGCGGCCCGGCCTCAGGTCCTGAAGATGACACCCTCGCGCCTGAACATCGCCACCGCGAGGGCGAGGGCCGCGGCCGCGTAGAGCGCGGTCGAGCCGAAGATCACGGCGATGTAGCCCCAGTGCCACACCCCCGAGAGCATCTCCTTGCAGACGAGGGAGAGGTTCAGGATCGGCACCAGGGCCAGCCCCAGGCTCAGGTCGATCCCGGGGAGCGCGCCGACGACCGCGGGCATGAAGACGGCCAGGATGAGCGGCGCCGCGTAGGTCTGGGCCTCCTTGAAGCTCTTGGCGAAGAGGGAGACCGCGAACAGGATCGCCGAGAACAGGACCGCCACGGGTATCACCATCGCCAATACGCCAAGGAGGCCCGCCAGGTCGATGGTCGGGGCCGCCGCGCCCCGGGCGGCCGCCGCCGCGGCCCCGCCCCCGAGCGACGCGCCCACGAGGAGGAGGGTCACCCCCACGGAGGCCAGCGAGCAGACCACCGCCACGAGGGACCCGGTGAGCACCATGAGGAACTTCCCGAGGACGATGTCGGTGCGCGCGGCCGGGCTGCACAGGAGCGTCTCCATGGTGCCCCTCTCCTTCTCGCCCGCCGTCAGGTCCATCGCGGGGTTCATGGCGCCCGTGAAGCAGAGCAGGATGATGATGTAGGGGATGATGCCCCCCAGCAGGTTACCCCCGACCTTCTCCGGGGCGGCGACGTTGGCCTCCCTCACCTCGAACGGCCGGGCTACCGTGGCGGGCAGCCCCCGTTCGGCCAGCAGCCTCGCCGTCGTCCGGTCGCGGAGCGCGATGAAGAAGCTCCTCAGCTCCTCCACGGCGATCCCCGACTTGAGCTCGCCCTGGTAGTAGTAGAGCGTGACGGGCCGCGCGGACCCGGCCTCGAGAGCCCTCCCGAAGCCCTCGGGGATCTCGGCCGCGGCGCGGACCCTCTTCTCGGAGATGAGGCTCCGCCAGTCGGCGGCGGCAGGCTCGACCCTGAACTTGCCCGATTTCCTCAGCTCCGCCAGGACGCCGGCCGAGTCGTCGCCCCCGATCACCATGATCCGCGGTATCTCCTCCTTCGCCCTGGATATGATCGAGGAGGCCATCCTGCCGACTCCCATCACGATCGCCGGCATGACGAATGTCGGTATGACGATCGTCGAAAGGAGCGTGCGGCGGTCGCGCAGCGAGTCGCGCAGCTCCTTGGCGTAGATGGTGGCTATGGTGCGCCAGCTCATCGGCCCTCCCCCGGCGCGACGATCCTGACGAAGCACTCCTCGAGGTCCTCCTCGCCCGTCATGGCCCTCAGCTGGGCGAGCGTCCCCTCGGCCCTCAGCCTTCCCTCGTGGATGATGCCGATCACGTCGCACAGCTTCTCCGCCTCGCTCATCACGTGGGTCGAGTAGATCACGGTCTTGCCGCGGCCGCGGCACTCGCGGACGAACCGCACGATCGAGCGCGCGGTCATCACGTCGAGCCCGAGGGTCGGCTCGTCGAAGATCATGACCTGGGGGTCGTGGACGAGCGTCCGCGCGATCGACGTCTTCTGCTTCATCCCCGTCGAGAGCTTGTCGCAGCGCCGGTCGAGGAACTCGTTCATGCCGAGCTCGTCGGCCAGCGCGCGCACGCGATCGCGCAGCGTCGCCTCGTCGAGGCCGTTGAGCCTGCCGAAGTACTCGACGGTCTCGCGCGCCGTCAGCCGGGCGTAGAGCGCCGTGCTCGCCGCGAGGAACCCGACGCTGGCCCTGACCTTGTCCGGCTCCCGCACGACGTCGTGGCCCGCGACCACCGCGCTGCCGCTCGTCGGCTTGAGCAGCGTCGCAAGCATGCGCAGGGTGGTCGTCTTCCCGGCCCCGTTGGCCCCCAGGAGCCCGTAGATCCTGCCCGGCTCCACGCTGAAGGACACGCTGTCCGCGCCGCGGATCTCCCCCCTCTTCCTGTCGCGAAAGACCTTGGTGAGGAGCCTGGCCTCGATCATGCCTCGGGCATGCCCGCAAACCGGCGAGTTACAAGCTCATCCGCTCGCGGAACTCCTGCGCCTGCCTCCGGCTGAGCTCGACCTT
>CAZCAJ010000131.1:0-5187 GCA_964496645.1 uncultured Opitutaceae bacterium
AGAGCTCGATGAACTACTCGATGGAGGAGTACGCCCGCGACGTCGTCTTCAACGTGCGCGAGATCTGCCGCTCGGCGGGCGTCGCCGAGCCGGACATCGTGAGCGAGTCGGGCCGCGCGGTCGTCGCCCCGCACTCGATGCTCGTGGTCGAGGTCTTCGAGCGGATAAACAAGCGGGAGTCGCTCGGCAAGCAGCACCAGCCGAACGAGAAGCAGAAGATCGTCACCGACCTCGAGGTGCTCCTGAAGAACAAGGCGAAGCTCGGGCGCCTCGAGCGCTTCCACGACGCCCTGCAGAAGAAGGACGAGGCGTTCTCGCTGTTCAACCTCGGCTACCTGGACCTTGAGAACCGGGCGGCCGCGGAGCAGATCTTCTGGCAGATCTGCGAGCAGATCGCCAAGGAGGCCAAGCGGACCGGCTACCAGCCCGAGGAGCTGCACGACCTCTCGAGGCACCTCGCCGACCAGTACGTGTGCAACTTCTCGGTGTTCCAGTCGCTCCTCGACCACTGGGCGCTCAAGCAGCTCTTCCCGATCGCGCCCCTGCACCGCCTGAACGAGCGGCCGACCGTGAACGCCATCCTGGTGGACATCACGTGCGACTCAGACGGGAAGATCGGCAGCTTCATCGACCTGCAGGACGTGAAGGACTACGTCTCGCTGCACCCCCTCAACAACAAGCCCTACTACCTGGGCATCTTCCTGACCGGGGCCTACCAGGACATCATGGGCGACCTCCACAACCTCTTCGGCAGGGTCAACGAGGTCCACGTGTTCCTCGAGGCCGACGAGCCGAACGGGTTCTACATAGAGGAGGCGCTGAGCGGCAGCCGCATCGCAGACGTCATCGAGGGGGTCCAGTACCAGCAGGAGGACCTCTGCCGGAAGATGAAGGCGCAGATCGACGCCGCCACCCGCAAGGACATGGTGAAGCCGAGGGAGGGGGTGCGCCTGCTCGAGATCTACGAGAGCCAGATGCTGAACAAGACCTACCTAAACATAGAGCGCATGAGCGAAGGAAAGGCACACGCAAAATGAAACCGACCACCGTCCTGCCGGCCCTGGCCTGCGCCCTGTGCCTCGCCGCCCTCCCCTCCGCGGGGGCCGACGAGCCCGCCGTCTACCGGGACAAGTCGGCCCCGCCCGAGGCCCGGGTCTCCGACCTGCTGGCGCGCCTTACCCTCGACGAGAAGCTCTCGATCATCGGCGGCGACCGGGACTTCTACATTAGGCCGATCCCCCGGCTCGGCGTCCCGGAGATAAAGATGGCCGACGGCCCGCTCGGCGTGCGCAACTACGGCCCGTCGACGGCCTACCCGGCGACGATCGGGCTCGCGGCGACGTGGGACCGCGGCCTGGCCATGGACTTCGGAGCGTCCGTCGGGAGCGACGCCCGCGCCCGCGGCGTGAACATCATGCTCGGGCCGGCGGTCAACATCAACCGCGTGCCCCAGAACGGCCGGAACTTCGAGTACCTCTCGGAGGACCCGTTCCTCGCGGCCGTCTTCGCCAGCCAGATCGTGACCGGCATCCAGGGCCAGGGCGTCGTCGCCACGGTCAAGCATTTCGCGGCGAACAACCAGGAGACCGAGCGCGACACCATCGACGAGCACATCGGCGAGCGGGCCCTGCGCGAGATCTACCTGCCGGCGTTCCGCGCGGCTGTGGAGCAGGGCCATGCCTGGGCCGTCATGTGCGCGTACAACCGCCTCAACGGCACCTACTGCAGCGCCAACGCCTGGCTCAACAAGACGGTGCTCAAGGGCGACTGGAAGTTCCAGGGCGTGCTCATGTCGGACTGGGGCGCGGCCCACGAGACGCTCGGCGTCGCCAATGGCGGGCTGGACCTCGAGATGCCCTCGGGCAAGTACATGAACCCGGCGGACCTGAAGCCGCTCATCGACTCGGGCCAGGTCACCGCCGCGACGATCGACGAGAAGGTCCGCAGGATACTCAGGCTCGAGGTCGAGAACGGCTTCCTCGACCGGCCGCAGGCGATCGAGTCGACCCCGAAGGACGACCCCCGGAGCGCGGCGGTCGCCCTCAGGATAGCCCGCGAGGCCATCGTCCTTCTCAAGAACGAGCACGGCGCGCTCCCCCTGAACGCGAAGCGGGTGAGGCGGATAGCGCTGGTCGGCCCGAACGCCACCGGCTACGTCTCCGGCGGGGGAAGCTCGCACGTGGTGCCGTTCCACCACGTGAGCGTGGAGGAAGGCCTGCGCCAGGTGACCGGATCCAAGGTCAAGATCGACGTGATCCCGGGGCCGGGCCCGGAGCTGCTGGGCAAGCTGGTGGCGAGCGCGGTCTACACCGGGCCCCTGAAGCTCGAGTTCCTCACGCCGCGCTGGTGGGAGAAGGGCGTGATCACAACGACGACCGACACGAGGATCGACCACAACTGGACGGAGCCTCCCGCCCCGGGAGTGGACCTGGCCGCCTACCGGGCGCACTGGACGGGCTCGATCCGCGCTCCCGCCTCGGGACCTTACATCTTCATGGCCGAGAACACGGGCAACCTGTTCGTCAAGCTGGACGGGAAGCCGCTGATCTCGAGCTGGGGCAATTCGGGCGAGACGCTCACGGCGCGGGCCGACCTGCAGGCCGGCAGGACCTATGCGATCGAGGTCGTCGCCCACCACGACGTCCCCGGCTCGACCGCCGTCCGCTTCGCCTGGGGGCCGGCCCCGCCGCTGATGACCGACGCCGAGGCCGAGCGCGTGCGGTCCGCCGACGCGGCGGTGGTGTGCGCCGGGTACAGCCTCATGCTCGAGAGCGAGGGGTCCGACCGGACCTTCGAGCTTCCCGACGTCCAGCCCGAGCTGATCCGCAGGGTCGCGGGGCTCAACCCGAGGACGATCGTCGTCCTCAACTCCGGGGGCGCCGTGGCGACAGCCGACTGGCTCGGCCAGGTGCCGGCGCTCGTCCAGGCGTGGTACCCGGGGCAGGAGGGGGGACGCGCCGTGGCCGAGGTCATCATGGGCAGCGTCAACCCGAGCGGGAAGCTCCCGATCTCGTACGGGAAGCGCAGGGAGGACTCGGCCTCGTTCGGCAACTATCCGGGCTCCAACGGGAGGGTTGATTACGCGGAGGGAATCCTCGTGGGGTACCGCTGGTTCGACGCCAAGGGGGTGGCCCCGCTCTTCCCGTTCGGCTACGGGCTCAGCTACACCAGCTTCCACTACGACAGGCTGAGCGTCGAGCCGGCTCCCGACGGGAGATGGCTGGTCTCCTATGAGATAACGAACAACGGGACGCGTGCCGGCGACGAGGTCTCGGAGGTCTACGTGAGCCCGCCGGCCCCCTCGAGGGTGGCCCGCCCGGTGCGGGAGCTCAAGGGCTTCAACAGGATGAGCCTCGCCCCGGAGGAGACGCGCAAGGTCACCCTCTTCCTGGACGAGTCGGCGTTCCAGTACTTCGACGAGTCTAAGGGCGCCTGGGCCGTCGAGCCGGGCACCTACACCGTGGCCGTCGGGTCCTCGTCGCGCAGCCTGATGCTCACGACCCCGGTCGCCGTCCAGTGATCAGCGCCATTCGTGGCGCGGGTACCTGCGCGAGAGCTCGGGCTTGATCTTCGGGTAGACGCTGCGCCAGAAGCCCCCCAAGTCGTCGGTGACCTGGATGGGCCGCTGGTTTGGGGCGAGCACCTCGATCTTCACCGGGACGCGGCCGCGGCCGAGCGAGAGGCGCCCCTCGATGCCGAACAATTCCTGGATCCGCGCGCTAAGGACGGGAGGCCCCTCCTTGGGATAGGTGAGGCGCGAGCGCCGGCCGTTCGGCATGGCCATGCGCTCGGGCACCATCTCGTCCATCGCGCGGAGCTGATCCGCGGTCAGCCAGTCCCTGAGCACGGGCATCACCTCCCTGGCCTTCACGCCGCGCGCGGAACTCTCTCCGTAGCAGACCTGCTCGATGAGCGTCCTCCGGTCCGAGGGGCCGATCGGGTTGACCTCGAGCTCGGGGAACCACTCGGCAAGGCGGTTGACCCGCGTGATCCACTGCTCGGCGGATTCGTCCCAGGCGTCGATCGTGATCCTGCCCGCCTCCACCTCCCGCGCCAGGAGCGCGGCGGCCTTGTCCGGCGGAACGGCGTCGGTCTGGGACTTCGACTCGAGGACGAGGTCCCTGAAGCGCCTCTCGCTCCTGGCGACGACGCGCTTGGCGGACGGGTCGTAGGCGACCTCGCGCTCTTCCTTTAGCTCTCCCGGGAACAGCTCCCCGAGCCACGCCTCCTCCACCGAGGTGGCGAGGCTCAGCAGGACGCTCACCTCGCCGCCTCGGCCGCCCACCTCGGTGATCTCGGCGGCGACGAGGAGCGGCGCCTTGCCGATCGCGCTCTCGCGCGCGAGCAGCCCGCGGCGGCCGTGGACCAGGTCGCAGCGCAGCGTCCCGGCGTCGAGCCGGTGGGCGAGATGGTCCGGGAAGCCGGCGAGGACGCACTTGCGCACCTCGCTCCCGTCGACCCGCCGCTCCGACGGGTCCAGGCCCTCGTCGGAGGCGATGGCGACGAACTGCTCGAAAAGGGGGCCCACCTGGCGTGCCGTCTGCGCGTGGATCCCCAGCCGCGCGCACGCGTCGACCGAGAAACCGTTCCTCTCGGCGTACCGCCAGGCGCGCATGAGCAGGAAGAAGTCGCTTTCGCGCTCCTCGCCGAGGGCCTCCTCGCGCGCCTCCTCCACCTGGCGCGGCACGCCCCTCACGAGGAAGCTCCTGCCCTGGGTGAGGGCGGCGATCATCGCCACCGGGCGGACGCATCCGCGCTCCTGGGCCGTGAGGAACATCCGCGCATAGCGGGGATGAACCGGGAAGCGCAGCATGCGCCGCCCGGTCTCCGTGATGGTCCGCGCCTCCCCGTCCAGGGCGCCCAGATCCGCGAGCAGTGCCTCGGCGCGCTGGAGGCTTCGCGGGTCGGGCCGCTCGAGCCAGGCGAAGCCCGAGAGGTCGGCGACCCCCGACGCCTTCAGGGTGAGCACGACCTCCGAGAGGTCGAGGCGCATCACCTCGGGCAGCTCATGGGCGGGGCGCTGGCCGTGCTCGCGCTCGGTCCATAGGCGCACGCAGACCCCGGGCGCCGTGCGCCCCGCCCTGCCCGCCCTCTGGTCGGCGCTCGCCGCCGAGATCTTCTCCACCAGGAGCGTGTTGATCCCGCGCACCGGATCGAAGCGCGCGATCCGGGCGAGCCCGCTGTCGA
>CAZCAJ010000132.1:0-4847 GCA_964496645.1 uncultured Opitutaceae bacterium
GTGATGCGCACGATGACGTCGACCACCGGGTGGCCCGCGACGACGCCGTTGTTCGCCCCCTCCATGATGCCCTCGATCGCCGGCTTGATGAACTCCTTCGGGATGCTCCCGCCAACGGTCTCGTTGACGACCTCGATGCCCTTGCCCTTGCCGTTCGGCTCGATCCTGACGACGACGTGTCCGTACTGGCCCTTGCCTCCGGACTGGCGGATGAACTTGCCCTCCCCCTCGGCGGCCGTCGTCACCGTCTCGCGGTAGGCGATCTGCGGCTTGCCGGACGTGGCCTCGACCTTGAATTCGCGCTTCATGCGGTCGAGGATGATCTCGAGGTGGAGCTCGCCCATCCCGGAGAGGATGACCTGGCCCGTGTCGGTGTCGGTCTTCACCCTGAGCGTGGGGTCCTCGGCGACCAGGCGCTGGATCGCGTTGCCCATCTTCTCCTGGTCGGCCTTCGAGTTGGGCTCGATCGACATCGAGATGACCGGCTCCGGGAACGACGGCGGCTCGAGCCTGATGTCAAAGTCCTCGTCGCAGAGCGTGTCGCCCGTGATGACGTCCTTTACGCCGACGAGCGCGCATATGTCCCCCGAGTAGGCGACGTCGATCTCCTCGCGGTCGATCGCGCGCATGAGGACCAGGCGCGACAGGCGCTCGCGCCGGCGGGTGCGCGGGTTGTAGAGCATGGTGCCCTTCTTCAGCGTGCCGGTGTAGACGCGGTAGAACACGAGCTTGCCCACGAACGGGTCGGTCCAGAGCTTGAAGGCCAGGCCCGCGACCTTCCCCTTGTCGTCGACCACGGCCTCGACCGGATTCCCGTCGGAATCCTTGCCGGTCATGGGAGGCACGTCGATCGGGCTAGGCAGGTAGTTCACCACGCAGTCGAGGAGCCGCTGGATGCCCTTCTTCTTGAAGGCCGAGCCCGGGATGACGCCGAAGAACTTGAGCGAGATCGTCGCCTTGCGGATGGCGAGCATCAGGTGGTCCTCCTCGATCGGGTGTTCCGCGAGGTACTTCTCGGCCAGGTGGTCGTCGAAGTCCGAGACCGCCTCGATCAGCTTGTCCCGGTACACCTTCGCCTCCTCCACCATGTCGTCGGGGATGGGCGCCGTCACCGGGGTGAGGCCGAGCGGGTCCTTCGTGTCGTCGAAAAGGTAGGCGTTCATGTGGACCAGGTCCACCATGCCCCTGAAGTTTTCCTCGGCGCCGATCGGCAGGTAGAGCGCGTGGGCGTTGCCCTTGAGCTTCGTGCGGATCTCGTCGACCGCCTTGTGGAAGTCCGCGCCGACGCGGTCCATCTTGTTGATGAATGCGAGCCTCGGGACGTTGTACTTGTTCGCCTGGCGCCAGACGGTCTCGGACTGGGGCTGGACGCCGGCCACCGCGTCGAAGACGGCGATCGCGCCGTCGAGCACCCGCAGCGACCGCTCCACCTCGGCCGTGAAATCCACGTGTCCGGGGGTGTCGATGATGTTGATGCGCTGCCTGATCCCCTCCCACGGGCCGCAGGAGGCGTTCCAGGCGCAGGAGATGGCCGCCGCGGTGATCGTGATCCCGCGCTCGCGCTCCTGCTCCATCCAGTCGGTGACCGTCGTCCCGTCGTGCACCTCGCCCATCTTGTGGACGGCGCCCGAGTAGAAGAGGATCCGCTCCGTCGTCGTCGTCTTGCCGGCGTCGATGTGCGCGGCGATGCCGATGTTGCGCGTCCACTCGAGCGGGAACGGGCGGTTCGGCGAGTTCTTCGGCGAGAGGCTTTCCTTGTCGGTCACGACACTCATCAATGTTTCGGCTTCGGCGGGCATGGAAACCTCTCGGGGACTACCAGCGCAGGTGGGCGAAGGCCCGGTTGGCCTGTGCCATCTTGTGCGTGTCTTCCTTCTTCTTCACCACGGAGCCCGTGTTGTTGTACGCGTCGATGATCTCGGCCGCGAGGGCGTCGCGCATGGTGACGCCCTTCCTTGAGCCTGCGGCGTCGACGATCCAGCGGATCGCGAGGCTCTCCTGGCGCTCGAACGAGATCTCGATCGGAACCTGGTAGGTCGCCCCGCCGACGCGGCGGCTCTTGACCTCGAGCCTGGGCCGGGCGTTCTCGAGGGCCCCGAGGAGCAGGTCGACCGGGTCGCCCTTCTCGAGCTTCGCGGAGACCTTCTCGAAGGCCCCGTAGACGATGCGCTGCGCAAGGTTCTTCTTGCCGCACTTCATGATGACGTTCACCAGGTGCGCGACAAGCGGGCTCTTGTAGCGGATGTCGGGGGCGACGTTGCGTTTCTCGGCTCTGTGGCGGCGTGACATGGTCTGGGTTCCCCTCGCTATGCCTTCTTGGCTTCCTTCGGGCGCTTGACCCCGTACTTGGAACGGCTGCGGCGGCGCTTCTCGACGCCCGTCGCGTCCAGCGTGCCGCGGACGATGTGGTAGCGGACGCCGGGAAGGTCCTTCACGCGCCCCCCCCTCACGAGGACGATCGAGTGCTCCTGGAGATTGTGGCCCTCGTCAGGTATGTACGAGATGACCTCGTTGCCGTTGGTGAGCCTGACCTTGGCGACCTTCCGGATGGCGGAATTGGGCTTCTTGGGGGTCCGGGTCATGACCTGCACGCACACGCCACGGCGGAAGGGGTTGCCCTCCAGGGCCCTGGATTTCGACTTTGAGCGCATCTTGCGACGGCCCGTGCGCACGAGTTGGTTGATTGTCGGCATGCGGGAATCTCTGCGAGTGTTGGTAGATTTGAAAAGAGGTTGAACCTACTCTGCGCCAAAACCTCGGCAAGAACTTTTTGGCGAAAAGCTATGAATGTTCGCGAAATCCGAGTTTCGGGCGCGGCTCGCGAGAAGTTGCACACTCCGGCGGGAACCGGCTGTGCGTATGGACTGAATAAAAGGGTGATCAAAATCCCGCCTGCGGGGCGCAAACACAAGAAAAAACGCCCGGCCTTGAGGGCCGGGCGTTAAACCGCACGGAGCTAGGCTCGACATGCGGTTTTTTGGCGGGAGGAAGTATAAACGTGACAGCGTTGCACCTGCTTGCAAGTGCAATCTGGGCCGGGGAGACCGGCGGGCGTCAGCTTGCGCTCGCCTCGACGGGCTTGGACTCGTCGACCAGCTCGGTGCCGAAGGGAAGGCTGATCTTGAGGTGCCTGTACTGGGGCAGGCCCGTGCCCGCCGGTATCAGGTGGCCCATGATCACGTTCTCCTTGAAGCCCTTGAGCAGGTCGACCTTGCCGAGCGTGGAGGCGTCCGTCAGGACGCGAGTGGTCTCCTGGAAGGACGCGGCCGAGATGAAGCTCTCCGTCTCGAGCGAGGCCTTGGTGATGCCGAGGAGGATGGGCTCGGCTTCCGCCGGCTTTCCGCCCGCCTCCTCGATCCGGCGGTTGTCCGAGAGGAACGCCGCGCGGTCCACCTGCTCGCCCCAGAAGTACTCGCTGTCGCCCGGGTCCGTGATCCGGATCTTGCGCAGCATCTGGCGGATGATGATCTCGATGTGCTTGTCGTTGATGGTCACGCCCTGGAGGCGGTAGACCTCCTGGACCTGGCCGATCAGGAACTCGTAGAGCGCCGCCGGCCCGAGGATCTCGAGGATCTCGTGCGGGTCCGCCGCGCCCTCGGTCAGGTGCTGGCCCTTGTGGACGACGTCGCCCGGCTGCACGATGATGTGCTTGCCGGCGGCGATCAGGTGCTCCTCCTCCTGCTGGGTCTCCTCGTTCTTGACGACGAGCTTGCGCTTGCCGCGGATCGTCCCCTCGAAGGAGACGATGCCGTCGATGCGGGCCATCTCGGCGGCCTCCTTCGGGCGGCGGGCCTCGAAGAGCTCCGCGACGCGGGGAAGGCCGCCGGTGATGTCCTTGGTCTTGGAGGCCTGCCGGGGGGTCTTTGCGAGCAGCGCGCCGGGGGCGATCGTGTCGCCCTCGTTGACGGCGATCTGGGCGCCGACAGGGATGGAATAGGACGCGAGCGGCTTGTTCTTCGCGTCGCGGACCTCGACCTGGGGATTGAGGTCCTCCTTGTGCTCGATGACGACGGTCGCGATGCGCCCCGACGACTCGTCGAGCTCGCGCTTCACGGTGACGCCGGGGATCATGTCCTTGAAGACGAGCGTGCCGCCCTTCTCGGAGAGGACCGGGATGTTGTACGGGTCCCAGACGGCGAGAACCGAGCCCTTGGCGATCTTCTCGCCGTCGCCGACATGAAGGAAGGAGCCGACAACGATGTTGTAGCTCTCGAGCTCCTTGCCCTCGTCGTCGACGATCTGGATCGAGCCGGTCTTGTTGAGGACGATGTTCCCGCCCTCGGCCGCCTGGACGAGGCGGAGCGCGCGGTACTTGACCGTGCCCGCGGACTTGACGCGGATCTCGGGCGTCTTGAAGCCGCCGGAGGCGACGCCGCCGATGTGGAACGTGCGCATCGTCAGCTGGGTGCCGGGCTCGCCGATCGACTGGGCGGCGATGATGCCGACCGAGTCGCCGATCTTGGCGATCCGGTTGGTCGCGGGGTTGATCCCGTAGGACTTGGAGTCGATCCCCTGCTTGGAGGAGGAGGTGAGGGGCGACATGATCTTCACGCGCTCGATCCCGACGTCCTCGATCTTGGCCGCGATCTCCTCGGTGATCAGCTCGCCGGAGCCGACGATGGTCTCGGAGGGTTTGAGCGGGTTCTTGACGTTGTCGCTCGAGCAGCGGCCGATGATGCGCTCCTTGAGGCCGACGATCTCGTCGTCGCCCTCGTAGATCGCCTTCTTCCAGACGCCGTCGCGCGCGCCGCAGTCCTCCTCCGCGATGATGACGTCCATGGCCACGTCGCACAGCTTGCGCGTGAGGTAGCCGGCGTCGGCGGTCTTGAGGGCGGTGTCGGCGAGCC
>CAZCAJ010000133.1:0-4834 GCA_964496645.1 uncultured Opitutaceae bacterium
AGTGTAGCGGCCTCCGAAGCCGTCGATCCGGGTTCGACTCCCGGCACTCGCACCACTCTCAATCAGTAAGTTGGGTGGCCGCTGACGAACTTATCCAGCATCAAATGACCGCCGAGGAACGAGACGCTACTTCGGCTCTTGAAGTTGGTCGCCGAATTGGAGCTCTAAGACAGCGCCGCTTCCACACGTTTTGGATGGGGAGTCGGCCACTCGGACACTGACCCACAACCCCACGAAATGAGCTCACAGACTTACTTGACGATAAGATTATTGGAAGTATTGGCCCATGCCCTCACGTTGCCGGCTTCGTCCAGTAGCACCCTCGAGAGCCCATAGACCAACATTCGATCGCTCTGTGAATCAGGTTTCCCCTGGACAGCGATCACCTCCGCACGCGAGGAGCCGATCGAAAAATGGGCCGGCCGCGACGCGGGAGGCGAGCCCGCCCCGATGGAAAGGCCCTTTGGATCCTGGAGGTCTTCCGATGCGGCGCCCGCCGGCAATGTAACGGCCCGACGGTCTTCGCCTCTTGTCATCGATCCAGCCTGATCGCTCGAAATCCCCTTGAAACCCGCGGTTGTGTTTGCAGCTGATACAGGAGCGGACTGTCCCCGAGGTTGTCCCGGATTCGCGGGCGCGCCCTCGGGCCTTTCAGCCAAATGATTCATCCCAGCTTGTCTCGCGCCAGGGCTGGTTGTCTTCACCACTAAGGAAATAAGGCCCACGACGCAAAGTATAGAAACTAGGCTGATTAAGCGCCATGCGGACGGCGTTCCTGACCTACCTGAGGACGTGCTCGCGCTATTCGGGGCCGCGCCCCTTGTCATTCGCCGAATGAGGAAAAGGATCAGGGTGAGCACCCCAATCGGAAGTCCGACTGCGTTCCGATGATGCCACCACTGTTGGAAAACATCCGTATCAGCTAGAATCAGATTCGCCCCGATCTGAAGGCCCAAGTGCATCGAATCATCTCACAAATCAGGCTCGCTGAACGAATGTACCCTTCATCGCAGAAAAAAAGACACCAATCCGCAGGGTCATGCTGGTCAAATCCAAAACGCCCTGGGGCATTGCACGCTCATTCGGTCGAGGCTATTGGCGCCTTCCATCAGTAGCCAAGACGCTTGGATGGTCAGGGTTCGCGTCCCAAATGACCGTCCCGCTTGAGAGTTCGGTAGCCGACAGGCCTACTCCACCACCTTGAGCTTCCCCGCGCGGGGCGACAGGTTCACCTCCACGCGTTTCTTCTTCCCGACGTAGTGCGCGCTGGCTTTCTGGGATGTCGCGGTGGCCCAGGTGCTGGCAACGGCGAAATCATTGGTAAGATTATTGCCCGATTATTGTCTACGCCCGTGCCGCTTTGTGCCGGTTCTTGCCGCGCGGTGCCGATTGGCTCACCAACGCAAGACCTAGAATCTCATGTTCTTGCCTAAAACCGCAACGAATTGTGAATAACGCCCGAAGCGGTTTCGACTCCCGGCACTCGCACCATTCTCTAGGGTCTCCAGCGTGGGTTGGGGGCCGAAGGTACGTTTTGGGGTCCAGTTTTCAGTTTCCGACCGCATTGGGCGATGGCCCGCAGGCAGTGTTGTCAAAGGATCCAGGGAGCTTCTTGCCATTATGTTGACCAAAAACTTGTTCACCTCGGGACGCTGCGGCACTATGCTGCAGATGATGGCAGCAGCTACGAAAGGGACGTTGCGCTGGTGGGAGTGCCCACCGAAGTCCGGCATCCGTATTCAGGAGGCTTTCCCCCGGGTGAACATCTGCGCGGGTTCGGCCCCCACGCCCAGTCGCGGGCCGGCGGTTGCCGTCAGATGCCGACCTATACTGCCGCAGGGACCCGATCGATGATGCGCCCGCCGGGCCTGTTCCAGCGAATGTTGCTGCATCTTTCCATCCCCGCCCTGGCATTCGCCCCCGCGTCCATGGTGTCGGCCAGCAGCCCGGCGCCGCTCGGCGGCGCGGCTCTGGAAGCCTATTCGACACGGATCGAGGCCGAGTTGCGTGGAAACATCCTGCCGTTCTGGATGACGTACACCCCGGACCCCGCCCACGGCGGGTTCTTCGGGGAGGTCAGCGCTGACCTGGTTGTCCAGAGGGAGGCGCCGCACGGAGCCGTCGCGACCACGCGGATTCTCTGGACCTTTGCCGCGGCCTACGAGCGCTACCGCGATCCGCAGTACTTGGCCATGGCGCGCCTGGCGTACGACGACCTGATGAATCACTTCTGGGACCGGACGAACGGCGGGCTGTACTGGTCGGTGGCGGCCAACGGGGCGCCGTTCGACGCGCGCAAGGAGATATACATCCAGGCCTTTGGAGTCTTGGGCTTGAGCGAGCTTTACCGGGCCACGGGGGAGCCGGCCGCCCTGGAGAAGGCCATCGAGCTGTACCGCATGATCGAGATGCGAGCTCGCGACCACACGCATGGCGGTTACTACGAGGAGTTCACGCGCGATTGGCACCTCGAGACCGACCTGAGTCGTTCGCTTCTGGGCGCCGAGGCCCTCAAATCCCAGAATGTCCATCTGCACCTTCTCGAGGCGTACACCAACCTCCTGCGAGTCTGGCCCGACCCGGTGCTGCGCCGGGACCTGCGCGATCTCGCCGAGGTGATGCTCGCGCACATCTACGATTCCGGGACGCATCATCTGCGGCTGTTCCTCGATCCCGACTGGACAACCCGGTCGCAGGACAGGTCGTTCGGCCACGACATCGAGTTTGCGTGGCTGTTCTGCGAGGCCGCCAACGCGCTGGGAGAGCCCGCCTTGATCGCTCGCAGCCGGACGATGGCGGTAGAGATCGCGCGGACGACGCTCGCCGAGGGCGTCGACGCAGATGGCGCCTTGTTCAACAAGGCGGGGCCCTCCGGGATAACGGACCGAAGCAAGGAATGGTGGCCACAGGCCGAAGCGGCCGTCGGGTTCATAAATGCCTTCCAGATCAGCGGCGACCCGGTGTTCCTGCGGGCGTCGCTGCGCACGTGGGACTTCATTGACACCTGGTTGGTCGATCGTCAGCACGGCGGCTGGTTTCGCAGTGTGACCGCTGACGGCAGGCGCTCTCTCGACCCCAAGGTGAGCATCTGGAATTGCCCCTACCACAACGGCCGGGCCTGCATGGAATTGGTCGTGCGCCTCAATACCGCGGCCGCCCCGCCGTTTCATTGAGGACTTGAAGCGCGCTCCGGTAAAATCTCGTGTTCTTGCTTTTAGTGCAACGGGTTGTGGAAATCACCTAAGGCGGTTTCTACTCCCGGCACTCGCACCATTCCCTATCGGTGAGTTACGGTCTGGTCCAAAGCTTGCCGGCTAACTCTGAAGATGGGGCCTCGGCCACCTACTGGGCTAACGGCAGCCATTGACGGGTCGCCCGGGTCAGTGCGAGTGTACCGCGCCCTCTGGACCTGAGGGGTTCGGGAGTATTCCCAGCATCAAGTGCTAGCTGCCCAAATCATGTGAACAAATTTGCCGCTTGCGCCCCGGGCGCTCTCATCACCGCGGCCCTCCTCGCTCTGGGCGCCTCCGGCGCGAACCCGCCCGATGTGCCGCCGCCGGCATCGTTCCTTCCGTCAATGGACGTCTGCACTTTCCCGCTCTGGGAAGGGGGCGCCCCCGGCGCATTGGGAGGCGCCGACGAGGACGTCCCGACGCTAACCGTCTTCCTGCCGGCATACAACGAGGGCAATGGAACCGCGGTGATCATCGCCCCTGGCGGGGCCTACCGCGGTCTTGCGATGAATCACGAGGGAAGACAGGTCGCCGACTGGTTTGCCGAGCGAGAGGTGACTCCGTTCGTGCTGAAGTACCGCCTGGGCCCAAAATACGTTTACCCGGTGCCGCTGCAGGACGCCCAGCGCGCGGTCCGCCTGGTGCGCTCGCTTCAAGGGAAGTACCACCTGGCGGCGGACAGGGTCGGCATGGTCGGCTTCTCCGCGGGAGGGCACTTGGCGGCGATGACCGGCACCTCCTTCGACGGCGGCAGGCCAGACGCCGCCGACCCCGTGGAACGCTTCAGCAGCCGGCCGGACTTCCTGGTGCTTGGCTATCCGTGGATCAACGCGATGCAGCCCGCGAAGGCGGGCATGATCGACTCGTACCCGACGCTCATGAATATCCCGAAGGAGAAGCAGGCGGCCCTTGAAGAGCTGTACACGCCGACCCGCCACGTGACCGCCCAGACGCCCCCCGCGTTCATCTTTAGCACGACCGACGACAAAGTCGTCCCGGCCGAGGCGAGCGTCGAGTTCTACAGCGCGCTCACGAAGGCGGGAGTCTCCGCGGAGCTGCACTTGTTTCGCCACGGACCTCATGGCGTGGGCCTCGGAAAGGGGGACACGGCGCTTGAGCATTGGCCGGCGCTCCTGGCGGCATGGCTTCGCGACCAGGGCCTGCTGAGCAAGGCCGCCCCGCCCAAGTGACGGGAGAGAGACGCCGGCGCCCGTTGATGCTGGCATTGGCGTATTGCGGCCTGCGTTTGGCGGTGCAACAACCGCGGGAAAGGTCGTGCGGCGCGCCGATGGCGGTCACGACCCGAGAAAGCCGTGCCACGGCGAGATAGGCCAAGTCGCGGTTCCATTCCGAAAAGCAAGAGCTCGCGTCGGAGTGGGGCCTGCCCGATTCTTCAAATTCGACTTCGACTGCGGGCATGAAACTGACTCACCGCGAACGCGTCCGGCTGGCGCTGGAACACAAGGAAACCGACCGCGTGCCCATCGCTATGGTGTGTTCCGGCATCAACCCGCCGGCATACAAGGCGCTGGCTCAATACCTGAAGCGCGAGCGGAACCTGTCGGTAGAGGCCTACTTGCAGCCGTTGCTCGACATCAAAT
>CAZCAJ010000134.1:0-4815 GCA_964496645.1 uncultured Opitutaceae bacterium
AGCCCGTCATTGTTCACGTCGACGAACGTCGCGCCCTGCTTCCAGATCCGGGCGGCCGCGCCGTGGTCGCCGACCCCGGCCTTTTCTGTGACGTCCTCGAACTTCCAGTTGCCGAGGTTGTGAAAGAGCCGGCAGCTCCCGGTCTTGCTCACGACAAAGATGTCCGGAAGGCCGTCGTTGTCGTAGTCGCCTATGGCCACCCCAGTGCCGACCGCGCCGAGATCGAACTCGCGCGAAAGCCTGCCCCACATCTCCGGATCGTCGTACCTGTTCTCGGTGCGCACGCCGCTTTCCTCTGGGGGGACGATCGTGAAGAGGGTCTTGCCGCGGGGGCCGGATCGCGGGGCGAGCGGCCGCTCCACGATGCTCCCGCCGGATGCCGGGGCCGGCTCGGCAATGGCCCGGATCCCGGCGCCAGATGCGAGGAGCGCAAGCGCCCCGGCCAGCACCGCAAGGGATTGGATCCCATGCCGCGCTCGGCCGGAGCCGGTGAGACGTGTCGTGCCCTGCATGGCGCTTCAGGGAGCCTCGCGCACCTTGCCGCCCGGGCTCACCACGACCGGGCCGACCCAGCGGGTGTTGTACGCCTTGATCCAGGAATCATCGATCCGGCCGGGCGTCGGCTCCCGGCCGTAGGACTGGTCGTCCATCCCCTTGAAGGGAAATGGCCCGAGCTGCCAGCCCTGCCCCACGTGGAAGTCGGCGTCCTTGTCCCATCCTACGACGTGAAGGAAGAAGTCGCGCGCCATGCCCGGCGCCGGCGGCGGCAGCCGCGAGGCGTCGAATGACAACGCCAGTTCGTCGCCGCCGTTGAGAAGCACCAGCCGGTCGTCGCGCCCCTCCACGAGATCCCCCACCGCGCCGTAACGGGTGAACCAGCCGGCCGGCGTCCGGTCCCAGGGTGGCGCCGGCGAGACTTTCGAGTAGACGGGCGTGAGGGGGAGCGACGGCGGCAGGTCGGCGTAGCGGCTGTAGCCGCGCCAGTGCAGGTCGGTGCGCTCGGGCTGCACGCTGTAGTCGCGCGTGTCCGCCGCCCCGGCCTTCTCGCACAGCAGCGCGCAATCCCAGTAGATCTCGAAGGCCGTGGACAGGCGGAGCCGGCGCGTCCCGGCGGGCAGCTTGTCCTCCAGGTCAACGAGGATGGTCTTGGTCTTGCCCGCGGGCGCCCCGACGTCGACGTCGACCCTCCTCCAGGTTCCGTCCGCGAGCTCCGCCTCGAGGACGGGGAAGGGGAACGGCAGCGTCGGATCCAGGGACGCGGCGATGTTTGCCATCCCCCCGCCGAAATGGAGCCAGCCCGTCAGCGCGAGCACCAACGGGCGATCCGCCGGCAGCGGACCGAAATCGAGCGTGACCGAAAACGGCTCGGCCAGCCCGCGCAGCTGCGGCCGGCGAAGCCGCACCGGGGCGACCATCTGGTTGTCGACTCGGGCCAGCGCCGCCGTGACGTCGAGACCGTCGCTGCGCACGGCGTGCCGGGGCGCGGCGAGCGGACGCAGCGTCCAGAGCTCGTGCGGCGCGAACGGCGGGGCGGCGCGCATCTTGCTCGTCGGGTGGACGACCGTCCCAGGCGGGTGATCGACGGCAATCAGCCGGGCCTGGTCCAGGTAAAGCACCTCGCGCAGCTCGTCGGTGATGCGCACTTCGTAGGCGCCGTTGCGCGGCGGGAACTTCGTTTCATCGCCGAGCGCCAGCAGCTCCTCCGAGTCGGCCGGCACGTACCGTTGCCCGCTCTGCGGCAGGCCGAGCGGGGCGGCGCCGAGGATGTCCGTCACGAACTTGAACCCCTGCCCGTCCCACGCGTACAGGTACGGGCAGGAGCCGCTCGGGAGCGTCGGCTCGGTCACCGTGTACACGTCTCGCCCGACCGGCACGTCGACCTTCGCCGTGGACAGGTCGAACCAGTGCACCTTGAGCGCGTCGAGCTGCCGGTGCTGCCCGACCCCGATCTCCATCGGGATCCGCCGGACCGTCCGGCTGGTGCGCCAGTTGCCCGCCAGCACCTCGACGCGGACCCCCAGCGAGGTGGTGTTGGAGCGGTTTCCGACGAGGCGCAGCTTCAGCTGCAGGTTCCTATTGCCGCCCTCGTTCCGCCAGAAGCGCAGGCCGGCGTCCGAGCTCGTCACCAGGTCGATGTCGCCGGCGCCGCCGAAATCGGCGGCGACCATCCCGTCAACCGGGCCGACGCGGTCCAGCCCAAGCTCCTTCGTCACGTCGGAGAATCCCGCGTGGCCGGCGTTGCGCCAGGCCCGCACGCCGTCGCTGCCGTAGGCGAAGAGGTCGAGCCATCCGTCGTTGTCGTAATCCGCCAGGAGCAGGCCCGAGACCCGAAAGCCGCGCAGCGGCAGGCTCAACCTCCGGCTTCCGTCGCGGTCGACGATTTCAAGCGCGGTGGCCGTCGCGATCACCGCCTCGAGGCGGAGATCGTTGCCAAGGTCGCCCGTGGCCATAACCGCCCCGGCGGGCCACCCCTGGGTGAGGCTATTCGCCGTGAACGCCGCGGCGCGCTTCTTCGAATAGAACGCGGGAGGGGCGTCCGCGCGCGCGATGAACACCCCCGGCACACCCTCGTTGTTCCAGTCGTCCGCGGTCACCTGGGCGGCGCCGGGCAACGCCCTTGGCAGCCCGGAGTCGCTCCAGTTGCCGTCGAAATAGAAGTTGCCGAGGTTGCGGTACAGGCCGAGGCCGGCCCCGCCCGGCCGCACCACCACCAGGTCCAGGTTCCCGGTGAAGTCGAGGTCGGCCAGCAGCCCGGCGCTCGCCTTCAGCCCCTCGAGCCCCGCCGCGCGCGTCGCGTCGCGGATCCGGCCGTGCTCGTAGAACTTGAACACGCGCGAATCCTGCTCGCCGAGCACGACCACGTCATCGAAGCCGTCGTTGTCCAGGTCTCCGGTCAGGGCGACACGGTACCCGGCCCCGGCCGGCGCGCGCAGCGGCCGGCCGAGCGCCGAGAAATGCCCGCCGCGGTCGTCGAGCAGGAGGAATCCGCCGCTTTTTCCCTGCGCGAAGATGCTCGGGCGCCCGTCGTGATCATAATCGATGACGGCCATCGGGCCCCGGCAATCGGCAGCCAGCGCGCCAAACGCCGCGTCCGTCCCCTCCTCGAAACGGACCGGAATCCCATGCGGATCCGGCTGGCTAAGGATGAACGGCGACAGCGGCAGGGTGTACTTGCAGCGCTCCAGCGCGGCCACGGTGATGACCGGGCTCGCGGCACGCGCCGCGATTGCCTGGTGCTCCTCCAACTCGCGCGCCGCGTCGCCGGCCCGGCCGGCCCGCCGATAGAGCTGGCTCAGCTGGTAATGCGCCGATGGATGGTCGGGCACGGCCCGGATCACGCTCTCGAAGTCGCGGATCGCGTCCGGGATCTGCCCAAGCTCCTCCTGCGCCATGCCCATCTGGAAATCGAGCGCCGGCACTCCGGGGTCGATCTTCCACGACTGCTGCAGCGCCTCCGCAGCCGGCTCGGCCTGGTTCTTTCGGAGGAGCGCGCAGCCCATTAGGTAATACGCCGCCGCGCTGTTGGGATCGAGCTCGAGCGCCTGCCGGCCCATCAGCACCGCGTCGTCCGGCCGGTCGGCCAGCAGGTAGGCGTTGGCCAGGTTGAGGCGGACGTCCGTGCTCTCCGGCGAAAGACGGAGCGCCTGGGTGTAGACGCCGATCGCGACGGCCGCATCGCCCTTCTCAAGCAGGCCGTTGCCGCGATTCATCAGCCGCATGAACCCTGCGGAGGACGACGGCGACCAGCGAAGCCAGGAGACGCCCGCGGCGATCGCGACCGCCAGAAACGCACCGCTAGCCCAGATCAGGCGCTTGGACATACTCCACTCGATAATAAAAGGGACGCCCTTCAACAACTGTCATCGTCGGACGTGATTCTGCATCAGGGATGGGACGGCATTGAGGCGCTCGCCTGGGAACGGTCGTTTTCATGGCGTGGCGAGCGCCTGGGTGCGCGATTTGCTCCGGAACGGGGCGGGGTCCGTGGAGTGGACGAGGATGCGCCGGTGGGAAGCGGATCACGGCGGATGATGCGGGTGATCGCAGGACGCGTAATATATAAAAGGGGCGAATCGCCGCAAACGCGGGGCCAGTCGCCGGACCGACCTTCGCCGCCGCGGCTCCCGGATCGTTTCGCCTTGTCCTGCGCTCGGCGCGCAGTACGGTTGCGCACCCGGTCGGGCATCCGGCCGCACTCCGGATCGCGAACCACTCCGGCGGCACCGGTGATCATCCCCGATCTCCCCCTCCTTCCATGGACGAATACATCGAACGGCTCGTCGACCTGATAGATCCGGCAACCCATCGCCTGCGCAACATGACCCTCGACGAGGCCCGCGCGCGCATCCTGCACGGCTCCGCCGACACGGTCCGCGCGATCGACGGCTCCTTCGCGCTCGTGGCGCGGGAGGGCAAGCGCGTGCGGATGGCGCGCTCGCTCGACCGGCCGATGCGCTACTTCCTCGCCAAGCGCCGCGAGGGCCCCGCGCTCATCGTCTCCGACCGGATCGACGCGATCCACCGGCATCTGCAAAGTGAAGGACTCGAGCGCCAGTTCCATCCCAGCTACACGCGGATGGTGCCGGCCCACTACGTGGTCGAGCTCCAGCTCGTCGGCTGCCCCGACCCCGATCCGACCTACACGCGCTTCTTCACGCCCGCGCGCAACGCCCTCCCGGCCGACCTCGACTTGATCGGCCGGAGCTACATCGGCGCCCTGGCGGACGAGATGGCGAAATGGCTCGGCGGCCTGCCGGAGCGCGAGCCGGTCGGCGTGTGCTTCTCCGGCGGGGTCGACAGCGGCTCCGTCTTCCT
>CAZCAJ010000135.1:0-4786 GCA_964496645.1 uncultured Opitutaceae bacterium
TCCCGGGGCCGGATCGTGGCCGACGAGTCGCCCGCCCAGCTCCTCGCGCGCAAGCCAGGCGCCCGGATGGACGAGATATTCCGCAGCCTAACCGACCGCGACGTATGAAACAGGTCACGCCCGTCTTCAAACGCGAGTTCGTCGGCTATTTCCGGACGCCGGTGGCCTACGTCTTCCTGGTCGCCTTCCTCCTCATCTCGGTGGCACTCGCCTTCTCGCGCTTCGGCGGGTTCTTCAAGGCGGGGATCGCGAGCCTCGACGCCTACTTCGGGTTCTTCCCCTGGCTCTTCCTCTTCCTGGTTCCGGCCGTCGGGATGCGGCTCTGGTCGGAGGAGAAGAGGTCCGGCACCCAGGAGCTCCTCTTCACCCTGCCCGTGACGACGCTCGACGCCGTGATAGGCAAGTTCCTGGCCGGATGGGCGTTCCTGACGCTCGCCATCCTGCTCAGCTTCCCGATGGCGGTGACGATCGGCTACCTGGGCAGCCCGGATTGGGGCGTCGTCGCGACGAGCTACCTGGGTGCGATCCTCATGGCCGGCGGGTACCTCGGCGTGTGCTCGCTGACGTCGGCGTTCACCAAGAACCAGGTCATCAGCTTCGTGATCAGCCTGCTCGTGTGCTCCGTCCTCGTCTTCCTCGGCTACAGCGGCTTCACCGCCTTCCTCGAGGGCATCCTGCCCGTCGGCGCGGCCGACGCCGTGTCAAACTTCAGCTTCATCACCCATTTCAACCCCATGGTCAGGGGCATCGTGGACCCGAAGGACGTCGTGTTCTTCCTCTCGCTCATGGTCTTCACCCTGTTCCTGAACGTGGTCGCGCTGGAGCGCTAGACCCAGCGATCCGCCATGAAACCCGGAAGCAAGACCCTCGCAGTCGCCCTCCTTCTCGTGGGCCTCGTGCTCGTCAACTACCTGGCGACGTCCGTCCCCGTCCGCCTCGACGCGACCTCCGAGGGCATCTACACGCTGTCGCACGGCACGAAGGCGCTGCTCGCCAAGATCACCGAGCCCACCACGCTGGACCTCTACTTCTCGCGCAACGCCAGCGGGCAGTTCGTCGAGTACAAGAACTACGCGGAGCGGGTGCGCGAGATGCTGCGCCAGTACGTGCGCGCCTCGAACGGCAAGGTGCGCCTCAACGTGATCGACCCCGAGCCCGACACCCCGGAGGAGGAGAAGGCGACGGCGGCGGGCATCGAGCCCCAGACGATACCCGGGGGCAGCCAGTTCTACTTCGGCCTCGTCGCCACGCAGGCCGACCAACAGAAGGTGATCGGGGCGCTCAGCCCGCAGCGCGAGCAGTTCCTCGAGTACGACGTCTCCGAGCTCATCTACGGGGTCGGCCAGACGGAGAAGAAGAAGCTGGGGCTCATCAGCAGCCTTCCGCTCCAGGGCTCCCCCGGGATGCCGATGATGGGCCAGGAGGGGATGGAGGGCCAGTTCGTGGCCTCCGAGTGGGAGGACACCTACCAGATCGTCCCCGTTGAGGCCGCGGCGACGGACCTGCCGGCCGGCCTGGACGTCCTCGCGATCGTCCATCCGGAGAACCTCTCCGCGAAGCTGCAGTTCGCGATCGACCAGTTCCTCCTGGAGGGCAAGCCCGTGTTCCTGGCGGTCGACCCTTCGTCGGTCTACTTCAAGCGCCAGGGCGGCCAGGCCGCCATGTTTGGCGGCCCGCAGCCCAACGTCTCGAGCGACCTTCCGGTCCTGCTCGGGGGCTGGGGCATAGCGTACGACCCACAGAAGGTCGTGGGCGACCTCGAGAACGCCGAGGAGGTCCAGCTCCGCGACGAGTCGCGCATGCGCTATCCCGTCTGGATCAACCTGACCCAGGACGCCTTCAACCCGAAGGCGCTTCCGACGGCGCAGCTGGGCTCGGCCCTCTTCATCGAGGCGGGAAGCGTGTCGCTCAGGCCCGGGACGGACCTAACATTCACGCCCCTGGTGGAGACCTCGGCGAGGTCGGGCGACGTGCCTTCGGCAGCGCTCCAGTTCGCGCAGCCCGACGAGGTCGCCCGGCAGGTGACGCCCTCAGGCAAGCGCACGATCGCGGCGCTCGTGACGGGCCGCTTCAAGACGGCGTTCCCGGACGGGGCCCCGAAGGATCCCGAGCCCGCGGGCCCGGAGAAGAAGGAGGACAAGCCGGCGGCGAAGGCGCCCGCACCGGAGTCGCTAAAGCAGTCGAAGACGTCGTCGATCCTGATAGTCGTCGCCGACACCGACTGGCTGTTCGACGACTACAGCGTGCGCAAGTTCAACTTCATGGGCCGGACGGCCGCGGAGCCGATCAACGACAACCTCTCGCTCGCGGCCAACTCGCTCGATTTCCTGGCGGGCTCGCGCGACCTGATCTCGATCCGCGGAAAGGGCAACTCGGTGCGCCCGTTCACGGTCGTCAGGCGGATGGAGGCCGACGCAGCCGAGAGGTACAAGGAGAAGCTGACTGCGCTCGAGGCGCGCATAAACGAGGTCCAGGGCAAGCTGTCCGAGCTCCAGGGCAAGAAGAACGAGGGCGGCAGGCTTCTCGCCACGCCGGAGGCGACGCGGGCCATCGAGGACTTCCAGAAGCAGGCGTCGGCGCTGCGCGCGGAGCGGCGCGGCATCCGCCTCGCCCTGCGCGAGGGGATCGACGCCCTGGAGAACAGGCTCCTCGCGGTAAACCTGCTCGGGACCCCGCTGCTCGTCTGCGTATTCGGCATCTGGTTCCTGCGCCGGCGCCGGAGCTAGGCCAGGCGCGGCACCCGCCCACGAGGGTATCCAAGGTCCTCAGATGAAACTCCGATCTCTCATCATCACCGTCGCCGTCCTCGCGGTGCTTTCCGTCGCCGCCTACCTCGCCAACCGGCCGGGGCCCGCGCCCGCGGCGGATCCCCGCGTGGGCAAGCCTCTGCTCGGCCCGGACGTCGTCGCAAGGGCCGCGGGGCTCGTGATCTCCGACCAGGGCAAGAAGGTCGAGCTCGCCCGCAACGCCGACGCGTCGTGGCGCGTCCCGAGCTACTTCGACATGCCGGCCGACATCGAGAAGGTCGCGCGCCTCATCCAGGACCTGAACGAGGCCAAGGTCGACCGGTTCGTGACGTCGAGCCCGGACCGGCTCTCGCACCTCGAGTTCAAGGATTCGTCGGTCACCCTGAAGGACTCGGCGGGAAAGGAGATCTGGAGCCTGGAGCTCGGCAAGACGTCCGAGATGGGCAACGGGCGCTTCATACGGTTCGGGACCGAGCCCAAGGCGTTCTTCTCGGGCATGCACGTATGGCTGGACACCGACGCAAAGGGGTGGGCCAACGCGCAGCTCGTGACCGTCAAGCCCGAGGAGATCGCCAGGGTCGAGATGCCCTTCGACGCGGGCGCGACGGTCGTCGCGACCCGCGCGAAGAAGGACGCCCCGTGGACCGCCGACGCGCCGAAGGGGCAGAGGCTGATCGCCGACAAGGTGTCGTCGGTGCTCACGTCGCTCACGACGCTCAGGTTCAGCGACACGGCCGACCCGAAGGACGCGGCGGCGGTCGACGCCGCGGCGCACATGCGGACCTTCAGGCTGACAACCTTTGACGGAAAGACCCTCACCGTGGCCCTTGGGCGCAGGCCCGAGGAGAAGAAGCTCAAGGCGCCGGTGCCCGACGCGAAGCCGGCGCTCGCCCCACTCGGCAAGGCGACCGACGTCAAGGCGGAGGCGAAGCCCGTCGCGCCCGAATTCGAGACGATCCCCGCGGGGCCCGTGTTCGTGGCCGTGACGAGCTCGGATGCGCACGCGGCGATAAACGACCTCATGAAGCGGCGGGCGTTTCAGGTCGACGAATACGCCCTCACGAATCTGCCCCAGAAGCCCGACGAGCTCTTCGAGGCCGAGAAGAAGGGGAAATAGCCGCGCGGTCGCTGGGGCGATGGGTCCCTCCCCGCGCCAAGGTCAGGCGCCCTTGGGTCGGCGCGCAAATGGGGCGACCCGTTCGCCGGTCATTGCATGCGGGCCGAGACAACCCAAAGGACGACGCCTATTGCGACGGTCGCCGCGACGAGCCAGAGAATCACCTTGAGGATCGCCAGGCCCAGCGGCTTCACCACCCTGCCGCACCTCGGGCAGGAATGAGCCTTCTTGGAAATGAGCCCGCCGCAGCCCGGGCAGAACGTCATGCCTCGGGGCGGACGGGCCACCTCGACGCCGCTGTTTATCGGGGTCATTTAGGGCGCAAATCGAAAGCCGAATCCGTGCCAATGCGACGCATTTCGCGCCTTCTGCGCCCTATGCATGGCCGGCAGACGACTGCCCGCTCGGCACATGGGTTCGGGTCGCCGCTAATGCGGTCGGTCAACGGGACCTTCCGCCATGCCTCCCGGAAGCGCCTCCAAAGTTGCGCGCTTGGATCTGTTTGCCGCCAAAAGCGCCGGAGCTCCGGGGCCCCATATTCTTCACATTTGCAAGAAGATGCGGCCCTGAGGGCGGTTGGGCGGACTTGCCGATGAGTCCGAAGAAATGACCCTTGTCGGTATCGTTAACAGGTTGGTTCTTCATGTTGCGGATCGTTCGTTTGCGATGAGAATCGGCCGGGGATGTTTGGCGGGGATCGTGGAGGATTCAGACCTGACAGTGGTCCTCGCCCTCCTCGATGCGGAGCAGAGCCAACCGGGCATGGTACCGGTTCAACACGGCACGGGACACGTCAAAAATCATGCCCCCAACGCTGCGATCTGGATCCTTTGATCTCACGGCATCGTAACTATTCAACGAAACTGTCGGCAAAGATTACAGAACCGGAGGATGCCGTCCATCCCGGTTTCCCTGGAAGGTG
>CAZCAJ010000136.1:0-4375 GCA_964496645.1 uncultured Opitutaceae bacterium
CCACGTAGGCGAGCCCCCGCCGGAAGAGCTGCAGGAAGATCCACTGCGTCCAGCGGAAGTACTTGGGGTCGGTCGTGTCGATCTCGCGGTCCCAGTCGTACGAGAACCCGAGCGCCTTTATCTGCCGCCTGAAGTTGGCTATGTTGTTCTGGGTGTTGGCCGCGGGGTGGGTGCCGGTCTTCACCGCGTGCTGCTCGGCGGGCAGTCCGAACGCGTCCCAGCCCATCGGGTGCAGGACGTCGAGGCCCCGGGCGCGCTTGTAGCGGGCGACGATGTCCGTCGCCGTGTAGCCCTCCGGATGGCCTATGTGCAGCCCCGTCCCCGAGGGGTAGGGGAACATGTCGAGGACGTAGAACTTGGGCCTGGACGGGTCGGCCCCCGCCCTGAAAGTGCGCTCGCGCTCCCAGAAAGATTGCCAGCGGCTCTCAATCTCTTGAAAGTTGTAGTCTTTGCACTCGGTAGCCATCGTGTAAAACCCACCACTGTGAACCATTCGCCTATCCGGTCAATCTTGGCCGCCGCCACGGTCCTCCTCGCGGCGGCCGCGACCCAGGCCCGCGCCTCCATGAGCGGGGGATTCGAGCGGCTGCTCAACTCGGTGGTCCGGATAGACGTGCGCGAGCTCAATTTTGACGAGGGGGCGCGCCGGATCGACGCGAGCATCGGCTCGGGCGTGATCCTGTCGCAGGACGGGCTCGTGCTCACGAACGCCCATGTCGCGGGCCCGAGGTCGGTCGAGATCAACGTCACGCTCGCCAACCTGGAGCGGGTGGGCGCGAGGCTCGTCGGCTGGGACCACTGGACCGACCTGGCGCTCCTCAGGATTAACCTCGACGACGCGAAGCGGCGGGGCCTCGAGTTCAAGCACGCCGAATTCGGCGACAGCGACCGCCTCTGGGTGGGCGAGACCGTCTTCGCGGTCGGCACCCCCCACGGGCTCACGAGGACGGTGACCCGTGGGATCATCTCGAACAACAACCGCTACTTCGAGGACACGGAGGGCGTCAACGGGTACGAGACCGGCAACTTCAACACCTGGATCCAGACCGACGCCGCGATAAACCCGGGCAACTCCGGCGGCCCGCTCGTGACCGAGGACGGCAGGGTCGTGGGGATCACCTCGCGCGCTTACCTCGGGGCGAACAACCTGGGGTTCGCCATTCCATCGAGCACCGCCAGGCGCGTCGTCGCGGGCCTGGTCCGCGACGGATCGATCACGCGCAGCTACGTCGGGATCGTGCCCAAGGCCCTCCAGGACCTCGAGGGCTTCTACGACCTGGCGACGAATACGGGCGTGCTCGTCGACAGCGTCGAGGCGGGGTCGCCCGCGGCCGGCGCCGGCCTCAGGGCGGGCGACATCATCCTCGCCATAAACGGAAAGAAGGTCGACGGCCGGTTTCCGGAGCAGCTGCCGCCGATCCAGAACCTCATCGCCAGCCAGGCGGTGGGCTCCCCGCTCGCCATCGCCTACAAGAGGGGGTCGAGGGAGGCCTCCGCCACGCTCGTCACGGCAAGGCTCGAGAGCCGGATGGGGGAGGAGTGGGTCTCCGACACCTGGGGCGTCGGATTGCGCAAGGTCTCCCGCGAGTTCGCGCGCGAGAACCAGCTCCAGGACGACACGGGCGTCCTCGTGATCGGTGTCCAGCGGGGCTTCCCCGCCGATGTCGCCGGCCTCGCCAGGGGCGACATCATCACGAAGATCAACCAGAGCCCGGTGCTCTCGCTCGACGTCGTGAAGGAGGTCGACACGTCCTACGCCGCCAGGCCCGCCCCGACCCTGTTCGAGGTGCAGAGGGAGCGGCGCGTGTCGCTGATCGTCCTGAAGCCATGAGGCGCCTGGCCCTGATCCTCGCCGCGGCGGGCCTCGCCGCGCCGGCGCGCGCCGGCAACCTGCCCGCGCTCTGGGCCGAGCGCGCCAAGTGCACGGTGGCGGTCGAGTACATCACGGAGACGGAACTCGAGCGCCGCCCCACGATCGCCTACGGCACCGTCGTCGATGCGGCCGGGACGGTCATCCTCCCGTCCGCGGCGATAGACCTGCGGATCTCGCCGAAGCAGATCAGGGACTTCAAGATGTACCTGCCGGGGGACCCCGAAGGGTACCCGGCGCAGTACCTCGGCCGCGACGCGTTCACGGGCTGGCATTTCGTGCGGGCCAGCCCGCTGATCCTGGGCCGGCTGGTGCCGGTCACCGCGTTCTACGGGCCGGGCGCGCCCCGGCAGCTGAACCTTGCCGACGAGGTCTGGGGCGTCGGGCTGCGCAACAAGGACGAGGACTTCACGCCCTACATCCTCCAGAGCCACGTCGCGCTGATCCAGGCGCTGCCCCAGCGCACGGCCATAGCCCAGCAGGAGGTCGCCGGGCCCGGCCTGCCCGTGTTCGACGGCGAGGGCCGCTTCGTCGGGCTGGGCGCGAGCTCGTTCGGGCAGACCTTCCTCGAGTTCTCGGGCGCGGAGAGGGGCGGCGCCCCGATCATGCTCGTCAACCTCGAGGAGAGCAGCGCGTTCCTGGTCGCCGAGGAGGTCCTTCCCTGCATCGGGAGGATCCCGAAGAACGTGTTCGGGCGGCCGCTCGCGTGGCTGGGCGCCTACGGGCTCGAGCCGATGGACCGCGAGGTCGCGGCGTTCCTCAAGCTCGAGTCCCAGTCGGGCGCGGTGGTCAGCGAGGTCCTCGAGGGCAGCCCCGCCGAGAAGGCCGGGATGAAGGCGCGCGACATCATCCTTGGAGTGGACGGAAAGCCGCTGCCGCGCTTCAGGCCCGACCGGGTGGTCGTCGACTATGTCGAGCGCCTGATCGCCGCCCACGCGCCCGGCGACTCCATGGCGCTCTCCGTGCTCCGCGGCCAGAGCCGCGTCGAGCTGAAGGCGTCGCTCGAGGAGGAGCCCCGCCTCGTCCGCGAGGCCGACCGCCTCTTTTTCGAGAAGATCGGGTTCACGGCCCGCGAGTTCGTCTACGGCGACGCGGTGGCGCGGCACGCGCGCGCGACCGAGCTCGGCGGGGTCGTGGCCCACCTGGTGAAGCCGAACAGCCCCGCGGATATCGCGGGCCTGCGCCCCGACGACTGGGTGAAGGAGGTCGACGGCGCCTCCATCCCGGACTTCCCGGCGGCCGTGGCCAGGCTGTCGGCGATCGAGAAGGACCCGGGCCGCGCGGAGACGGTGTTCCTCGTGAGCCGGGGAAGCGACACCGCGGTCCTGCGGATAAAGCTGCGCTGAAGGCGGGCGAGCGGAGCATGTTCACCGGCATCGTCGAGGAGAGCGGTTCGGTCGAGTCGTTCGCTCGGGGGGCCTCCTCCTGGAGGCTGCGCGTCCGGGCCGCCCGGGTGCTCGAGGGGACGGCGCAGGGGGACAGCGTCGCCGTCAACGGGTGCTGCCTGACCGCGGTCGGGCTGGACGGGGGCGCGATAACCTTCGACGTGCTCGAGGAGACGAGGCGGCTGACGAACTTCCGGTCCCTGGCGCCGGGCGCGCCAGTCAACCTGGAGCGCAGCATGAGGACCGACGGGCGCCTGGGCGGCCACTTTGTCACGGGGCACATCGACGGGACGGGACTGATCGAGGCCTTCGGGCCCCGCGGCGCCGACCACTGGCTGCGCGTGCGCGGCCCGTCGGGGTGCGGCCGGCTCCTGATCCACAAGGGCAGCATCGCCGTCGACGGCATTTCGCTCACGGTCGCCGAGGTCGACGGCGACGCCTTCGCCGTGTGGATCATCCCGCACACCGTCGAGGTCACGAACCTGCGCGCCAGCCGCGCGGGCGACGCGGTCAACCTGGAGTTCGACATGATTGGCAAGTACGTCGAGAAGCTGCTTGAGTCGCGCAGAGGCGAGGCCTGACCCATGCGCAACTCCCTGAACGCGCTCACCGAGGAACTGCGCAGGCTGAAGGCCTGCGGGGTCGAACGTGTGTCGGTCTCCGGCGACGGCCTCGAGGCCCTGCGCCGGTCGGTTGAGGGGCGCCCTTCCGCGGCGGGGCCCGCCCGGGCCCCCGCGCCGGCCGCGGCCCCGGCGCAGGCGGCGCCCCCGGTTGCGGCCCCGGTTGTCGCCCTCCCCGGGGGCAGCAAGGAGACCCGCTGGGCCGCCCTGCGCCAGCTGGTGGCCGACGACCCCGTCTGCCGCTCGAAGGTGCGCCCGGGCAAGAAGGTGGTCCTCGGCGTCGGCAACCTTGACGCCGCGATCATGTTCGTCGGGGAGGCGCCGGGCGCCGAGGAGGAGGTCCAGGGCGAGCCCTTCGTGGGTCCCGCCGGCCAGCTCCTCAACCGGATGATCGGCGGCATGGGCCTGTCGAGGGCCGACGTCTACATTGGCAACATCCTCAACTGGCGCCCGGACCTGCCCGTCGGGCCGGACGGGGTCCAGACCGGCAACCGCCCGCC
>CAZCAJ010000137.1:0-4279 GCA_964496645.1 uncultured Opitutaceae bacterium
ATGTCGATGCTCTTGTCGAGCGAGACCAGGTTGTGCTGGCGCATGTAGTCCTGCAGCTGCTTCTCGGCGTCCTCGGCGTCCTTGCGCAGCTGCTCGGCGCGGCCCTTCAGGTAGGCCACGGCCTCCTCGTTCTTGCCGCCGACGCTCTCGAAGAGGTAGTCCATGAACTTCTCGACGTAGCGGTTGGCCACCAGGGCCGCGGCGTCGGGGTCGTCGTTGCGCACCGAGATCGTGATGAGGTAGCTGTTCCTCAGCGGCTCGGCGTCTATCGTCCCGAGCAGCGCCG
Source organism: uncultured Opitutaceae bacterium (assembly GCA_964496645.1). Classification (GTDB taxonomy): domain Bacteria; phylum Verrucomicrobiota; class Verrucomicrobiia; order Opitutales; family Opitutaceae; genus Palsa-1447. Next base: position 287 of record CAZCAJ010000137.1, read on the forward strand.
CGGCCGGCGGCGGGACGGACCCCGGAGGCATGCGCTTGAGCGCGGCCCGCTGGAGGACCTTGCGCTCCTCGGGCGTGAACGACTCGATCACGCTCGAGCGCAGGCGGTTGCTGTTGATGTCGTGGATGTACGTGTTGAGGTCGACCTCCGAGTGGATCGACGGGTCGACGACGCCCTGGCTCGTGACGACGGTCTCGGGCTTCTCGAACTGGAGCGAGGCGACGGCCTCGTAGACCGGCGTCTTGCGGGCCTGCCAGTAGAAGAAGACTACGGCGACGACGACCGCGAGCGGGAGCGCGACCCACGCCCGCTCGCGAAGGATGATGTAGTAGTCCCGGAGCGTCCGCCTCTCGATCGCGACACTGTCGTCGTAATCATGCGCTGAGTGCTTCGGGGCGTTGGTTGGGGCGGCGTCGGCCATCGCTTGTCGTGGGTCCGCGTCAGATGATCCGCTCGGGGACGTAAACGATGTCGTCGGGCTCAAGCAGGAGCGAGCTGTCCTGCCCGTTCGTCTTCACGTTTCCCTTGCCCTTGATGAGGCTCTCCACGTCGATTGTCATGATCTTCGTCGAGCCGTCCGGAAGCAGACGGGTGACCCGGACCGCGGTGCCGAGGGCGGTGTCGGTGAAGCCGCCGGCCTTCGTCACCAGGTCGAGCACGCTCAAGGTCGACTCGACGGGAAGCACGTAGCGGCCCGGGTTCTTGACCTCGCCCTGGATCGAGACCTCCCTCGGGGAGTACTCCTCGACCGTGACGGTGACCTCGGGCTTGCGCAGGAAGCGGCCGTCCCTGTAGGCCGCCTCGATCGTGCGCTCGGCCTGGCTGAGCGACTGGCCGTTGATCCGGATCTCGCCCACGAGCGGCAGGTTGACGGTGCCCTTGGCGTCGACCCTGCATATCGTCGACAGGTCGTCCTCCTGGAAGATGCGGATGCTCAGCTTGTCGGTGGTGCGGATCCTGTAGGTCGGCGTCCTGTCGGTGCCGCCCGGGGCGGCCGCGTTGTCGGCCCCCGCGGCTCCCGCCGCGCCCGCCACGAGCGTGGCGGCGATCACGAGGGTCTTGAAGGCGGTGTTCATCGGGCTTGCCCTACCAGTGCGAGATGAGGCTGAGGTTGACCTGGGTGCGCGGGAACTCTGCGTAAGCAAGGGTCGACCAGTTTTTAAAGTAAACGAAATTGAGAGAGACCTTCAAATGTTGGTTCAGCGTGTAGAAATATGATGCGCTGAGGCTTGCGAAGTCGTCGACCCGCCTCGATCCATCGGGGGCCAGCAGGCCCCCGGCCCCGAGGAACCGGTTCTGCCCAGCGGAGCCCTGCAGCGTGCCGCTGGCCTTTGCTGTGAATGAATCCTTGAAGGTGATACCGATGGACGTCGAATCGATGGACTGCGCCTGAGCCGTTGTCGAGAAATCCCTTGAGATGTCGGTGGCCAGGCTCATCCGGCGGTTGATGTTCCAGGTCGTCGATCCGCTCGCCGTCAAGTCGTTGTAGGTCCCCGGGGCGGAGCCGCCGTAGGACGCCCGCGCCTGGTAGCCCGCCTGGATCGACCCGTTGAAGGGGCCGTAGATGCGCCCGTTCACGCCGGCCGAGATGGAGTTGTCGATGTCGTCGGAGCCGTTCGCCACGGCGGAGTAGCGGGCCCGGTAGTCGACGAAGAAGTCCCGCTGCTCGTCCAGGATGTAGTAGAGGTAGAGGCTGCCCGTGTAGGTGGCCAGGTTCGTGAACAGCTGCTGGTTCTGGTAGTCCGCGTAGCTGTAGTCGAAGGTGCCGGAGAACGAGTACCGCTCGATGACCGGGTACTGGACGTTCAGGGCCACGTCGTAGTTCCACGACACGTCGCGGGTGTTCACGTCGACGTCCGCGCGGTTCTCGCGCTGGATGTTGACCACGAGCGATCCGGTCGTCCTGCCCGTCTGCTTGGCGAACTCCGCCGTCAGCTTCGGGTCCACGTAGTCCTGGCCCCTGAAGGCCGTGTAATGGGCGAAGCTCAGCGCCGCCGTCGCGTCGAACGAGATCAGGCCGGCCCGGCGCGCGAACTCCGTCCCGATGGAGCCCTCGAGAAGCATGCTCCCGCCGCTCTCCGAGTTGGCGAAAACGTTCGAGTCATATCCGACGCCGAACGTGCCGTCCACGTAGAGCCGGTCCCTGCCGTCCTCGAGGGAGACCAGCGCCTGCGCCCGGGAAGCAAAAACGCCAACCGCCACCACGGCTGCGGCCGTGAGCAATCGATGCTGCAAATTCATGGACACCGTGCAGGCGACGGGCGACGGGATTACGGGCTGGAAAGGTTTGCTGCGCTCACCGTCGGCTCGACCGGCGGGTTGGCCGGGATGACGGGAATCGGCACGATATCAAGCTTGGTCCCCGGCGGCGAGTCGCCATCGAAGGGCGATACCCTGTCGCCGGACTCGTTGACCGCCTGCATCTCGAAGTAGACGAGCTTACGGGCCGAGTCGGCCGCGAGGACGCGCTCGAGGAGCCACTCGCGCTGGCCCTCGAGGCGGCCGTCGGGAATGGCCTGGATTTCGACGATGTTCGCCTGGCCCGGCCTTCCGGGGCGGACGATGACCTGCTGGCCCCCGTTGACCTCGTGGGAGCTGTCCATGCTGCCCGCCCTGACGGTGGCGTCGCCGAGCAGCAACGAGATCGTCGTCACGTTGTCCCCGATCTGGAAGACGACCTGGCGGCCGTGGACGTCCGCGGTGGCGAGTGTGGACTCGAAAAGGAGGGTGCTCCCGGCGGCCATCTTGCCCGTCGAGACCCCGACGACGCCGTGGTCGATGTACATCTCGGTGCGCGAGATCGAGGGCTCGTCGTCCATGTCCGTGCGGCTGGGCCGGAAGGGAGCCTGCATGAATCCGCGGATCTGGGTCCGCGTGGCCACGTCGAAGTAGATCCCTATGCCGTTCGAGAGCACGATCGAGGCGTTCGAGTTGGGCTTGGTCTCGATCGTCGAGCCCTCGCCCTTGTAGACGGCCTTCTTCTCCAGCACGCTGATCTTCTTGCCGGCGTCGACCTGGGATTCGCCCTCGACGTCGGCCACGTAGATCTTGCTGGTGGGATTCCTGGTGAGGTTCTGCGCGTGCGAGGACGTCCCGCCCACGGAGGCGGCGACGGCGAGACTCAAGAGGGTTCGGAGCTTCGTCACGCCCCGATTCTACGCCACCGCGCCGATCAGGCAAGAGAGTATAATTGCTTATGTTTGAGGGGCCTGCGTTCAACCGCCCGTTGCGGGGAAACCCGGGCCGCCGGTCACGAAACGACGAGGTTCAGGATGCGCCCAGGCACGTAGACGACCTTGCCAATCGCCTTGTTCGCGAGGAAGGCCGACACCCTGGCGTCGGCCCGGGCGAGCTCGACCGCCTGGTCCTGCGAGAGCCCCACGGGAACCAGGCGGTCCCCCCGGTGCTTCCCGTTCACCTGGAAGACAAGGCGGACCTCGGCGGCGGAAATCTTCGCCGGGTCGAAGGCCGGCCAGGGGGCGTCCGAGGCGAGGCCGGGAGCGCCCAGGCGCGCCCACAGCTCCTCAGCGATGTGCGGGGCAAAGGGGGCGAGCAGGACAACGAAGGCCAGCGCGGCCGCGCGGCTGACCCTCTGCTCCTTGTGCATCGCGTTGCCCAGTATCATCATCTGCGATATGGCGGTATTGAACCGCAGGGCCTCAATGTCGTCGCCGACCTTCCGGATCGTCTCGTGCAGCACCTTCTGGAGCTCGGGGGGATCCTGCGCGTCGGCAGCGATCCTGGGGCTCGCCCGGCCGTCCTCGCCGACGAAGTCGCGCCACGCCTTCTGGAGGAAGCGGTGCACGCCCTCGATCCCCCTGGGGTTCCAGGGCTTCATTGCCTCGAGCGGCCCGAGGAACATGAGGTACAGGCGCAGGCTGTCGGTGCCGTGGCTCGCGATGATCGCATCCGGGCTGACCGCGTTTCCCCCGCTCTTCGCCATCTTCTCGCCGTCCTCCCCGAGGATGATGCCCTGGTGGAACAGCTTCCTGA
>CAZCAJ010000138.1:0-4278 GCA_964496645.1 uncultured Opitutaceae bacterium
GCGGCGTCAGCAGCACCACCGGCGTCGCCCTAGCCGAGGTCTACGAGGTCCCGTAGCGCGAGACGACCAGAGCGATGGCGTCCCGGGACGGCCGCCGGCTCGGTTCAGGACTCCGCGCTATCGACCGCGGTCACGAGCACCAGGCCCACCAGTACGATTGCCAGGGGGATCACGGTGAACGGGGGCTGCAGGTTTTCAGTGGGCGGCTCCCGGGCCCTTGGCCTTGGAGGGGCGGCAAAGGAATGCCGCGATCGTCGCGCCGATCAGCACGGCGCCGAGCACGTGAAAGCAGTCATTGAACGCCATCAGCGTGGCCTCGCGCCGCACGGCGGCGTCGAGCGCGGCGACCGCCTGCTGCCCGGCGGTGTACGCGTCGCTTCCCGCGGCGGCAAAGTGCTGGGTCAGCGCGGCCAGCCTGTCGCGCGTCAGCAGGCTGTAGGAGCTGACCGCCTCCCCGAGCCTGCTCGAGTGAAACCGCTCGCGAACCGTGAGGAGGGCGGACAGGAGCGCGATGCCCATCGATCCGCCGAGGTTGCGCACCATGTTGAAGAGCCCGGAGGCGGCCGCCGCCCGTGATGCCGGGACGCCGGCAGTCGCCAGCGCCGAGACGGGGATCATGATGAACGGCTGCCCGAGCGCGCGCACAAGGAGGGACCAGCGCAGCTGATCGTGGGCGAAGTCGGCCGACATCGACGTGTTCAGCATGCAGCTGGCGCCGAACATGAGGAGCCCGTACGCGATCAGCCAGCGTGTGTCGAAGCGCCTCATGAACCACGGGAGCAGCGGCATGATGAAAAGCTGCGGGATGCCGCCCCAGATGAGGGTGGCGCCGATGTCCTCGGCGCCGTAGCCCTGGATGCTGCCGAGGTAGAGCGGCAGCATGAAGATCGAGCCGTAGAGCGCGGCGCCCATCACGAGGTTGACGACCGAGCCGAGTCCAAAATTGCGCAAGCCAAAGAGCCTGAGGTCGGCCACGGGGTTCTTGGCGCGGAGCTGCCAGGCCACAAAGAGCGGAAGCGCCACCGCCGCGATCACGGCCAGCCGGGTGATGAACGGGGATCCGAACCAGTCGTCGCGGGTTCCCTCCTCGAGGAGGGTGGTCAGCGCCCCCAGGCCGAGCGACATCAGGAGGATGCCCCAGCCGTCGGCCTCGCGTAGCTTTTCCCAGCGCGCCGGAGCCCGGGGAAACCCGTACCAGACGGCGCCAACGAGGAGCGGGCCGAAGAGCAGGTTCAGGTAGAAGTTCCACTGCCAGCCCCAGTTGTCCGTCAGCCAGCCGCCGATGCTCGGGCCCACCGACGGGGCGAAGATGGCCGTGAGGCCGAACAGGGAGAAGCCGACCGGGTGCTTGGACGGCGGCAGCATCTGGAGGATCGCCGTGAACGCGAGCGGGATCAGGGCGCCGCCGAAGAAGCCCTGGCCGGCGCGAAACGCTATCATGCTGGCCAGGCTCCACGCCTGTCCGCAGAGGACGGAGAAGAGAAGGAACATCGCCGAGGTGGCGATCAGGTACCGGCGAAGGCCCAGTACCGATGCGATCCATGCCGTGAGGGGGATCACGATGATCTCGGGGACCAGGTAGGCGACCGCGATCCAGGAGCTCTCGTCCGCCGTCGCGCCGATGGCGCCGGAGATGTCGCGCAGCGAGGAATTCGTGATCTGGATGTCGAGGACGGCCATGAACGCCCCGAGCATGCCGCCAAGCGTGCCGATCCAGGCCCGGGTCGATCCGGGTATGATCGCTGGGCTCGCGAGCGTGGGGGCCGGATTCATGGCGTCTGGGCTGGGCGGATCCTGGCCTGCGTGTCAGCGGCGGACGCTCACCCTGACGATTGCGGATAGGCCCGGGGACAGGCGGGCGGCCAGGCCGTCCAGCGATCCGTCGGAGAGCAGGATCTTCACCGGCACGCGCTGGACGACCTTCGTGAAGTTTCCCGTAGCGTTGTCGGCCGGCAGGAGCGAGAACTCGGCGCCGGTGCCCGGGGAGAAGCTTTCCACCACGCCCTGGAGAACGCGGCCATCGACGGCGTCGACCCTGACCTCGGCCCTTTCTCCGGGCCGCAGCCGCGCGAGCTGGTTCTCCTTGAAATTCGCAATCACCCAGACGCGGTCGCTGACGACCGCCATCAGGGGCTGGCCGGGCTCGACCCGCTGGCCGACCTCGACCGTCTTCTTGGCGACATGGCCGCCACTCGGGGCGCGGATGATCGTGTAGTCGGATTGGAGCTTCGCAACGGCGAGGGCCGCCTCCGCCTTCTGAATCTGGGCCAGCGCGGCCGCATGCTGCGCCTGTGCCCCCGCTAGCCCCGCCTCGGCCGACTCCCGCGCGGAGACGAGCGACTGCTGGGCGGCCTGCGCGCTGTCGTAGGTGGCCCGCGCCTGGTCCAAGGCCTGCTCGGAAACCGCGCCCGTGTGCGTGAGCGTCTCCGTGCGGTGGAGATCGAGCTTCGCGAGCTCGAGCTGTGCGGCGTTCTGCTTTACGCGGGCCGCGGCCGTCTCGACGTCGGCCTGGGCGCGCGCGATCTGCGCCGTGACCGCCATCTCGTTGGCGCGGGCCTGGGCCAGGTCGCCCTCGCTGGCCTTCACCGCGAGATTCAGGTCGGCGGGATCGATCTCGGCGAGCGGCTGGCCGGCCTCGACGTGCGCATTGTCATCAATGAGGACGCGGATGATCGTGCCGTTGATGCGGGGGCTCACCGGATGAACGTCCCCTTCGAGGAAGGAGTCGTCCGTGGTGACGAAGGCGGCCGAATAGCGCAGGTAGCCGGCGATGCCCGAAACCGCGATCGCGAGGACGGCGGCTCCGGCGATGATCCTCGCCCAGGGAAGGCGAAGCCTGCGGGCCTTGACTTTGGCCGCGGTCCGGTCGGGCGCGGGGGCTGGACGGTCGAGCGTGGTGGGGACGGTGGCGGCGAGTGTGTTCATGATGTTCAAAGGATTTGGTTCGGCAGGTACATGGACGCCGGAAAGCCTTACTCGTGGTACCGGCTCAGCGGCTCCTGGAGCCGGTCGAGCAGGCCGGGCGACCAGAACTGACCGAAAAGATCTTCCGTCGAGGCCGCCCCGAACAGGTCCCCGCGGTTTGAGGTGTGGGCGTGTGCCGGGGGCAGGCCGAGGATGGAGCGGAGGTTTCCGGCGGTCAGGCCGACGGCGGAAATCCGCGCATGGGAATCTGCTTTTGGGCCCGCGGCAGAATCTGTGAAGGTCGAGATCATGGGAGGTGAGGCAAGTTATAGTTGACTAGTTAGTTACTAAATGGGCAAAAAAAGGGGGCGGGTTTCAACGTGAAGGAGCGCGCCGAAGGAGGGCTCAGTGCCCCGCACCGGCCGCGGCGGCTGTTTTCGCCCGCAGCATTTCGAGCGCCGTGCCCGGCAAGCTGCGGAGAAGCTCCGGGCTGTTCATGATGCGCGACTGGCCTATCGCTCCCTCGATCAGGGATCCGAGCATCTGCGCCATCTTGGCGGGGTCGCCCGGCTCCATGGTCCCCTGCGCGATCGCGTCGCGGATGGCCGACTCGTAGTAGCGCCATTTGCGGGAAACAATCTCGCGGACCTTCGCGCTTACGTCGACGTCGTGCGTGCTGAGCTCGGAGCCGAGCGAGAAGACCGGGCACCCCAGCGCCCTGCCGTGCTTCTTGAAATTCTCAGCCTGGCGGACGTAGATGCCCTCGAGGTAGCCGGTGAGACGGTCCAGGGGCTCGATGGACGGCGAGAACTGCTGGTCCAGCCTCGGCTTCCACTCCTCCGACCAGAGCCTTTCCATCGCGGCCACGGCCAGATCGGCCTTCGAGCGGAAGAAGTAATAAAAGCTGCCCTTCTTCACATTGGCGCGCTTGCAGATGTCGTCGATCGTGACGGCGCCGTAGCTCTCCTCCCAGATGAGGTCGAGGGCGGCTGTCATCAGCCTTTCGTTTGCGTCGGAGGTTCTGCCCATGGGGGTAATTAATAGTTGACTAGTTGGCTAGTGCAAGGGTTTTCTGGCCGGGGATTTGGTCCACACGCATATCATTATGTTAATCAGTGTCTTAAATAATGTTTTTTTGGCCGTTGCGGCCGCGCCCAGGCGTTATCTCCCGCGGCACCGATTTCCCCGGACATGCCTGAACCGTGCGCGATTCGCGATACGTCAATTGGGGCACGATGCCCCTGCTGCCTGAGAAGGTGCCGCTGGGACCGTCGTCGGGGAGCGGTCCAAGCGGATGGCTTCGGCGGCCCCTTCTCGGTGGACCCCACTGGATGCCGTCCTGCGCGTCGGGGGATGATTTCACCACCGCATTTG
>CAZCAJ010000139.1:0-4150 GCA_964496645.1 uncultured Opitutaceae bacterium
CGACGATGGCGCCCTGGGGGTGCTCCTGGGACTTCTTCATGTGGCGCTTGATCAGGGCGACGCCCTCGACGCGGGCGCGGGACTTCGCCGGAAGGACCTCGAGGATCTTCCCCTCCTTGCCCCGGTGGGAGCCGGAGATGACGACGACCGGGTCGCCGCGTTTGACGTGGAAGCGTTGCATGGTCAGAGAACCTCCGGGGCGAGCGAGATGATCTTCATGAAGTTCTTCGCGCGCAGCTCGCGCGCGACGGGTCCGAAGATGCGGGTGCCCCTCGGGTTTCCGTCCGGTCCGAGGATGACGATGGCGTTGCTGTCGAAGCGCAGGTAGCTGCCGTCCGAGCGGCGCACGGGCGCCTTCGTCCGGACGACCACGGCCTTCGCTACCTCGCCCTTCTTCACGGTGGCGTCGGTCGTGCTCTCCTTGATGTGGACCGTGACGATGTCGCCCACGCCGGCGGTGTCGGTGTTCTGTCCCTTGCGGCTGATCATGGCGGCCTTGCGGGCGCCGGTGTTGTCGGCGACCTCGAGAATGGAGCGAAGTTGGATCATGGCGGGACCGGGTTGAGGGGTTTGTCTGGCTCGGGCGGCCCGGATCAGGCGCCGGTCTCGGGCGAGCTGGGAACGGGGGCGGCGGGCGCGACGGCCCCGCTGCGGGTTGTCTTGGTCGGCACGGTCTCGGCCACGTCCTTCTCCGAGATGGCCTCGGCGGCCGCGCCGGCCGCCCGCTCGACGACGGTCACGATGCGCCACCGCTTGAGCCTGCTGAGCGGTCGCGTCTCCATGATCTCGACCTTGTCGCCGACCTTCGTCTCGTTCTTCTCGTCGTGCGCGTGGACGACGGTCTTGCTGTTGATGACCTTGTGGTAGCGCGGATGGGGCGTCCTGTACGGGATCGTCACCTTGATGGACTTGTCGCCCGAGCGGCTCGTGACGAATCCGATGAGGGCCTTGCGCGTGTTGCGGGAGTCGGGAGTGGCGGTGGACATGGGTTGGGATTCGGGTGCGTGTGCACCGGGCGGCCTAGGAGGCTGCGGGCGCCGCGGTGTTCTTCTGGCGCAGGACGGTTTCGAGGCGGGCCACGTCCTTGCGGAGCGAGCGCATCTCATGGGTCTTCTCGACCTGGCCCGTCTGCTTGCGCAGGCGCAGCTGGAGGAGCGATTCGCGGACCTCGCGGATCTTGGTGGTTATCTCGGTCTGGGAAAGGTCCCGTATTTCCTTGGGTGTCATGTCGGTGCGGCGTCGGGTTTTGCGCGTCAGAGCGCGGTTCCCTCGCGGATGATGAAGCGGCAGTGGAACGGGAGCTTCGCGTCAGCCAGGCGGAAGGCCTCCTTCGCGATCCTGACGGGCACGCCCCCGAGCTCGAAGAGGACGGCGCCGGGCTTGATGACGGCGACGTAGTACTCGACCGGGCCCTTGCCCTGCCCCATGCGCACCTCGGCGGGCTTCTTCGTTATGGGCTTGTGCGGGAAGACGCGGATCCAGAGCTTGCCCTTGCGCTTCAGGTGGCGCGAGATCGTCACCCGGGCCGCCTCGATCTGCTGGCCGCTCAGCGGGCCGCGCGTGAGCGACTGCAGCCCGAATTCACCGAAAACGAGCGTGTTGCCGCGCTTGGCGTTGCCCGCGCGGGAGCCCTTCTGTGACTTGCGGTACTTGGTGAATGCCGGGGCGAGAGCCATATGACGTTTCTCCTAGGTGTGAGCGGGTCGCTGCGGACGCGGCCCTCAGGCTGCGTCGGCCTCCTTCTTGCAGATCCAGCACTTGACGCCGATCTTGCCGTATACGGTCTGCGCCTCCGAGAACCCGTAGTCGATGTTCTCGCGAAGGGTGTGGAGCGGGACACGGCCCTTGCGCTGCCATTCGCGCCGGGCGATGTCGGCGCCGCCGAGGCGGCCCGAGCACTGGATCTTTATTCCCTCGGCGCCGAGCGCCATCGCCATCTCGACGGACTTCTTCATCGCCCGGCGGAACGTGATCCTGCGTTCGAGCTGCAGGGCGACGTTCTCGGCGACGAGCTGGGCCTCGATCTCGGGCTTCTTGACCTCCTGGATGTCGAGCAGGATCTCCTTGCCCGTCAGCTTGATGAGCTGGGCCTTGATGTTCTCTACCTCCTGGCCCTTGCGCCCGATGACGATGCCGGGCCTGGCGGTGTAGATCTTGACGCGAACGCGGTTGGACGCGCGCTCGATGAAGATGCGCGGCACGGACGCCTGCTTCAGCTTCTCCATCAGGGTCGTGCGGATCAGGTGGTCCTCGAGCAGGAGCTTCGGGAACTCCTTCTTGCTCGCGAACCAGCGGGACTGCCAGTCGCGGCGGACGGCCAGTCGGAAGCCGATAGGATTTGTTTTCTGGCCCATGGGTTAAGCTGGGTTGGTGTTGCCGTCCGAGAGGACGATGCGGATGTGCGACATCTTCTTGCGCCGGGGCATCGCGGAGCCCTTGGGCCCCGCCTTGAAGCGCTTGAGGACCGGCCCGTTCTCGACCAGCGCGCGCTTCACCGTCAGGGAGTCCGACGCGAGGTTGTTGTTGTTCTCCGCGTTCGCGATGGCGCTCTTGAGCGTCTTGACGATCAGGCGCGCCGACTTGCGCGGGATCAGCGTCAGGTACTCCACGGCGTCGTTGGCGCTGCGGCCCTGGATCGTGCGGGCGACCTCGCGCACCTTCTTCGGCGACATGCGGGCGTTGCGTAAGAGAGCTTGGACTTCCATGGTGCGGGCCTCCTCAGATTTCCTTGCGGGTCATTCCGCCGTGGGCCTTGAAGACTCGGGTGGGAGCGAACTCGCCGAGCTTGTGGCCGACCATGTTCTCCGTGACGTACACCGGGATGAACAGCTTGCCGTTGTGGACGTTGAAGGTGTGGCCGATGAAGTCGGGGGTGATGGTCGAGCGCCGGGACCACGTCTGGATCGGTTTGCGCGCGCCGGCCTTGACCGCCTTCTCGATCTTCTCGAGCAGGTGGTAGTCGACGAAGAAGCCTTTCTTGATGGAACGTGCCATGGTGCGGGTCGGGAGGGGTTACTTTTTGCCGCGCGGCGGCCGGCCGTTGTGGCGCATGAGGATGAAGTTGCTGGACAGGAGGGTGCGCCGGCGCGTCGGGAAGCCCTTGGCGAGCTGGCCCCACGGGGAAACGATCTGCTGGCGGCCGCCGCCGCCCTTCGACTTGCCCTGGCCGCCGCCGTTCGGGTGGTCGACGGGGTTCATCGCCACGCCGCGCACGCGCGGGCGGCGCCCGAGCCACCGGTTCCGTCCCGCCTTGCCGAGCGACGCGTTGATCTGGTCGCCGTTGCCGATGACCCCGATCGTCGCGCGGCACTTGGCGTTCACGAGCCGGATCTCGCCGGACGGCATCTTCAGCTGGGCTTGGCCGTTCTCGACCGTCACGAGCTCGATGCTCACGCCGGCCGACCGGCCCATCTGGGCGCCCTTGCCGGGCACCATCTCCACGCAGTGGACCCTCGTGGAGGGGGGGATGGCGCCGAGCGGGAAGCTGTTGCCGGCCGTGAAGTCGTTCGTCGTCGCCGTGTTCGACGAGAAGATCCTGTCGCCGGCCTTGAGGCCCTCGGGGGCGGGGATGTAGCGCTTGACGCCGTTCGTGTACGCGAGAAGCGCGATGTGGGCCGACCGGTTGGGGTCGTACTCGATCGCCTCGACCCTCGCCGGGATGTCGAGGATGTCGCGCTTGAAGTCGATGATCCGGTACAGCTGCTTGTGGCCCCCGCCCATGCGCCGCGACGTGAGCCTGCCGTACGCGTTGCGGCCGCCCGTCTTGTGCTTGGGCTCCGTGAGCGCGCGCTGCGGGCGCTTCTTCGAGAGCCCGACGGGCTTGTTCAGCTGCGTGAACCGCTGGGAGGGAGTCAGGGGACGGAAGATTCTGATTGGCATGGCGTTATGGTTTCATTCTCGACCCTACAGCAGCTCGATCTTGTCGCCGTGCTTGAGGGTCACGATCGCCTTCTTGTAGTCGGATGTCGTGCTCGGCTGGCCCGCGCGGCCGCGCTTGTTCTTGCCGCGGTAGTTCTGGGTGTTCACCCGGCGGACGGTGACCTTGAAGGTCGCCTCGACGGCCTCGGCTATGGCGTGCTTGTTCGCGCCCTTGGACACCTCGAAGGTGTACTGGCCGAGCTCGGCCGAGTGCTTGTTGGCCTTTTCCGTG
>CAZCAJ010000140.1:0-3939 GCA_964496645.1 uncultured Opitutaceae bacterium
CCGCTCAACCATTTACACAATTCTGCGGCCATGAGCCGGTGGTCGGCCACCCTTGGGTGAAGGTCCGTGTGATGAATGAAGACGAAATGCGTGGAACGGCGGTCCTGCGCCTCGACCCGTCGAACGGCTTCAGTCCAGGCAGCGATTAGAACGGGATCGGTCTCGGTTTCGCTCATGCCCCCGCGGAGCATGACGAGCTCGGCATCGGGATAGGCGGAGCGTACCTCCGTCACGACTTTGAAATAGCGGTCGGCAAATGACAGTGGGAACGGCTTTCCCTTGCTCTTGGGAAAGGATGTGTCGTTGGCACCAAGATTAATGAAGATGACGTCCGGGCGCCAGGCGGTCAGATCGGCCCTTGGGGATCCGTGCGCCGGATAAAGGCGGTCCCAGATCTCTCCAAACGTCACGTCAACATAGCCGGTGACAATGCCTATCCCGCTCACCGATATGTTCTCAAAGTCCGCCCCGAATGCATCCGCCGTCAATGCGGCGTAGCTCAAGTTCGCGTTGTGGGTTCGACGGCTCTCCCATTGGTCGACATTGCCGTCCTCGTCGCAAGCTCCGGCGGTGATCGAATCTCCGAGGAAAAGCATCTTTAGGGCCGCCACGCCGGCGACGGGATACCCAACGGTCGCGTCGTTTCCGATCTCGATCCCCCTGAATGCCACCGAGCCAGCCGAGGCCTCGGAACGCTTGATCAAGACGAGGTGGTGGAGCCCCGCACCGAGTGGCCCCGGCCACACCATCGCGGCCTGAACGCCCGGCGCGACCGCGACTATCCTGCTCTCGCCGTCGACCTGGGCGTCGAAGAAGTTCTGATCTGTCGACTTTCCGAAGAGCAACGCGAGGGACCTCCCGGTGAAATCCACCAGAATACGGCTCGACTCCCAGACCACTACGGGTGCAGCTGGGTCTGTCAGGTCAAACCGGCCCTGGTAGCGGAACGCGGGGTCCGACGCGTGCACTACCTTGAGCGATTGGGTCGCGGCGGTGCCGGCGCTGGCTTCGAATCCTGGCGCTTGCGCGAAGCCGGCTGCGGCCAATGCGCAAAGGCACACCGCGGCAACAAGCTGCATGCGGACAAATCGGGGAGAATTCATGGGGGAAGAAACGACTGTGGTGCTGCAGTATTCCAAAAAGGTTCAATATCGACAAACTGCATTCAAAGGGGCCCTGATCGAAACCGAGACGGGTTGCGATGGATTGAGCCTCGGTGAAATGAACTCCAAGCGCAACCGGAGGATTCCGGGGGTGAATGGATGCGCGAGGTGGGCTTCGGAGGCAGGGCGGCGCCACCTGTTGACCGCGAGACTTTGGGCCTGCGCTGCGATCGGGCGGTTGTTTGAAATGCGGTTCCGTTTGGTTCACCTCATCCCCTACTGTCGGCCTTTGACGCCGGCCGCTGAAACTGTTTGCCCCATGGTGTGTTCTTTGCAGGCGTATGGCTCCAATGACCCGGTGGCTGATCCTTTTCGCTCTTGCATGTCTTGGCTGCGCCGCCGGCTTCGCGCAAAACTCGGTCAGCGAGACCGAGTTTAAGAAACGCGCCGAAGCTGTAGGCCGGTTGGTGAAGGCGGATCCTATGGACTGGCCCACAGCCGAAGCTCGTGCTGAAGCCCTACTAAGGGACTATCCGCGAAGGTTTGATGCCTACCTCGATATGATGGTATTGACGTGGAACGCCGAATTAGCGGGCAAGCGCGCGCTCGAGCGAAAACTGGCGGCCGGGATCTCAATCCTCGCGGGCCCCGACCCATCCGAGACTCCAGACTGGGCCGGAGCGCCGGTCGGTTGGGCCAAGGGCGTGATCAACCGACTGGACCTCGAAGGGCGGCGCGTCGAATTTCAATTCAATGCCATCGACGGCCGGAGCGTCGCCCTAGCCTCGATGAAGGGGAAGGTCGTCCTTGTCGACTTCTGGGCCACGTGGTGCCCGCCGTGTCTTGCCTCCTTGCCCAGCGTCAAGGCGTCCTTCGACAAGTATCACGAGAAGGGGTTCCAGGTTGTCGGGATCAGTTGGGACAACGACCAGGCTACGCTCGCGAAATTCGTGGCGGCGCGCGGCATTCCGTGGCCGCAGCACTTCGAGGGCTCGCGCCGAAAATTCGGCGAGGAATTCGGGATCGGCGGCATTCCCTACATGCTCCTGATCGACAAGGACGGGCGGCTGCGGTTTGCCAGCGCCTTCTTTGAGCATCCCGATTTCGCAGGCCAGATCCCAAAGCTTCTGGCCGAGTAAGCCTGGATTGTTCCGCTGCGCGCCGCGAGGTTCGAACAACTGCGCCCCATCCAGTAAGGGCCCCCTCACAAACGGACGAGCCTGCGGCGGACAAACTTGAGCGCCCGTGCGGCCTCGCTGTCGAGGTTCAGGCCGCCTCGCATGTCGCGGTAGACGCTGATGTCGCGGCCCACCTCGCCGCCGGGCATGAGGAACGGCTCCATCGTTATGGCGCCGCTGTAGCCAATCTGCCGCAGTGCGCCGAATATCTCGCCCCACGGCATCCGCCCCCGGCCCGGTGGCCGGCGGTTGGTCTCGCCGATGTGAAAGTGCCCGAGCCTCGGCCCGGTGGCGACGATGGCGTCCCGAATGTCGTCCTCCTCGATGTTGAGGTGAAACGTGTCGAGCAACACGCGGCAGTGGGGGCTGGCGACGCAGCGCACGTAGGCCACGGCCTCGGCGGCCGTGTTGAGCAGGAATTGCTCGAATCGGTTGACGACCTCGACGTTGAAGAAGACGTCGCAGTCCTCCGCGACCTTCATCACCTCGCGCATGCTTCGGACACTGCGGTCGAGGTAGAGCCGCTTGTCTTGGCCGAAGGGCAGCCTTCCCGGCCAGGAGCTGTAAATGATGCCGCCGAGCTGCTTGTTGCCCATGTAGCGCAGCATCTCTGCGCTGCGCTTGAGGAACGCCATTCCCTCGCGGCGCACGCCCGCGTCGGGCGAGGCGATGTCGAAGCGGGGTGGAAGGCCGATGCAATAGGTCAGCTCGATGCCTGCCCGCTCCGCGGCCCGCCTCAGGCGGTCCCTCTCGCGGTCGGGCATGTTGGTGACGGTCCCCGAGTTGACCTCAAGAATGTCGAAGCCGAGGCGCTTCACCTTTGCGACATAGGGAACGAAGTCTGCGTCCCAGTTGTGTGTCCAGTAGGCGTAATAGATGCCGATCTTGTTCATGTCCGGGAGGGGAGGTTTCCTTAAGCTTGAATCTGGGGCGACGGCTCCGGGGACCCTGGGCGCGAGCGCCATCCGGGCTTCCGGGCTAAACGCTGGTCCTATCCGCCCTCGGCCATCCCCGCAAACGGGAATGCGCCGTCACCTGGCCGCCGCAACCGGCCCGACATAGGCCGTGGCCACCACCACGTCGTCGTACCACTTCCTGTTCTCGCGGATCGCGTTGTTGCGGATGTGCAGGCACAGCGACGCGGAGTTTATCCTGAGCGTGTCGACATCCCGCAGCCGGAGGCCGGGAAAGTCGGCGACAAGCTTCCCGTCCATCCAGCACGCGATGCGCCCGTCGCGCTGGCCCGCCGCGTTGGCCTTGACCATCAGCTCGAAGCAGTACCAACGGCCGAGCTCGGGGATGATGTCCGGCCGGGCAACGAAGTTGGCCCCGAAGCTTCCCGGGCGCGCCGAGTTGGGCAGCACCTTACCCGAGGGAAAAAAGTGGTCCCCATACTCGGAGCGCTGCTCCGGGTGGTAGCAGTAGACGTTGAGCCAGCCGGGCGACGCGGTTGCGGCGTCGCCGCGCCAGTTCTCCAGGCTCACGATGAATTTGTTGCGCCCGTCGGCGCGCACCCCAGGCGTCGAATACGGAATCCCGGGCGCCAGGGCGTTTAGGATACCGCCGTTGTGGCTCGAACCGGTCTGATCGAAGCCCTTCTCGAACTTGGAATAGTACCGCAGGAAGACGACGTCCTGGCCGTTCCCGAGCTCCTTGAC
>CAZCAJ010000141.1:0-3675 GCA_964496645.1 uncultured Opitutaceae bacterium
CCGGGCCGCGCTCGAGCCACGCGCGCCGCACGGGGCCCTCCTCGTCCCCGGTGAGGGCGACGAGCCCCTCGCCGGCCTCCGCGAGCTCGCTCCAGGCCACGCGCCCCTCGCCCTTCTCCGCCCGCAGGTGCGCCGTCGTCAGCAGGCGGCACAGCCCCCGGTAGCCCGCCCGCGTCGCGACGAGGACGGGCACGACGCTGCCGTCCTCCATCGGCAGCTCGCACCCGACGATGGCCCGCACGCCGGCCTCCCGCCCGGCCATGTGGAGCCGCACCGCCCCGTAGACGCCGCCGCGGTCGCACAGCGCCAGGGCCGGCACCCCCTGCCGCCCGGCCTCCGCGGCGAGGGACTCCGGGAGCGACCCGCCGCGCAGGAAGGAGAACGCGCTGCGCGCATGGAGCTCGACGTAAGGCATCGGGACGGCTCCCCGGTGAGGGGCTAATCCAGCATCCCCTCGACGCACCAGCCGCCGTCCGCGCTGGCGAGCTGGTAGACACCGCCCCCGGCCATCTCGACCTGCCAGGTCTCGACCGCCCACGCCTGCGGCTTCCACCAGTCGCCCGCGCGGCGCCACGGTCCGAGCGCGGCGCGCACCTCGCCCACCAGCCGCCCCCCCTCCAGCCGGCAGGGCGCGCCCGCATCGCACGCGACCCGCACGGGCCACGGCGGGCGGAACCGGCGCAGGGTCGGGCCGAGCGGGGGATGCACAGGCGCCTGCGCCAGGGGGGCGACGGTCTCGGCGGGCCTCTCGAGGACGAAGGCGTCCGGCCGGTGGGTGTCGACCGGCGCGGGCGTGCCGACCCGGTCCTCGCCGACAATGGCCGCGATGCGCGCGATGTTCTCCCAGAACGAGGCCGGGTCGCGCAGGCCCGTGTCGAACAGGCCGTCCTGCTTCTGCGGCGGCCGCGCCGGGGCGGCGACGAGCCGGACGCCCGCGACGCGGGCGTCGGTGCGGACGGTGCCCAGGTGGCCGCCCAGGACCCGCAGCCACCCATCCACGTCCGCGCCCGGCTCCGGCAGGCGGAACTCGCGCCGGCGGTCGCTGCCGTCCTCGAGGAGGAGGGTGAGCGAGAGCCTCTCCGCGACGAAGCCCGCGCCCCGGAGCTCGAGCGCTATCCGCTCGGCGTACCGCCGCAGCTTGAAGAGCAGCGGCTCGATCGACTCGACGGGGGGCTCGTAGGTCCATTCGGCGGCAAAGCTCCTCGCCGGCTCCACAAGGCGCAGGACGCGGGTCGCCTCGCCCGCGGCCCGCTCCCAGAGGAGCACCCCCTCCGCCCCCAGCCGCCGGCCGACCTCGGCCTTCGGCAGCGCCGTCAGCCCCCCCAGGGTCCCGATCCCCCAGTCCCGGAGGATCCTGTCCTGCTCGGGCGTCGGGCCCGCGAGCGCGAGGGGCAGCGGCGCCAGGAATTTCCCGGGGTCGCGGACGACGAGGACCGGCTCCGCGCACCGCGCGGCGTACGAGGCGAGAAGCGGGGTCGCCCCGGCCCCGATCCGGGCCGGCAGCCCCGCCCCGGCCAGCTCGGCGGCAAGGAGCCGCATGAGCGCCTCCGTGCGCGCCGGGTCCGAGCCCATGAGGTCGGCGGTGCAGCATCCGGCGCACGTCGACTCGACGCGCGGCGCGAGCGTGAACGCCGCGGCGACGAGCAGCCTGTGGGCCTCGACCTCCGCCGCGGGCTCGCGCTGCCTGAGGATGATCCCCGGGCACCGGGACATCGCGAGCGCCGCCGCGAGCCCCGGCGCGACCCCGTGCGCCTCCGGCGACGCCTCGGCGACGCGGGCCTTGCGCCCGTCGCCCTCCACCAGCGCCACGGCGCGGCCGCAGAGGCCGGGGTCGCTCCTGCGCAGGGCGTGCAGGGCGAAGTCGGGCACGCAGAGGACCGCGAAGTTCATCCGGCGAGGAGCTCGGCCGCGGGGGCGTGGCTGCGCTCCGCCCGGACGGCGAGCCGGTCGGCCACGGCGTCCCGCGGCGCGCCGGCGTCGGCCAGCGACAGGGGGGCGTCGAGGACGAGCCTGCACGGGACGGCGGGCACCAGGGGCCGCGTCGTCTGTACGAGGACCGCGGCGGCGGCGCCCTCCGCGGCCCGCTGCAGGCGGTACCAGGCGGAGGCGGGGCTCCGGCGCAGCGCGCGCTCCGCGCAGCCGCGCAGGTCGAGGACGACCGCCGCGTAGTTGCCGTCGCGCACGAGGATGTCCGCGGCCGCGAAGGCCTCCTCGGGCGCGCGGCAGCGCACCCAAACGAGGTGGCGCAGCATCCCGGCCGGCACGGCCTCGGGCGCAAAGCCGTCGGCTCCGTCGATGAGCGCCATCCGCTGCCGCGCGGCCTGGGTGGCCTCGAGCAGCCTCGCGACCACCGTCTGGCCCCCGCCGCTAGGCACAGCCGAGACGAGCTCCGTCAGCCTTCCGGCGGGCAGCCCGCCCCCGAGCGCGTCATCGATCGGGCGGACCGCCGCGGCCACGCCGCCGCACGGCCTCCGGGCCTTTTCCGGGAAGCGCACGGCGAGAAGCGACCGCAGCGCGGAGACGGTTTGGGAGGGAGGGGGCACCTGCGCTCATGCGTTCAGCCCGCAACGGCGGCGCCCCGGCGGATCAGCCCCACCAGGACGCCCTGCGACTCCAGCCGCCGCTCGGGCACGATGTCGCGGTAGCGCCTGTTCGCCGCGCGCAGCACGGGGCGCCCGCGCAGGTGCACGAGCCTCTTCAGCGTCGTGGTGGTCTCGTCCACGAGGGCCGCGATGATGTCGCCCTCGCGCGGCTCACGCCGCTCGAGCACTGCCAGGTCGCCGTCCAGGATGTGGGCGTCGACCATCGAGTCGCCATGGACGCGCAGCGCCCACACCCGGTGCGGCCCCTGCCTGCGGACGCCGAAGACGGCGGGATCGACGGCGATCGTCTCGTCGGGCGTCTGCTCCTGCATCGCCGGCAGCCCCGCCGGGATCGTGCCGAAGACGGGCATCTCGAAGAGCTGCGCCTGCACCGCGGAAGCCTTGAGGCCCCAGGTGCGCCCCGCCAGCTGCTCGATCTGCCCCTTGTTGGCCAGGGCGCGCAGGTGCCCGATCACGGTCGACTGGCTGCCGAGGCGGAACCTGCGCTGGATCTCCCGGGAGGACGGCGGCACGCCCTTCTCCCGCTGGAACTGCCGGATGAAGTCGAGGATCTGCTCCTGGCGCTCGGTCAGCATGGCGGTCACGGATCCGAGCACACGGACAGCTCGTTGCCGCTCGGCTCCGTGAAATGGAACCTGCGGCCCCCGGGGTATGAAAAGATCTCCCGCGTGATCTCCCCCCCGTGGTCCACCACCCGCCGGAGGGCCTCCTCCAGCCGCGGGTGGAAAATGACGACCAGGACGCTGCCCGCTTCTATGGACGCGCGCTTGTCGGAGCGGAAGAAGCCCCCGGAGATCTGCCCGTCGACAAAGGAGGTGTAGTCGGGGCCGTAGTCGGTGAACGTCCAGCCGAACGCCTTCTCGAAAAACGCCTTCGTCCTCTCGAGGTCGGTTGCGTGGAATTCGACGTAGATGATCTTGTTTGCCTGGTCCATGGGGGTGAATTTGGCGCTGCGGTTATAGGGAGTTCAGTCGAACAGCGTTCAATTGAACGCTTACCGCGAAAAAAGCAAGCTCTCAAATGCGGTGGTGAAATCATCCCCCGACGCGCAGGACGGCATCCAGTGGGGTCC
>CAZCAJ010000142.1:0-3660 GCA_964496645.1 uncultured Opitutaceae bacterium
CGCCGTCCACCAGAGGCTGGCGCGGGGCCCCGGAGAAGCGCTTTGACCCTGCATCGCGGCAATCTATGCGCCGGCTTGGCGGAATCAATCGCGTTGCCTTCCGCTGGCCCACGCGAAATTCGTCGCAACGACGGAGCCGGGATGGTAGCACGGCCGCCGTGGACAGCGACCTATCCGTACACGACCGGCTGGTGCGGTTCCTCACGGAGTCCGGGGTCGATTTTCGCCAGCTCCACCACGAGCCGACGCCGACGTCCGCGGACGCGGCGCGCGTGCGCGGCGAGCCCATAGGGAGCGGGGCCAAGGCCCTTCTGCTGAAGGCGGACGCAAAGTTCCGGCTGTTCGTGCTGCCGGGCGACCGCCGCCTGGACTCGGCGTCCGTCAAGAGGCAGCTCGGGGTCCAGCGGCTGCGCTTCGCCTCAAGGGAGGAGCTGCTGGCCGAGACCGGCCTCCAGCCCGGCGCCGTTCCCCCCTTTGGCCCGCCGATCCTGCCTTTCGAGCTGACGGCGGACGTCTCGATCGGCCGGGCCTACCCCACGGTTGCCTTCAACGCCGGCAGCGTAACCGACTCGATAATCATGTCGGCCGCCGACTGGGACCGCGTGGCGAAGCCCGCCAGGCTCGGCATCGTCGAGGCCGAGGGCTAGGCGGGAGCGGGCCCTGCCGCGGGTGCCCGCGCCTCCGCCGGCCCCCTGACGGCCCTGCCGGCGCAGACGACGAGGTCGACTGGGTTGCCCCCGACCTCGAACGCCAGCATCCGCTCGTCAGTGTGGTGCAGGAGGATCAGGTCGGCCCGCCTGCCGACCTCGACCGTGCCGCGGTCTGCGAGTCCGAGGACTGCCGCCGCGTTGACTGTGCAGGCGGCGATCGCCTCGTGCGGGGTCAGGCCGCAGCAGCGCACCGCGAGGGCGATGGCGAATGGCATCGAGTGAACGGGGGCCGCGGACGGGCTGCAGCCGGTCGCCAGCGCCACGGCCCCGCCCTGGTCCACCAGGAACCCGGCCCGCGCAAAGCGGCCGTCGCCGTGGAACCCGGCGCAAGGCATGACGACCCCGCAGGTCTCGGATTTGGCCAGGGCCACGAGGTCGGCCTTGGTGGAGGCCTCGAGGTGGTCCGCGCTGCGCGCGTGGAGCCGGATCGCCTCCGGCACCATGCCGAGCGGGATCGACTGGTCCGCGTGGACGCGCAGCGGGTGGCGCTTCGACGCCCTCTCGAGCAGCCGCACGCAGGCCTCCCGCGACCAGCCGCCCTCCTCGGCGCCCGCGTCCACCGCGATGCCGGGGAACTCGCGCGAGACCTCGGGCAGCATCTCCTTTACGACCATCCTCGCGTAGTCCTCCAGCGCGCCCTCGAACCACTGGCCGAGCAGCGCGGTCGGCACCACCGTCCCCGCCCAGTCCTGGCCCGCGCGCACGATAGCGCGAAGCATCTTGAGCTCCGCCTCGGTCGTAAGCCCGTAACCGCTCTTGACCTCGACGGTCGTCGTCCCCTCGCAGAGCATCCTCGCCAGCCGCTCCCTAAGGCCGGCGGCGAGCTGCTTCTTGGTCGCCTCCCGGACAGCGCGGACCGTGGCCAGGATGCCCCCGCCCCTGCGGAGGATCTCCGGCTGGGGCACTCCCCGAAGCCTCTCCTCCCAGTCCTCCATCCCGCTGCCGGCCCAGCAGGCGTGCGTGTGGCAGTCCACGAAGCCGGGCATCAGCACGCGTCCGTTCGCGTCGATGGATTCCGTCCCGGCGGGGGCCTCGAGCCTGGGACCGACGGCGGCCACAACGCCGTCGGCGACCAGCACGTCGCCTCCCTGCACGACGGCCAGCTCCCTCAGCTCCGCGCCGCGGCGCGGGCGCGCTCCTGCAGCCAGGGTCAGGATTCGGGCGTTGCGGATGATCAGGCTCACGGTTGGGTGTCGGCGGGCGACGCTGCGTCCCTGCGGACCTGTTCAGCGTCCCGGCCGGGCGCGCCGATGCGCCCAGGTGCCTACAGTCTGGCGTGCGACCCGTCGCAGAAGGCCCCGTTCTTCGTGTGCTTGCAGCCGCACCAGGCGACGACCTTCGTCTCGGCGAGCTCGACCCGGATCGGGGCGAAGCCCGTGCCCTTGTGGGAGCCGTCGCAGAACGGCTGGTTCCTGGAGGAGCCGCAGGCGCACCAGAAATAGACTCCGGGCGCGGTGCCCTTCACATAGGGGGCCTTTTGGGGGACGCTGGGGTTGCTCATTTTCCTTGGGATCGGCGGGCGCCGTGTTGGGGCCTCGCGCCCCGATGATGCGGCCCGGATGGGGACTTGCTACTAAAAAAAGGGCGCGTGCCGATGGTCGCGCCGATCCCAGGATGGGGCGGGGCTGATTGATTAAAAATGCGCTCCGTCCCGGAAATTCGCGGTCTATCCAGTAAAAATCCCAGAAAGCCATGATCGATTCCCATCCTCAAGCAACGATAGGCCCGTCAGATGTGCACGGTGAGGAGGAGGCGCGGCGCCCGCGGACGCCCCTCGGCGCCATCGCGATCGCAATTGTCCTCGCGATCGCCGTCGCCGTCGTTGCCGCCAAGTACCGCCAGGAGAGCGCCCTGCTGGCCGACGCCAACGCCGACCTGACCCAGTCGAGATCCGAGGCCGCCCAGTCGAAGACCTCGCTCGACGACGCCAACGCCAGGCTGGCCGGCCTCCAGCACCAGATAGACGCTTCCAAGGTCCAGCAGGCGGACCTGAAGTCTCGGCTGGATAGCGAGACTACCCAGCGCTCGGATCTGCAAGCTCGCCTGGACAAGGCCCAGGCCGAGCTCCGGTCCCAGCGGGCCGGCGAAACAAGCCAGATGGCCGAGTCGCAGGCGCGGCTCGACCGTGCGGCCGGCGAGATTGCGGGCCTCCGCAGGCAGCTGGACCAGGAGAAGGCCCAGGCGGCCGACCTGCAGGCGCGCCTGGAGAAGGCTGAGACCCAGGCCGCCAGCCCTCAGCCGGCCGCCGCGCCCGCCATGCCGGTCTATGCCTCATTCGCGAAGGGTTTCCTCAGCAGCAGTTACGCCATGCACCTCAAGAACCTGAACTCGGGGCCGCTCAAGGTGACCGTGACCGTCAACGGGTCGCAGAAGCCGGCCAAGTCCGCCGTGATCGAGGCCGGCGGTGTGCTCGACGTGGACGACCTTGCCGCGGGCCAGGAAGTCGCCGTCGCGAGCGAGGGTTTCGCCATTCTCTTCCTGACCGTCAAGTGAGGGCCCTTCGGGCGACCCGCCAAGGGCGCGGTTGACGAGGGCCCGGTGTCGGCGCGATAATCGCCGCGCCGGGCGAGGCGCCCGGCGCCTGTCCCTTGAACCCCTCCCAGCCCCAGCCCGAGCACCTGCTCACGACCGGCCAGCAGCTGCGCCGGCGCTCGTGGGCCGAGCCCTGGAAGATCAAGATGGTCGAGCCGATCCGCAAGACGACCCGCGAGCAGCGCGACGCGGCGATGAGGGGCGCGGGCTACAACACGTTCCTGCTCCGCTCGGAGGACGTCTACATCGACCTCCTGACCGATTCCGGGACCAGCGCGATGAGCGACTGGCAGTGGGCGGGGATCATGCTCGGGGACGAGGCCTACGCCGGCTCGAAGAACTTCTACCACCTCGAGGACGCCGTCCGCCGCCACTACGGGTACCGGCACCTTATCCCGACCCACCAGGGCCGCGGCGC
>CAZCAJ010000143.1:0-3188 GCA_964496645.1 uncultured Opitutaceae bacterium
TGTCGCGGATCGGCCCGCGCAGGAAGAGCGCGGCGTCCTGGGGGATCTCGACCAGATCCGGCACCGGGGTGCCCGCGGCGAACGCCGCGAGGAGCCGCGTGCGCAGCGCCACCTCCTCGACCACCTGGACGTCGACCTTGACCCCGTACTTGCGCTCGAACTCCGGCAGCCTGGACAGGTAGACGTCGGCGTGCAGCTTGGCGTGCGTCATCAGGACCAGGTCAGGCCGCGGCTGCGCGTAGCGGCGGTGCGTGACCAGGACCCCTATGCCGGTCGCGACCGCGACGAGCAGGATGAAGAAGGGTGCCTTGCCATAGTTGAGGAGCATCGGGCCGGGATCCGAGGTCCCTAGTACGTGTCGGCGAGCGAGCGGTGGACGATGGATCTCCTCAGGGAGGCGGCCGTCGCCGGCCTGGCGAACCGCGCCTGGACCGTCCGCGTCTCGCCGGGGTAGAGGTCAAAGTAGTTGTCGCTGCAGGTGAAGCCCCGGCCCGGAAAGTCGAACGAAAAGCGGTGCTGGAAGACGGGAGAGGTGAACGCCATCTCGGCGCGGCGCGGCGACCTGAGCCTTATGGCGACCCTGGTCGCGGGCCTCGGCAGGTCCATGAAGCGCGGGGTCGTGAGCAGCACCGTGTCCTCGCTGACCCGCACTCCCGCCACGTCGAGCGCGATCCGCAGGTAGACCCGCTCGCGCCCGAACCGCGCGAGGGGCCCCGCCAGGTCCAGGCTTCTCTGGAGCCTGCTCTGCATCGGCCGCAGGACGACCCGCTTACTCCCGCCGAGCAGCCGGCGCCCGTCGAGGTGGAAGAGGTCCCAGCGCGCCACGCCCCTCGCGGGGCGGACGCCGTCGTAGCTCGTGTGGATCGAGACGCGGCGCACGGTCGAGATCCGGTAGTTGCCGATCCCGTGGACCTCGTCGCCCGGCACGTGCGCGCTCACGATGGCCGGGGCGAAGAAGCGCCGCGCGGCGTGCTGGAGCGCCTTCCAGCGGCCGGGGAATTCGATGGAGCTCCACGAGGCGACGGGCCAGCAGTCGTTCAGCTGCCAGAAGAGCGCCCCCATGCAGCGCGGCATGAGGCGCCGGTAGTGCTCGGCCCCAATCTGCATGCAATGCGCCTGGTTGAGCTGCGAGAGGTAGACGAGGGCGTCCTGGTCCCTGGGAAACCGGTACCTGCGGGACACGTAGTCGAGGATGATCATGTTGCCCTGCTTGTTCTTCTGGTGGTTCTCCATGACCGCCCCGAACACGTTGCCGGCACCGGCCGGGCAGAACGTCGCCTGCGTGGCTGGGGAGCTGTAGCTCTGCATCCCGAACTCGGACACGAACCTGAAGTTCCACCTCTCGTAATCCTTCACGGGATTCCTCGCGTGCCAGACGTCCCAGTAGTGGGTGTCCCCGCGCGCCTCGCCGGCGGCGTGGTCGGCGGCCGTGTCGCCCCTCCACGGCGAGGAGGGCCAGTACGGCGTCGGGCCCCCGTGCGCCGCGACGACGGGCGGCAGCGCCCGGTGGAAGAGGCGCTCGTAGTCGGCCCGGAGGTGCGCCTTCTCCGGGTCGAGGAGCTCGTGGGAGTTGTTTCCCCACACCTCGTTGTTGCCGCACCAGAGCGCGAGGCAGGCGCGGTGCCTGAGGCGCCTGACCTGGTGCTCGGCCTCGGCCCGCGCGCTCGCCACGAAGGCCGGGTCGGCCGGGTAGAGCGTGCAGGCGAACATGAAATCCTGCCAGACGAGGAGGCCCAGCTCGTCGCAGAGGTCGTAGAAGTCCTCGCTCTCGTAGATCCCGCCGCCCCAGACCCGCACCATGTTCATGTTCGCCGCGGCCGCGGCGCCCAGGTCCCGCGCGTAGTCGGCGCGCGTCAGGCCGGCCACGAAGCTGCTGGCCGGGATCCAGTTGGCCCCCTTCGCGAACACCGGCCTGCCGTTGACGGCGAACTGGAACGACTCGCCCCATCGGTCCCCGCGGCGGTCGAGCGCGATCGTCCGGAGGCCGATCCGGCGCCCCCACCGCCCGATCGCGCGGCCGTCGGAGCCGACGACGTCGACCTCCAGCTCGTAGAGCGGCTGCCCGCCCTGGCCGCTCGGCCACCACAGCTCCGGCCTCGGGACGCGGACCCGGGCGCCGGCGCCGGAGGCGACGGGCCTGCCCCGCAGCGACAGGCGCCACAGGCACCGCGACCCGGGGTCGGGCCGCTCGAGCTCGGGCGCCAGCGCCAGCGTGACGCCCGCGCGGCCCCTGTGTCTCTGGGCGACCGCGACGCCGCGGAGCCGGTTGCCGCTCCACCCCTCCAGCCGGATGTCGCGCCAGACGCCCGCCGTCACGAGGCGCGGGCCCCAGTCCCAGCCGAACTGGCACTGCTGCTTGCGTATGACCGAGCACCGGCCGACGGGATCGCTGAACTCGCGCGGCCTGTGGCCGGTCCGGTGGGTCCGGATGTAGCGCAGGGCGCTGCCGAAGCGGATGCGGATCGAGTTGCGCCCCCGCCTCAGCAGGGGCTTCACGTTCCAGCGGTAGCCGATGAACATGTTCTGCGTGCGGGCGACCACGCGGCCGTTGATGAGCACCGTCGCCACCGTGTCCAGCCCGTCCGCGGCGAGGTCGACCACCTCCTCGCCGAGCAGGCCGGCGCCCGCATGGAACACCGCAGAGTACTCCCAGTCGCGCTCCTCGATCCACTGGAGGTCGGCCTCGTTCGTCCCCCAGAACGGGTCCGGGATCCTCCCCTCGCGGCGAAGGTCCGTGTGGACGCAGCCCGGGACGGTGGCCGGCAGCCACGCCCCGCCGGAGCAGTCCCTGAACCTCCAAGGGGCCGAGGCGAGCGGAAGGATCGTCATCGCTCGGGCCGGGGCTACTTGAGGCCGAGGAAGCCCGTGACCCAGCCGGATATCGCGTCGTACTGCTCGACCGTGTAGGAGTGGCCGAGCTCGAGGGTGACCCCGAGCGTCTTCGGGGCTGCGATCTCGTTGTAGACGGCGAAGGCCGCCGTCGGCGGGCAGGTCTCGTCGTTGTATCCCCAGTTGTAGTACCCGGGCACGCGCACGCGTCGCGCGAAGTTGGCGATGTCGTAGTAGGCGGCGGTGGCGATCTTCGCGGGCGTGGCCTGGGCCGACGGGGCGCCGTCCGGCCCCGGCATGAACGGGTGGGGCCAGCCCCCGGCGCGCCCGTGGAGCTCGCCGCTCACGTCGCAGAACGC
>CAZCAJ010000144.1:0-3103 GCA_964496645.1 uncultured Opitutaceae bacterium
GGCTCGATCGTCAGGTAGTACGCCCCGAGGACGATGTCCTGCGAGGGCGTGAGGATCGGCTTGCCCGAGGACGGCGAGAAGATATTCGAGGTCGCCATCATGAGGAGCTTGCACTCCATGATGGCCTCGAGCGACAGGGGCACGTGGACGGCCATCTGGTCGCCGTCAAAGTCGGCGTTGTAGGCCGTGCAGACCAGCGGGTGGATCCGGATCGCCTCGCCCTCGATCAGGACGGGCTCGAACGCCTGGATCGAGAGACGGTGCAGCGTCGGGGCGCGGTTGAGGAGGACGGGGTGGCCCTTGGTCACCTCCTCGAGGATGTCCCACACCTCCGGCGAGCGCTTCTCGATCATCTTGCGGGCGCCGCGCACGGTGTGCACGAAGCCGAGCTCCTTCAGCCTGCGTATGATGAACGGCTCGAAGAGGACGAGGGCCATCTTCTTCGGAAGGCCGCACTGGTGGAGCTTGAGCTCGGGGCCGATGACGATGACCGAGCGGCCGGAGTAGTCGACGCGCTTGCCGAGCAGGTTCTGGCGGAACCTGCCCTGCTTACCCTTGAGCATGTCCGAGAGGGACTTGAGCGGGCGGTTGCCGGCGCCGGTGACGGGACGGCCGTGGCGGCCGTTGTCGAAGAGAGCGTCCACCGCCTCCTGGAGCATCCGCTTCTCGTTGTGGATGATGACGTCCGGCGTCTTCAGCTGCATCAGGTTGCGCAGCCGGTTGTTCCGGTTGATGACGCGCCGGTACAGGTCGTTCAGGTCCGAGGTGGCAAACCGGCCGCCCTCGAGGGGGACGAGCGGGCGCAGGTCCGGCGGGATGACCGGCAGCACCTCGAGCACCATCCACTCCGGGCGGGACTTCGAGTGGATGAAGCCCTGGATCACCTTCAGGCGCTTCGAGAGCTTCTTCTTGATCTGCTTGGAGCGGGTGGCGCGCATCTGCTCGTGCAGCTCGGCGACCGTGGCCGCGAGGTCCATCTTGCCGAGGGCGTCGCGCACGGCCTCGCCGCCCATCTTGGCGACGAACGAGTCGTCGCCATACTCGTCGAGGGCCTGGCGGTACTCGGTGTCCGTGAGGAGCTGCCTCATCTCGAGCGGCGTCTTGCCGGGGTCGACCACCATGTAGTTCTCGTAGTAGATCACGCGCTCGAGCGCGCGCGCGGTCATGTCGAGGAGCAGCCCCAGGCGGCTCGGCATGCTCTTCAGGAACCAGATGTGGGCGACGGGGACGGCGAGCTCGATGTGGCCCATGCGCTCGCGGCGCACGCGCGCGATCGTCACCTCGACCCCGCAGCGGTCGCACACGACGTCCTTGTACTTGATCCGCTTGTACTTGCCGCAGGCGCACTCGTAGTCGCGCACGGGCCCGAAGATCTTCTGGCAGAAGAGGCCGCCCGGCTCGGGCTTGAAGGTGCGGTAGTTGATCGTCTCGGGATTCTTGACCTCTCCCTTGGACCATTTGCGGATCGTCTCCGGCGAGGCGACGCTGATCGACACGCAGTCGAACGGGCTCTCGTCGATGCCGAGTGCGGAGCGGGCGTCGCTGCGGGTGTTGCTGGCGGTTTCTGCGGGTTGGATCATGGCGTATGTGTCCCTGATTCTGTAATTTCTTTGAATGGAACCGTCGGGCCCTTAGGAGCCAAACGACAGCGCGTCGCGCTTCTGCAGCTTGATGTCGAGGCCCAGCGACTGGATCTCCTTGATGAGGACGTTGAACGACTCGGGCGTGCCGGCCGACAGCGTGTTGTCGCCCTTGACGAGCGACTCGTAGATCTTCGTGCGCCCCTGGACGTCGTCGGACTTCACGGTGAGCAGCTCCTGCAGGGTGTGCGCCGCGCCGTAGGCCTCGAGGGCCCAGACCTCCATCTCGCCGAACCGCTGGCCGCCGTACTGGGCCTTTCCGCCCAGGGGCTGCTGCGTGACAAGCGAGTACGGGCCGACCGCGCGCGCGTGAATCTTGTGCGACACGAGGTGGTTGAGCTTCATCATGTAGATGTAGCCCACGACGACCTCCTGGTCTATCTTCTCGCCGGTCCTCCCGTCGAGCAGCGGGCTCTTGCCCGAGGAGGGCAGCTTGGCCTCGCGCAGGTACTCGCGCACGCGCTTCTCCGGTATCCCGTCGAAGACCGGCGTGGCCACCTTCATCCCGAGCTTCTTGCAGGCCCAGCCGAGGTGCGTCTCGAGCACCTGGCCCACGTTCATGCGCGAGGGCACGCCCAGGGGGTTGAGGCAGATCTCGACCGGCGTGCCGTCCGGAAGGAAGGGCATGTCCTCCTCCGGGACGATCTTCGCCACCACGCCCTTGTTGCCGTGGCGGCCGGCCATCTTGTCGCCGACGTCGAGCTTCTGCTTGGTGGCGATGTAGACCTTGACCTGCTTGATCGCGCCGTCGCCGGAGCCCTCCCCGGCCTCGACGGCGCCGATCTTGCGCTCGCGCTCGCTCTCGAGCTCGTCGAACTTCGTCTGGTACGAGCCGATGATCTCCATGATCTTGATCCGAACGGGCGACGGGTCGATCTGGACGTGCTTGGACACGGCCGCGAGCTTGCGCAGCAGCGTCTTGGTGATCTTGCGGTTCGCCGGGATGATGATCTCGCTCGACTCGCCGTTGATCACGTCGAGGGGGATCTTCTCGCCGAGAAGGATGTTGGAGAGCGCCTCGGTGAGGCCCTCGCGCAGCTTGTCCATCTGCGTCTTGTACTCCTCCTGGATCTGCTTGACCTGGCGGCGCCGGTCGGACGGGGAGAGCTTCTCCTGCTCGTTGTCGATGCGGGAGGAGACCTTCACGTCCATGATGATGCCGGTGACCCCGGACGGGACGACGAGCGACGTGTCCTTCACGTCGGCCGCCTTCTCGCCGAAGATCGCGCGCAGGAGCTTCTCCTCGGGTGCGAGCTCGGTCTCGGACTTGGGCGTGATCTTGCCGACGAGGATGTCGCCAGGCTTCACCTCGGCGCCGACGCGGATGACCCCGTTGTGGTCGAGGTTCTTCAGGGCCTCCTCGCCCACGTTCGGGATGTCGCGCGTGATCTCCTCGGGCCCGAGCTTCGTGTCGCGGGCCGTGACCTCGAATTCCTGGATGTGGATCGAGGTGAAGATGTCCT
>CAZCAJ010000145.1:0-3099 GCA_964496645.1 uncultured Opitutaceae bacterium
GGGCGATCTACAAGAACGGCACGATCGGCCTCGCGAAGAACGACCTGGAGCGCGCGGCCCGCGCCATCGACTCGCTTCTCGCGCGCAACGGCGGCAGCGCCGTCGTTTCCGTCAACAAGGCGCTCGTCACGCAGGCGAGCTCGGCCATCCCCGTCGTGCCGCTGTACATCTCGATCCTCTACAGGGTCATGAAGGAGAACGGCACCCACGAGGGCTGCATCGAGCAGATGCGCCGGCTCTTTGCGACGCAGCTGTACGCCGACGCGGGGCCGGCGCTCGACGAGTCCGGCAGGGTGCGGGTGGACGACCTCGAGATGAGGCCCGACGTCCAGGGCTCCGTAGCGAGGATCTGGCCCGACGTCTCCACCGAGAACCTGCGCGCGCTCACCGACATCGCCGGGTACCGGAGCGAGTTCCTGAAGCTGTTCGGCTTCGGGATGGCGGGCATCGACTACGACGCCGAGGCCGAGCCGCACTTGCCGATGCCCTGAGGCCCTGGCCGGCCCTAGAATCCGCCGACGCTCGCGGACTTCCCGTTGTCCGCTGGGCCCAGCCCGAGGATGAACGGCGCGGCCGTCGCGGCCCAGGCGTCGGCCTTCGGGTACGAGGACGCGCTGTCCGAGAAACACTTGCGCAGCATCTCCGTGTCGATGACGCCGGGGTTAAGGGCCACCGCGGCCATGCCGGCCGGCAGCTCCGCCGCCAGGGCCTTCGTGAGCCCCTCGACAGCCCACTTGGTCGCGCAGTAGGGCGCGACCTCCGGCGCAACGCTCCTGCCCCAGCCCGAGCTCAGGTTGACGATCGTGCCGCCGCCCCGCTCGATCATCGCCGGGACGAAGGCCCGCACGACGTTGGCCACGCCGGCAATGTTGACCGAGAGCATCGCCGCGAACTCATCGGCGGGAACCTTCCAGAGCGGCGCCGGCTTGTTCATGAGCCCGGCGTTGTTGATGAGGAAGTCGGGCGCGCCGATGGCCCCGAGGACGCGCTCGGCCCAGAGCCCGACCTTCACGGGCTGGGTGACGTCGAGCGCGTCGAAGCTGTTCGGCTCCGCGTGGGCGAAGCGCAGGTCGAAGATCGCCGGGCCGCTCCTGCCGCATCCCGCCACCGTGTGCCCGTGCGCGATGTACCACTCGGCGAGCGCGCGCCCGAGGCCGCGCGTGACGCCGGTGATGACTATCTTCATGGCGCCTAACGCGACTGCAGGCTGAACTTGTTGAGGCCGGCCTTGCGGCACGAGTCCATGACGAAGGCCAGCTTCTTCACCTGGCTCACCTCGTCGGCCTTGATGAGGACGGGGATGTCCTTGTCGATGTCATGCACCTGCTTCAGGTCGGCCACCAGCTCGGCGTCCGACACCGGCTTGGTGTTGAACAGGATGACCCCGTCCTTGTCTATGCCGATCGTGACGGTGCCCTTGTACTCGTTCTTGCCGGCGGTCGAGATCTTGGGAAGCGTGATGTTGAGCATGGTAGCCGACCTGAACTGCATCGTGACGAAGGCGAAGAAGATCAGCATGACCAGCACGTCGATCAGCGGGACGAGGTTGAGCTCCGGGCGCCTGCGGCGCCTCTCGTAGGACCCGCTCATTCTGGGCCGTGCCTCAGGATGCGCTCGAGCAGCACGTCGAGCTGCGCGCCGTAGTTCTCGATCCTTCGCTGCAGGTAGCCGCTGCCGACGAGCGACGGGATCGCGATCGCAAGGCCGATGACCGTCGACGAGAGGGCGAGCGCGACGCCCTTCGTGAAGACCACGGGATCGGGAAGCCCGGTGTCCGGGGCGATCTGGGAGAACACCTGCAGGAGGCCCGTCACCGTGCCCGAGAGCCCGATCAGCGGCGCCGCCGCATAGATGACGTCGAGGTAGGGGACGCCGCGCTGCATGCGGTTCACCTCGAGCCTTGCGAAGGCCTTCACCGCCCCCTCGTCGTTGTGGTGCTCCTTGGCGAATTCGACGATCCGGGCCAGCACGGTGTGGCGCCCGCCCATGAGCGGCTTGCCGGCCATCACCGCATCGACGAGGTCCTGGGGCATGACAGCGGCCGTCCTCAGGGCGTAGATCCTCTCGGCGATGATGAACACGGCCAGGGCCGAGCATATTCCGAGCGGATAAATTAGGAGGCCGGCCCCCTTGAAAACCTCGATCATTCCAAATGTCATGTTGAGTCGTGCGCTTGTAAGACGCTTTGTCCCGCTAAAGGGTCCCTGAAAATGGGGTCAACCCGCCCTGCCGCCAAGCTGATAAAGCCCCGTCTGCGCGCGCGCACGCACGCGCAGGCCCCGGGCCGGGCGCGCAGACCCCGGCGTGCGCCCGCCCTCCTCACGCCGCCATGTATCGCAACCCGCTTGCGACCCTTTTCGCCTCCGGCGCGCCCTCGAGGAGCTCGCCGATCGGATCCCAGCGGCCGTTGACGAGCGCGTCCCGCGCGCTCTCGCGGATCGAGACGCTGGCGGTCTTACCGGCG
The DNA here is from genome assembly GCA_964496645.1 of uncultured Opitutaceae bacterium. Taxonomy (GTDB): domain Bacteria; phylum Verrucomicrobiota; class Verrucomicrobiia; order Opitutales; family Opitutaceae; genus Palsa-1447. Next base: position 2,465 of record CAZCAJ010000145.1, read on the forward strand.
AAGGACACCCGCTGCGCCGCGAGGTCGACCACGACCTCCGTTCCAGGGTCGGCCTCGACCGCGGCGGCGATCCTCGAGATGTCGCCGCGGCTCGCGGCCACGCACGGCATGCCGAGCGTGGTCGAGTTCCCGAGGAATATCTCGGCGAACCCCTCGGCGATGACCGCCCTGATCCCGTGCTTATAGAGCGCCTGCGGCGCGTGCTCGCGCGAGGATCCGCAGCCGAAATTCGCGCCGGTCAGCAGGACCGACGCCCCCTTGTGCCGGGGGTCGTTGAGCGGATGCGGCCTGTCCGAGCCGTCGGGGTTCTTGCGGACATCGCGGAAGAGGAACTCCCCCAGCCCGTCGAACGTGACGCATTTGAGGTAGCGGGCCGGGATGATCCGGTCCGTGTCGATGTCGTTTCCCGGGACGTGGACGGCCCGTCCCGCGACGCGGGAGATCTTTTCGAGTGCCATGGAGTGGTTGGGACGGGGTTTGTCAGCCGGCCTTCACGCCGAACACCTCGCGGGCGTCGGCGACCGCGCCCGAGACGGCGGCGGCGGCGACCATTATCGGGCTCATGAGGATCGTGCGGCCGGTGGGGCTGCCCTGGCGCCCCTTGAAGTTGCGGTTCGACGAGCTCGCGCAGAGCT
>CAZCAJ010000146.1:0-3008 GCA_964496645.1 uncultured Opitutaceae bacterium
CCGCACGGGATCACGGTCGCCCAGGTGCTCCTGACCCACGAGGACCTTCGCGCCCGCGAGCGCTACCTCGGGGTCAAGGAGACCCTTGCCCAGCTCATAGGATACGGGGCCGTCCCGGTGATCAACGAGAACGACGCGGTCAGCGCGGCCGAGATAAGGTTTGGCGACAACGACATCCTGTCGGCGATGGTCGCGAGCCTCGTGGGCGCCCAGTACCTGCTGATACTGTCAACGGCGCCCGGGCTCGTCGACATGAAGGGCACCGGCCGCGTCGTCCCCGTCGTCGAGAGGATCACGCCCGAGATAGAGGCCATGGCCGGAGGCACGACGAGCGAGACGGCGGTGGGCGGGATGGTGAGCAAGCTTTCGGCTGCGAGGCTCGCGACAAAGTCCGGCTGCGGCGTGTTCGTCGCGAGCGGCGCCGAGCCCGATATCATCCCACGGCTCCTGTCGGGGACCGGCCCGGGGACGTTCTTTGTCCCGAGCGGGCTGCCGCTCGAGGCCCGCAAGCGCTGGATCGCGTATTTCCAGAGGCCCTCCGGCGCGATAACGATCAACGCCTGCGCCGTGCCGGTCCTGAGGGAGCAAGGCCGCAGCCTGCTGGCCGTCGGGGTCACGGGTGCGACGGGGCAGTTCTCGGCGGGCGAGGTCGTCGACATCGCCGGCCCCGACGGCACGGTAATCGCGCGCGGCAAGTCGGCCTTCGGCTCCGACGAGATCCCCGCCCTGGCGGGAAAGAAGAGCGACGAGGTGCGGGCGATCCATCCCTCCCGGAAGAAGATCGAGATCGTGCACCGCGACGACCTCGCCCTGCTTTGAGCGCCCTCGCCCAGCTCAGGGGGATGACCGGCCCCCAGTGGAGGGCCTTCGTCGCGGCCTACCTCGGGTGGACGCTCGATGCGTTCGACTTCTTCCTGCTGGTCATGGTGGTCCAGCATGTCGCCGCGACCTTTGGGGCGAGGATCTCGTCGATCGCCCTCGCCATGACCCTCACCCTGGCGATGCGCCCCGTCGGCGCGCTGCTCTTCGGGATCATCGCGGACCGCTGCGGCCGCCGGCCGGCGCTGATGGGAAGCATCCTCCTCTACGCCGTCGTCGAGCTGCTCTCGGCGTTCGCTCCGTCGCTCGGGACGTTCATCGCGCTTCGGGCGGTCTTCGGGATCGGGATGGGCGGCGTCTGGGGCGTCGGCGCGTCCCTGGCGATGGAGTCGGTGCCCGCGAAGACCCGCGGGCTCCTGTCGGGCATACTGCAGGAGGGCTATCCCGCCGGCTACCTCCTGGCCGCCCTCACCTACGGGCTCGTCTACCCCCATTTCGGCTGGCGCGGCATGTTCGTCGTCGGGTCGCTGCCCGCCTTTCTCGTCGTGTTCATCAGGATGGGCGTCAGGGAGTCCCCCCTCTGGACCGAGGAGCGCTCGCGGCGGGGCGCGTCGTCACCTACCAGGGAGGACGGAATGTGGGCGACGCTGCGCACCCGCTGGCCGCTGTTCCTCTACATGGTCGCGCTGATGGCGGCGTTCAACGGATTCAGCCACGGGACCCAGGACCTGTACCCCAGCGCCTTCCTGGAGAAGCAGCGCGGCTTTGCGCTGGAGACCGTCGCAAAGGTGACGATCCTCTACAACCTGGCGGCGATCACGGGCGGCATCCTCTTCGGCGCGCTGTCGCAGAGGATCGGGCGGCGGAGGGCAATCGCGACCAGCGCGCTCCTCGCCATCCCGGTGATCCCGGTCTGGATCGGCTCGAGCTCGATCGCCGGGCTCGCGGTCGGCGCCGTCTTCATACAGTTTGCCGTCCAGGGCGCATGGGGTGTCGTGCCGGCCCACCTGAACGAGCTTTCGCCCAAGGCCGTCCGCGGGACCTTCCCGGGCCTCGCGTACCAGCTGGGAAACCTCGTCGCCTCCTTTGTGCCCCGCCTCCAGGCCATCGTCGCGGAGCGGCGCGGCGGCGACTACTCGTTCTCGCTCGGCTGGGTCGTCGGCGTCGGAGCCGTCATCCTCGCCGCAATCGCCCTTGCGGGGCCCGAGGCGCGCGACGCCGACCTCGCCCCGGACGCCCGAGGGGGCTGATCCCGCGAATGGACTTCACGCTGGAAGGCCCCCCCGCGCCCGATTCCGTCCCGCGGATCGACTTTCGGGCGCACCTCAACGACGAGCAGTACGCCGCGGTGACCGCCGAGGCCGGCCCCCTCCTCGTCCTCGCCGGCGCCGGCTCGGGAAAGACCCGCACGCTCACCTACCGCGTGGCCTGGCTCCTCTCGCAGGGGGTGCGACCCGGCGAGATCCTGCTGCTCACCTTCACGAACAAGGCTGCGAGGCAGATGCTGCACCGCGTCAATGAGCTGACCGGCATCGAGCCCGCTCGGTTCTGGGGGGGGACGTTCCACTCGATAGGCAACCGGGCGCTCAGGATCTACGGCGAGGCGATCGGGCTCGCCAGGGCCTTCACGATCCTGGACGCCGAGGAGGCGGAGCGCATGCTCAAGCAGGTCGTCGAGGCCGTTGACAGGCCCTTTTTCAAGGACAAGACGAACCCGAGGGCCGGGCCCCTCTTCGGCATCATATCGCTCGCGCGAAACGTACAGCTCGGCGTCGAGGCGACGGTCGAGAGGTTCTTCCCGCACTACCGCGAGATCCGCGACCGGCTCCCTGCGTTCGCGGCTGCGTATGAGGCGAAGAAGCGCGAGCAGAAGGTCTGCGACTACGACGACCTGCTCGAGTACTGGCTCGCCCTCCTGCGGCAGGCCCCCGACGTGGCGGCGTACTTCACGCACCGGTTCCGCCACGTCCTCGTAGACGAGTACCAGGACACGAACACGCTCCAGGCCCAGATAGTGGACACGATCGGCTCGCACCACAGGATCATGGCCGTGGGCGACGACGCGCAGTGCATCTACTCCTGGAGGGGCGCGAATTTCGAGAACATCATGACGTTTCCCGACCGCCACCCGGGAACGGCGATCCACCGGATCGAGACGAACTACCGATCGACGCCCGAGATCCTCGGCC
>CAZCAJ010000147.1:0-2972 GCA_964496645.1 uncultured Opitutaceae bacterium
GCGAGCCGGGTGATCGAGTCGAGCAGGATGACGACATGCTCCCCCTGCTCGACCAGGCGCCGGGCCTTCTCCCCGACCATCTCGGCGCAGTGGACGTGGTTTTCCGGAGCCTCGTCGAACGTCGACGAGACGACCTCGCCCTTGGTGTGCCGCCGGAAGTCGGTCACCTCCTCGGGCCGCTCGTCGACCAGCAGGCAGATCAGCTTCGCCGAGGGGCTGTTCTCCGACACCGAGTTGGCGATGTTCTGCAGGAGGATCGTCTTGCCCGTGCGCGGCGGCGCCACGATGAGGCCGCGCTGGCCGAATCCGATGGGCGTGAGTATGTCCACGGTTCGCATCGACACGTCCTTCTGGGCCTCGACGTCCTCGAGGAGGATCCGCTTGAGCGGGTAATAGGGTATCAGCTCCTCGAAGGGGGTGACCTTCGAGATCTCGTCGGGGTCGCGCCCCATCACCTTGTCGATGCGCACGACCGCCGGGCAGCGCTCGCCCTCCCGCGGGGGCTGGATCAGCACCTCCACTCGGTGGCCGCGCTTGAGCCCGTAGCGCCTGATCAGGCTCTCGGGAAGGTACGGGTCCTCCGGATAGAGGCGGTAGTTGACCTGCTCGTGGACGATGAACGCTCCGCGGTCGGTGACATCGACGTACCCGCGGTCGGCCAGCGGGCGGCGCGCCTCCGTCGCCGCGGCAAATATCTTCAGGATCAGCTGGAGGCGGTTGGGGGCTCCCTCGAACGGGACCTTCAGCTCCCGCGCGAACGCCGTCAGGTCGGCCAGGTTGAGCGAGTAGACGTGGTCCAGGCAGATGGGCTCCCCCTTTCCGGACGAGATCTCCGCCGCCAGGGCGTCGAGGGCCGCGACGTCCGCGAAACGGGCGGGGTCCGGCAGGTCGCCGTACACGGGCGCGGGCGCCGGAGGCGGAGGCTGAGGCGGATAATGCGAGGCGGGCCCGCCGGATCCAGGCTGCCAGTGCCCGCCGTGCCGCCCGCGCTTGCGCTTGTTGCGCTTCCACGAATTCCTGTCCTGCCATTCGCCGTGGCCGCCGCCCTGGCGGCCGTCTCCCCCGGCCGTCTCGGCGCCGGGTTCGCGCGAATCCCACGAGCCCGCGGCAGGGGCCGTGTCCTGCGGCGCCGCGGGAGCGGCCGGCGCAGGCGCGGCGGGCTCGGGCGCGGGTTCCGGAACGAAGACCGCGGCGGGGGCCTCCGCGGCCGGCGCGTCGCCGTCTCCGTCGGGCTTGCGCGTCCGCGGCCTTCCGCGCCTGGCGGGCTTAGCGCCGTCGTCGCCGGGCGCGGAGACGTCATCTTCGGTCTTTGGGGGAAGGGGCATCAGGAATCTGTTAGAAGGGCGCCCTTTTTGGCTCGGTCCAGGGAGGCCACGATGCGTTCGACCTGGGCCTTCAGGAACCCGGTTGAACCGTCATTCCATAGGACGAAATCGGACAGCTCGATCTTCCGGGCCAGCGGCAATTGCTTAGATATGCGTTGCACGGCGAGCGCGCGGTCCATACCGCGCTGCTCCAAGCGGGCGAGTTGCGAGGAGGGATCACACGCCACGCAGACCGTGAAATCAAACCAATTCGCGAGTGACTTCTCGAACAGAAGCGGCACCTCCACCACGTGATTTGAGCCGGGTTTTTCCCGGATCATGGCCCGGCTGATGTCGAAGACCATTGGATGGGTAAGTGCTTCCAGCCAAAACCGTTCTGAATCATCCCCGAATACGATTCGGGCGAGCGCGGGCCGGTCGACCTCGCCGGTGGGGCCGAAGACGCCGTTGCCGTAGCGCGCGCGCAGCGCCGCCTTCACGGGGTCGGACGTGAGCACCCTCTCGCGGACGATGGAATCCGAGTCAAGGTGGCGGAACCCGTGGTCGGCAAACAGCCTAGCCGCCGTGGATTTGCCGCAGCCGTACCCGCCTGTGAGCCCGAGGATCATGTCGTTAAGGGGCCATCTGATCCGGAAAACACGCCTAGTTCAACTGCCGGCGTGGAAAAGTTCTGGGCACTCTCGGGGGCGCTTGCCCCGCCGTGGCTACACCTCGCGGACGCCTCGCGAGCGGTGCTTGCGAATCATGGGCGCCAGCCTTCCCACCCCCTTCACCTTTTCCGCGAACTGGCGCGGCGCCGAGACGAAGCGAAAGAGCCAGCCGAGCCCCAGCCGGTCGGTCCAGACGGGGATCCGCGTCTGGCGGCCCGAGACAAACGCGATCGCGCCGCCGATGCACAGGATTGCCGGCTTGTAGCCAAGCGTCCTTCGAAGGTACCATCCCAGACGCTCCTGGACCCCGCCGCTGAGGGCGACGACCACGAGCTGCGGCCTCCGCGTTTCGATAAGCTCGGCAAGCCGGCCGTCGGCAACCGGACCCTCCCTGGGATAGATGGGCGCTATGTAGGCGTCTCCGCTGTCCACCTCGAATCCCCGGCCCCGGAGCCAGGCGATGTTGGCCTTCGAGTCCGCGTCCGACGGCATCACCCAGAAGGTCTCCCCCTTGCGCCTGAACCTTCCGCTCGCGACGAGGGCCCGGACCAGTCGCAGCCCGGAGATCCGCCTCACTCTCTCGCCCGTGATGACAAGCCAGAGGAGCACCATGAACGCGCTGTCGGTGACCGCGAAATCCGCCCCCTCCATTGCCTCCCGGTGGGCCTCGTCGTCCTCGAGCCGGATCATTACGGGAGCCGACGGCGCGACAATCAGGCCCCCTCCGGCCACGAGTTCGACAAGGCCCTCGAGGTCGGCGACGTAGAACCTCACCCCGAGAATCTTCCTGAAGGGGTCCTTCACGCTGCGAGTATCATCGAAGTGCGAATACGCAGAAAGCGCTAAATGCGAGCACTAGCGGCTTGACGCCAGCCCCCAGATTTGGACCGTTGTCCCCTCCGCGATCCGCCCTCATCGTCTAGCGGCTAGGACGGGGCCCTCTCAAGGCCCAAACAGGGGTTCAATTCCCCTTGAGGGCGCCATCTGAGGGTTAAGC
>CAZCAJ010000148.1:0-2808 GCA_964496645.1 uncultured Opitutaceae bacterium
TTCGGCACGGCGCAGACGGCCATCGAGGCGATGAAGTTCGGCGCGCTCGACTACGTCATGAAGCCCTTCGACCCGCAAAGGGTTCTCTCCCTCGCCGAGAACGCGCTCAAGACCCACGCCGACCTGCGGGCGGTCGGCGACTACAAGCCAACGATCAACACCGAGGATTACAAGGAAGGCATCGTCGGCTCGTCGCCGGTCATGCAGGAGGTCTTCAAGATCATCGGGCAGGTTACGGCGAGCGACGTCACGGTCATGATCACGGGCGAGAGCGGGACCGGCAAGGAGCTGGTCGCCCGCTCGATCTGGAAGCACAGCCACCGGGCGGCCAAGCCGTTCATCGCCGTCAACTGCGCGGCCATACCTGACAACCTGATCGAGAGCGAGCTGTTCGGGCACGAGAAGGGCTCCTTTACGGGCGCCACGATACAGCGGATCGGCAAGTTCGAGCTCTGCGACGGCGGGACGATCTTCCTCGACGAGATAGGCGACATGGCCCTGGCGACGCAGACCAAGATACTGCGCGTCCTGCAGCAGGGCGAGATCCAGCGCGTGGGAGGAACGGAGACGATCCGCGTGGACGTGCGCATCATCGCGGCCACGAACAAGGACCTCGAGGCGATTGTGAAGGCCAAGGCCTTCCGGGAGGACCTCTACTACCGCCTGAACGTGGTGCGCATTAAGATGCCGCAGCTGCGCGAACGCCTCGGCGACATTCCGCAGATTGTCGACTTCTGCATGCAGAACCTGGTCCGCCAGCGAAAGGCGCGGACCTCAAAGGTCTCGCCCGAGGCGATGGCGGTCCTCATGCGCCACGCCTGGCCCGGGAACGTCCGGGAACTCGAGAATGTCGTCTACAGGAGCGCCGTCGTGGCCCAGGGCGATGCCATCCTTGAGAAGGACCTGCCCCCGGAGATCCGCGGGCAGGCTGGCGATTCGCCCCAAGGCCCCGCCCTCACGCTCGAGGCCGCGCTTGACCTGGTTGCGGAGCGCCTGGGCGCCCCGGAGGGGCCGCCCTGGTCGGAAATCGAGCGCGAGGTCGTGCGTCGGGTACTCAAGGCCGCGAACGGCGACGAGGCCGCCGCCGCCAAGCGGCTGGGCATTACGAGGGCGGCCCTGCGCAAGCGCCTCTAGCGCCCGCCAAACCCGTTCGGGTGCGTGCGGTGCCAGTTCCAGGCGGTCGCGACGATCGAGTCGATGTCAGGGAACTTCACCTTCCACCCGAGCTCCCGCTTCGCCTTCGCAGAGTCGGCGTAGAGGGCGGGGGGATCCCCCTGGCGGCGGGGGCTTTCGACGACCTTTATCTTCCTTCCGGTGGCCTTCTCGACGGCCCGGATCACCTCGCGGTTAGACGAGGGTACCCCGGTGCCAAGGTTGTAGAAGCACGCGGCGCTCGGGTCCTCGAGCCTGTCAAACACGGCGATGTGCGCGCGGCTCAGGTCGTCCACGTGGACATAGTCCCTGAGGCAGGTGCCGTCCGGGGTGGGGTAGTCCGTGCCGAAAAGCTCCAGGGACGGTCGCTTGCCGACCGCCGCATCGACGGCAAGCGGGATCAGGTGGGTCTCCGGATCGTGGTCCTCGCCGATGGAGCCGTCCTCGGAGGCGCCCGCCGCGTTGAAATACCGGAACGTGGCGAAGGAGATCTTCCCGACGCGGGCGAGCGCCCGCAGCGCGTTCTCCACGTCGAGCTTGGTCTGGCCGTAGGGGTTGATCGGCGCCTGCGGCGCCGTCTCGGAGATGGGGAGTTTGCCGGGCACACCGAACGTGGCGCAGGTCGACGAGAACACGAACTTGCGGACGCCGACGGCGAGCATGGCGTCGAGCAGGTGTATCGTGGCGGCAAGGTTGTTCAGGTAGTATTTCAGGGGGTCGGTGACGGACTCGCCGACGTAGCAGAACGCCGCGAAGTGCATCACGACGTCTATCCTCTCGCGCACCAGGATGCCCTTGACTGCGGCTTCGTCGCCGAGATCGGCCACGTGGAGCGGCACGCCCTTGGCGACTGCGCCGCGGTGCCCATAGACGAGGCTGTCGACCACGACGGGCCTGTGACCGGCCGCAGAAAGCTGCCTCACGCAATGGCTTCCGATATAGCCCGCTCCCCCGACCACAAGGACGTTCATTCGAGGGAAGCTTTTATTGCGTTCGTGGCGTTGTTGGCTAGCGATTTCCTTCTTACCCGCGAATGAATCTCCCGCGAATCGTGATCACAGGCGTCGGCCTGACGGCCCCGAACGGCGACTCCCTTGCGCAGTTCAGGGGCAACCTGCTGGCCGGAGTCGCCGGGATCGAGTGGCTGGAGGTGCGCTACATGGGCAGGCTCCTGGCCGGCCCCTGCCATTTCGACCCGCTCAGGCACCAGAAGAAGAAGGAGGTCCGCGTGGGGACACGGGCCGGCAGCATCAGCATCTGGTGCGCCCGCGAGGCGATCGCCGACAGCGCCGTGGCGTTCGACGCGTTTCCGAAGGACCGGGTCGGCATCTACATCGGGTGCACCGAGCACGGCAACGTGGAGACGGAGAACGAGATCTACGCCATCTCCAAGTTCAACTACGACACGAAGTTCTGGTCGCATTACCACAACCCGCGCACCGTGGCGAACAACCCCGCCGGAGAGGCGTCGCTCAACCTCGGCGTGACCGGCCCGGCCTACACGATCGGCGCCGCGTGCGCCGCCGGGAACCTTGGCCTCATCCACGCCTCCCAGATGCTCCGCCTGGGGGAGGTCGACCTGGCGATCTGCGGCGGGGTGAGCGAGAGCATCCACACGTTCGGCATCTTCGCCGGCTTCAAGTCCCAGGGGGCGCT
>CAZCAJ010000149.1:0-2776 GCA_964496645.1 uncultured Opitutaceae bacterium
CCGGTCGGCCCGCAGTGCAGGATCATCCCGTAGGGCTGGCGGATGCATTCGCGGTACCGCTTGAGGTTCTCCTCGGTGAAGCCGAGCGCCGTCAGCGGCAGCGTGCTCTTCTGTTTGTCCAGGATGCGCAGCACCACCCCCTCGCCGTGGTTGAGGGGCGCCGTGGACACGCGCAGGTCGAGGTCGAGGTTCTTCTTCGTGTACTGCTTGAAGACGATGCGGCCGTCCTGGGGGAGCCTCCGCTCCGAGATGTCCAGGTTGCACATGATCTTGATGCGGGCGACAAGAGCGGGGCCAACCTTGACGGGAAGGCGCAGCTTCTCCTGGCACAGCCCGTCCACCCGGTACCGCACGATGACGTCCTTCTCCTGGGGCTCTATGTGGATGTCGCTCGCCGACGCGAAGTAGGCGTCCTCGATTATGCGGTTGCCCAGCTGGATGATCGGGCCCGACTCCTCGTTGACGTCGGTGTCCTTGATATTCTCGGTCTCGCCGGTCGGGCCGTACTCCACGCCTATCTTCTGGACCACGTCGTCGAAGCCGCCGGACTCGTCCCTGCCCTTGCTGAATTTGTCCTTGATGTCCTTCTCCCGGGCGAGGAGCCGGACGACGCGCATGCCGGTCATCTCCTGGATCTTCGCAGGGAGCGTCACCTCGAACGGGTTTGCGAACGCCACCAGGAGGAGGTCGCCCACCTGGCCCACCGGGATCACGAGGTTCTCGTGGCAGAAGTCCTGCGGGATCCTCTCGAACGTGGAATTCGAGATCTTGTAGTGGGCGACGTTGTAGGGCGCCAGGCCGAGGGCCTTGCCCTTCGCGACGAGGCACTGGAAGGCGGTGATCTTGTAGTCCTCCTGCAGGAGCCGGTCGAGCGCGTCGCCGTTCATGTCCTGCGGCCGCGCCGCGATCTGGTCGCGCTGCTCGGGCGTTAGCCTGCCCATCGTGATGAGCTTGGCGACGATCTGGGACTGGACCTTTCCTAGTGGCATGTGCGGCAGGACTTGGTCATGCGGAGCGCTTCTCGGCAACGGGCGGGAACGGCGGACGCGTTCCGGAGGCCGGTATCGGCGGCCGCGTTCCGGAGGTCGGCATCGGCGGCCGCGTTCCGGAGGTCGGAATGGGCGGCCGCGAACCGGGGGTCGGCATCGGCGGCCTTGAGCCCGTGCTCGCCGGTCCCGCGGTGGGTTCGCGGAGCGTCGGGTCGGCCGCCCTGTAGCCGCTGGAGTCGGAGATGCGGTCGAGCTGCTCGGCGATGCCCTCGAGCGTCGTGCCGTACCAGAGCAGCGGCCCGTTGAAGCGTTTCTCCCAGTACGTGCGCACGGCCGGGCTGAGGTAATAGGCCGAGGCGACGAACATGAAGTCCTCCTCCAGGTCGAAGGGAACCGACCAGGTCGCCCAGCAGGCGTCCAGGTCCAGCCCCTTCTTGATCTCGTCCGGCGGGTCGTAGGCCTTCAGGTCGACGAGGCCGAGGCCCTCCGTCTCCACAATGTGCTGCAGGATATCCTCTTCCCGGATCACCTTGATCTCGTAGGCGAGGACGCCGAGGACCGTCGCCTGGCGGGGCTGGTTCGAGGCGATCAGTTCCAGGAGGCGCTCGTTCGCCTTCTCGAGGTCCTCGACCTTCACGAGGTTATGCTCGACCAGCGCCGTGCCAAGCAGGCGGTTCGCCCGCATGAGCAGCGAGCGGTTCTCGGGGGACATTGCGGAGGTCGTTGCCACCTTGATGGAAGTCTGCCCTATACGGCGGCCGCTGGCGACTCCTTTTCCTTGCCCCGGAAGGCCCCGACCCGCTTGAGCAGCTCCCTCTTCAGGCGCTCGAGGCCCGTTCCCTTGAGGCAGGATATCTCGAGGACGGCCACCTTGTGGCGGCGCCTAAACCTCGCGAGATTCGCAGCGGCCTCCGGCAGGTCCATCTTGTTCGCCGCCACAAGCTTAGGCTTGTCGAGAAGCGCCCGGTCGTAGAGCCCGAGCTCCCGGAGCAGGTGGACGTAGTCGCCAAGGGGGTCGCGGCCGTCCACACCGGCCATGTCGATCAGGATGAGCAGAAGTGCGCATCGCTCGATGTGGCGCAGGAAGCGGTGGCCCAGGCCCCGGTCCTCGCTGGCCCCCTCGACGAGCCCCGGGATGTCGGCGAGCATCAGGCGCGGGTTGCCGCGCAAGGCGTCCGCGAACTCGATGACGCCGATCTGGGGCCTCAGCGTGGTGAACGGGTACGCAGCCGTCCTGGGCCGCGCCATCGTGATCGCCTTGGTGAGCGAGGATTTGCCCGAGTTGGGGAAGCCGACAAGGCCGACATCCGCGATCGACTTGAGGACCAGCCGGAAGACTCCGGCCTCTCCCGGCTGGCCTGCGTTTGCCCGCCTGGGCGCGCGGTTCGTCGGGGTCTTGAAATGGGTGTTGCCCCAGCCGCCGTTGCCCCCCTTGCACAGGACGATCCGCTGGCCGTCCTCGATGACCTCGGCGACCACCCGCCCGGCATCCACGTCGGTGACAACGGTCCCGAGCGGGAGCCTGAGGACGGCGTCAATCCCCTCCTTGCCGTGGCAGTCCTTGCCCAGGCCGTGCTCCCCCCTGCCCGCCTTCCAGTGCGGCTTGAACTTGAAGTCGACAAGGTTGTTCGTGTCGTGGTCCCCGACGAGGACCACGTCTCCCCCGCGCCCGCCGTCGCCCCCGTTGGGCCCGCCCCATGGCTCGTACTTCTCGCGGCGGAACGAGACGCACCCGCGCCCGCCGTCGCCGGCGGCAACCTTGATCACGCATTCATCGACAAACATGG
>CAZCAJ010000150.1:0-2568 GCA_964496645.1 uncultured Opitutaceae bacterium
CTTAGTTTTTGGCAGCTCTGGAACATGAGCTTCGGTTACGTCGGAATCCAGTTCGGCTTTGCCCTGCAAAATGCGAACGTGAGCCGGATCTTCGAGACCCTCGGAGCAAAGGTGGACGAGATCCCTATCCTGTGGATCGCCGGCCCCGTCTCGGGGCTCCTGGTGCAGCCGGTCATCGGCTACATGAGCGACAAGACCTGGAACCGCCTGGGCCGCCGAAAGCCCTACTTCCTCGTCGGCGCCATCCTGGCGTCGCTGGCGCTCCTCGTCATGCCCAATTCCCCGGGGCTGTGGTTTGCCGCGGGCATGCTCTGGATAATGGATGCCTCGATCAACGTCACGATGGAGCCCATGCGGGCCTTCGTGGGCGACATGCTTCCCGACGAGCAGCGGACGACCGGATTCGCGGTCCAGACCTTCTTCATCGGCGCCAGCTCCGTCGTCGGCTCGCTCATGCCGTTCCTGCTGACGCGGTGGTTCCATTTCGCGAACACCGCGCCGCAGGGACAGGTCCCCGCCACTGTGAAGTGGTCGTTCTACCTGGGGGGCGCCGTGTACCTCGCCACCGTCCTATGGACCATCTTCACGGTGAGGGAATACTCGCCGGAGGAGCAGGAGTCGTTCCATGCGCGGGCCGCCGGCGGCGAGGATGCCGGGGACCCGGAGGTCACGCTGGATTCGAAGAAATACTACGGCGTCGGCGCGCTGCTGCTCCTGGGGGGCCTGGCGGCCAGCTTCGCCATCCGGCACCTTGCCTGGGACAAGGCCCTCTACATCCTGTCGTTCGGGGCCGGCTTCTACGGGGTCGTGCAGATGGTGGCGGCAGCGCGGTTCGCCGCCGGAAAGAAGAAGGGCCTAGTAGAGCTGGTCTACGACCTGAACAACATGCCGGGCGCCATGCGGCAGCTCGCACTTGCGCAGCTCTTCACCTGGTTCGCGCTGTTCGCCTTCTTCATCTACGCGACCTCGGCGGTCACGAGCTACCACTTCGGGAGCAGCGACCCGACGAGCGAGGCGTACAACGCGGGCGCCAACTGGGTGGGCGTCCTGATGTCGGTCTACAACGGGGTGGCGGCGCTCGTGGCTTTCCTTCTGCCGGTGATCGCCAGGCTGACGAGCCGCGTGACGACGCACATCGCCTGCCTCGTGATCGGAGGCGCCGGGCTGTGCTCGATGCATGCCTTCAAACAGCCCGAGATGCTCGTCGTGTCCATGTGCGCGCTGGGGATCGCCTGGGCGAGCCTTCTGACCATGCCGTACGCGATCCTCAGCAGCGTCGTGCCGTACCGGAAGATGGGAGTCTACATGGGGATGTTCAATTTCTTCATCGTCATCCCGCAGATCCTCGCGGCGGCGCTTCTGGGCCTGCTGGTGCGCACCGTCTTCCACGGGCACGCCATCGATGCGATCGTGATGGGCGGCGTGTCGATGATCGTCGCCGCCGGGCTCATGCTCCGGGTCAAGGACGAGAGGACGCCGGCGTAGCACTCTATGAAGGACCTCTGGTCAATAAGCACATCCGAGCATACCGATGGCAAGGAGACCATCATGAGGCGCGGAAACGTCTACCAGATAGCCAACGGCTACATGGGCTACCGCGGCACCCTTGATGAATTCACCTCGGAGCAGCTGGTGGGCATCACCCTCGCCGGGATCTTCGACCGCGTCGGCTCGGCCTGGCGCGAGCCCATCAATGCCCCGAATGGCGGCTTCACGAGCGTCTCGCTCGGCGGCGCGGAACTTTCCGCGCTGGGCGACAAGGTTACGCGGCACCGGCAGACGCTGCGGTTTGGCAACGCGCTCTTTGAAAGGCAGACCTCATTCGCTTCCAAGGGGACGACCCTGACCGTGCGTTCCGCGCGCTTCCTTAGCGCCGAGACGCCGAACCTCGGGGTCATCCGTTTCAGCTTCACCTGCAGCAGGGCGGCCACGGTGACGGTCCGCACCGGCATCGACGGCAACATCTGGGACCTGAACGGCCCGCATCTCCTCGGCCTCGCGGCGACAAGGCGGGACTCGGTCCTGCTTGTGGAGGGCCGGGCAAACGAGTCCTCCAAGCGCGTGGCGGTCGCCGAGACTGCCGACATCGACTTTGGAGGGGTGACCTACCAGTCCAGGGGAAACCGCAGCCTGCGCGTGGTCCGCCTGCGCGCCGAGGCACGGAAGACCTACACCTTCCACAAGTATTTCGCGGTCTTCACCGACAACGACGCCGTCCGGGGCTCGGTGGCGGAGGCGGCGGTCGAGGCCGTCCAGCGGGCGAGGTCGCTCGGATACGACGGCTGCCTCGCCGGCCACAACGCCAAGTGGAGGGAGAAATGGCAGCGGTGCGACGTTGCGATCGAGGGCGACGACGAGGCGCAGCTCGCGCTTCGCTACAGCATCCTGCAGCTGCTGATGGTCGCCCCGGTCAAGGGCAGCGCCAACTCAATACCGGCGCGCGCCCTCTCGGGCCAGGTCTACAAGGGGGCGATCTTCTGGGACACGGAGATGTTCATGTTCCCATTCTTCATCCACACCTACCCGGAGAAGGCGGTCGAGCTGATGCGCTACCGGATCAAGACCCTC
>CAZCAJ010000151.1:0-2210 GCA_964496645.1 uncultured Opitutaceae bacterium
ATGCGAGAATATTCACCTTGGCGGAGCCTGTGCCGGACAGGCGGTTTCCGACCCGCGGGGCAGTGTGGCCGATCCGCCTGCGCCGGGCGTTCGCACTTTTCCGCTTGCTATCTACTACGCCTGTAGTAGATATTACTACAACCTACTGCGAAGAGCGTGAAAAAGCCGGTAAAGCCGACCCGCCTGGAAATGGAGCTGCTTGAAGCGCTCTGGAGGCTTGGCTCGGCCTCGATCCGCGAGATCCAGGAGAGCCTGCCGGAGGACAGGCGCCCCGAATACACGACGGTCCAGACGATCGTCTACCGCCTGGAGGAGAAGGGCGCCGTCGAGAGGGTGAAGAAGATCGGAAACGCCCACATATTCCGGCCGATTGTCAGCCGAAAGGCCACGGTCGGGAACCTGATCGATGATTTTCTGGGCACATTTGGCGGGTCCCCGGAGGCCTTGGTCGCCCATCTGTTCGAGTCCGGAAGGCTCTCGCTCCGCGACCTGAAGGAGCTTGAGAGGCAGTCCAAGTCTGGTCGGGCCGGCCCTGCGCCGTGAATCCATGATCCCGTCGATCCTTGCCTTCTCGGCAAACTCGCTGTTTCGCGGGGCCCTCGCCCATGTCTGGGAGTCGAGCCTGGTCGGACTGGTCGTGCTGGGGATCATCGTCGCGTGCCGGGCTGCCTCGGCAGATTTGCGCCGCGCGCTCGGGTGGGTCGGCCTCCTCAAGTTCGCGGTCCCTGCAGTGGTGCTCGCGCCGCTGCTTGGCGGAGTCGAGAGGATGGTCGAGCGGCTTGCCGCAAGACCGCCGGGCGCCCTCGTCGGCGCGCTTCCCGGTTACCGTTTCCTCTCGATGGCGACGGCGACGCATCACCCGCTCCCCGCCGTTCTCGTGGACGGCCTCCTGGGCATCTGGGTGGTCGTGAGCTCCATCCTGCTTGTCCGGTGGGTCCTCAAGGCCGTTGCCTTCCGCAGGGAACTGGTGGCGCGCGCCCGGCCCGTGCCCGAGGGCCTGTCACGCCGCCTGGCGGCGGCGGCGGTGGTGGCCGGCGTGGATTCCACTCCCGCCGTGGTTGTCCCCTCGGATTCGGAGGGGCCCGGCATCCTCGGGCTATTCGCACCGCTGCTCGTGCTTCCGAGCTCTCTCGAGGACAGCCTGACGCCAGGAGAGCTCGAATCGATCCTCGTCCACGAACTCGTCCACCTGAGGCGGCGGGACCATCTCTGGGGCGCGCTCCGCACCTGCCTCCTCGCCGTCTTCTGGCACAATCCCGTCGTCTGGCTTCTCTGCCGCTCGGTCGCACTGGAGACCGAGAGGGCCTGCGACGAGGAGGTCATCCGCCTCACCGGGGCGCCGCAGGACTACGCGGACGGCATTCTCAAGACCGTACGCCTCTCGCTCGGCCCGCTGGACGCCAGCCTCACAGGCGCGACCGGCCATTCCATCTCCTCCCGAATCAGATCCATCCTCAATCCCCAATCAAAGACCGAGTCCCCCTCCATGAAGACGATCGCCCTGTCCGCCGCCTGCCTCGTCGCCGTGCTGAGCGGCTTCGCGGGCCCCTCCCCCGACGCCACGGCTCCCTCGAAGCCCGAGGCGCCGGCCGGCCAGACATTCGACATGACCAAGCTCGACGTGCTGCCCAAGGTGCTCCTGCAAGTGAGGCCGGTCTATCCCGCCGACATGCACGCCCAGGGCGTCAATGCCGAGGTGACCGTCGACTTCATTGTCGATCCGGCCGGCGCCGTGCGAAACGCCTACGCGCTGAAATCCTCCCGTCCTGAATTCGCAAGATCGGCGGTCGAGGCGGTCAGCCAGTGGAGATTCGAGCCGGGCCAGGTGGCCGGCAGGAAGGTGAACACACATATGCAGGTGCCCATTGTGTTCACGGTAACCGCCGACCATCCGAATTCGAAATCCTGACCCGCCCGAGCGGGCCCGAGCACTCGGCGCGCCGGACGTCAGGCGTTGATATTGGTCTCTGAGATCCGCTCCCGCACCGAATCGACCGAGAGCGCGGATGCCGGCGCTGAGCCGCGGTCCAGGTATCTTGGGGGCCTCCGGCCCATCCTGCAGAGAAGGCAGTCCAAGCTCACGCCGAGAGTCCCAATCCCGTACTTCAGACTCCGGCAAAACCCAATCGAGGACGCCTCGGCGAAGTACTTGGTCGGGCACGAGATCTCGCCGATCCTGAACCCCCACCAGTGGCACTGGACCAGCATCT
>CAZCAJ010000152.1:0-2060 GCA_964496645.1 uncultured Opitutaceae bacterium
AACCCGACAGGTGCGTGCCGCCCTCGAGGTTGTAGATCGAGTTGGCGTAGGCGAAGACCTGGTCGTTGTACCCGTCGTTGTACTGAATCGAGACGTCGACGGCGGTGGCCGCCTTTGAGGGGTCGTCGCTTGCGACCGCGTCCGAGAACGTGATCGGCTTGTCGTGGAGGACCACCTTGTTCTGGTTCAGGAACCGCACAAACTCGGTAATTCCGTCCCTGAAGAAGAATTTGTCGCCCTTCTGGACCCGCTCATCCGACAACTCGATCCTGATGCCGGGGTTCAGGAAGGCCAGTTCGCGCAGGCGCCCGGCGAGGATGTCGTACTGGAACTCGCGCGTGGTGAGGAAAATCTCGGGATCGGGCTTGAAAGTGATCTTCGTGCCGTTCTTGCGCGTGTCGCCGATCACCATCATCTTCTGGGTCGTCTTTCCCTGCTCGAAGCGCATCTGGTAGACCTTGCCCGCCCGGCGCACCTCGGCCTCCAGCCACTCCGACACGGCGTTGACGCACTTCGCGCCGACCCCGTGTAGCCCGCCCGAGACCTGGTACGCGCCCTTCCCGAACTTCCCGCCTGCGTGCAGGCTCGTCAGGACCAGCTCAAGCGCAGGAATCTTGTAGACCGGGTGCGGGTCCACCGGGATCCCGCGCCCGTCGTCCTCGACGGAGCACGAGCCGTCGAGGTGGATCGTGACCGAGATCGCCGTGGCGTACCCGGCGAGCGCCTCGTCGACGGAGTTGTCGACGAGCTCGAAGACGCAGTGGTGCAGGCCCCGCTCGTTCGTGTCGCCGAGGTACATGTCCGGGCGCTTGCGCACCCCCTCGAGGCCCTCGAGTTTCTGTATCTTTGAGGCGTCGTAGGATTCGGCGCCAACCTGTGAATTCGAGGCTGCGTGCGGGTGGTTTTGGTCGGCCATGAACGGGTCGGGAGGGTGCGGATATGAAAGGATAATTCTGTTCCGAAAACGGTTGGGCACGCGAGGGTTTTCTTGGGAAAAATATGGCCAAATTGGGGCCAATAACCGGCCGCCACGGCCCCGCCTGCGGGGACCCGGTATCCCCCTGCTGGGTAAGGGCCCTGCGCGATCTGAAAAAGGGAGGCCGGGCCGGTCGTCTGGGCCGGATTCCGCGCCTGGTTCGCACCCGCAATCGGGCGTCCAGAGGATGGGGTTGACCGGGGGATTGCAGGTGGCAGAATGAAGGGTCCATGCCGAGTCCGACGATCGAACTGCTCCTCAACCTGCAGGATCTCGACACAAGAAGGCATGGCGTGGAGGCCCAGCTCAGGGCGGTCCCCCGGGAGATCGCCGCCGTCGAGCAGAGGATCGCGGCCGAGAGGGCGGCCATCGATTCGTCAAAGGGAGAGCTTCGGGAGCTCGAGGCCAAGAAGAAGCTCCTGGAGACCGACATCAGCTCGGCCGAGGAGCAGCTCGGCCGGTACAAGACCCAGCAGCTCTCCGTCAAGAAGAACGACGAGTACCAGGCGCTCGGCCACGAGATCGATGGCGTCCAGAAGCAGATAGACGAGCTCGAGGTCCGGGAGCTTGAGACGATGTATGCGATCGACGAGGCGAGGAAGCGGTTCACGGCCGCCGAGGCGACGCTCAACCAGAACATCTCGGGCCACGAGGCGCGCATCCAGATGTACAGGGAGCGGGAGGTGGCCCTTGCCGCCGAGTTGAAGGCGGCGATCGCCGACGCAGCCGCGGGCCGAACCCCCGTCCCAGGGGGCGCCCTGGAGGCCTACGACCGGGCGGCGTCACGGGGCATGCCCGCGGTGGTGGCTATCAGGGGCGGAAAGTGCGGCGGCTGCCACCTCAAGGTCTCGAGCGAGGTGGAGTCCGCGGCCCGCGGGAAGTCGACTGACACGGAGTTCGTCCTTTGCGACCAGTGCGGCAAGATGGTCTACTGGGACTCGTGACCGCGCGGTTCCGCGGCGGGCGGGGCGGTTGGCGCGCCGCTATCGGGCTTGCAGGCAGCCCGCGATTCCGGCATGGTGGACCCCTTAGCTTTGGGGCCTGGTCGTCGCTCCAAGTTCTTTGATCCCAAGGCGCGGGTAAC
>CAZCAJ010000153.1:0-2039 GCA_964496645.1 uncultured Opitutaceae bacterium
CCGCACCCGGTACCGATGTCGGTGAAGCGGCAATCCTCGATTCTATTGTTGGCCCCGCCGTAGATCGCGGCTCCATTCGCGAGGAACGTCAGCTGGCCCGTGCACCGGCGAATCACGTTGTCTCCCGACCGCGGTCCTTGCCCAACGAATCCCTGGTCTGAGGCCGCGGGCCAAATTGCGAAACAGTCGTCCCCCGTGCCACGGGCGGTGCAGTTTTGGATGACGGTTCCGCTGGTGCCGACGCAGAGATTCACGCCGTCGGCGATCAGATCGCGGAATCGGCAGCCCTTGATCAGGAGGTTCACGCCGTTGTAGATCCAGATGCCGACCTTGGTGTGTTCCAGCCAGACGTTCGACACGGACGAGTCAGCTATTCCGGCGCCGACGATTCCGTCGTTCGGCTCGTTGTCATTGCGGTAATTCAGCCGGCCAATGACCGAAAAATCGGCCAGGTGGATGTTTCGCCCGGCGAGCTTGAACCGCACGCGTCGCGCCGACTGTTCGTACAGCGAGCTGTCCCCGACAAAGGTCGTGTGCCACATGCCCGCGCCCTGGACCGTCACGGAGGACGGGACCAGTATCTCGCCGGTCAGCTTGTAATCGCCGGCTGGCACCCAGACCGGCCTACCCTGCTTCTGGGCTTCCGCGACGCATTTCCGCAGGGCGCTCGTGGCGTCCAATTCGCCTCTCTGATCCGCCCCAAAATCGAGGACAGACAGCCCGTTCGCAGGGGCTGGCAACGGGCCGGGGACATCCTCGAGGTCGACGAGATCGACAATGCAATACGCCGCGTCGGCATCGGCTCGCTGAAGCCGGATCACGTCGTCCCTGCCAATCTTCAGGCCCTTGACCCGGAGCTCGTCGTAAAAGTTGCGGGGCTTGCCCTCTGCGGGTTGGTTCGAAAAAGGGTATCGCCCGTAAAGCCATGAATACCTGGAAGTAAGGGCCAGCGCCCTAACCTTCGCCCCGTTGACATAGAGATCGAGCCCGGCGTTTATTCCGCCTCCTTCCTTGGCATCGGGAAGGCTGTAGCGGATCACCAGCGCATTGGCCTTTGCCCCCGCGGTGAATTCCAGGAAGTCTCCGGCGGCAGCAAGCTTCACGCACTTCTGTCCAGACGATTCGGTCTCGACCAAGTTTGGGTCATATCTTGGACCGAGTACAAGACCGGTGGTCTTCATGCCTTCGGCCTCATAGGTGGTCCAGGGCATATCCGCTCCGACTTTCGCCGACGCCTCGCACGCGCAAGTGGCGCTCAAGAGGACGAGCGCCCGCCGTATGATGGATGGAGTCATAGGGGTTGGTGTCTAGATGCCGAGACTTGGCCCTTGGGGGCGGATCTATCTCGCCTGCCGATATCTGATCGTCGCCAGTTTGCCCGGTCTGCATTTCACCGGCCTGCCCTCCACGAGGATGGTATGTGTGCGCGAATTCGCCCTCGAAGAGGCGATGGCCACCGAGGTTTTCGTGATATTCATCCGGAAATCGTCACCCTTGTAGGCGAGATGGAAATTCAGGCGTTTCCACTTCCGGCAGAGCCGCGGATTGATTGCGATCCTCTTCTCATCAGCCTGCACGCCGCCGAATCCGAGGACCGCTGTCATCCAAGCGCCACCGTTCGCGGCGGGGTGTGAACCGCCCATGAAGACGCTTCCCACATACACCTTGTACTTGGCCTCTAGATCAATCTTCGCCGTCTTGAGGAAGTACTTATAGGCGAAGTCGAGGTTGCCAAATTCGGCCGCCACCATGGCGTACGCGCAGGCGCTCAGGCTGGAGCCGTGCTCGGTGCGCGGCTCGTAGTACTCCCAGTTCAGCTTCTTGATCCTGGATGAGAAGCGGGTCCTGAAAAGGTTGAGCATCATCACGACGTCGGCCTGCTTGATGATCTTGGTAGGCACCGCCAGCCCCTGTCCGGCGCCCAGGTACTCGTTTGGGTGGGCCATCTTGGCCTTGAGCTCGTCGACGGTCGATTCACGAAGCCCGAGGTAGCCGTCAAACTGCTCGATGATGCCTGTCCTTGGATCGGGACCGGGGAC
>CAZCAJ010000154.1:0-1948 GCA_964496645.1 uncultured Opitutaceae bacterium
CTGATCAAGCGCCACATGAAGAAGTCCCAGGAGCACCCCCAGGGCGCCATCGTCGAGCGGGAGGGCTCCGTCCACATCTCGAACCTGATGCTCAAGTCGGTTTACGACGCAAGCAAGCGCGGGAAGGCGAAATAAAATGAAGACCGTCCCCACACTGAAGAAGATCTACACCGAGCAGGTGTTCCCCGAGCTCGTCAGGCTGCGCGGCTACAAGAACAAGCACGAGGTCCCCAAGCTCGTTAAGATCAACCTCAACACGGGCATCGACTCCGAGGCCGACAAGAACCACATCGCCGACGTCAAGCGCGACCTGGGCCTGATCGCCGGGCAGAAGCCGGTCCTCAGCAAGACCCGCAAGGCCATCTCGAACTTCAAGCTGAAGGAGGGCCAGATCGTCGGCTGCCACGTGACGCTGCGCGGCGACCGGATGTGGGAGTTCCTCTACGGGCTCCTGGCGGTCGCGCTGCCGACCATCCGCGACTTCCGCGGCGTCTCCCCGAAGCTGGACGGCCAGGGCAACTACAACCTGGGGATCACCGACTTCACCATCTTCCCGGAGATCTCGGTCGAGCACGTCAAGAAGGGCATGGGCCTGGACATAACGATCGTGACCACAGCCGGGACCGACGACGAGGGACGGGATCTCCTCCGGCTCCTCGGCATGCCTTTCCGCCGCACTGAAACCAAGACAGCCACCGCCGCCTGAACCCGACAGAGCCATGCCGAAGACCTCCGAAATCCAACGCAACGAGAAGCGCAAGCGGCTTGTCGAGAAATACGCCAAGGTCCGCGCCGAGTTGAAGGCGATCCTCGCCAACCCCGCGACGACGGACGTCCAGTTCTTCGCGGCGCAGACGAAGCTGCAGAGGCTGCCCAAGAACTCCTCCAGGATCCGCATCCGCAACCGGTGCTCGATGAGCGGGCGCCCGCGCGGCTACAAGCGCAAGTTCGGGGTGTCGCGCATCCAGTTCCGCGAGCTCGCCCTGTCGGGCAAGATCCCCGGCATAATCAAATCATCCTGGTGAACCGCCCGGCGCGCGGGAGTCGGATATGACCCGCGCCGCCCCAAAAATCCCACAACATCCGCCATGACCGACCCGATCAGCGACTTCCTAACGCGCCTGCGCAATGCGAGCAAGGCCCGCCTCCCGGAATGCCCAGTCCCGCACTCGAAGATCAAGGAGAGCATCGCCGCGATCCTCAAGGCCGAGGGCTTCGTCTCCGACTTCTCGGAGGGCGTCGACGCGCAGGGTCACAGGACCCTCGTCATCAAGATGAAGTACGTTGACGGCACGCCCGCCATCAGCGGGCTGAACCGGGCCTCGACGCCCGGCCGCCGGCTCTATTTCGGCTACACCGACATACCGCGGGTCCTGAACGGCCTCGGGATTAGCATCATCTCGACCTCGATGGGCGTGATGAAGGACGCCGACTGCCGCCGAAACAAGGCGGGCGGCGAACTGATCTGTAACGTCTGGTAAGGAGCAACCAACATGAGCCGCATCGGCAAACAACCCGTTCCCATCCCCGAGAAGGTCAAGGTCGACATCAGGGACACGACCGTCTCCGTCGAGGGGCCCAGGGGCAAGGTACAGAAGACATTCGCGCCCGTCGTGACGATCGCCATCGACGAGAAGCGGGTGGTCGTGGCCCCCGTCGGGGACTCGCGCTTCGCCAACGCGATGTACGGCACCGCCCGCTCGATCATAGCGGGCATGGTGAAGGGCGTCACCGTCGGCTACTCGAAGGACCTTGAGATCCAGGGGGTCGGCTTCAAGGCCAACCTCAAGGGCAAGCAGCTCGACCTGTCGCTCGGCTACTCGCATCCGCTCCTCATGGACATCCCGGACGGCATCAAGATCACCGTGACGGACGGCACCAAGCTGAAGGTCGAGGGCTGCGACAAGCAGCTCGTCGGGGCGGTCACCGCCGAGATCCGCAGCTACTA
>CAZCAJ010000155.1:0-1723 GCA_964496645.1 uncultured Opitutaceae bacterium
CGGCGATGAACGCGATCCTGGGCCTGTCCGCCTACTACCACGACTCGGCGGCCGCATTGGTGGTCGACGGGCGCATCGTCGCAGCCGCGCAGGAGGAGCGCTTCACGCGCGTGAAGCACGACCACGGATTCCCGCGCCATGCGATCGCCTACTGCCTGGCGGAGGCCGGCCTAGGGCCCGCGGACATCGACCACGTGGTCTTCTACGAAAAGCCGTTCCTCAAGTTCGATCGGCTGCTCGAGACCTACCTTGCGGTCGCGCCGGCGGGGTTCCGCTCGTTCCTCATGGCCATGCCCCTGTGGGTCCATGAAAAGCTCCGGCTGCCTAGCCAGATGAGCCGCGGCCTGGGCGGCGGCTACGCCAAGCGGTACGTCTTCCCGGAACACCACGAATCCCACGCGGCGAGCGCCTTCTTCCCGTCGCCGTTCGAGGAGGCCGCGATCCTGACCATCGACGGGGTCGGGGAATGGGCCACCGCTTGCCTGGGCCACGGGCGCGGCAACAGGATCGAGCTCAGCCACGAGCTGAGGTTCCCCCACTCGCTGGGCCTCCTCTACTCGGCGTTCACGTACTTCTGCGGCTTCAGGGTCAACAGCGGCGAGTACAAGCTCATGGGCCTGGCGCCATTCGGCGCGCCGCGGTACGAGAGCCTGATCCTCGAGAAGCTCATGGACCTAAAGGAGGACGGTTCATTCCGCCTTGACCTGTCGTACTTCGACTACTGCGCCGGCCTGACGATGACCTCGCGCAGGTTCGACCGGCTGTTCGGGGGCCCCCCGCGCCGGCCCGAGTCCCCGATCACGCAGCGCGAGTGCGACCTCGCCGCCTCGATCCAGGGCGTGACCGAGCTCGTGATGCTTCGGATGGCCGCCCACTTGCACGGGCTGACCGGCTCCGAGAATCTCTGCCTCGCCGGCGGCGTCGCGCTCAACTGCGTGGCGGACGGAAGGCTGCTGCGCGAGTCCCCGTTCCGCAGGCTCTGGATCCAGCCGGCGTCGGGCGACGCCGGCGGAGCGCTGGGCGCAGCGTTGTTCGTCTGGTACCAGCTCCTTGAGAACGAGCGGGTTCCCCAGGAATCCGACAGCCAGCGGGCCTCCCTCCTTGGGCCCGCATACTCGGCCGACGAGGCCGAGGCCGTCCTTCGCGGGAAGGGGGCGGTCTACCGGCGCTTCGCCGGAGGAAGCGGGCTCTCGGAGGAGGTCGCGAGGCTCATCGCGGACGGCAGGGTGGTCGGGTGGATGCAGGGGCGGATGGAATTCGGCCCGAGGGCGCTGGGCGCCCGAAGCATCCTCGGCGACGCGCGTAGCCCCGCGATGCAGAGCGTGATGAACCTCAAGGTGAAGCACCGCGAGTCGTTCCGGCCGTTCGCCCCCGCCGTCCTTCGCGACCGGGCCCACGAGTACTTCGAGCTGAACCCCGGCCAGGAGAGCCCGTACATGCTCCTCGTGGCCCCCGTCCGCGGCGACAAGCGGCTGGCTCCGGACGCCGGCGCCCCGGGCGGCGCGGGCCTGGAAAGGATCCGCGGGGTCCGCTCCGTCGTGCCGGCGGTCACGCACGTCGACAACACAGCCCGGATCCAGACGGTGGACCGCGAGCGCAACCCGAGGCTGTTCGGCCTCCTCGAGGCGTTCGCGGCCCTCACCGGCTGCCCCGTGATGATCAACACGAGCTTCAACGTCCGCGGCGAGCCCATCGTGTGCACGCCCGCCGACGCCTACCGCTG
>CAZCAJ010000156.1:0-1696 GCA_964496645.1 uncultured Opitutaceae bacterium
CCTCTGGCGCCGTCTGGGTCACGTTCGAAAGCCCATTTGCCGATGGCCCGAGGTTGCCCATTATAGGCAGGCTCTCGGCAAAGACCGGAGGCGACGCATCGTGGAGCCCGTTTGCCGTTCCCGGCCTGGCTCGGCTCGGCGAACTCCGATCGCTCTATGTCGACTCGCGCGGTATAGTGTGGGTGGCCGGCAGCGAAGGGCTCATGCGCCTTGTTCCCGACCAGCTCGAGGCCGTCGGCGCGCCCCGGGCGCCAGTTGTGCGCGCAAACGTGGCCGCGGGCGCAAAAATCCCGGCGAACAGGAATTCCGTTAGCTTCGATTTCTCGGCAATGGAGTTTGGCCGGCGCGAGTCCGTCCGGTTTCAGACGAGGCTCTCGGGCGGCACAAACGAGTGGTCCGCGCCCACCAACAGCAACCACCTTGACCTCGCCGGGCTCCAGGATGCCTCGTATGCGTTCTCCACGCGGGTGATCAACGACGCCGGGCTTGTCAGCCCGGCCACGGTGTGGAGGTTCACGGTCCTTCCCCCGTGGTACAAGACCTTCCCCGCCCTCGCGTCCTTCGGGCTTCTGGTAGCGGCCGCCTTCTTCGGGGCGTTCCAGTGGCGTCTCGCATTCCTGCGCCGGCAGAACGCCCGGCTTGAGGCCCTTGTCAAGAAGAAGACGGAACAGCTGGAGAAGGCGAACGAGGCGAAGTCCGAGTTCCTAGCCAACATGAGCCACGAGATTCGCAACCCGATCTCGGGCATCCTCGGCCTCGCGCTGGCCTTCGAAGAGACGGTGCTCGACAAGCGCCAGCGCTACCTCGCGGACTCCATCAACAGCTGCGCCACGCTCCTTGCGACGCTGGTCGACGACGTGCTCGACTTCTCCAAGATCGAGGCCGGCAAGATGGAGCTGCGCTCCGCGCCGTTCTCCCTGCGCGTCCTCTTGGAGCAGTGCGTATCGATGGTCACGATGAACGCGCGCGCCATCGGGACCGAGATCACCATCTCGATCGCGCCGGACGTGCCGGCGCAGCTCGTGGGCGACTCTGCCCGCGTGCAGCAGATCGTGCTCAACTACCTCACCAACGCCCTCAAGTTCGGCGCGGGCAAGCCCATCGAAGTCGGCGCGTCGGCCGAGGTCCACGGCCGCGTGCGCTTCTTTGTGCGCGACCAGGGCCCGGGCATGACGGAGGCGGAGATCGCGACCCTGTTCACGAAGTTCACCAGGCTCGAGTCGGCGCGGACGGGCAACATACGCGGGACGGGGCTCGGCCTCGCCGTCTGCCGGCTCCTTGCGGGCAAGATGGGTGGAAGGGTCGGCGTCGAGTCCAAGCCGGGCGAAGGGTCCTGCTTCTGGGCCGAGATCCCGTTCGTGACGCTGCGCGACACGGGAAAGGCCGAGGCCCCGGTCGTGCGCCGGGCGGCGCCGCTTCGCGCGCTGATCGTCGAGGACATCGACTACAACGTCATCGCCATGCAGGCCATGCTGCGCAAGCTCGACATCCAGTCGGACGTCGTCAACGACGGGCCCACGGCCCTCGAGCGGCTGAAGGCGAGCCACTACGACGTTGCCTTCCTCGACTGGAACCTGCCCGGCCTGGTCGGCACCGAGGTCGCGGCGCGCTACCGCGCGGTGGAGCCCTCGACGCAGCGCACGATCATCATCGCCACCACGGCCTACTCCGCCGACTTCAACCGGGACGCCTGCCT
>CAZCAJ010000157.1:0-1689 GCA_964496645.1 uncultured Opitutaceae bacterium
ACCAGCAGATGGAGACGAGCGGCGAGCTCTCCAAGCTTCCCCGCAAGGAGGAGTCGGCCATCAAGCGCGAGATGGGCCGGATGCAGCGCAACTTCAACGGGATAGTGGAGATGGGCGGGCTGCCGGCCGCGCTCTTCATCGTCGACGTGGGTCACGAGAAGATCGCGGTGGCCGAGGCCACGCGCTGCGCGATCCCCTCCGTCGCCCTTGTCGACACGAACTCGGACCCGTTTCTCGTTACGTATCCGATTCCCGGGAACGACGACGCGGTCAAGTCCGTCCGGATCATCGTGGACACGGTCGTGGCCGCGATCCAGTCCGGCCTTTCGCAGCGAGAGTCGCGCCGGGCGCAACGCGGGGCCGAGGCCAAGGCTGCCGCGCAGGCCGCCGCCGAGCCTGCGGAGCCTGCGGCGCCGACCACGGTGACGGGCGAGATAGACCTCTCGAGGATCGACATCCCGATCGACATCGCGGCCCTGGACGCCGAGACGATCGCCAAGAGGAAGCCGATCCGCCCGCGCAAGGCCCCGGTCAAGGCTGAATGACATGAGCGCCCCCATCTCAGCGCAAATGGTCAACGAGCTGCGCGGCCGCACGGGCGCGGGCCTGATGGACTGCAAGAAGGCCCTCGTCGAGGCCAACGGCAACGCCGAGGAGGCGATCACGATCCTCCGGAAGAGGGGCGCCGCCTCCGCCGCGAAGAAGGCCGAACGCACGACCAAGGAGGGCCTGATCGAGAGCTACATCCACGTCGGCGGAAAGGTCGGCGTCCTGATCGAGGTCAACTGCGAGACCGACTTTGTCGCGAGGAACGACGGGTTCAAGACGTTCGTCCGGGACCTGTGCCTCCAGATCGCGGCGACGAGCCCCCTCTATGTCTCGCGCGACCAGGTGCCCGAGGCGGATCTTGCGAAGGAGCGCGAAATCGCATTGGCGCAGGTCCAGGGCAAGCCTCCGGCGGCCGTCCAGAAGATCGTCGAAGGGAAGCTCGAGAGGTTCTACTCTACGGTCTGCCTCGTCGACCAGTCGTTTGTGAAAGTCCCCGAGAAGACGGTGAAGGATGTCCTTACCGAGGCGATCGCCAAGACGGGCGAGAACATCCAGATCCGCAGGTTCGTCCGCTTCCAGCTGGGCTCGTGAGCGCCGGCGCAGGGGCGCTGCTATGAAGGTCACCCGGCTCCAGGTCGTCGCGCGGGGGCTGACCAACCGCTGCCCGAACTGCGGGGGCCGAACGCTGTTCAGGGAGGGCTCCCTGTTCGAGGTCAACAGGGAGTGCCCGAGGTGCGGGCTCCGGTTCGAGCGCGACGAGGGTTTTTTTCTCGGATCGATGTCTCTCAACTACGGCGTAACCCTCGTGTGCTTCCTGACACCCGTGATGCTGCTCGCCTACAAGGGCGCCATTAGCACGACGACAGCGATCGTCCTCGCCGGCGGCGGGTCCATCGGGTTCCCGCTGCTCTTCTACCGCTCCTCGCGGAGCTGGTGGCTCATGCAGTACTACGCGCTCTTCCCCATGCACCTTCCGGCCAACAAGGATCCAGGCGCACACGGGCCGGGCGACGAGAACGCCTGAGGGGCAAGCATCCCTCTTGACCTAGCCCGGGAATGGTCCATTCAGGTCAACTTTCCGCAGATCGGATCCCATTAGGAGAGGTGGCAGAGTGGTCGAATGCGCCTGACTCGAAATCA